>JADZCN010000150.1 GCA_020851565.1 Acidobacteriota bacterium | reverse complement strand
GGGGTATCTGGAGGCGCAGCAGGCCGACCTCGGCGAGGCACTCGAAACGCTGCAGGAGGCCATCCGCAAGATCGACCGCGAAACCCGCAGCCGCTTCCGTGACACCTTCGACCAGATCAATCGGGGCTTGCAGGCGCTCTTTCCGAAGGTGTTCGGTGGCGGCCATGCCGAACTGGTACTCACCTCGGATGAACTGCTCGACAGCGGCGTCGCCATCATGGCGCAGCCGCCGGGCAAGCGTAACAGCACCATCCATCTGCTGTCGGGTGGCGAGAAGGCGCTCACCGCCATCGCGCTGATGTTCGCGATCTTCCGCTACAAGCCCAGCCCGTTCTGCCTGCTGGATGAGATTGACGCGCCGCTCGACGACGCGAACATCGGCCGCTTCGTAGAGCTGCTGCGGGGCATGATGGACAAGACGCAGTTCATCATCATCACGCACAGCCGCAAGACGATGGAGATCGCCAATCGCCTGTACGGCGTGACGATGGAGGAGCCGGGCGTGTCGAAGCTCATCTCGATTCAGATGAACTGAACCCGAGAACCTGAGAACCCCAGAACCCCAGAACCCGAGAACCCGAGAACCCGGGTACCCGTATTGCCCCTAGAGGTGCCCATGCTCAGACGCCGGCTGCTCCACATCGGTTTCTCCCTGGCGGTCGTGGTCGCGGCTGCCGCGTGCGATGTCCAGGTGGGAGAGGGAGGGTTCTCCCTCGACCTGGCCACCGGCCGCGCGCAGGACACCTGGACGCGCTCCTATCCGCTCGCCCAGGGCGGTCGCCTCGAGCTCATCAACGTCAACGGCCGAATCGACGCGGAGCCCGCCAGCGGGAGCGAAGTCGAGCTCGTCGGGCAGCGCACGGCGAAAGCCGGCTCGGATGATGCCGCCCGCGACCTGCTGGGCAAGGTCGAGATGCGGGAAGAGGTGGGCGAGCGGGGCGTCAGGGTCGAGGTCCGGGCGCCCCGGACCTTCGGCGTCTCGAACGTCGAGGTTCGCTGGACGGTCAAGGTGCCGAAGGGCACGGTCGTGGACCTTCGGACCGTCAACGGGCGCGTGGCGCTGGCGGGCCTCGAGGGCGAGATCCACGCAAAGACGGTGAACGGCGGCGTCGAGGGCAAGCGCCTGTCGGTCACCACGCTCGACGCATCCACGGTCAACGGCGGCGTGGAGATCGACCTGGCCACGGCCCTCGCCGGCGAGGGCCAGGTGGCACTCGAAGCGGTGAATGGCGGCGTATCGCTGGCCCTGCCTGGCGACAGCCGCGCATCCGTGACCGCCCGGGTCACCAACGGCGGCATCAGGACGACGGACGTCGAATTACAGCTGACCGGCGAGCAGTCCCGACGCCGGCTCGAAGGCACCCTCAACGGCGGCGGTGCCAGGGTCACCCTGCAGACGACCAACGGCGGAGTGCGCCTCTCGAAGTCGGCCGGCAGCACGGTCGAATCCGCCACGGACGAGAAGTGACAGGGTAAAGTTAGGGGCGGGAGCGAGGGCTCCCCGTCCCCGTGACTGAAGACAAATCCACGCGCTATCATCGCCTCCGCCGCCGGGCCGACATGGCCGGCACCGTGGTCGCCGGCCTCGTTCTGGCGGCGCTGGCCTTCACGGGCGCCGCCGTGCGGATGCGGGAACTTCTGCACGACCTGGCGTCGCTGGTACTTCCCTCCGGTCTCGAAGAGGGCGCGGCGGTGGTCCTCATGACCGTCGCCGTCGTTGCCATCCTCCAGGTGGCGGAGTTCCCGTTCTCCTGGTACCAGGGTTTCGCCCTCGAGCACCGTTACGGCCTCTCGACCCAGTCGGGCGCGCATTGGCTGGCCGACCAGGTGAAGGCGGCGTGCCTTGCCCTCACCATCGCCGTGATCGCCGCTTCCGTAATCTTCGCCAGCCTGCGCAGGTGGCCAGACTGGTGGTGGATGATCTCGGCGGGCGCCTTCGCCGCGGCCCTGGTCGGGCTGGCGAGGATTGCGCCGGTGCTCCTGCTCCCCATCTTCTACAAGTTCCGTCCGCTCGATCGGCCGCCACTCGTCGACCGCCTCATGGCCCTGGCCGCCCGCGCCCGCACCGATGTCGTCGGCGTCTTCGAATGGGTCCTGAGCGGCCACACGCGCAAGGCCAACGCGGCGCTGGCCGGGCTCGGCCACACGCGGCGTATTCTGCTCTCGGATACGTTGCTGGCCGACTACACCGATGACGAGATTGAAGTCGTGCTGGCGCACGAGCTGGCCCACCACGTGCACCGGGACTTGTGGCGCGGCATTGCCGTGCAGACGCTCGTGCTGGTCGGCGGGTTCTACGCAGCGGACGTCGTGCTCCGCGCGGCCGTGGTCCGCCTGGGTCTTCGAGGGATGGCCGACCCCGCGGCGCTGCCGCTGCTGATGCTCGTGGGCGGCACCTGGTCGTTCCTTGCGCTGCCCCTAGTCAATGCCCTGTCGAGGGCGCAGGAGCGCGCCGCCGATCGGTACGCCCTCGAGGCGACCCGCAACCCGGAAGCGTTCGTCTCCGCGATGAAGCGGCTGTCGCAGCAGAACCTAGCCGAGGAGCGGCCGTCGGCCCTGGCGCGATGGCTCTTCTACTCGCACCCGCCGATTCGCGAGCGCATCGAGGCCGCCCGGGCCTTCACGCAGACGTGACGCGCGCGTGCCATCGTAGTCTTCCCGGAGATCGCCATGCGCCTCGTTCCGATCCTGCTGTTGGCCGCCACGCTCATGCCCACCCCCCCTCCGAGCCATTACCCCCGCAAGACCAACGTGGCCCACCGCGGGGCCTCGGCCTACGCGCCGGAGCACACGCTGGCCGCCTACCGCATGGCTCTCGAGCAGGGGGCCGATTTCGTGGAGCAGGACCTCGCGGTGACGAAGGACGGGGTGCTCATCTGCCTGCACGACCCCAGCCTCGAGCGCACGACGAACGTCGAGGAGGTGTTTCCGTCGCGCTTCACCGAGGTCGACTTCGGGGGCCGGCTGCGGCGGACCTGGCTGGCCAACGACTTCACGCTGGCGGAAATCAAGCAGCTGGACGCGGGCTCGTGGTTCGATCCGAAGTTCAGGGGCGAGCGCGTGCCAACCTTCGACGAGGCCGTGGCCCTGATCAGGGGCCGCGCCGGGATGTTTCCCGAGTTGAAGACCCCGGAAATCTATGAGGGGCGCGACGTGAGGTTCGAGGAGTTGGTCGCGGTCGCCCTGGATCGGCATGGCTTGCGGGGCCCTCGGGCCGATCCCGGGACCCCGATCATCCTGCAGACGTTCGGAGAGGGTAGCGCCCGCCGACTCGCCGCGATGAAGATTGGCGTGCCCGTCGCCCTGCTCATCGAGCGCGGAGAGGGCTGGGACGAGGCACGCGTGCGGTCATGGCAGGGCATCGTGCAGGACCTCGCCCCGGCCAAGCGTATCGTCCTGGACAACCCCGCGTTCGTGAGGTGGGCTCACGACGCCGGTCTCACCGTGACGCCGTACACGTTCCGGAGCGCCGACTCCGGCCGCTTCCCGTCGGTGGCCGCAGAGATGGCGCATTTCCTCTACACGCTGGGCGTGGACGCGCTGTTCACCGACAACCCCGACCTGTTCCCGCGGCGCTCAGTGCGCTGACGCCGCGGCCGTCCACTGGCGATTGCCAATCGGCGATTGAGCGATTCATCCGGCGATTGGGGCATCGATGATTGGTGCAATCGGAATGGATCATCGAGCCATCGGTGAATCGCGCATTGAATCTCCCGATCGGCAATCAGCAATCACCAATGGGCGCGATTGTCACCGAGCCTTCACCACCAGCGTCCCCTGCATGTTGCGGCACTCCGGGTCCCCGGTGAGATTGCAGTAGTAGGGGAAGGTGCCCGGCTGATCGGCCCGGAACTCGAAGGTCACCGACTGGCCCCCGCCCGCGCGCTTGACGATGCGGTAGGCGTCGATGACAAAGCTGGAGGGCCGCCCTTCGGCCCGGAAAGTGATCTTCACGAGGTCGTCCTTCGACACCTCGAGTCGATCCGGGGTGAACACGTGGTCGCGCGCCGTGACGGTGAATTCGCGGCGGTTCGGCGCCTGCTCCTGCCCGGCCGCGAGGGTCGCGGTGGCGATGAGCAGGGCGAGCACGGCCCCTGGGACACGTTGTCGCATGAGTTCATTGTATCCAGTACAAGAAGACGCCGGGGCGTTGGCCCCGGCGCTCCGTCCTGATGCGCTGTCCCAGGGCCTTCGGCCCCGGCTCACGGTCGTCGCCTGTCAGTCGCGGCGCGGCCCGCGGTCGCGGCGTGGGCCACGGTCGCGAGGCGGGCGGTCGCCCCGGTCGGCGCCGCCACCCGCCGCCGCGCCCGCACCCTCTTCGCCCGTCGCGGGCGGCGCACCGCCCTCCTCTGGGGTGATGAGGGCCTTGCGCGAGAGGCGGATCTTGCCGGTGGGGTCGATGTTGATGACCTTCACCAGCACCTGCTGGCCTTCCTTCAACTCGTCCCGGACATCCTTGACGCGGTAGTGCGCGATCTCCGAGACGTGGAGCAGGCCATCGGTGCCCGGCATGATCTCCACGAAGGCGCCGAAGTCGGTGATTCGCTGCACCTTGCCGAGGTAGGTCTTGTTGAGCTCGGCGGTGGCGGTGAGTTCCTGGATGATCCCGATGGCCTTGGCCGCCGCGGCTTCGTCCGCCGATGCCACGTTCACCTGGCCATCGTCCTGCACGTCGATCTTCACGCCCGTGCGCTCGATGATGGAGCGGATCATCTTGCCACCGGGCCCGATGACGTCGCGGATCTTGTCCACCGGGATCTTGATCGTGACGATGCGTGGCGCGTAGGCCGAGATGCTCTGGCGATGCGCGGTGAGCGCCTCGTTCATCTTGCCCAGGATGTGGAGGCGGCCTTCGCGCGCCTGGATCAGAGCCGCGCGCATGACCTCGGCTGGCACGCCCGTGACCTTGATGTCCATCTGCAGGGCCGTGATGCCGGCTTCGGTGCCGGTCACCTTGAAGTCCATGTCGCCGTAGTGATCTTCGGCGCCCGCGATGTCGCTGAGGACGGCGTACTTGCCGGTCTTCTCGTCGAGGATGAGGCCCATGGCCACGCCGGCCACCGGCGCCTTGAGCGGCACGCCGGCGTCCATCATGGCGAGGGATCCGCCGCAGACCGACGCCATCGACGAGCTGCCGTTCGACTCGAGGATGTCCGAGACGATGCGGACGGTGTAGGGGAACTGCTCTTCGGCGGGCACCATCGGCAGCAGGGCTCGCTCGGCCAGGGCGCCGTGGCCCACTTCACGCCGGCCAGGGCCGCGCAGGAAGCCCACTTCACCGACCGAGAAGGGCGGGAAGTTGTAGTGGAGCATGAACCGCTTCCACATCTCGCCGTCCACCATCTCGATCTTCTGCTGGTCGTCGGCGGTGCCGAGCGTCGCGGTGACCAGCGCCTGGGTCTCGCCGCGCGTGAACACCACCGAGCCGTGGGTGCGGGGCAGGACGCCGGTCTCGATGGTGATGGGCCGGATCTCGTCGAACTTGCGGCCGTCGAGGCGGATGTTGTGCTCGAGGATCTCGTCGCGCAGCACCTTCTCCTGGAGTTCCTTGAAGATGGCCTTCGCTTCGCTCTTCCGCTGGACCTCGCCCTCGGGGATCGAGGCGATGAGGTCGTCGAGCACCTGGTCGACCCGATCGTAGTTCTCGATCTTGCCCTTGATGCGCATCGCCTCGCGGAGCGGGACGATGACCTTCTCCTCGACTTCGCGGTAGAACTCGTGGCCGATCTTGCGTTCCGGCTTCGGCAGCTTCCGCTTGCCGACCTCCTTCGCCAGGGCGTCGATGCTCCCGCAGATCTGCTTGATGGCCTTGTGCGCCTCGTCGAGCGCGGTGAGGGTCTCGTCCTCCGTCACCTCCTTGGCGCCGGCTTCCACCATCACGATGCCATCGTGGCTGCCCGCGACGACGAGATCGAGGCGGCTCTGGCGGCGCTGCTCGTAGCTGGGATTGATGATGTACTGCCCGTCGACGAGCCCCACACGCACGCCGGCGATAGTCTTCTCGAACGGGATCTCCGAGATGGCGAGCGCCGCCGAGGCGCCGGTGATGGCCAGCACGTCCGAGTCGAACTCGGTATCCGCGGACAGCACCATCGCGATGATCTGCGACTCGTTGCGCCACCCCGAGGGGAAGAGCGGGCGGATCGGCCGGTCGATCACGCGGCTCGTGAGGACCTCCTTCTCGGTGGGCTTGCCTTCGCGCTTGAAGAAGCCGCCCGGGATGCGGCCGGAAGAGTAGGCGTACTCACGGTAGTCCACCGTGAGCGGGAGAAAATCGATGCCCTCGCGCGGGCTACCCGAGTGGCAGGCCGTCACGAGCACCATCGTGTCGCCCATCCGGACGATGACCGAGCCGTGCGCCTGCTTGGCCCACTTGCCGGTCTCGATCGTCAGGGGACGGCCGCCGAGAGAAACTTCGCTTCTGTGCATAGGAACCCTTCAGGAGTTCGAAATGCGAAGTGCGGGGTTCAAAGTGGGGGCCACGTTGAACGGCAACTTTGCACTTTGAACTCGTAACTGTGAAACCTTCTATTTGCGGATGCCGAGGCGCTTGATGAGCGCGGCGTAGCGCTCGGTGTCCTTGCTCTTCAGGTAGTCGAGCAGGCGCCGGCGCTGGCCGACCAGCTTCAGCAGCCCTCGGCGCGAATGGTGGTCCTTCGCGTGCGACTTGAAGTGCTCGGTGAGGTAGTTGATGCGCTCGCTGAGCAGGGCCACCTGGACCTCCGGTGAGCCCGTGTCGCTGGCGTGGGTCTTGTACTCGCCGATGAGGGCGACCTTCTTGTCTTTCGTCAGTGCCACGTTGCCTCCACGCACGGCCCAGAGTGCGCTCCGCGCCACTCCACGCCGCCGTATGTGACGACCAGGGCGGTCGTCGAGAATTGTCAATCTTAGCCCAAAACCACCGATGGGTGCAAAAAGCCCGCCCGTTTTGAGGGTGTGGCGAGGGCGATCAGGTCGCCCCCGGGACCAAGCAGCCGCGCCAGCGCCGGGACCGGCGCCAGGCCCGCCGGGGCCGGCAGGTCCATCCCGCGCCGCGCCTGGGCCGCGTGGTCTTCGCTGAGCATGACCGCCGGCACGTCGGTCAGCAGGCGCTCCATCGGCACCAGGCGGCCCAGCACCGCCTCGCGACCGGCCGTGGCCAGCACGTCGGCGGTGACGGCGTCGGTGAGCCCGAAGCTTCCGGCACGCGTCCGCCGGAGGCTCGCGAGGACCGCGCCCATCCCCAGCGCGCAGCCGAGGTCGTTTGCCAGGGACCGCACGTAGAACCCGGCCGACACCACCATCGACAGGCTGGCCGTCTCCCCGTCGAACGCGGTCAGTTCCAACTCATGGGCGGTGACGGGGACCGGCGCGAGAACGGGGGCGGGCCGATCGTCGCGACGGGCCAGATCGTAGGCACGCCGGCCATCGACCTTCTTGGCCGAAAAGGCCGGCGGCGTCTGGAGGACGACGCCCCGGAAGCCCGTGAGGGCGGCCTCCACGGCCTCGCGCGTCGGACGGTCACCCGACTCGGAGGTCACCTCGCCAGCGGTGTCGAAGGTGTCCGTCGTCTGGCCGAACCGGATCGTCGCATCGTAGTGCTTGCGCTCGGAAGACAGGAACCGCACCAGGCGGGTGGCCTGGCCCACGGCCAGCACCAGGACGCCAGTGGCGCCTGGATCGAGCGTGCCACAGTGGCCGATCCGACGCTCCCCGAGCACGCGGCGAGCCACGGCGACCATGTCGTGGGACGTCGGGCCCGGGGGCTTGTCGATGACCAGGACACCCGAAATCATCCGGAGACAGCCTGGCCGAGCAGGCGGGCGAAGACTTCGTGCCCCTCGCCGATGGAACCCTGCCAGCCACAGCCGGACGCGTTCCTGTGGCCGCCGCCGCCGAACTGCTTCGCGATGGCCGCCGTGTCCACATCGCCCTTGGACCGGAGGCTCACGCGCCAGTCATCCGGCCCCTGCTCCTTGAAGAAGGCGACCGCCTGGAGATCCTTCACCGTGAGGGGAAAGTTGATCAGACCCTCGGTGTCGTCATAGGTGCCTCCCAGATCGCGGGCCATGGCTCTCGTGATCGTGAGCAGCGCCACGCGGCCGCCGGCGTGGATCGACATGGCGTTGAGCACGGCGCCGAAGATGCGCACGCGCGCCAGCGAGTTGCTGTCGTAGTGCGTGCGGGCAATCCACTGGGGATTGGCCCCGGCGGCGACCAGACGGCCGGCCGTCTCGTAGGTCCGCGGCGTGAGGTGGGAGAAGTGGAACGACCCCGTGTCGGTGAGGATGGCCAGGTAGATGTGCGTGGCGATGTCAGGGGTCATCGGCACCCCGAGCGCCTCGACGAGCGTGAAGACCATCTCTCCGCAGGCGGCGGCGCCCTCGTCGATCCAGTTGATCTGCCCGTAGGCCGCGTTCCCCGGGTGGTGGTCGATGTTGATGACGGGCGAGCGCTCGAGGCCCGCCACGCCCGTGCGCGCCAGCGTGCTGCACTCCATCACGAGGACGGCGTCCACCGCCTCGGTCACCTCGGTGGTGATGCGGATGTCGTCCACGCGAGGGAAGGGCTGGAGGAATGCCGGGGGCGGCGCGTCCATCACGACCGTGGCCTGTTTGCCCAGCGCCTCCAGCGCCAGCGCCATGGCGACGGCCGATCCGATGGCGTCGCCGTCGGGTCGCTGGTGCGACGTCACGAAGAAGCGCCGACCGCGGGCGATAGCGGCCAGCAGGTCGGCTGGGGGGTTACTGTGGGGGCTCATCCTTCTTGACGTCGGGCGGCGTATCGACCAGCGCGTTCAGCTCCGGGTGCTCCTGGCGCTCGGCATGCAGCTCCTGGATGATCCGCTCGATGCGGTCCTGGGCCACGACGGATTCGTCGTACTGGAACTTGACCTCCGGTACGCGGCGGAGGGTCAGGCGCTGGCTGAGCAGGTGCCGCAGGAACGGCGCGGCTCGGTCCAGCGCCTTTGCCGTGTCCTTGCGCTCCTTCCCTTCGGCCATCGCCGTCCAGTACACCCGGGCCAGCGAGAGGTCCGCCGTCACCTTGACGCGCGTGATCGTCACCAGGCCGACGCCCGGATCGCGGACCTCGGTGGCCAGCATCTGGCTCAGCTCCTCGCGGATCTGCTCTGCGATGCGCTCGACGCGGTGGGACAGGGCCATGGGCAACTCGGTGCAGAGACAGGGGGCAGGGGTGCAGGGGGGCAGGGTGCACGGCTGCGGGGAGGAATAGACGGCCTGAACCCCGCGTGCTTCGCCCCCCCCCGTGCTTCGAACCCTCGTGCTTCGAACCCCCCGTGCTACGCCGTCGCGGCGACGCGCTCCATCTGGAAGACCTCGATCACGTCGCCGACCTTGATGTCGTTGAAGTTCTGGAGGCCGATGCCGCACTCGAACCCGGCCTTCACCTCGGACACGTCGTCCTTGAAGCGCTTGAGCGACGCGAGCCGGCCTTCCCAGATGACGACATTGTCACGGAGCAGGCGCGCCTGGGCGTCGCCCTGGCGGGTGATGCGGCCGTCGCTCACCATGCAGCCCGCGATGACGCCCACCTTGGGCACCTTGAACGTGTCGCGGACCTGCGCGCTGCCGAGGCGCACTTCCTTGATGGTCGGCTCCAGCAGGCCGGTCATGGCCTTCTGGATCTCCTCGGTCACGTTGTAGATGACCGAGTGGTGGCGGATGTCCACCTTCTCGCGCTCGGCGACCTCGGCGGCGTTGCGATCCGGCCGCACGTTGAAGCCGATGATGATGGCGTTGGACGCCGCGGCCAGCAGCACGTCCGACTCGTTGATGGCACCGACCGCCGAGTGGATGATCTTGACCTTCGTCTTCTCGTCCGAGAGCTTCGAGAGCGAGTCTGCCAGCACCTCGGCCGATCCCTGCACGTCGGCCTTGATGATGATGGCCAGCTCCTTCATGCCCTCCTCGGAGAGCTGTTGCTGGAGCGATTCGAGCGTCAGGCGGCTGCCCTTGGCGCCGAGCGCCCGCTCCTTGGCCTGGGCCTGCCGGAACGTGGCGATCTGGCGGGCCTTCGCCGGGTCGGCCACGGCCTGGAACGGCTCGCCGGGCGATGGCAGGGCCTCGAGCCCGAGCACCTCCACCGGCGTGGACGGGCCGGCCTGCTTCAGCGATCGGCCGCGGTCGTCGATGAGGGCGCGAACGCGGCCCACCACCGGGCCCGCGATCACGTTGTCGCCCACGCGCAGCGTGCCGTCCTGCACGAGGACCGTGGCGACGGGGCCGCGCCCGCGATCCAGTTTCGTCTCGAGGACCGTGCCCACGGCCGCGCGCTTCGGGTTGGCCTTGTGCTCGCCGATGTCGGTGACGAGCAGGATCATCTCGAGCAGCGTCTCGAGGTTCTTCTTCTGCTTGGCCGAGACCTCCACGAATACCGTGTCGCCGCCCCAGTCCTCCGGCATGAGGCCGAGATCGGCCAGCTGGCGCTTGGGAACCTCGGGGTTGGCGCCGGGCTTGTCGATCTTGTTCACGGCCACGATGATGGGCACGCCGGCGGCCTTCGCGTGGTCGATGGCCTCCTTCGTCTGGGGCATGACGCCGTCATCCGCCGCGACGACGAGGATGACCACGTCGGTGATCTTCGCGCCGCGGGCGCGCATGAGGGTGAACGCCGCGTGGCCGGGGGTGTCGAGGAAGACGATGCTCTTGTCGCTCTTCTCGCCGACGCCGGTGACGAGGTACGCGCCGATGTGCTGCGTGATGCCGCCGGCCTCGCGCTCGGCCACGCGTGTCTCGCGGATGGAGTCGAGCAGCGTCGTCTTGCCGTGATCGACGTGGCCCATCACGGTCACCACGGGCGCGCGGGGCAGCAGGTCCTTCGGATCGACCGCTTCCGACTCGGTCTCGAGCAATTCCTCCTCGTAGGTGCGGGTCTCGATGTCGGCGCCGAAGCCGCGGGCCACGTCCCTGGCCGTGTTCATGTCCACGACCGAGTTGATGGTCATCATCATCCGCCGATCGAGGAGGGCCTTGAGCACCTCCTTCACGCGCACGTCGAGCTTGTCCGCCAGGTCCTTCACCGTCATGCCCTCGGCGAGCGTGATGGTGCGGGAAATCGGCGGCGGCGCCACCGGCGCGGCGGCCGAAGGCATACGCTGCAGGGCATCGCGGCGCTGGGCCGGGCGCGGCCCGCCTCCGGGCCGGGGGCGGAACTGCTGACCGTACGGCGGCCGCGGGCCTCCGGGCATGCCCGGTCGGCCCGGCGGCGGCTGGCCGGGACGCACCGGCTGCGAGGGCAGCGGCCGGGGGCCGCCCAGCATGGCGGGGGTCATTCCCCCCGCCGGGCGGCTGCCGTAGGGCGGCCGGGGGCCACCCGGGCGCGCCGGCTGCGGCGGCGGTGTCGGTCGAGGGGTCGGGGTCGGCCGCGGCGGTTGCGGCGGCACGATGGCCCGCTTCGGCACGAGCGGCGGTGCCTGCGGAGGCGCCTGCCCGGGCTCTTCGACGCGCAGCCGGATGCTTGGCGGCACGAAGCGCCCGGCGGGGCGCGCTGGGGCCGCCGGCGGAGCCGGCGGCGCTGGTGGCGCGGCCGGTTTCGCGACAGGCTCCGCAGTGGCGGCCGCAGGCTCGGCCACCGGCGGCGCCGGTTCCACTGGCGGCTCTGGTGCTTCCTCGATCGCCACCGGCGCGGGCGCCGCGGCGGCGGGAGGCGGGACCTCGATCTCCACGGGGGGCTCGGCCGCGACGGCCTCGACCGGTACCGGCGCGGGTGGTTCGACGGCCTCGGGCGCCGGCGCTTCCATCGCCGCGGGCGCCTCCGGCGCGGCCGCCGCCGGCTTCACCAGCGTCGGCTTCTTCACGAGACGCGGCGGCCCCAGCGTTGGAACCGCGGGCTTCGGCGGCTCGACGGCGGCGCCGGCCTTCTTCGAGCCGGCCGCCTTGCTCTTCGCGGCCTTGACGGCCTGATCCGAGAAGATGTCGCCCTTGGGTAGTTCGATCCCGCGCTGTCGGGCCAGGCGTTCCACGAACTGCCGGGCCACGATCTCTTCGAGCGTGCTCGACGCGCTCTTCAGCTCGATGCCGTGGTTCTTCTTGAGCAGGTCCAGCACTTCCTGGCTGGTCGTGTTCAGAAGCTCTGCGACTTTGTAGATCCGGACAGTGGCCATTCGATGTGTGTGCTCTCGACTGCGGCTAACGGGCTTCGGGCCTCAGGCAAACGGCCTGATGCTACGACGGCTACTCGGTTCGCTCGGCGCTCTCGTCGGGCGCCACTTCGGCGACCGGCTCGCCCTGGGCGGCTGTCTCGCCTTCGGCCGCCAACTCGGCCGCGGGCTCTTCGACGGCACCCTCGGTCGGTGCGCCTTCGGCGGCGGCGGCCTCCATGGCGCCGAACTGCGCCTCCACTTCCTTCCGCTTCTCTTCCTCGCTCTTGATGTCGATGCGCCAGCCCGTCAGCTTCGCCGCCAGCCGCACGTTCTGGCCCTTCTTGCCAATCGCCAGGGACAGCTGCTTGTCCTCGACGACGACCTCCATCACCTTGTCCTTGTCGTCCACGATCGTGACGCGCTGGACCTTGGCCGGGCTGAGCGCGTTCATCACGAACTGCACGGGATCCTCCGACCACTCGACGATGTCGATCTTCTCGCCGCGCAGTTCGCGGATGATCGCCTGCACGCGCGTGCCCTTCATGCCGACGCAGGCGCCCACCGGGTCCACGTCCCGCTCGCGCGAGTAGACGGCCACCTTGGCGCGGTCGCCGGCCTCGCGCACGGCGCCTCGCACCATGACGGTGCCGTCGTAGATTTCGGGTACCTCCTGCTCGAACAGCTTGATGAGCAGGGCCGGGTCGGTGCGCGACAGTACGATCTGCGGGCCCTTGGCGCCCTTCCCGACGGCGCGGATGACGGCACGGATCCGGTCGCCCTGGGCGTAGCTCTCCGCCCTCGACTGCTCCTTGCGCGGCAGGATGGCCTCGACACGGCCGACTTCGACGATGATGTCGCCCTGCTCGAAGCGCTTGACCACGCCGTTCATGACCTCGCCGACGCGCTGGTTGTACTCGGCGAAGACGTTCTCGCGCTCGGCCTCGCGCCCCGTCTGGGAGCTCACCTGCGTGGCGGTCTGCGCGGCGATGCGGCCCAGGACGTCGGTCCGCTTGGGGAACTCGATCTGGTAGCCGGCCTCGACCTCGGCGTCCTCGCCATAGATCTCCTTCGCCTCGGCCACGGAGATCTCCACCGCGGGGTCGGTGACCTCGTCCACGATGGTCTTCACGGCAAAGAGCTCGATCTGTCCGTTCTCAGGGTTGAACTTCGCCTTCAACTCCTCGCCGGTCTTGTAGTACTTCCGCGATGCCGTCAGCACGGCCTCTTCCATCGCCTGGATGACGACGTCGGGCTCGATGCCCTTTTCCTTGGCGAGGGCCTCGATGGTCTGCAGCAGCGGATTCGTGCTCATGGTCAGGTCAGAACTCCACGTCGAGACGGGCGCGCGCGATGAGCCGCAACGGCAACCGCACGGGCTTCCCGCCCTCCGATTCGAACATCACGTCGTCGCCGTCGAGGCCGAGCAGGCGGCCCGCAAACGCGGTCTGCCGCGCCACCGGCTCCGACAGCACGATCTTCGCCTGCCGCCCGGCGAACCGGCGGTAGTCGTCGGCGTGCCGCAGCGGGCGGTCGAGCCCGGGCGACGACACCTCCAATGTGTAGCGATCGGCCGGCACGATCTCCTCGACATCGAGGATCGCGCTCAGCTCCTCGCTCACCCGCGCGCAATCGTCCAGGCTGACACTGTCCTCGGCCGTCAGGTTCGGGCCGGGCCGATCCAGCACCACCCGCAGCACCTGCCGGCCGCCTTCGCGCCGGAGCTCGACGTCGAAGATGTCCAGCCCGTAACTGGCGGCGACTCGGGACGCGGCCTCCCGGACACGCTCGAGCGGGCCCAAAAAAGCCCCCTAAACAGAAAAAGTGGGCAACAGGCCCACTCTGGTTTCCCAGACTAAGAACCGAACACTAATGATAGCACGAAGGGTAGATCAAGGCAGGGGCCGCGCCACGAGGTCGTACTCCTCGGCGCCCACGATCTCGACGTCGAGGAAGCGGCCGGCCGCCAGGGTGTCCGGGTCGGCCTCGGTCAGGTAGACCACGGGGTCGATGTCCGGCGCCTGGCCGGCCAGGCGGCCCCGCCACACCCACTCATGCTCGGGCGAGGGACCGTCCAGCAGCAGGCGGGCCCGTTCCCCGACCCGTCCCCGGTGGCGGCTCGCCACCAGCCTGCGCTGCGCCGCCATCAGCCGGGCCTGCCGAGCCTCCTTTTCCTCCTGGGGCACGTCGTCGGCCAGGGCGAAGGCCGAGGTCCCTTCCTCATGGGAGTAGGTGAAGACCCCCAGGTGGTCGAACCCCACCTCGGTGATGAAATCCTCGAGGGCGTCGACGTCGGCCTCGGTCTCGCCCGGGAATCCCGTGATGAAAGTGGTGCGGAGGGCCACGCCGGGGACGCGCGCCCGGATGGTGTCCAGCAGGCGGGAGTACGAGGCGCGGGTGCCGGGGCGCTTCATGCGCTTCAGGACCGAGTCGGAGGCGTGCTGCAGCGGCAGGTCGATGTACTTGCAGACCTTGTCGAGGCCGGCGACGGCCTCGATGACGTCGTCGGTGATGGTCGTGGGGTAGAGGTAGAGCATCCGGATCCACTCGATGCCGTCCACCTGGTTCAAGGCCCGGAGGAGCCGCGGCAAGGCCCCGCGCTCCCCCTGGTCGATCCCGTAGAACGAGGTGTCCTGCGAGATGAGCAGCAGTTCCTTGACACCTTCCCCGGCCAGCCGTTGGGCCTCGCGAACCACCGAGTCGATGGAACGGCTCCGGTAGTGCCCGCGCATCTTGGGGATGATGCAGAACGCGCACTTGTAGTCGCAACCCTCGGCGATCTTCACATAGGCGTAGTGACCCGGTGTCGCGCGCCGCCGCGGCGTGTCGGCGTCGTACAGGTAGGTGGGAAGGTCGAGGCCGAAAACCGGCGAACTGTGTCGGGACGGAGCTTCAGCTGAGCGGGAGGGACCTGCGGACCGTCGGGAGCGGATATCGCTGTCGGGATCGCGACGATAGAACATCAGCGGGGCCGTCCCGATTCCCGACGACTTCGTCCCTCCCGACTTTTCTTCATGCGCTCCCGACGCGGTCGGGTCCCCTCCCGACAGCGCCTCGACCAGCCCCGTGACCTCTCCGGTCCCCAGGACGGCGTCTATCTCGGGAATTTCCGTGCGGAGCTCCTCGCGGTACCGCTCCGCCAGGCACCCTGTGACGATGAGCTTCCGTCCCGCAGCCTGCTTCTTGAGCTCGGCCATCTCGAGAATGGTGTCCACCGATTCCTGCTTCGCGCGATCGATGAACGCGCAGGTATTGACGACGAGCACGTCGGCCCCTGCCGCGTCGGTGGTGATCTCGTGTCCGGCCTGCTCGGCGAGGCCGAGCATCACCTCGGAGTCGACGAGGTTCTTGGGACACCCGAGGGAGACGAAGCCGATCTTCAACGTCGTCCCCGGTCCACAAGAGACCACGAAGACACGAAGGGGACACGAAGTCCTCTTGGGGGAGCGCACCTTGACGTCGGCCTCTCCAGGAGGAGGCTTCCTGCCGGCCTTCGTGTCCTTCGTGCCATCGTGGTGTCTTTGGTGATCGCGTTCACGGGTACAGGCGGTAGAGCATCCGCGGGTAGGGGATGGTTTCGCGCACGTGCTCGAGGCCGCAGAGCCAGCTCACGCAGCGCTCCACGCCCATGCCGAAACCGCCGTGCGGTACAGAGCCGTAGCGCCGGAGGTCGAGGTACCACTCGAAGGCCTCCATCGGCAGGCCGTGCTCCTTGATGCGCTGGACGAGCAGGTCGTAGTCGTCCAGGCGCTGGCCGCCGCCGATGATCTCGCCGTAGCCTTCGGGCGCCAGCACGTCCACGCACAGTGCGCGATCGGGCTGTCCCGGGTCCGGCTTCATGTAGAACGCCTTCACGGCGGCCGGGTAGTGGGTGACACAGACGGGCCGGTCGAACTGCTCGGACAGCACGGTTTCGTCCGTGCCGCCGAGATCGCCGCCCATCTGGAACGGCAGGCCCTTGTCGAGCAGGATCTTCGCGGCCTCGTCATAGTGAAGCCGCGGGAATGGCGCCTTCACCGTCTCCAGCTTCGAGGTGTCGCGCTCGAGGGCCTTCAGCTCCTTCTGCCGGCGATCCAGCACGCGGCCGACCACCGAGCACACCAGCCGCTCGGCCAGCGAGATGACGTCGTCGAGGTCGGCGTACGCCATCTCGGGCTCGACCATCCAGAACTCGGTGAGGTGGCGGCGGGTCTTGCTCTTCTCGGCGCGGAAGGTCGGGCCGAAGCAATAGACCTTGCCGAGCGCCATGGCGTTGGCCTCGTTGTAGAGCTGCCCGCTCTGCGTGAGGTACGCCATGTGGTCCTCGAAGTACTGGACGGGGAACAGCGTCGTCGTCCCCTCGCACGCGGCCGGCGTGAAGATGGGCGTGTCGGCGAGCGTGAACCCTTCGCCGTTGAAGAAGTCCCGGATCGCGTCGATCACCTCGTGCCGGACGCGGAGGATGGAGGTCTGCCGCTCGGCCCGAATCCACAGGTGCCGACGGTCCATCAGGTAGTCGACCCCGTGCTCCTTCGGCGTGATGGGGAAGTCGTGCGAAGGGGCGACCACCTCCATCCCGCTCGCCACGAGCTCGTACCCGCCCTTCGCCCGCTGGTCGGCGCGCACCTGGCCGGTGACGATGATGGCGCTCTCCTGCCCGAGGTGATCGGCGCTGGAGAACGTGTCGTCGCCGACGTCGTTGCGGCCCATCACCACCTGCAGGAAGCCGGTGCCGTCACGCACCATCAGGAAGTGGATCTTGCCGCTCGACCGCCGGTTCGCCAGCCACCCCTTGATGGTGACGGTTTCCCCGACGTGCTCCCCGATTCGCTCGATGTAGACGTGTGTCGCCATGGCGTGTCGTCAGTGTTCGAAGGTCAACAGGCGTTCGAGGGTCACGCGGGCCCGGGCGGCCTGCCTCAGGACGGCCGGCACATCGGCCGCCGGCGCGAGCTCGAAGATCCACGCGCCGTCGTAGCCTACCTTCTGGAAGGCCATGAGCACGCCCTCCCAGTCGATGGCCCCCTGGCCGGGCACGAGGTGATCGTCGCGCGTGCCGCGGTTGTCGTGGAGATGCGTCGTGACGATGTGCCCCGAGCAGGTCTCGATGGCCTCCATGGGGTCGCCGGTCATGTTGGCGTGACCCACGTCCAGGCAGATGCCGGCCCCGGGCAGCTCGAGATCGTCCTCCAGCCACTCCACGAGCCGCGGCGCCAGGGAGAGTGCGTTGGGAATGAGCTCCAGGGCGAGCGTCACGCCGGCGTCCGCGGCCGCCTCGGCCAGTTCCTCGAGGCTCCGCGACACCGCCGCGCGGCTGTTCTCCGCGCCGTTCGTCGCGGGCTCGCCCAGGTGCAGCACCAGGTGTCGAAACCTCGCGGTGCGGGCCACGTCCAGTGCGGCCAGCGCCTCCGACACGGCCTCACGGCGCCTCGATTCATCCAGCGCGGCAATCGACAGTCCGGCGCCCCAGACGCCATCCCGGTAGCCTCGCGTCGTGGGCGCGTGCATCGAGTGCAGGCTCAGGCGCGTATCGTCCAGCCACTCGGCAAGCAGCGCCGCCGCTGCCGGGTCGTGGTAGTCGAAGTGCGTGCGGGTGGCATACACCTCGATGGCCTCGAAGCCGTGCGCGGCCACCTCGACGAGGTGCTCGCGGTCCAGGCGCTGGCCGTGGAACAAGTGAGTGGAGATGCCGAAGCGCGGGGTCAAACTTCGATTCTAGCGTAGCTCGGCGATCGACCCCGCCAGCAGCTCGCGGAGACGACCGAAGCGCCTCGCGCCGAGGTTGGCGCTGACGTAGCTGAGCGTGCGCGGCATGTACTGGA
Source organism: Acidobacteriota bacterium (assembly GCA_020851565.1). Taxonomy (GTDB): domain Bacteria; phylum Acidobacteriota; class Vicinamibacteria; order Vicinamibacterales; family UBA2999; genus VFZN01. Next base: position 20,288 of record JADZCN010000150.1, on the reverse strand, counting down.
TGTAGACGGGGTTGCGCCGGGACGTGGTCTGGTAGCCGAAGGTGCCGAGGGCCTTCAGGTTGCGTTGCAGGGCCATCAGGTCGAATCGCCGCCGGAACGCGACCTCGTCGGTCGCGCCTGCTCCACGGGTGAGCGCCAGGAAGTAGGCCACGAGCTCGTCCACCTGCGCGGGTGTGAGATCCACGTAGGCGTCCCGCAGCAGCGACACCAGGTCGTAGGTGTCGGGCCCCATCCGCGCGTCCTGGAAGTCGATGATGTACAGGGAGCCGTGGTGCAGCATCAGGTTCCGGCTGTGGTAGTCGCGGTGACAGAGCACGCGCGGCTCGGCGGCCAGCTCCTCCGCGATCCCGCTCCATTCCTCGCGCAGCGCCTCCCGGACCGCTTCGGTGAGCGCCGCCCCCCGATACGCCATTACGTAGTGCTTCACGAAGAACTCGAGCTCCCAGGTGAGCTTCTCCACGTCGAACGCGACCCCGTACGGCGGGTACTCGCTCGAGGCGAGCTCACGGCCGCGCTGCTGGAGCGTGGCGATGAAGCCGACGGCCTGCCGGTAGAGGGCCGCATGCTCGGCCCGCGACGCGACGCCGAGGTGCGCCTGCAGGGTCACGTCGCCGAGGTCCTGCAGGCCGAGGACGCCGAGCGCGTTCGAGTGATGCAGGATGGCAGGCACGGGCAGGGGTATGGCCCGCATGAGGCGCGCCACCAGCACGAAGGGCAGCGTCGCGACATCGATGGGGCCCGCATGAAGCGACAGGACGACGGGGTCGCGATCCGCCAGCAGCACGCGGAAGTAGCGGCGGTCCGAGGCGTCGCCGGTCAGCGGGACGATCTTCGTCACCGAGGGGCTCAGCCCCTGCTCGTCGAGGTACGCGGTGATGCGTGGGTCCATGAGGCTGCTCACAGGCTCACGATGGCGTCGCGGGTGATCACCTGGCGATCGTACTCGACGCCCGCCGGGATCGCCACGTCGTCGGCGACGATGCAACCGGTTACGCGCGCTCCGGCGCCGACCGAGACGCGATCCCAGAGGATGCAGTCCTCCACGTGCGCGGACGGATGGATCGTGACGCCGCACCCGCGATCGAGCGGGCGCCGCTCGGCCTCCGCGATGCGCCGGACCGTCGTGAAGTAGTCGGCTGGCGTGCCGATGTCGAAGAACGCGCCGGCAGCGGGGTACACCCGCACCGCGCCCGGCCGCACGGCCGCAAGGCGGGGGTAGATCTCGCGCACCGTATCAGAGGGAACCGCCGTCGCGACTCCGGCAAACGCCGCCGCGTTCACGGCCTGGACGCCCACGAAATGCCACGGCGTTCCCGGGAGCCCGGCGCCCGCGCTCCCCCGCGGCGCCACCCCACACCACCGGCCCTCGCCGTCGGCGAGGATGGCGTTGTAGCGCCCGAGGTCGGCTGGCACGACGGCCAGCGTCGCGAGCGCACCGGCGGCACGATGCGCGTCGGCCAGCGCGGCGAGGTCGACCGGGGCCAGCGTATCGCCGTTGACGATGAAGAAACGATCCGAGGCGAGCAGCGGCAGCGCCCGCGCGGGACCTCCCCCGGAACCCAGGACGACGGCCTCCCATGAATACCGCACGTCCAGGCCGAGGTGGCGGCCGTCGCCGACCGCGCGGGTAATGGACTCCGCGCGGTGATGCAGGTTCACGACCACGCGCTCGACGCCTGCGGCCTTCAGCTGCTCGAGGATGCGGATGATGAGGGGGCGGCCGGCCACCGGGAGGGCCGCCTTCGCCCGCACGCTCGAGAGCGGTGCGAGCCGTGTCCCGAGGCCCGCAGCCAGCACCAGCGCGGGCCAGGCCGCGCCGCCGTTCATGCGTCCGACGGCTCGGGGAAGAGCATCTCGGTCCCCGTGCCCCCGAGGGCCTCGATGTGCCGCAGGAAGAGCATCCGATAGGAATCGGTGAGGTAGTCGCCTGGCGCGCGCCCGAGCGCGCGCGCGGTGTCGTGGATGCGCGCCTCGCCGCCCTCGATCTCCACGAACACGCCCACGGGCGTCTCGTCGATGGCGATGACGACGTCTTCCACGGCGAACTCCTCCCGGTATTTCTCGTAGCGGAAGGTAATGCGGAGGCCGAGCGACTCAAGGATCGTCAGCAGCGCGCCGCCGTCGCCGACCATCGTTTCGTGCTCGTCCCGAAGCTTCATGGCACCCGGCTGGGGCGGCCCCTTGAAGGTGAGGATGCTGCGGCCCGGCTCGTTCCGGACGCGCAGGACCGACCGCGCGCGACGGAGGCTCCCGTCCGCGGTGTCGAGCAGGGCATCTTCCTGCAGCCGGCGGCCCCGGAGCGGGGTAGCGCCCATCGCCAGAACGCGCTCGCGGGCGTCCGCGGCCGAATCGAATCGGAGCTTGATCTCGCGCTCGAGAGCCATGTACGTGAACCGGGGCGGGCCCGCCGGACCCGCCCCTACTCTAATGCAGTCTGCACCCGGGCCCGCGTGCTACTGCTTGCGGACCGTGACGAAGGTCTCCTGCCCGTTGCGCAGGAGGAGGAAGAACGCCGTGCTGCCGTCGGGCACCTGGCTCAGCAGGCGGCTGGCCTCGGTGGGCGTCGAAACCGGGCGCCGGTTCACCTGCAGGATGACGTCCCCGCGCTGGACGCCCGACCGGAACGCCGGGCTCCCCTGCTCGACGGCCGATACCAGCACCCCCCGCGTGTCCTCCGGGATGCGAAGGCGCCGCATGATGTCGGGTGTCAGCGGGCTCATGGTGATCCCGAAGCCCGCCGACGCCTGCTCGTCGGGCTCGCTCGGGCCGGACCCGCCACCGCGCGCGCTCCGCGAGGTCTCTTCCTCGAGGTTGAGCTCGTCTACCGTGAGGTTGAGCGTGCGTTCCTGCTTGTCGCGGAGCACCTTGACCGGCACGGTCGAGCCGGGGCGCGTGGCCACCACGTAGCCGACCAGGTCGTCGCGGCTGCGGACGCCCTTGCCGTTGAATTCGATGATCACGTCACCCGGCTCGAGCCCGGCCTTGTCGGCGGGCCCACCCTCGTTCACCACGGCCACGAGCGCGCCGCGTCGCTCCTTCAGGCCGAACTCCGCGAGGGCATCGGCGGGCACCGGCAGGACCTGCACGCCGATGACGCCGCGCGTGACCTTGCCGGACCGCAGCTGCGGCAACAGCTCACGGACGGTGTTGATGGGCACCGCGAAGCCGATGCCGATGTTCCCCTGCTGGCGCGCGTCCGTGTAGATGGCGGTGTTGATCCCGACCACCTCGCCACGGGCGTTCAGGAGCGGGCCACCGGAGTTGCCCGGATTGATGGCCGCGTCGGTCTGCAGGACGTCCTGCGAGCGCCCGTCGGTGATGGGGAACGGCCGCTCCTTGGCGCTGATGACGCCCACGCTGACGGTGTGGGCGAGGCCGAAGGGAGTGCCGATGGCCATCACCCAGTCGCCGGGTTCCATCTGCGCCGAGTCGCCGAACTTCACCTCGGTGAGGGGGCCCCTCGGCTTCTCGACCAGCTCGATGAGCGCGCTGTCGGTGAGGGGGTCGCGCCCGATGACGCGCGCCTCATGGTAGACGTCGGAGTCCTCGCCGAACAGCGACACCTCGATCTTCGTGGCGCCTTCGACGACGTGGTTGTTGGTGAGGATGAGGCCGTCCTTGCTGCTGATCACGAACCCGGTGCCCGCCGCCTGCGTCTCCTGTTCGCGCGGCTGGCCCTGGCCCTGGCCGCGGCCGCCCCCGAAGAACCGCTCGAGCAGGTCGTCACCGCCGCCGAAGAACTCGGTCATCTCCTGGACCTGGCGCCGCGAGGTGGAGCGGATGTTCACCACCGCCGGCGAAACGGCCTTGGCGATGTTCCGGAAGGTGCCGGCATCAACCGCGCCGCTCAGCGGCGCGCTGTTCATGGGCGGCGCCGCCATCGTCTGGGCCGAGGACGCCGGCGACAGATCGAGGCGTGACGCGATGACCATCCCGACGGCGACCGACGCCACCGCGATGAGCAGCGCGTAGAACAGCGTGGTCTTGCGACTCGACATAAGCTTCCTCCCCCTCACACTAACGCGATGATACCCGTCTGGCGCGGCCCGGTCACCTCGGGGCCCCCCGGCCCCCAGACGACGTTGATTTCCGTGCGAACGCCGAAGTCGTCGAAGTAGACGCCGGGCTCGACGGTGAACCCGCTGCCGGGCATGAGCCGCCGCTCGTCGTGCGTCTCGAAGTCGTCCAGGTGCGCGCCGTTGCCGTGCACCTGCTCGCCCAGGCTGTGCCCGGTGCGGTGCAGGATGGCATTTGCGTATCCCCGCTGCTCGAGCACCTGTCGTGCCGCGCGGTCCAGCTCGAAGCCGCGCACCTGGCGTCCCGAGCGTGCCGCGTCCTCGGCGAGCGCCACGGCCGCGTCGCGCGCCGCCACCACCGCCGCGAAGGCCCGCGTCATCGGCTCGGGGACCGTGGCGCCCGTGAAGCCGACCCACGTGATGTCGGCGTAGACGGCACCCGCCTGCTTCGTCTTGCCCCACAGGTCGAGGAGCAGCAGCTCGTTCGGCCGGATGGCCCGGTGGCGCCCCGCGGTGGGCAGATAGTGGGGGTTGCCGGCGTTCTCCTGCGCGGACACGTTCGGGGCCGAGTCGGCGACGAGCCCTTCCTCCTCGAACCAGCGGACCATCAGCTGCTGGATGTCGAACTCGGTCGTTGCCGCTCCTGCCCGCATGCGGCGTGTGACCTCGGCGAAGGCGCGGTCCTTGATCCGATACAGCTTGTCGGAGGCGTCGCGGTGCGATGCGACGGCGCGGGCGTCCCAGAGGGCGTCGAAGCGCTGCACGAGGTCACCCGAGGTGACGACCTGGACGCCCGCATCGCGTACCATCTCGATGGTGCCGGCATCCACGCGCGAGACGTAGGGGATGGCGTTGCCGGGGGAGTACTCCATGGCCACGCGCCCGAGCCCGGCGAGCATGGCCCGCAGGCCCGCCTCGAGCTCGGCGCGTCCCGCGTAAGGCGCCTTGGGCCCGGGGAGATGGTCGAGGTTGTGGCGCTCGATGGCATGCACCAACCCCCTGGGCTCGCCGTGCGCGGGGATGAGGTAGAACCACCGTCGCGTGGCGAGGTGTCCGCCCTGGGCGTCCATGCCGGCCAGCCGGAAGGCAATCGGGTTCGACCCCTGGAAATCGTAGAGCAGCCAGCCGTCAATCCCTTCCGTCCTGAGCGCTTCCTGGACCCCGGCCACGTCGACAGGCATAAGTACGGAGTATAGCCCTCCGCCAAGGTTTGACGCCTGGCGGGGCGCCAAAGTTTTCCCGGCCTTCGTCTTATAATGCGGGGTGCCTGCCGTGCTGCCGTACGAAGCCATGACAAAGCGAGCCATCCTGTTCCTGGCGGCGGTTCTTCTCCTCGCGGTGGCCGGCCCCGCACCCGGGCAGCAGCCGCAGACGCCGCCCGCACCGGCGGGGCAGCCCGCCGCACCGCAGCCGCCCGTCACCTTCCGCGCCGAGGTCAACTACGTCGAGGTGGATGCCCGCGTGCTCGACGCGCAGGGCAACTTCATCGCCGGCCTGACCGCGAACGACTTCCAGGTGCTCGAGGATGGCCAGCCGCAGAAGGTGTCGGTGTTCTCGGTCGTCAACCTTCCGGTCGAGCGGGCCCCGCGCCCGCTGTTCGCGTCGCGCCCCATCGAACCGGACGTGGCGACGAACCTCACCGGCGTCGACGGCCGTGTCTACGTCATCGTGCTGGACGATCTCCACACGAACGTGCAGCGATCGCCGCGGGTGCGGGCGGCGGCAAGGCAGTTCATCGAGCGCTACGTGGGCGCCAACGACCTGGTGGCCGTCGTGCACACGTCGGGCCGCACCGACGCCGGGCAGGAGTTCACCAACAACCCGCGGCTGCTGCTGGCGGCCGTCGACAAGTTCATGGGGCGCAAGGTCCGATCGGCCACGTTGAACCGCATCGACATGGAGGCGATGACGCGGGGGCAGCGCCAGCAGGGGGACCGCATCGACGACATCGACGACATGGAGCGCGGCTACCAGGCGCGCTCGGCGCTCGACTCGATGCGCCAGCTCGCGCAGTACCTCGGCGGCATCAGCGGCCGGCGGAAGGCCGTCGTCCTCTTCAGCGAGGGCATCGACTACGACATCACCGATGTCATCAACAGCCGCGACGCGTCCACCATCATCAACACCACGCGGGACCTGATCTCCGTGGCGACGCGCGCCAACGTCTCCATCTACGGCGTGGACGCGCGCGGCCTGGGCGGGCTCTCCGAGGAGGGCATCGAGGTGGCCTCGTTCCCGGAGGACACCACGGTGAACATCAACAGCGGCTCGTTCCAGAACGAGCTCAGGCTCGGGCAGGACAGCCTGCGCGTGCTGTCGAGCGAGACCGGCGGGTTTGCCGCGGTCAACAGCAACGACTTCGCCACCGCGTTCCAGCGCATCGTCGACGACAACAGCGCGTACTACGTGCTCGGGTACTACCCGGCCAACGATCGCCGGGACGGACGGTTCCGGAAGATCGAGGTGCGGATTCCGGGCCGGCCCGATGCGCGCATCCGCGCCCGCAAGGGCTACGTCGCCGCCCGGGGCCGGGCCTCGGAGCCGAAGCCGGCCGGTCCGAACGACGCGACACCGGAACTGCGGAACGTGATGACGAGCCCGCTGCCAATTTCGGAGCTGCCAATGGCGGTGACCGCCGCGGTGTTCAAGGGACCGAAGCCGAACGGCTCGGTGGTCATCTCGGCGCTGGTGGCCGGACCGGCGTTGCCGCTCGTGGAAAAGGACGGCATGTTCCGCAACCACCTGGAGATGGCGGTGGTGGCCGTGGACCAGAAGGGGAAGACGTTCACGCCCGGCCGCAGCACGGTGGACCTGAACATGAAGCCCGACACGGCGAAGCGCGTGCAGGCGCTCGGCTTCCGGGTCATCTCGCAGCTCGACCTGCCGCCCGGCCGCTACACGCTCCGGGTCGGCGCGCGCGAGGGCAACACGAAGAAGGCTGGCTCGGTCTCCTACGACCTCGAGGTGCCCGACTTCGCGGGCGAGAAACTGCTGATGAGCAGTATCGCGATGACGTCCGCGGCCAGCTCGGTCGCACCGACCGCGCGGTCGAAGGACCCGCTCCAGCAGCTCCTGCCCGGCCCGCTCTCGAGCTACCGGGAGTTCCCGCAGGGCGATGAAGTGGCGATCTTCGCGGAGATCTACGACAACAGCGGCAGCCAGCCGCACAAGGTCGACATCAGCGCGTCGCTGAAGGCCGAGGGCGGGCAGTCGGTTTTCGCAACCAGCGAAGAACGCGACAGCACCGAGCTCAAGGGGGCGGCCGGTGGATACGGGTTCGCGGCTCGCATCCCGCTGAAGGACGTCGCGCCCGGCCTGTACGTGCTCCGGGTCGAGGCCCAGTCGCGCCTCGGGGATCGGCCGGCGACCGACCGCGAGGTCGTCATCCGCGTGATGCCCCCGCCGACGCAGTGACCGGAGCCTCCCGGTGACGCCGTCGAGCACCACGGGCCTCGACGAGCGGCTCGCGTCCGTTCTCTGCTACAGCGCCTGGTGGATCACCGGGCTCCTGTTCCTGGTGATCGAGCGCCAGCACAGGGGGATCCGGTTCCACGCCGCGCAGTCCCTCGTGCTGTTCGGGGCGCTGTCACTGCTCTTGCTGGGGCTGGGCGCGCTCAGTGCCCTGGCGCTGATGGTGTCGGGCCAGGCCTATCAGGTGGCCCGCGCGGTGGCCGATGCGCTCTGGATCGGGACGGCTGCGCTCTGGCTGGTGCTGGTGGTGCGGGCGTGGAGGGGAGAGACGTGGCGAGTGCCGCTCGTGGCGGCACTCGCCGATCGGATCGTCGCGAAGACTAGCTGGTAGGCGGCGTGGCCTCGAGCTTCGGCACCACCTTGGGCTTCACGGTGCCGTTGGCGTGCGTGAACTGGTACTGGTTCGTGTTCATCGTCGGGCGTCGCGGGATCTTCAGCTCGACGCGAATCACTTCGTTCGGCATCAGCGGGCGGGCATGCCGGTAGACGCCGCCACCCACGGGATTGTTGGCCTTGTCGTACCAGTTCTCCTCCACCTTGAACCCGGCGATGGGGGAGGGCGAGACATTCTTGACCATGATGACGGTCACGACCTCGCCGCTGACGACCTTGGTATCGGGTTTGGTGATTTCGATGTTGGCCTCGCCGCGCTGCGGCGAGATGAGCTTTCGTGGGGCCGGTTGCGCGGCCGGCGCCGGCGTCTGGGCCGCGACGGGCGCCAGCAGCACTCCGAACGCCGCGACGGTGGCCAACATTCGCTGGCTCAGGCGATTCATGAGAAACCCTCCGGATGAAACGTGACGTGCCGTGACTCGCTCGGATTATAGACCCTTACATCTCGCCGTTCCAGTCCTCCGGCTCGGCCGCGGAGGAACGGAACACCTCGAGGTGCCACTTGCCGCCGCCCCAGGGCTCGATGACCTCCGTGGCGACGACGTCCACCAGCAGCTCGGCAAAGGTGCGCCCCTCGGGATCGCCCTCGAGATGGTAGGCAGGATCATCCCACGCGAAGTTCGGGTAGAGCGTCATCGTGAGGAACAGGTCGTAGCCGTCGTCCACGACGATGAGCTGGCCCACCGGGCGCTTCTGGGTGGAGTGGTAGACGAGGTACTTCTCCGCGCTGTGGGCCCGGATGTAGCGCTTCAGCACGAACTCCCGGGCGACGATCTCCTCGACGGCGATCTTCTTGTCCCAGCAGTCGTGGCAGTAGCGCTCCTCGCCACGCGGCTCGGAGACTTCCTTGGCCCCGCACAGGGCGCATTTCGTCTTGCTCACGGTCTTGCGTGACATCCTATCAATTGTAGTTCACGGCTTCCGCGCGGCGGGGCCGTACATTTCCATGACGTACTGCTTCAGCATGCGGCGGGTCGAGAAGCGCGGGATGTTGGACCGCATCGCCTCGCGCACGACGGCCACCCACCGCTCCGGGACGTTCTCGGCGTTGCGCTCGTAGAAGGCCGGCACGATCTCGTTCTCCAGCAGGCCATAGAGGGCCTGGGCGTCCGCGGCATCGGTGGCCTCCGGGTCATCGGGGTTCGCATGGCCTTCGATGAGCCAGCCATTCCGGCCGTTGTAGCCCTCGGCCCACCAGCCATCCCCGATGCTCAGGTGCGGCACGCCGTTCAGGGAGGCCTTCATGCCGCTGGTCCCGCTGGCCTCGAGCGGTTTTCGCGGGTTGTTGAGCCACACGTCGCACCCGTGCACGAGGTAGTGCGCGACGTGCATGTCGTAGTCGTCGATGAAGGCGATGCGGCCGCCAAAGGCGGGGTCCAGGCAGCGCTTGAAGACGCTCTGCAAGTGGTGCTTGGCCGGCTCGTCCGCCGGATGGGCCTTGCCGGCGAAGACCAGCTGCACGGGCCGGCCGGCGTTGCAGAGAATGCGGGCCAGCCGCTCGACGTCGCGGAAGATGAGCTCGGGCCTCTTGTACGCGGTGAAGCGACGCGCGTAACCGATGGTGAGCGCCTCCGGGTCGAGCATCGCCCCGGCCGCGACGATGCGGTTGGGGCTGACGCGCTCGTCCGTCCAGCGGGCCCGGGTGCGTTCCCGGATGCTCACGAAGAGGTCCTGCCGCAGCCGCTGGCGCAGGGCCCAGAGCTCGGTGTCCGGGATTTCCAGGAGGCGCTCCCACAGCTGCGGGTCGTCGGTGTGGTCCAGCCAGCCGGCGCCCAGGTGCCGCGTGCACCACGCGAAGACAGGCGCGGCCATCCAGGTTGGCACGTGCACGCCGTTGGTGATGAAACGGACGGGCAGCTGATCGGCCGGTGAGTCGGGCCAGATGCCGCGCCACATCGTGCGGGTGACCTCGCCGTGCAAGGCGCTGACGCCGTTGATGTGCGCGGCCGTCCGCATCGCCAGTGCGGTCATGTTGAACTGCGGGCCGTACCCGTTGTCGAACTCGCCGAGGGCCAGGAAGCGCTCGCGGTGCTGTCCCATCTCGCCCCAGCAGCCGGCCAGGTTCTTCTCGACCTGCTGGAAGGTGAATGCATCGTGCCCGGCCGGCACCGGCGTGTGCGTGGTGAACACCGTGGACCGCCGCACGGCCGCCAGCGCGTCGTCGAACGAGGCGCCCGCCTCCACGTGTTCCCGGATGCGCTGGAGAGCGACGAAGGCGGCGTGGCCCTCGTTCAGGTGCCAGACGGTGGGCGAGACGCCGAGCGCGCGGAGCGCGCGCACGCCGCCGATGCCCAGCACCACCTCCTGTTGGATCCGCGTCTCACGGTCGCCGCCGTACAGGCGGGCCGAGAGCTCGCGGTCCCACGGCGCGTTCTCCGGCAGGTCGGTGTCGAGCAGGAAGAGCCGCACGCGCCCCAGGCGTACCCGCCAGACGGCCGCCAGGACGGTGCGGTCGCCCAGCGGCACCGCCGTGATGCACGGACGGCCCTCGGGCGTGAGCGCCGCTTCGATGGGTGCCTCGGTCCACGAGAGCCGCTCGTAGTGCTCCTCCTGCCAGCCGTCGTTCGACATGCGCTGGTGGAAGTAGCCCTGCGGGTACATGAAGCCGACACCCACCAGCGGCACGCCGAGGTCGCTGGCTTCCTTGCAGTGATCGCCCGCGAGCACGCCGAGGCCGCCCGCATAGATCGGCAATGATCCGTGCAGCGCGAACTCGGCCGAGAAGTAGGCGACGGTGCCGCCGCCCAGCACCTGGCCGTTGGCGTTCCACCACGGGTGCTCGAGCCGGCGCTCCTCGTCGCGCCCGCCGATGGCCTCGTCGTAGGCCTGCAGGAACTGCGGGTTCCCGGCGGCCTCGCGCAGGCGCTGCTCGGAGATCTGCTGGAGCATCTTGACGGGGTTGTGCAGGGTCCGGCGCCAGAGTGGGTAGTCGAGGCGGCGGAACACATCCCGGGCCCGGGCATCCCAGCTCCACCAGAGATCGAGGGACAGCTCGTGCAGGCGGTGGATCCGCGAGGGCAACGGGGCGGCGGAGGCGAATCGTTCTTCGGACATCGGGTACTGGGGCGGATTGACGGCTCAGGACAGAGACAGCAGACGTTGCAAGGGTTCAGCGATGGGCGCCGGCCAATGGCACCGCGCCCACGAGCTCGGCGAACCGGGAGAGGTCGATGTTGCCGCCAGAGACCACGGCCACGATCTTGCCCCGTCCGGCGCGGCCGCTCCTGGCGGCGGCGATGGCGCAGGCGCCGGCGCCCTCGGCAATGACGTGCACGCGCTCCGCGGTGTAGCGCATGGCTGCCGCGATCTGGTCGAGCGGCATGACGATCGAGTCGTCCACGACCCGGCGCAGCAGGGGCCACATGGAGGGGAGGACCGACTTGCCACCGGCGCCATCCACAAACGACGCGGTCCAGTTCTCGAAATAGCTGGCCTCGCCTCGGGCGAGCGAAGTGGCGAGGGGGGCGGCCGTCTCGGGTTCCGCCGCCAGCACGCGCACGCCCGGCTTCATGGCGCGCATCACGCTGCCAAGACCCGCCAGCAGCCCGCCACCGCCGAGGGCGGCCACGACGGTGTCCACCTCGGGCAGGTCCGCCAGGATCTCGAGTCCCGCGGTCGCGTTCCCGGCGATGAAGTCGTCGTCATCGAAGGGATGGATGAAGTGGCCGCGCATCCGATCCGACCGGTGCGTTTCGACGGTCCGCCACGCCTCGTCGTAGGTGACGCGCACCATCGCGGCGCCGAGGGATTCCAGGGCCTTGAGCTTCGTGGCAGGCGCCGTGTCCATCACCATGACAGAGCACGGGACGCCGGCGCGCCTGGCGGCAAACGCCACGCCCTGGGCGGCGTTGCCCGCGCTCACCGTCCACACGCCGTCTTGCAGGAGCGAGGGCGGAAGGCGGCGAATCGCGTTCCAGGCGCCGCGCAGCTTGAAGGACCCGATGGGCTGGAGCGACTCCAGCTTCAGGAAGATTTCCGGTGCGTCGGGCGGGGCGAACGGCAGGTCGAGGCGAACGAGGGGTGTGCGAACGGCGGCCTCGTACATGTGAGTGGCGGCGTCGTGGACCGCTTCAATCGAGATCGTGCGCATCGCGAATCCAGGATCGTATCATGCGGACTTTCGAAGTCCCGGCGGGACCGGTGGGGCGGGAAGGGGGGAGTCGTGCGGTATGCGTGGGTGGTGGTGATGCTGACGAGCCTGGTGGCAGGAGCACAGGAGGGCGGGAGGCCCCGGGCGCGGGACCTGGGCATTGCGCCAGGTGTCTTTCCCCCCGGGCCCCTCAACGCCATTACCGACGTGGCGGGGGTCACCGTGGGACACGCCACGCTGCGGGAGGGCGATCGCACTCGCACCGGCATCACGGTCGTGGTGCCACACCAGGGCAACGTGTTCCAGGACAAAGTGCCAGGGGCGGTGTTCGTAGGGAACGCGTTCGGCAAGCTTGCCGGTTCCACGCAGGTCGAGGAGCTGGGTACCATCGAGACGCCAATTGCCCTCACCAACACGCTGGCCGTCGGGGCCGCCGTGGAGGGGGTGGTCCAGTGGACCCTGGCTCGGCCGGGGAACGAGGAGGTGCGGTCGGTCAACGCCCTGGTCGGTGAAACCAACGATGCCGGGTTGAACGACATCCGCACCCTGGCCGTGCGCCCGGCACACGTGGCCTCGGCCCTCTCGGCGGCCCGGGGCGGGCCGGTGGAGGAGGGCAGCGTGGGGGCTGGCACGGGGACGCGCGCTTTCGGCTGGAAGGGGGGCATCGGGACAGCCTCGCGCCGCCTCCCTGCGCGCTACGGCGGCTACACGCTGGGCGTCCTCGTGCAGACCAACTACGGCGGGGTGCTGACGATTGACGGCGCGCCGGTGGGAAGGCTCCTGGGCCGCTACGCGTACCAGCCGCCGCCGGCCGCCCCCGAACAGCAGCCTGACGAGTCGGGTGACGGCTCGTGCATGATCGTGGTCGCCACCGACGCTCCCATCGACGCCCGCGACCTGAAGCGCCTGGCGGCGCGCGCGATCTACGGCCTGGCGCGAACCGGGTCGTCCTACAGCAATGGCAGCGGCGACTTTGCCGTGGCGTTCTCGACCCATCCCTCGCTGCGCGTGCGCCACGGCGCCGAGGCCACGTCGACGCGAACGCTGCTGCCGACCGACGGCGTCTCCCCGCTGTTCCAAGCCGCGCTGGAGGCCACCGAGGAGGCCGTCTACAACTCGCTCCTGCGGGCGACGACGGTGACCAGCGCCGTGGGCACGGCCGAAGCGCTGCCCGTGGACCGCGTCCGAGAAATCGTGGGCCGTGCTCGCGGCCGGTAGGGATGCCCGGTCCCCCGGCGCTTGACGCGGCGGGCGCACAGGCGTAACCTCTTCTCTACCTGCCATGAACACACGTTCCAGCTCGCCCGCCCGGCTCGGTCGCGCTGGCCTTGGTGTGTTCTCGATCGGCTTTGTCCTTGGCCTGGCCCTTATTGCGGGCCTTATTGGCCCGAGCCCATCGATCGGCGGGTAGCCGAGCCCCAAAGAGACCTGGCGTCAAACTCGAGGCCACTACCCGCAAGGGCAGTGGCCTTTTTCGTGTTGCAGTCGATACGAGGAGACAAGAACCATGGATGGCAGTCATGCAGGAGCGACAACGGTAACCGTGCAGGGAAAACCAGATGGGCGGGACCAGGCCGCCCTCAACGCGCTCTGCGCAGCCGTGGAGCGCGCCGTCCAGGCACACCGACCGTCGGGCTTCAAGGTGCGTGAGGTGGTCGTGATACTCGAAGAGGGCAGCCTTGCGCCGGGTGCGTCCGAGGCGCCGGTCTACGTGGACGTGTACGACTCAGGCTACGGGCACGGAATATAGAAGTGTGAAGTGAGAAGTGAGAGGGCAGAAGGCGCACAGGGGCCTTCCGCCTCCCAGGTTCACTCCCGGTCAGCGTGAGGCCGCCGCGGGCTGCTCGTCGGGAAGGCGAGCCGGCTCGAGGAACGGCATGCCCGCCCTGAGCTGCGCGCCGACGCGCTCGATCATGTGGTCGCGCCGCTGCTCGCGCTCCGTCTTGAACCAGGCCAGACCCTGTTCGTGTTCCTGCTTCCAGCGGTCCGCATAGGCACCGGACTGGATGTCGGCGAGGATGGCCTTCATGTTCTTCCGGGTCTCGTCGGTGACGATTCGCGGGCCCGCCGTGTAGTCGCCGTGCTCGGCCGTGTCGCTCACCGAGTAGCGCATGAAACTGAGGCCGCCCCGATACATCAGGTCCACGATCAACTTCAGCTCGTGGAGGCACTCGAAGTAGGCGACCTCGGGCTTGTAGCCCGCCTCGACGAGCGTCTCGAAGCCCGCGGTCACCAGGGCGCTCACGCCCCCGCACAGCACGGCCTGTTCACCGAACAGGTCGGTTTCGGTTTCCTCGGCGAACGTGGTCTCGATGACGCCCGCGCGCGTGCAGCCCAGGCCCTTTGCGTAGGAGAGCGCCAGCGCGCGCGCGGCGCCCGACGCATCCGCGTGCACGGCCACGAGCGCCGGCGTGCCGGCGTTCTCGAGGAAGACCTCGCGGACACGGTGGCCCGGTGCCTTGGGCGCCACCATGGCGACGTCCACGCCCTCCGGCGGCGTGATCCATCCGTAGCGGATGGCGAAGCCGTGGGCGAACATCAGCATCTGTCCCGGCTTGAGGTTGGGCGCGACCTGCTCGCGGAAAATCTTCGGCTGCTCGAGATCCGGCGCGAGGATCATCACCACGTCGGCCCAGCGCGTGGCGGCGGCGGCGTCGAGGGGGGTGAACCCGTCGCGCTCGGCCGCGGCCCACGACCGGCCGCCCGGCCTGAGCGCCACGCGAACGTCCACGCCGCTGTCCCGGAGGTTCAACGCATGGGCATGCCCCTGCGAGCCGTATCCGATGATCGCCACGCGGCGGGCTCGGATCAGTTCCAGGTCGGCATCAGCGTCGTGAATCATCATCGCTCCACTCCTCCACAGCGAGCACCCCCACCTGCCGGCCGAGCAGCGCGACCACGCGCTGGGCCGTGCGATCCGTGCTCTCGAACATGATGGTGGCCTGCGCCGTCGTGCCATCCGGCGCGGCCACGGCGGTGAACGCGTCGGCGCGCACGCGCTGCCGGCGCAGGACCGAGGCCACGCGATCGAGCGCGTCGATGGCGTGGGCGTACCGCACGACCACGGTCCGGGAACGCAGCAGTTCGTCCATCACAGCAGGTCCGCGCCCGTCTCCACCAGCGTGGACCGCGGGGCATGAATCATCTCGTGGAGGGGCGCACCCGGTGACACCATCGGGTACACGGCGTCCTCCTGCTGCACGTGGAAATCGATGAGTACGGGGCCCGCCGAGGCCCGCGCGTGGCGGATGGCCGCCAGCGCCTCTCCGCGTGAGGAGACATGGACGCCCGGGAGCCCGTGGGCGTCGGCGATCTTGACGAAGTCGGGTGACGACAGCGGCGTCGCGCTGTAGCGGCGGTCGTGGAAGAACTGCTGCCACTGCCGCACCATGCCCAGGAACCCGTTGTTGATGATCGCGATGTTGATCTTCACGCCCTCCTGCACGAGCGTGGCCAGCTCCGCCTGGGTCATCTGGAAGCCGCCGTCCCCGACGATGGCCCAGACCTCCCGGTCGGGCCGGGCGAGCTTGGCGCCGATGGCCGCGGGCACGGCGAAGCCCATCGTGCCGAGGCCGCCGGAGGTAATCCAGGTGTGCGGCTCGGAGACGCGGTAGTACTGGGCTGCCCACATCTGGTGCTGGCCGACATCGGTGACCACGAGCGCGCGGCCCTCGGTGGCGCGCCAGATGTCGTGGATGACCTGCGCCGCCTGCAGCGGTCCCGGCTCGTCGATGCCGGTCAGATCGCGCACGGTGGGCCCGCCGCCGGCGAACGAACGGATGCGCGCCATCCACGCCTCGCGACGGGCCGGCGCGACGTGCGGGAGCAGGGCCTGCAGCACCGCCCGCAGGTCGCCCGCGATCGCCACGTCCGCGCGCACGTTCTTGTGGAGCTCGGCCGGGTCGATGTCGACGTGGATCTTCTTCGCCTTCGGCGCGTAGGACGCCAGGCGGCCGGTGACGCGATCGTCGAAGCGCATGCCGAGCGCGATGAGCAGGTCGGCATCCTGGATGGCCTCGTTCACCCACGCCTCGCCGTGCATGCCCATCATCCCGAGGTTGAGCGGGTGCGAGGCCGGCAGGGCGCCGATGCCGAGCAGGGTGACCGCGACCGGCAGGTGCGACCGCTCGGACAGCTCGCGCAGCTCTTCCATCGCGCGGCTCTTCAGGATTCCATGGCCGGCGAGGATGACGGGCCGCTCGGCCCGTGCGATGAGGGCCGCGGCCTCCTCGATCGGCCAGGCGCCGAAGGACTCGCGGGGCCCGGTCCCGGCCGGCGCCTCGGCTTCCGCCCACCCGGTCAGCTCCTGCTGGGCGTTTTTGGTGATGTCCACCAGCACGGGCCCCGGCCGACCGGTGGTGGCCACGCGGAAGGCGTCGCGGAGGGTGGGCGCGATGTCGTCGGCCCGCTGCACCAGGTAGTTGTGCTTGGTGATGGGCAGCGTGATGCCCGTGATGTCGGTCTCCTGGAACGCGTCGGTCCCCAGCATCACCGCCGGCACCTGACCGGTGATGCAGACCAGGGGCGTCGAGTCCATCTGCGCCGTCGCGATGCCGGTGACCAGGTTGGTCGCACCCGGGCCGGACGTGGCCAGCGCCACGCCCACCCGGCCGCTGGCGCGCGCGTAGCCGTCGGCCATGTGCGTGGCGCTCTGCTCGTGCCGGACCAGCACGTGGCGGATGGGGTGATCCAGCAACCGGTCGTAGGCCGGCAGGATGGCGCCGCCGGGGTAGCCGAAGACCGTGTCGACCCCCTGCTCGGCCAGGCACTTCCAGATGACGTCCGCTCCACTCAGTTTCATGGGGTTACACCGCGTGGTAGGCGTGCTGGTGATCGTGGATGTCGACGAGCGCGTGCTCGATGGCCTCGCCCATCTCGCGCGTCGAGAGGATGCGCTCGCCCGGGGCCGCGAGATCGCGCGTGCGGGCGCCGGCGGCCAGCGCCGTCTCGATGGCCCGTTCGAGCACGTCGGCCTCGTGCGGCCGCCCGCCCGTGAGGCGCAGCAGCATCGCCGCGCTGGCGATGGCGCCGATCGGATTGGCCAGCCCCTGCCCGGCGATGTCGGGTGCCGACCCGTGGACCGGCTCGTAGAGGTCCACTTGGCCGCCGATGCTCGCCGAGGGCAGCACGCCCAGCGAGCCGGCAACCGAGGCCGCCTGATCGCTCAGGATGTCGCCGAACAGGTTGTCGGCGAGAATCACGTCGAAGCTGGCCGGCGCGGTGGCCAGCCGCATGGCACACGTATCGATGTAGACGTGCTCGAGCGCGACGTCGGGATAGTCGCGCGCCACCTCGGTGACCACGGTCCGCCACAGGCGCGAGGTCTCGAGCACGTTGGCCTTGTCCGCCGAGGCCACGCGCCGCCGGCGTCCGCGCGCCAGGTCGAAGGCCACGCGCGCGATCCGCTCGACCTCGGACCTCGAATAGACGAGGGTATTGAAGGCGGTGTCCGGTGACGAGAACCCGCGCGGCTCGCCGAAGTAGAGGCCGCCCAGCAGCTCGCGCACGATGAGGATGTCGGCGCCCTGCACGCGATCCGCCCGAAACGGCGTCCGGTCCACCAGCGACGGGTGGCAGAGCGCCGGTCGCAGGTTCGCGAAGCCGCCCAGGGCCTGGCGCAGGGCCAACAGGCCTGCCTCCGGGCGCTCGGCGGGCGGCCGGCCCTCGTACCGCGGGTGACCCACGGCACCGAGGAGCACGGCGTCGGCGTCCAGGCAGGCCGCCAGGGTCTCTTCGGGCAACGGCCGGCCGTGGCGCTCGATGGCCTCGCCGCCAATGGCGTGCGAGCTGAACTGCACGGGGTGCCCGTACAAATCCGCCACCCTGGTCAGCAGGCGTGCGGCCTCGGCCGTGACCTCGGGCCCGATGCCGTCCCCGGGCAGGAGCGCCACCTTCAGCGGCATGCGGCCTCCCGACCCTTGGCCGGTGCGGTGCGCCGCGCCGTGGCCGGCGTCGCTCCTCCCGCCTCTTCCCGGATGATCGCGGCCAGCTGCTCGTCGTTTACCGTCTTGCTGCGATCGGCAAGGGCGGTGACGCGACGGTAGACACGCTCGAGATCGACCTCGCCCAGCCGGTGACCCAGCGCGCGGCACCGCGCGTCGAGCCCGCGCATGCCGGAGTGCTTCCCGAGCACCAGCCGCGTCCCTGCCGCGCCCACCGACTCGGGCCGCATGATCTCGTAGGTGAGCTCGTTCTTGAGCATGCCGTCCTGGTGGATGCCCGACTCGTGCGCGAAGGCATTGGCGCCGACGACCGCCTTGTTCGGCGCGACGTTGACGCCCACGATGGAGGAGAGCGCCTGGCTCGTCGGCACCAGCCGCGTCGTGGTGATGCCGGTGTCGTACGGCAGCGCTTCGCGGCGCACGTTCAGCGCCATCACGAACTCCTCGAGGGCCGCGTTCCCCGCCCGCTCGCCGATGCCGTTGATCGTGCACTCCACCTGGCGCGCACCCGCCTGCACCGCGGCGATCGAGTTGGCCACCGCCAACCCCAGGTCGTTGTGGCAGTGTGCGGAAAGCGTGACGCCGTCTCCCACGCGATCCCGGACCGCGGTGAACATGCGCGTGATGTCCGCCGGGAGGGCATAGCCCACCGTGTCCGGCAGGTTGACGGTCGTGGCGCCCGCCTCGACCGCCGTTGCCGCCACGTCGCAGAGGAACGCCAGGTCGCTGCGCGTCGCGTCCTCCGCCGAGAACTCCACGTCGGGGGTCAGCGACCGGGCATGAGCCACCGCCTCCCGTGTCCGCGCCAGGCAGGTGGCCCGATCGATCCGCAGCTTGTGCTCGAGGTGCAGGTCGGAGGTGGCCAGGAACACATGGATTCGCGGCCGTCGGGCGCCCTGGAGGGCGGCCCAGGCCCGGTCGATGTCGCCGGTCACCGCCCGCGCCAGCCCGGCGACAACAGCCGACTTCACCGTGGCTGCCACGGCCCGAACGGCCTCGAAGTCGCCATCGGAGGACACCGGGAAGCCGGCCTCGATGATGTCGGCCCCCAGGCGCTCGAGGTGCTCGGCCAGGCGCACCTTCTCCGCGGGCGTCATGCTGAAGCCCGGCGCCTGCTCGCCGTCGCGCAACGTCGTGTCGAAGATCCGTACTCGCGCTCGTCCGCTCATGGTCTCCCTGTGCTCCAGCTCGAGTCTGGGGTGGGCGACCGAATAAGTCAAAGTAATAATCCCTATGGAATCATATGGAATGTCTTATAGTGTGGCCATGGAACTGTCCCAGCTGGAGGCGTTTCTCGCCGTCATTCGGGAAGGCAGCTTCTCGGCCGCGGCCAAGGCCCTTTACCGCACGCAACCCGCCATCAGCCAGACCATCAAGCGCCTCGAAGACGAGGTCGGGCGGCCCCTGTTCGACCGCGCGTCGCGCCGCGGGCTGCTGACCGACGCCGGCCGGGTCCTGGCCGTGCACGCCGAGCGGCTGATCAACTTCCGCCAGCAGGCCCTGGCCGCGCTCGACGATGTGCGGCAGCTCCGGTCGGGCCGGCTGACGCTGGCGGCCAACGAGCTGACGTGCCTGTACCTCCTCCCGCTCCTCCACGAGTACCGGAGGCTCTACCCGGACATGAACATCACGGTGCAGCGGGCGCTGGCCAGCCGCATTCCGGGCCAGGTGATGGACTACGGGGCGGATATCGGCGTGGTCACCTTCAGGCCCGACCTCGACATGCTGACGTCGATCGTCGTCTACCGGGACGAGCTGGCGTTCGTCGTGCCGCCGTCCCACCCCTTTGCCCGGCGCGCAAAGGTCAGCATCACGGAGCTGGCACGCGAGTCGTTCGTGGCGCATCACGTGGCGTCGCCCTACCGCCACAAGGTGATTGAGACCTTCCAGGACAAGCGCGTGCAGCTGCAGATGCCGGTCGAGATGCCCACGATCGACGCCATCAAGAAGTTCGTCGCCATGGGCAACGGCGTGGCCCTGCTGCCGGCGATCTCCGTCGAGTCCGAATTGGCGAGGAAGGAACTGGTGCGCGTACGCGTGCCCGACCTGGCGTTCGAGCGCAAGCTGCGCCTGGTGCACCGCCGCGATGCGGCGCTCTCGCACGCGGCCCAGGCGTTCCTGGCGGTAGTGGAGGCGCAGACCGCTGTGCGCAAGGGGAGGTTTGCGTTCACGGCCGAGCGTTAGGGTATACTTGGAGCTTCCTGCCCACGGGCAATAGCCCGGAGGGTCGCTCTCGAGCGGCCAGACATGCGGAAGTGGCGGAATTGGCAGACGCGCTAGCCTCAGGAGCTAGTCCTGGCAACAGGGTGGAGGTTCGAGTCCTCTCTTCCGCACCAAGTTTCAGAAAGGCCCGCAAACGCGGGCCTTTTTGCTGTC
>JADZCN010000149.1 GCA_020851565.1 Acidobacteriota bacterium | reverse complement strand
GGCTTCTCGCTCGGCCAGTCCGACGTGCTCCGCAAGGCGATGGGGAAGAAGGACCCCAAGGTCATGGCGAAGCAGCGCGAGGCCTTCATGGAGGGCGCGCGCGCGAAGGGCATCAACGAGAAGAAGGCCACCAAGATTTTCGACCTGATGGAGTACTTCGCCGGGTACGGCTTCAACAAGTCGCACTCGACGGCCTACGCGTACCTGGCCTACCAGACGGCGTACCTGAAGGCCAACTACCCGAAGCACTTCGCCGCGGCCCTGCTCACCATCGAGGCGGCCAACACGGACAAGCTGGCGCTGTACATCGGCGAGTGCCGGGACCGCGACATCCAGGTGCTGCCGCCCGACATCAACGAGAGCCAGCTGCACTTCACGGTGGTGCCCGAAGGCGTGCGGTTCGGGCTCACGGCCATCAAGGGGCTGGGGGAGGGCGCCATCCGCTCGGTCCTGGACGTCCGCGCCGCCACGGGGCGCATCACGTCGCTCCACCAGCTGTGCGAGTCGCTGGACCTGCGCCTCGTCAACAAGCGCGTGCTCGAGGCGCTGGTGAAGTCCGGTGCCTGCGACACCCTCATCCCGCAGGGCATCCCGCTCACGGCCGGGCGCGCCACGCTGTTCGGCGCCGTGGACAGCGCCATCGAGCACGGCGGCCGCACCCAGCGGGATCGCGACCTCGGCCAGAACTCGCTCTTCGGCGGTGACGAGGAAGCCGGCGGCGTGGCCATCATCAAGCTGCCGGACTCCCGGCCGTGGACCGAGATGGAGCTGCTCGGCTACGAGAAGGAAGCGCTCGGGCTCTACCTGAGCGGCCATCCCATCGACCGGCATGCCGACGACCTGCGCGCCTTCGGGGCCCGCACGGTCGGCGACCTCACGCTGGGCGACCTGCCGCCCTCCACCGACGGCTCGCCCGGGCGGTTGCTCGTCGAGGACGTCCACGTGGGCGGCATCGTCTCGGGCCTGCGCCCCCTCAAGACGAAGAAGGGCGACCCCATGTGCGTCTTCGCGCTGGAGGACCATCAGGGCACGGTCGAAGTGGTGGTGTTCCCGGAGACCTACGCGAAGTACCGCGCCGCCTGCGAGAACGGCGCCCTGCTGCTCGTACGCGGCAAGTTCGAGCGCGATGACGAGTCGGCGCGCCTGCAGGCCACGGAAGTCCTGCCGCTCGCGCAGCTCCGGGAGCGGCTGTCGCGGGGCGTGCGGATCCGTTTGAACGCGGGTACCCCCCGTGAGACGATAGGCCAGCTGTGGGACGTGGTGGCCGCCTTCCGTGGCGACCGGCCGCTGGCCATCGAAGTGATCGTCAACGGGGGTGCGGACCACACGGTGGTGCGCCTGGACATCAACGCCTCGATCCGCGTCCGCCCCTCGGAACAGTTCGTGAGCGCAGTGGAACAGCTCTGCGGCCAGGGCACGGTGGAGGTTCACTAGTCTCACCATGGCTGATCTGCTCGAATTCGAAGAACCGATCGGCATCCTGCTGAAGGAGATCGAGGCCCTCTCGATGCTCCCGACCACCGAGGATCGGAATCGGGAGATTGCGCGCCTCGAGGCGCGCATTGCCTCGATACGGGGCGAGCTGTACAAGAACCTCACGGCCTGGCAGCGCGTGCTGGTGGCCAGGCATCCGGCACGCCCGACGACGCTGGACTACGTCGAGCGGCTGTTCACCGACTTCGTGGAGCTGCACGGCGACCGGCGCTTCGCCGACGATCACGCCATCGTGGCCGGCATGGCCGACTACAAGGGCAAGCCCGTGCTCGTGGTCGGGCATCAGAAGGGCAGTGACACCAAGCAGAAGATCTTCCGCAATTTCGGCTACGCCCGCCCGGAGGGGTATCGCAAGGCGCTCCGCCTGATGACACTCGCCGAGAAGTTCGCGCGGCCCATCATCTGCTTCGTGGACACCCCGGCCGCCTACCCCGGCATCGAGTCGGAGGAACGCGGCGTGGCCGAAGCCATTGCCCTCAACCTGCGCGAGATGGCGATGCTCGAGGTGCCCGTTGTCGTGGTGGTGCACGGCGAGGGCGGCAGCGGCGGCGCGCTGGGCATCGCGGTCGGCGACCGCGTGCTGATGCACGAGTTCGCCATCTACAGCGTCATCCCGCCCGAGGGATGCGCCGCCATCCTGTGGCGCGATGCCAACCGCAAGGTCGAGGCGGCCGAGGCGCTGAAGATCACCGCCCCGGACCTGCTGCGGCTCGGCATCATCGACGAGATCGTCTCGGAGCCCGTCGGCGGCGCGCACACGGACCCGAAGCAGGCGGCCGCCCTGCTGGACGTGGCCCTCGATCGCGCCCTCCAGCAGGTGTCGGCCCTGGACACCGACGCCCGCCTGGAGGCCCGCTACCAGAAGTTCCGCGCCATGGGCCAGGTCGGCATCGAGAGCCCCGCGTGATCCCCCGCATCTGGGAAACGCACTCGTGCGAGCCCGCTGCGGCCGACATCCTTGCGCGGGAGCTGGGCGTGTCGCCGGTCACGGCGCGCCTCCTGGCCATCCGTGGCCTGCACGACCTTGACGAGGCGAAGCGGTTCCTCGCGCCGTCGCTCGACCAGCTGCTGGACCCGTTCCGCCTGGCCGACATGGAACGGGCGGTCGTCCGGCTCGAGCGCGCCATCGCGCAGCGCGAGCGCATCGCGGTGCACGGCGACTACGACGTGGACGGCATCACGTCCACCGTCATCCTGCGCCGCACGCTGGAGCTGCTCGGCGGCGATGTCGTCCACTTCGTCCCCGAGCGGCTGCGCGATGGCTACGGCCTGCAGCCCGCCACCTTCGACCGCCTCAAGGCCGAGGGCGTGCAGCTGGTGGTCTCGGTGGATTGCGGCATCCGTGGCGCCGAGGCCGCGCGACGCGCCCGCGATCTGGGCATCGACCTCATCATCACCGACCACCACGAGCCGGACGATGAGCTGCCCGATGCCGTGGCGGTGGTCAACCCCAAGCGGCACGACTGTGCCTACCCCGACAAGAACCTCGCCGGCGTGGGCGTGGCCCTGAAGCTCGTGCAGGCGCTGTGCGGGCGGGCGGGCCGCTCGGCGTGGGTGCCCGGCTTCGTCAAGGTGGCCGCCATTGGCACGCTGGCCGACGTGGTGCCGCTCGTCGGCGAGAACCGGGTCATCGCCAAGCTGGGCCTCGAGATGCTCTCGAAGGGCCCGCACAAAGTCGGGCTGCGCTCGCTGCTCGAGGCCAGCAGCCTCATCGGCAAGACCATCGACAGCTATCACATCTCGTTCATGCTGGCGCCGCGCATCAACGCGGCCGGCCGCATGAGCACCCCGGACATCGCGGCCCGGCTGCTGCTCGCGTCCGACGAAGGCATGGCGGCCGAGGCCCGCGCCCTGGCGGAGCAGTTGGAACTGGAGAACACCCGCCGGCGGACCGAGGAGCAGGACATCGTCTCCAAGGCGCGGAAGATCGTCGAGACCGATCCGGAAGTCGGGTCGCGCAGCGTGCTGGTGGTCGCCGGCGAGGGCTGGCATCGCGGCGTCATCGGCATCGTCGCCTCCAAGCTGGTGGACGCGTTCTACCGGCCCGCCATCGTGCTGTCCATCGAGGACGGCGTCGCGCACGGGTCGTGTCGCAGCATACCCGGCTTCGACATGCTGGCCGCGCTCGAGTCGTGCGCGCCGCTGATGTCGCGCTTCGGCGGCCACAAGCAGGCGGCGGGGCTGCAGATCGAGGCGGCTCGGGTCCGGGAGCTCCGCCATGCCGTGAACGCCCACGCAGACGAGCGGCTCGAGCCCGACGACCTGCGCCCGCGCCTGTGGCTCGACGGCCCGCTGGCCTTCGGCGCCATCTCCGATCGGGTCGTCGTCGAGCTGGCGTCGCTGGCCCCCTTCGGCCCGGCGAACCCTCGTCCGAAGTTCTTCACGGGGCCCGTCGAGGTCGTGGACGGCCCCAGGCGCCTCAAGGAGCGCCACCTGAAGATGACCTTCCGGCAGGACGGCCGGCTGCTGCGCGGCATCCACTGGAACGCCGCCGAGCGCGAAGAGACGCTCGCCACCCAGAAGGCAGGCGTGGAGCTGGCCTACACCCTGGAGGAGAACGAGTTCAGGGGCGAGAAGTACCTCGAACTCAGAGTCGAGGATTTCCGGTAACGCGGAGGGGGTCCGGGGCCGCAGACGGACGCAGATGGCGCAGAGAGCAGGGCTCGGGCCGCAGATGAACCCAGATGGCGCAGCTCAGGGCTCGGGCCGCAGATGGACGCAGATGGCGCAGCTCAGGGCTCGGGCCGCAGATGACGCAGATGGCGCAGATCAGGGCTCGGGCCGCAGATGACGCAGATGGCGCAGATCAGGGCTCGGGCCGCAGATGACGCAGATGGCGCAGATCAGGGCTCGGGCCGCAGATGGACGCAGATGACGCAGAGAGCAGGGCTCGGGGCGCAGATGAACGCCGCTGACGCGGGGAACGCAGGGCTCGGGGCGCGGATGACGCGGTTGGCGCAGGACCGGCTGGCTCAGCGCGCGCAGAACACGCACGTGCGCGACAGGGCGGTGTAGTCGAGGACCTCCACGTGCGGCGACTCGTAGTCGTCGCGCACCGGCTCGGTCCGGAGCAGGTCGGTGCTCAGGTACTTCTTGTTGCTGTCGCTGAACACGGTCGCCACCACGGCGTCGTCTCCCAGCTCGTTCTGCACCTTCAACGCACCCACGAAGTTCGCGCCCGACGAGATTCCCACGGCGAGTCCGTGCCGGGCGAGCGCCTGCGCCATCAGGATGGCATCGCCGTCGTGGACGGCCACCACCGCGTCGAGCTCGTCGAGCTTGACGATGGGCGGAACGAACTCGTCCGAGATGCCCTGGATGCGATGCTGGCCGACCTTGTGGCCGGTGGAGAGCGTCGGCGACTCCGCGGGCTCCAGGGGGTGGACGCGTACCGAGGGGCTGCACGACTTCAGATAGCGGCCCACGCCCATCACGGTTCCCCCGGTGCCCACACCGGCGATGAAGGCGTCAGGCGCCAGTCCCGCGCCCGCCAGCTGCACCCAGATCTCCCGGCCGGTCGTCTCCATGTGCGCCCGGACGTTGGCCTCGTTCGAGAACTGGTGCGGGAGGAACACCCGCGGGTCTCTCGCCCGCAGCACATCCGCCTGCGCGATGCTGCCGAGAAAGCCCCCCTGCTCGTGGCTGACTGGCACGATCTCGGCCCCGAAGCTCGCGATGAGCGACATGCGCTCGGCGCTCATCCAGTCGGGCATGAAGATGGTGACCGGGTGACCGAGGGCCCGGCCGAGGGCCGCGAACGAGATGCCGGTGTTACCACTCGTCGCCTCGGCAATCCGGTCGCCCGGCGCGATCCGGCCCTCCTGATATGCCTGCTCGAGCACGTAGAGGGCCATCCGGTCCTTGATGCTGCCGGTATGGTTGAGCGACTCGTGCTTGGCGAAGATGCGTCTGGCACGGCCCCGATACCTGACGTCGATGACCAGGAGCGGCGTGTTGCCGATGAGGCGATGAAGGGAATGGAACCGATCGCGAAGGGCCGACACAGATGGATTGTAGACGCAGATGGGCCGCAGATGGCGCAGATGACGCAGATGGGCGAGGGAGGCCCTGACGCGATCACCGTCGGAGCCCGGTGTCGCAGTTCCTGCGCGCTCCGGTGCGGCCGAAGCTGGCAGGTCCTGCACGGTGGTGCGGCACGCGTGAGGGCGCAGGCGGTGTAAGTGACTGACGGCCTTGGAGCTTTGGCACGCCTGCGCCTGTGCGGAGGGACGGATCACGCTTTGCTGCTGTGGTTGCCATGCAGGACGAGCTTCCGAGCAGCGGCGACAGCCGCACCTTCTCCATCATCGGAGCCGCGATGGAAGTCCACCGCACGCTTGGGTGCGGCTTCCTCGAGGCGTTCTACCGCGACGCACTCGCCATCGAGTTTGGCCTTCGGTCCATCCCTTTCGACTCCGAGGTCGCATGTGGCGTGGATTACAAAGGCCACCACCTCCGCGGGCACTATCGCATTGATTTCGTCTGCTACCAGGCGGTCATCGTCGAGGTGAAGGCGCGAGCCATCACGGGGCCGGGCGAAGAAGCCCAGGTCCTGAACTACCTGGCCGCAACGGGCCACCAGGTGGCCCTGCTGCTCAATTTCGGCGGCTCCAGGCTCGACTACCGGCGCTTCGTGCTGTCGCAGACGCGGGTTCACAAGCCGTGAGGCCCATCGCGTCCAACCCCAGACAGGGCGCTCCCGTCCGTACTGGCCAGGAAGGACCCTGTCTGCACCGTCTGTGTCCACCTGCGGCCCCGGCCGTATCTGCGCCATCGGTGTCCCTCTGCGGCCCGGCACTATCTGCGCCATCTGCGTCCATCTGCGTCCATCTGCGGCCCCGGCCGTATCTGCCGCCATCTGCGTCCATCTGCGGCCCGTCCGTGTCTGCAGCAGTCTGCGTCCATCTGCGGCCCCTCCGCGGCCCGGTTCGGGTCCGCCTCTACAGAGGCCCCTCTGTGTTGCGGCCCCGGCTGGTACAATCGATCGCATCTATGTGGCGGAAGCGCCTCCGGCTGGGCATCGCGCTCTTCGGCATCGGCATCGCGGCGTTCATCCTGTTCGCCATGCGGCCGCGCGAAACGCGTGTGCCCGCCACGCCCATCGAGCGGATCGACCCGAAGGCCACGGTCGAAACGCGGGGCTGCGATGTCGTGCAGCTCAAGGGCTCCACCCAGGACCTCCGGGTGGAGTGCGAATCGCAGGTCACCTACGAAGACGGGCAGACCAGGCTCGTCGGCGTGACCCTTACCGTGGACAACCGCGCCGGGCGGACCTTCGTCGTCACGGGCCAGGAGGCGAAGATCGGGGCCAACCAGTCCTCGTTCGACATGAGCGGCGATGTCAGGCTCGAGGCCAGTGACGGGCTGGTGGCCACGGCGGGTTCCGCCAGCTTCGTGGACACCGAAGGCATCGTCCGGGCGCCGGGACCGGTGCAGTTCACGCGCGGGCGGATGGCCGGTGCGGGCGTCGGCTTCACCTTCGATCAGCAGCGCAATACCCTCTGGCTGCTGGACCAGGCCGTCGTGCGCTTCGCGCCCGAGGGCGGGACGGGCCCCATGGACGTGGCGGCCGGCGCGGCCGGCTTCGCGCGCGGCGAGCGCTACATGCGCTTCGAGCGCGGCGTCCGGATGACGCGTGCCGGGCAAGTCATGGAAGCCGACGAGTCCACCGTCTACCTGTTCCCCGATCGCGACGAGCCGGATCACATCGAGCTGCGCGGCAACTCGCGCATCACCGGCGGGGAGGGCATGGGTGCGCTGCGCCTCATGCGCGCGCGGGACATCAACCTCGATTACGCCGACGATGGGCGGTCGCTGCAACAGGCGACGCTGGCGGGCCAGTCCGCCATCGACCTGGCTGGTGCGAACCGTTCCCCGGGCCAGCGCCTGTCGGGCGAATGGATCGACGTCACGCTCGAGACCGACGGATCGGTGAAGTCGCTGGCGAGCCGCGAGAACGTCGTGGTCACGTTGCCAGCGGAAAAGGACGGCCCGGCCAGGACCATTCGCGCCCGGCAGCTGAACGGAACCGGCGCGCCCGGCCAGGGTCTCACGGCCATGACGTTCCAGGAGGCCGTCGAGTTCCGCGAGGCCGCGGCTGGGGATCGGGGCGCACGCGTCGCGCGCGCCCGCCGCCTGGATGCGCGGCTGGACCCGGCCACCGGCACGCTCAACGAGGCCCGCTTCACCGGTGGCTTCCGCTTCGAGGACGGCGCGATGCGAGCGGGTAGCGCCGAGGCGATGTATCGCGTGACGGCCGGCACCCTTGCCCTCGGCGGGAAGGAGGGGAACACGCCGCCCTCGGTGACCGACGAGACGGTGCGAATCGACGCCGACAGCATCGACATCACGCTCTCGCCGCGCCGGATGGCGGCCAAGGGCAGCGTCCGCAGCGTGCTGCAGCCCGCGAAGGAGAAGCCGGGCGCCGCGGCCGCCCGACGGCCTGGCCTGCTCGGCGAGGCGGACCCCGTCAACATCATCGCGGCCGGGATGACCTACGACGAGCAGGCGCGGAAGGGCGTCTACACGGGCAACGCGCGACTGTGGCAGGGGAACACCACCATCCAGGGCGAGTCGATCACGCTGGACGAGGCCCGCGGAGACCTCCTCGCGAGCGGCGCGGTCGTGACGCAGCTCGCCCTGGCGTCCGATCAGGCGAAGCCGACCGGGAAGACGCCGCCCACGATCGGCCGCGCCGATGCCTTCAAGTACTCCGACGAGGGCCGCCGTGCCGTGTACGACACCGGCGCGCAGTTCAACGGCGAACAGGGCGACCTGCACGCCGATCACATCGAGCTGCTGCTCGCGGCGGGCGAGAACCGGCTGGACCGGCTCGACGCGCGCGGCAGCGTGCAGGTGACGCTCGACAAGCGCAGCGCCTCCGGCGCGGCGCTCACCTATCGCCCCGCGGATCAGCGCTACGAGATCACCGGCGCGCCCGGCCGCTTCATCGACGAGTGCAACGAGTCGGCCGGCCGCACTTTGACGTTCTTCCGATCGTCCGATAGAGTCATCATCGACGGCAACGAGGAAGTGCGCACCGAGACCCGCGGCGGCAAGTGCGCCGCCAGGCCCCCCAGCTGATGTCCAGCCTCCGGACCCAGGAACTCACGAAATCGTACGGCGGTCGCACGGTGGTGAAGGGCGTCAGCCTCGAGGTCAACTCCGGGGAGGTCGTCGGCCTGCTCGGCCCGAACGGCGCCGGCAAGACCACCACCTTCTACATGGCGGTTGGCCTGACGGCGCCCGACTCGGGCCGGGTGCTGCTGGACGGGGCCGACGTCACCGACGATCCGATGTACGTGCGCGCCCGTAAGGGCATCGGCTACCTCCCGCAGGAACCGTCCATCTTCCGCGGCCTCACCGTGGAGCAGAACATCCTGGCCATTCTCGAGACGCTGCCCCTCGGCGCGGCCGAGCGGCGGGAGCGCGCGCAGGCCCTGCTGGCCGAACTGGGGCTGACGGCCCTGGCCGCCTCGCCCGCCTACGTCCTCTCCGGCGGCGAACGCCGGCGGGCCGAGATCACCCGGGCCCTCGTGATGTCCCCCCGGTTCATGCTCCTGGACGAGCCCTTTGCGGGCATCGATCCGATCGCCGTCAGCGACATCCAGAAAATCATCTTCCACCTGAAGGAGCGGGGCATCGGGGTGCTCATCACCGACCACAACGTGCGCGAGACGCTCCGGATCACCGATCGGGCCTATATCGTGACCGACGGGGCCATCTTCCGGGATGGCACCCCGGCGGCCCTAGCCGGCGACGCGGAGGTCCGGCGGATTTATCTCGGGACCGATTTCAGGCTGGACTAGAATTTAGAGAGTTCCGGCATGGCCATTTCGCAGAGACTTCAAACCAAGCTCGCGCAGAAGCTCATTCTGACGCCCTCGCTGCAGCAGGCCATCAAGCTGCTGCCGATGTCGACGCTCGAGCTGGCCGACCTGCTGACCCAGGAGGTGGTGGAGAACCCCTTGCTCGAGGAGATCCCCACCGAGGACCTCCAGGCCACCGACGCGCAGCCGGCCACCGAGAAGGAGCCGGAAGCGCCGAAGCCCGAGAACAAGAACGACACCTGGGACGACGCGGACTACGAGTACTTCTTCGGGGAGTACCTCGAGGACAGCTACAAGCCGCGCGCCCCCCAGGAGGTCCGCGAGCTGCCCCCGATCGAGAACACGCTCTCGACGTCGAGCTCGCTGACCGACCATCTCGAGTGGCAGCTGTCGCTGCAGACCAACGACGACCAGATCCGGGACATCGGCGAGGCGATCATCGGCAACCTGGACGACGACGGCTACCTGGTGGCCTCCGTGGACGAGATCGCGAACATGGGCCCGTGGCCCGTCGCCGAGGTCGAGAACGTCCTGCGCCTCATCCAGGGCTTCGACCCCATCGGCGTGGCGGCGCGCGACCTCCAGGAGTGCCTCACGCTGCAGGTCCGGCACCTGGGCCTCGAGGGCACGCCCGCCGAGAAGATCGTCACCGAGCACCTGCGGCTGCTCCAGAACCACCAGATCCCCGAGCTGGCGAAGAAGCTGAATCTCTCGCTCGAGGAGCTGAAGCACCACATCGAGATCATCCAGCAGCTGGATCCGAAGCCGGGCAGCCGCTTCAACCCGCGGCCCTCGCAGTACGTCATCCCCGACGTCTACGTGGTGAAGGTCGAGGACGAGTACGTGGCCGTGCTCAACGAGGACGGCCTGCCGCAGCTGCGCATCAGCCCG
>JADZCN010000148.1 GCA_020851565.1 Acidobacteriota bacterium | reverse complement strand
CAATGCAGCAGACGGCCACGCCGTCGCTGTCGAGTACCGCTCAGGAGATCCTCGCGGCGATCGCGTAGCGCGCGACACAGCTCACGGATGGTGCGACCTGATTTCCACCACTTGACGGGACACTACCGACGTCCACTGCTTTGGCAACAAGGAAGAGAGTCATGAGCTCCCAACTCTCTCCGTGACGGTCCCTGAGGTGTTGATTCAGGCGGGTGGCCAAGTCTGAAGCCTTGCCCGTGTAGTACAGGCGCCCCTTTTTGTCGTAGAGCGCGTAGATTCCATGGGCGACAGCGTTGCTTTCAAGAAAGGCCAGGAACGCAGGCCTCTTTTCGCCCTCTAGCAGTGCCCGCCGAATGCCACCCAGATGCCCGGAAATGAGCGAGCCTGGTGACCGTGTGCGCCTCCGCTTCTTTGCCATCGAGTTGCCCCGCTGTTCAGTGTCGTCTGTCTACCCGTGTACGGCGAGCGTCGAAGGAGACGGTTTCACGCCCGCGTCGCCCCTTAAGTCTGTCGAATCGCCTGGCATCCTCCTGCGCCATCGGTCATTCTCAAGGGCGCCGAGTCGCCAGTCAATGGATGGCCGCGCAAGGGTTTCCACGACGGGGGTCGGGCGCGGGAGAGCCTGAGGCCGCGCAATTCGTCGACAACGTCTGCCCCCAACTCGCCCGGGGACAGGGTCGTCACGCTCCGCCACGGGTGGCGCGCTTGGCCGGCGGATCCTAGTAAGCCCAGTCCTCATGCCGCACCGGCAGCCGATTCAGCAGTGCCCGGCGATGCCGCCAGCCGGGCATGAGCTCGTCCATCAGCGCCACGAAGCGGGCGCCGTGGGTGCGATCGATGAAGTGCACGAGCTCGTGGACAAGGATGTACTCCAGACACGGCAGGGGCTTCTTGGCCAGGTCGGTGTTCAGCCGAATTGTCCGGGCGACGGGGTTGCAGCTCCCCCAGCGAGTCTTCATGCGTTGCACGAAGAGCCCCTTCAGGCGGACCTCGAGACGCCGCTGCCACTGGCAGGCCAATGGCTCGGCCGCCGCGCGGAGCTGGTCCCGGTACCATCGGTCCAGCACGGCAGCCCGCCGGTCCGCCGATGTGCCAGGCCGCACACACAGGCGCAGCCGTGACTGCCGCCACTCAACGGCCGGCGGCGCATCGCGTTCGACGACGCGCAGCAGGCAGCGTTTGCCCCAGACAAAGTGACTCTCCCGGTCGATGTACTCCCGTGGCGTCTCCCGCTCTTGCTCCCCCAGAGCCTTCTGCTGCGCTCGAATCCATCCAAGCTTGCCGATGGCAAAGGCGCGAATGGCGTCTTCGCTCACCCGGCCGGGGGCAGCGATCCGCACGCGCCCGGTCGGGGGATGCACGCTCAAGTGGATGTTCTTGATCTCCTTGCGGACGACGTCGATGGACATCTCACCCAGCCGCAGCCTCTTGCTCATCAGTACTCCGCCTGCGCCTTGACCACGGGAAACAGCGCCTCGACCCTAGCCGCATCCTGGACCACTTCATAGATGACGCCTCTCACCACCTGCTCCTTGGGTAGGACGCCTCGCCACCCGTCCGGGGCGCTCGAGCGCAGCGCAGCGTCGATTCGCTGCGCCACGGCCAGCACGGGGTCGTCGGGGTCATCGCCAAATGGCGGCGGCATCTCGGCCGCACGGCTCGCACGAGGCGGCATGGCGGCCAACACGTTGTAGATAGCCCGAAGCCCGGGGCTCCGGCGGAGGGGCTCCGGTGTATCGTCCGCCCGGCCCTGCTGGACCTGGGCCGCCACCGCGGCCACTCGTTTCAAGAACTCCTCGTACTCGATCCGCTGCGCCTTGAGGTCTGCCAGGACCTCCGCGAGGAGCCGCGACATCCTGTCGTAGAACGCGGGGTCGTGCAGGTGCTCCCGCATAATCCGGCTGCGGACGTTGTTGGCAATCGTCTCAGCCACCGCGGCGCTGTCAGCCCGAATCCCGCTCGGAAGTGAAGCGACAGCGTCCGCGATGCCGCTCCTCACAATGAGGTCCAGCAGGCCCACATCGCCGAACGCTGAGATCCTTCGGGCCTCGTCCGCCTTGATGTAGGCATCGATCAGGTAGCGCATGTCGGCCTCATACGCCTTTAGATCGATCGTCTCGCCGCTCGCCTGTCGAATCGTCTCGCGCAAGGCGACGGCCCGCTCGAGTTCGGCCTGAATTGTCTTGGCTTCCGCAGCCGAGTATCCAGCGTCGGGAAGGTCGTCCGCGATCGAGGCGTACGCCCGTATGAGCGCGGCCACGGTCCGGTAGAGTGCCACGCGCTGCGGCTCGTGCGCCGCCAGATCGTCCGGGACCTCCGTGTTGCCGCAGAAGTAATGGATGTACTGGAGTTCCTGCCTGGGCGGCTGTATCGGCTCGCACAAGAGGACAAGCGCCTCGCGCGCGGCTTCCAGGCGCTCGCGGCCCGCCTTCAGCCGGTCTTCCAGCAGGACTTCCGGGCTCGGACCGCCTGCCGTCGTATCCAGCTCGGACGTGTAGACCGCCATCGCCCCTTGGACCTTCTTAAAAAGGTCCTTGTAGTCCACGATGTAGCCGAATGGCTTGTCCTCGCCATCCAGCCGGTTCGTGCGGCAGATGGCCTGGAACAGCCCGTGGTCCTGCATCGATTTGTCGATGTAGAGAAAGGTGCACGGAGGAGCGTCGAAGCCAGTGAGCAACTTGTCCACGACGATCAGCAGGCACATGTTGGCCGGCTGGGTAACGAACCTGGCCTTCGCATCGTCCTCGTAAGTTTCGGTCTTCGTCTTTCCGGGCTTGGCGACGACATCCTTGAGGAGCTCCGTGTAGGTTCTGTAGAGGAACTCCTTCTCCGTCACCGTGTTCGCGCCGGTGTCCTCCATCGTGACGTCCTGCGCCTGGGGGTTGTAGGAGGTCACGACGGCGCAGCGGCCCTTAAACGCGGTCTTCTCGAACAGCTCGAAGTAGCGGCACGCCTCGTAGATGCTGGAGGCCACGAGCATCGCGTTCCCGCGTTGGCTCAGCAGCCGCGGCTTGACGCCGAAGTCGAAGACGATGTCTTCGACCACCCGTTCCATGCGCGAACGGGAGGACAGCACCTTCTGCATCGTGCCCCACTGCTCGCGGAGCGCCGCCTTCTGCCAGTCGTTGAGGCCCCTGGTCTTTGCCTCGAACCACTGGTCGATCCGATCCTGGGAGCCCAGCTCCTGCGCGATGTCACGCGCCTCGTAGACGAGGTCGAGCACGACGCCGTCCTCGACGGCCTCGCCGAACTTGTAGGTGTGGATGTAGTGGCCGAAGACCTCCCGGCTCGTCTGGGCGTCGGCCCGCAGCAGCGGCGTGCCCGTGAACCCGATGAACACCGCCCCTGGCAGCAGCGCCTTCATCGTCTTGTGGAGCTTCCCGCTTTGGGTGCGGTGACACTCGTCCACGAAGATGAACAACTCGCCGACGGCCGGACTGGGACGCTGCTTCAGCTCTGCGATGAACGCATCAAAGTCGGTGACGCCCCGCCTGCCAAACTTGTGGACGAGGGAACAGAGCAGCCGCGGCCTCGCCTGCCCGAGCTGCTCCATGAGGTCGCCACCGCTCTGGGTTCGGTAGATGGCTTCGCCCCCGCCGCGAAACACGCCCTCGATCTGCTTGTCGAGCTCATCCCGGTCCGTGACAATCAGGACGCGCGCCTTGGGCATGGTCTCCAGAATCCACTTCGCCAGCAGCACCATGACGATGCTCTTGCCGCTGCCCTGGGTGTGCCAGATGATGCCGCCCTGGTAGTCTCGGACGTGCCGCTGGGCCGACTTGATGCCCTGATACTGGTGGACGCGAGGCAGCTTCTTGACACCGCCGTCGAAGAGCACGAAGTCGCGCATCAGCTCGATGAGCCGAGCCTTGTCGCACAGCTTCAGCAGGTACTTGTCGAGCTTGTAGCGGGTGTTGTCGGCCTCGTCCTCCTTCCAGGCCATGAACATCTTTTCCGGCGTCCCGATTGTGCCGTAGCGCAAGCCCTCGGTGTCGTTGCCCGCGAAGACGATCTGGACCGTGCTGAAGAACCAGGCGTTGAACTCCTTCGACTGGTTGGAGATGAGCTGCCGGATCCCGTGGCCGATGCTGACCGCGCTTCGCTTCAGCTCGATCACACCAACGGCGAGCCCGTTGACGTAGAGCACCAGGTCCGGCCGGCGCTCGTGTCCGCCGGCGAGAGTGACCTCCTCTGCCAGGGCGAAGTCGTTGGCCTCAGGATGCCCCCAGTCCACGAGCCACACCTTTTCGGTGTTCTCCCCGGCGGCCACCCTGACATCCACGCCGTAACGCAGCAGGCTGTAGACGGCCTCGTTGTTGTCGTAGAGACTACGGGTAGGGTTGTTCGCTTCGCGGTCCAACAGGTACAGGGCTCGGCTGACTTGCTCAGTCGCGTGGCCGCGGCTGGCCAGCCAGTTGCCGAGAACCTCCTCTTCAACGTGGCGGTTCGCCCGGTCGGTCCAGTCTCCCAGGTAGCGGTAGCCCAACTCGTCCCGGAACACCGCGACGACGCGGTTCTGGGTGAGGCGCTCGGGCTTGCCGATGCCCGTCACGCAGCAGCCCCCGCTCCCAGAATCTCGGCTGCCACGTAACGCTTGAAGTCCTCAGTCCTGGTGAAGCACCGGAACCCGGCCTGACTGGCCAGGCTGATTGTCGCGGCCTCTTCGTTGAGGAGGACCGCCACCGGCTGGCTCAGTTCCTCTTGGACACCGCTCGGCCAGGCCAGGTCGAAGACTGCCTTCTGGTCGCCCGTCTGCGGGTCGGCGAAGTCGTAGGCGACCTCGCCCCGAGGCAGCCCTTGGGACTCCACCCAGTCGTTCAGCGCCTCCAGTTCGAGCTCCTCGGCCTCACTGGTGATGCCGCCACCGACGGCGACCGCGGTGGGCAGCGCAGCGGCCGCACCGGCCAGCCACCGGGTGTCGCCGTGCAGGAGGTCCTCCATCCGGCGGTTCAATTCGGCCGCCAGCAATTCCTTGCGGGCCTCGAGGAAGTCGCGGAATCGGTCTATCTTCCAGAGGGCCTCGTCCGAAGGGATCCATTGCGAGGCGAGCGCGCCCGGATGAGCCCGCTCGACGTCTCGGAAGTAAACCTCGGGCAGGCGGTCCCGGATGTCGAGATTGGTGTCTTTGGTCAGGAAACAGAAGTTCGCGAGCGCGTTGACATCGGTCTTCGGGTACTTCCGCTTGTAGAGCTGCGACTTCGGGAAGATGTGATGGACCTCAAGCCGGCTCATCCTGCCGAGCATCCCGGCCTTGAGGGGCAGACCAGTCCCCCAGTCCTTGGCTTCCCCCATGCGCGTCAGCAGGTACAGGACCGGGTAGAAGCGCGCGCCCAGGCTCCAGCCCGTGAAGTGTCCTGGCTCGGCGCGCAGCCCGCCGTGCCACAGGCGCAACTGCTCCAGCAGCTTCTCCAGCCCTCCGTCCTCGCCTTCCAAGGCGGCCAGGTCCTGGTCGATGTACGACTCGGTGGAGCCCGAGAACCGTCCCCACATCGCCGCCTGGACGAACCAGAACAGGAGCTTGTCTCGCTCCTTCTCGCCCATCGGCCCGAGCCTTCGCCCCTGCCGCTGGTCGAGGTACCGGGCCATCACCGGCACGCCGAAACGGCCGAAGAACACCTGATCGTGGTCCAGGCCCAGCCGTCCCCCGATCAAGTTCAGGATGGTATCGATGTGCCGCGTGCTCCTCGCGAGCGCGTCCTTCACCTCGTCCGCGGTCTTCTCGTGCAGATGCTGGAACTTGGCCTCGCCGGTCAGCACCGTGTTGACGGAACGGAGCAGCCAGTCGAGATTGAAGCGGTAGTCGGCCTTCGACCACTCCTTCAACTTGGCTTTCATGGCCTCCCGACCCTCGGGCCACTCCGCGCAAATCTTGGCGAGGGCGAGATCACCCTTGGACAGCTTCGTGCCGCCACTGTTGACGCGGTTGAAGATGTCCACGACCACGTCGAGGGACTTGTCTGCCCCGGTGACTTCCTCGATGTGCAGGTCTACGTCAGTGATGCCGAGCAGCCGGCTCAGGCGCCCGACGTAATCGCCCACCTTCGTCACCATCTCCGGCTGGCCGGAGAGCCGGGCCACGAACTCACCGAGCCCCGCCGTCCCCTTCTGCATCAGCTCGGTGACATCGACCCACCTTGGCTCATCCTTCATCTTGACCGGCTGATAGAACTCGAACGTCTCGCTGTCGAGATGGAACCGCAGCCCCGTAAATGTCTGTGCGTTGCCGTCGAAGAACTTCGGCGGCCGCCCCCGAACGACGCCATAGAGCGAGGTCATGCGTTGCTGGCCGTCGAGTAGCAGCTTCACCACCCCCGCCGCAAGCGGCCCGTCACCGCGATGTGTTGCTGTCTTCGACTCCGTAGCCCACACGAGGAGGCCGCCAACCGGATGGCGACGGTAGAGCGAGTCGAACAGCCCGCGGACCTGGTCGCGGTTCCAGACGTAGCCACGCTGGAACTCGGGAAGGGCCATGTGGCCGCTGTCGATGTGGTCGAGGATTGTCGAAATCTTCATACAAGGCGTGTCCTGCCGGTGAGGAGTTCCTGCATCATGGCCTGCTTGAGGTCGCGGGTCTTGTCGCGGCGAGCTTCGATCGTCTCGATCTCGGCGTCCATGTCGAACAAGACGGCGGCGATGGCCGTTTGCTCATCACTTGAGGGCAGCTTGACCTGGATACCCCCGAGTGCGGCGGCGCTGATATGAACGACGGCGTCACCTTGGCCCTTGCTTGCCTTCTGCCTTGCGACATCTGGAGTATTGCAGTAGTAGCCCATGAACAACGGATCCTCACTTCGCATCCGCAGAATCACAAGGTCGCCACCTGCGTTCCCGCGCCGCACGAAATGATTGGACAGCCCGTTGGAGCAAGGAGAATGGGGTATGTCCAGACAGAAACCAAGCGAGGCGGGGGCCTCGGAGGGCGCCCGGAGGGCGACCGGAGAGGCCTCGGCCT
>JADZCN010000147.1 GCA_020851565.1 Acidobacteriota bacterium | reverse complement strand
TCATCGGCGGCAGCGACGACGCCTACGAGGAAGCGTTCCAGATGTCGGCGGAGGAATGG
Source organism: Acidobacteriota bacterium (assembly GCA_020851565.1). Taxonomy (GTDB): domain Bacteria; phylum Acidobacteriota; class Vicinamibacteria; order Vicinamibacterales; family UBA2999; genus VFZN01. Next base: position 29,315 of record JADZCN010000147.1, on the reverse strand, counting down.
GACCAGCAGTTCGACCGCTACATGAAGGAGCGCTTCAAGCCGTTCCGCGACAAGGAACGGCCGGCCGATTACGGGCGCGACCTCGCGCCCGATCCGCGCAAGAGCCGCTTCGCCAACGTCCTGTCCATCGAGCCGTCCCCCTCGGGCGACCTCATCGCGGCGATGACCGCCAACGGCCGCGACCGGGAGCTCGACATCGTCCTCGTCTCGGCCAAGGACGGCGAGATCATCCGCAACCTCACGCGGGGCTTCGACCAGAGCATGGGCTTCGAGTACCTGGCCACGCCCGGCGGCCGGTGGAACTCCGTGCCGTGGATGTCGTGGTCGCCGCAGGGGGATCGCCTCGCCTACTTCGTGCGCACGGAGAAGGATCGCTCGCTCATCGTCCAGAACGTCGTCACGCGGAAGATCGAGCTGCGGGTGCCGCTCAACGACATCGACGCGCCCGAGTCGCCGGACTTCTCGCCCGACGGCAGGCTCATCGCCTTCTCGGGCATGCAGGGCGCAAACGCCAATATCTACGTCCTGAACGTCGAGACCCGCGAGGTCAAGGCGCTCGCGCAGGATCCCCTGCCCCACTACGCGCCGACCTGGTCACCCGATGGCTCGTTCATCGTCTATCTCGCGCGCGTGAGCGGCAACGAGAAGCTGTTCCGGATGAACGCGGATGGATCGAATCCCGTCCAGCTGACCTTCGGCACGCACGACGAGGGCGGCGCGCAGTTCTGGGACGCCGACACGCTGCTCTTCCCGTCCACCGCGGTGAACCCCGCCGAGCCCATCGACCCTGACGTCGCACGCAACGGGCAGATCTACAACCTGTGGACGCTCAACCTGAAGACCAACGAGCTGAAGCAATATACCGACGCGCTCACGGGCAACCTGTCGCCGGTGGTCCTCCGCGACGGGAGCGCCGTGCGGCTGGCCTTCGTCACCTACCTGAAGGGCGACTACGGCCTGCACATCCTGGAGCGGAAGGAGGAGATCACGACGGTGGCGTCGGAGGACTTCGGTGCGCCGGGCCCGATCGTGGACTTCCAGGCACCGCTCACGCACACGCTGGTGCAGGACAACGCGAAGAAGAAGGGCCGCTTCGAGAAGATGTTCCTGGAGGGCCGCCCGCCCGTGGCGCTGGGCGTCACGAGCGGAGGCGACCTCTTCGGCGGCACGGCCGTGACGTTCACCGATGTGCTCGGCGACCAGCAGTTCAACCTGTTCGCCTCCTCCGTGTCGCAGTACCGGACGCTCTCGCTCACCTGGCTCAACCTCGAGCGCCGGTTGAACTGGGCCCTGCAGGGGTACTCGCAGACGCAATTCTTCTACGGCCAGCTCGGGGGCATCTTCTACGACCCGGCGTTCAGCGGCATCATCGATCGCGACCTGGCCGTGGCCACCCGCACCATCCAGGGCGGCACGGCCTTCGCCATCTACCCGTTCAACCGCTACCGCCGGATCGAGTTGTTCGGCGGCGTGAACCACTACTCGGAGGAGTTCGCCGACCAGGGCCTGGAGCTCTACTCGCAGGAGTACCAGGAGCAGCAGTTCGGGCGCCGGCTGTTCAACAACGGCACCATGGTGCCGCTCGGCGTGGCCTTCGTGCAGGAGACGACGATCTTCCGCGAGTTCGGGCCCCTGACCGGCAGCACGATGCGCCTCGCCTACGAGGTGTCGCCGAAGATCGGCAACACGCTCTCGCGCCAGACGCTGGACGCCGATGCCCGCAAGTACTTCCGCGTGGGGGGCACGGGCCTGCTCGCCCTCAGGGCACGCGGCTTCAAGAGCTGGGGCGACAATCCCGATTTCGTCTACTTCGGCGGCAACGGCGAGATGCGCGGGTACGACTACCTCTCGTTCGTCGGGCAGAACGGCTTCTTCCTGAACGCCGAACTGCGCTTCCCCCTCATCGACGCCATGGCCACGCCGATCGGGATCCTCGGCGGGGTCCGAGCGGCGTTCTTCGCCGGCCTCGGCGGCGCGTTCTGGGACAACCAGGACTTCAAGGCCTGGACCAGCGAGACCGCCTTCGAGCGGCCGGTCGTCGACTACGATCCGACGACGCTCGAGCCCATCTACGGTGACCCCGTCCAGGTCAGCGGCTTCCGCCTGCGGGACGCGCGCGGCAGCTACGGCATCAGCCTCCAGACCTTCGCCCTGGGCTTCCCCATCCACTTCGACTGGGCCTGGCGCACGCTCTTCAACCGGGACTGGGAAGACGTGCTCTTCGCCCAGAGCGGCGGCAGCAGCAACTTCCGAAAGCCGCGGTTCGCCGTGTGGATTGGCTACGACTTCTGAACAGGTGCGGCGGGTGCGATCGGGTGCTGGCAGGTGCGAGAAGGTGCGCACCCGTTCGCACCCGCCCGCACCTGACCGCACCTGACCGCACCCACCATGCCCCTCACACCGAAGCGCTGGCAGGACTCTGCGACCGAGACGGTACAGGTCGTGCTGCCCAATGACTCCAACCCGCTCGGCTTCATGCTGGGCGGATCGGTGATGCACCTCATCGACATCACCGGCGCCATCGCCTGCCACCGGCACACCAACACGCTGGCGCTGACGGCGGCGGTGGACGGCCTCGAGTTCCTGCACCCCATCAAGGTGGGGGACATGGTGATCCTCAAGGCGCGCGTCACCGCCACGTTCCGCACGTCGCTGGAGGTGGAGGTGGAGGTGTTCTCCGAGGAGATCCTGTCCGGGTTGCGCCGGCCGACGAGCCGGGCGTTCCTGACCTTCGTCTCGATCGATGGGGACGGCAGGCCGCAGCCCGTGCCACCGCTGCTCCTCGAGACGCCCGAGGACGAGGCGCGCAGCCGTGAGGCCGGTGTCCGGCGCCAGGCGCGGCTGGCGGCCCGCCGGCGCTGACCGAACAGGTGCGGGTGGGTGCGCACCTTCTCGCACCTGCCAGCACCTGTTCGCACCCCCCAGCACGCGGGGCGAGCCCCGCTCAGTTGCCGGCTGGCGTCATGCGGAGCTCGCTCCGCGCCATGTCCAGCGCCACGCGATAGGGGCTCAGGAACTTGTGCCCCACGATGCCGCCGACCTCGAACCCGAGCAGCACGCTCGGGGCGCGCAGGTTCAGCACGACGAGCGAGAAGTTCCGGAACTCGATGGCCTGGGAGAAGCGCAGCCGCTGGCCTGGCAGGAGAAACGCATCGCGGTCCCATCCCGACGTGCCGTACACGCGGAGCGCGATCCTGCGCGAGGGTTGCGCATTGATGGCCTCCGCCGTGGCCGTGCTGATGGAGATGACCTCCCCGCCCGTGTCGACGACGAAGTAGGTCGGGTGCTCCTCGTTGAGCAGCCCCTTGACGAGCGAGAGCCGGTGATGCCGCATCGGCAGCCGGATCTCCGCCGTCTCCTCCGGCAGGTTCCGCCCCATGGTCAGCTTGCGCGTGCCGTAATCGATGATCATCGACATGCCGAGCGAGAGCGGTGAGAAGCTCTCCGTCTCGCGCTTCGGCAGGCCGCGCAAGGCTGGGGCCTTGATCATCACGGGCACGTTCGAGAGCTTCAGCGTGCCGATCTCCAGCGAATCGGCGCGCCCGAGCTGCAGCCCGCGGAGCCCCACCTCGCCCACGCCCGCGCTGAGCGTGTAGGTGATGGGCCGCACGCCGGCAGACGAGGCCGTCTGTCGCGAGATGGTGGTCTGCTCCGACCCGGTGTCGAGGACGAAGTCCTGCAGCCGCTGGTTGTTCACGCGGGCCTTCACGATCACTTTGTCGTCCACGATCCGGAAGTCCACGGTGTGGAGCTGGTCCGCCGTCCGGTCATCGATGGCGATGGGCTCGCGCTCGCCGAAGGACTTCAGGAACCGCACCTGCGAGCGCGACCAGGCGGCCTTCTCCGATCGGTCCTTGTTCGGCAGCAGGTTGACGTAGTTGGTGTAGGCGGCGGCCGCCTGCTCGTAGCGCCGCATGCGCTCGAAGATCGCGCCCACGGTGTGATGAATCTCCGCGTCGCGCGGCGATTCCTTCAGCGCCGCCTGGGCGGTGTTCATCGCTTCGTCCAGCAGGTTGTGCGAGGCCAGCGCGCGCGCCAGCCCGTGCAGCGCGCGGGACATCCCCGGGACCGCTGACAGCGCATCGCGATACTCGGCCTCGGCCTCGTCGAATGCGCCCGCCGACCACAGGGCGTCAGCGTGCACGGTGAGTACCTCGGGGTTGCGCGGCGCGATGGCCTTCAACTCCCGCGCCTCGCGCTGCGCCTCGGTGAACTCTCCGATGCGGAGCGCCGACCGCACCACCCCGATGCGGGCCGGCACGCTGACCGTCGTGTCCTCCGACGCGGCCGCCTTCCGGTAGGCCTCGAGTGCCTCCGCATACCGCGTCTCGTCGAACAGCAGGTTGCCGAGCTGGAACTGGACGTCGGCGTCGCTGCCCGGGGCGGTGCCGACGACGCCCACCGCCAGCATCACGCTGAGCGCCAGCACCGACAGAGGAAGACGGGATCGATTCGGCATGGCCACCCTCTTCGACGAGCAGGCCCGGCCCGGGGGGCGCGCCCCGGGCCCGGCAGTCAGGCGGCTATTCTACTTCCGATAGTGCGCGGCGTTGATCTCGATGTAGTTCTTCCACTTCTCCGGCACTTCGTCCAGCGCGAAGATGGCCTCCACGGGACAGGCCGGCACGCACGCCCCGCAGTCGATGCACTCGTCGGGGTGAATGTAGAGCTGGGTCTCCCCCTCGAAATCCGCTTCGTCCTTGCGCGGGTGAATGCAGTCCACGGGACACACGTCCACGCAGGCCGAGTCCTTGGTGCCGATGCAGGGTTCACAGATGATGTATGCCACGTCACTCCTCCAAATCCGATAGGAACCGTCGTTGCGGCGCCCCGGTCATGCCGTGCTCTCGAGCGCCGGCGGCAGGTAGCCAAGCCGCAGGGAAATCCGGCGTGCCAGTTCCCACACGCCGCGATGATGCTCCGTCAGAATGGGCCGATCGTCGGCGCCGTGGCCGAACAGGCCCACGCGCGCCACCTCGAGCCCCGTGTAGTCCCACACCGGCGCGCACGTGCAGAAGAGCCGCTGCACGGCGTCGGGCTCGACCGGCGGCGGCCCCAACCGAACCACCACGCGCTCGGGCTCCGCCACTTCGTCCCGCCTGGCCAGGCGGAGGCAGCTGAGGCGCCGCGTCGCCTGCCGGGGCGAAAAGTACAGCGCGCAGTGGGACGGCATCTCACGGCCATAGACCGTGTGCATTGCCACTTCGTCCGGCCCCGACCGCCAGAGATACGTGACCTCTCCCGAGGGCATGGCCAGGAACCCGCGGTGCGCCGTCGCCAGCACGTATTCCCGCAGGAACGGGTAGGCGTGGAGCCGGAGCTCCGAGCGCCCGAGCGCGCGGAAGCTCAGGTCCAGCATCTTCAATGTGAGCGCGTACCGTTGGGTGTCCTCGTCCTGCCGGACGTACCCCCGCCGCTTCAGGACCGACAGGAGCCGGTGGACCGTCGACGGCGGCTGGCGCAGGGTCCGCGCGAGGTCCGACAGGCTGGCCCCACGCGGTTGCCCGCTCAGCACCTCGCAGACCTCGAGCGCCTTGTCGATGGAGGTCGGTACACCGGACGTACGTCCAGCTGAGCCTTCGAATTCCATTATGTGGAATTAGATTTCAAATTTCATGATTGCCGTCTCGGCCCTTCCCTGTCAAGGCCGGAGCGCTTACGATGGGCGTTCGCGAATCGTGTCGAGTTCTCTCATCGGTCAAACCATCGGGCACTACCGCGTCCTGGACCAGCTGGGCGCGGGCGGTATGGGGGTCGTCTACAGGGCGCAGGACCTGAAGCTCGGGCGACAGGTGGCCCTCAAGGTGCTCCCCGCGGGCAGCGCCTCCAGTACGGAGGCCATCGAGCGTTTTCGCCGGGAGGCGCGGACGGCTTCCGCGCTGAACCATCCCAACATCTGCACCATCTACGGTTTCGACGAGCACGACGGGCAGTGCTATCTCGCGATGGAGCTGCTCGACGGCGAGCCGCTCGACATCAGGCTGGCCGGCCGGCCGCTCGACCTCCGATCGCTGCTCGACATCGCCGTCCAGGTGGCCGACGCCCTCGACGCGGCGCACACCGAGGGCATCCTCCACCGGGACATCAAGCCCGCGAACATCTTCCTGACGAAGCGGGGCCAGGTGAAGGTGCTCGACTTCGGGCTCGCCAAGCTCACGACAGCGGCGCATGCCGCAGGCGACTCGGTGTACGAGACCCGCGCCGAGCACTTCTCGAGCGTGGTCGGCACCACGGTGGGCACCATCGCGTACATGTCGCCCGAGCAGGCGCGCGGCGAGGATCTCGATCCGCGCACCGACCTCTTCTCGTTCGGGGTCGTGCTCTACGAGATGGCCACGGGACGCCAGAGCTTCCCCGGCCACACGACGGCGGTGGTGTTCGACGGCATTCTCAATCGCGAGCCCGCACGCGCCAGCTCGATCAACCAGACCCTCCCGCCCGACCTCGATCGGATCATCGCGAAGGCGCTCGAAAAGGAACGCGACCTCCGCTACCAGACCGCCAGGGATCTGCGCGCAGACCTGGAACGGCTGCGGCGCGACTCGGGGACCAGGCGAGTCGCGGTCGCCAGCGGGCCGGGGAGCGTCGGCGCATCCACGATGGCAGGAGATCCGGCGTCGGCGGCGACGGTCTTCCTGCCCGCCAGCGCGCAGCCCTCCGGCTCGGGCGCGGGCTCGTCGGCCATCGGCGTGTCGGGCGCCACGCCAGGGCCCTCGGTCCTGTCCGGCGCTCCACCGCCGGCGCAGCCGATCACCCCGCCCGCTGTCGCGACGGCGCCCCTCCCTGCCGGAGCGGCTCAGAAGGCACCGTGGGCACTGGCCGTAGCGGCGACGGTGGTGGCGGCCCTCGCCGTCGGTGCCGGCATCTACCTCGCGATGCGCCCGGGTCCCGGGCCATCAGACGTGGCTCAGACGGCGGAGCCCGACCCGCCATCAGCGCCGGCGACGCCGGAGACCGCCCCTCCGGGCTCGGGCGAGGATGTCCCTGCGGCGTCGAGCGCGGCCGTCTCTCCAGCGCCGGCCCCCGTGGCAGGCGCACCCCCGGCCAAGGGGCCCGCTCCGACAGTGCGGCCCCCCACGAAGTCGGCCCCATCCACCCCGGCCAGCCCGGCCCCTCCTGGCGCGGCAGCGACTGCTCGAGACGCTGAAGCCGCGCAGCGCCTCGAGATCGCGCGCGCCAAGCTGTCGAGCAACCTCGTCGACCAGGGGGTGGCAGACCTTCGCCAGATCGTCATCGACTACCCCACATCGCCGACGGCCGTCGAGGCCTCGTTCCTGGCGGGCGGCGCCCTGGAGAAGGCCGGGCGTGCCGACGACGCCATGGCGGTGTACGTGGAGTTCGAGAAGCGTTTCGCGGCGCACGCCCGCGTGGCCGAGAGCAAGCTGCGCCGCGCCCAGCTGCTGCAACGCGCGCGCGGCCAGCAGCGCCAGCTCGAAGCGCACGCTTTGCTGGGCGAGGTCGTGCGGGACTACCCGGGCACGCCGTCGGCCAAGCAGGCGCTCCTGGCGCGGCGTCAGATCGAGATGCAGCGGCGCCAGTTGCGCGCCGTGGATCCGGTGCTGAAGATCGAGGTACCGGCGCTGCTGCTCACGCTGCGGGCACTGGCGGACCAGTTTCCCACCGATCCCGAGACGATGCCCGCGATGAACCAGCTTGCGTCGGCGTACGCCGACATGAACCAGTACCAGGCTGCCGTCGAGGTGCTGGAATACATGGCCGCGCGCTTCCCCGGCAACCCCGCCGAGGTGTGGTGGCAGCTGGGCGAGCTGTACGAGCGCCGGCTGCGGAACCCCGAGAAGGCCCGGGAAGCGTATGGCCGCGTTCCCCAGGAGTCACCGCGATATCGAGAGGCGCAGCAGCGCCTCAGCCGCCGTTGATCACTTCGTTCGAATCTCGATCTTCCCGGTCACGACGTCGATGGAGATGACCGGCTCGCCCTTGCCCAGCGTCGCCTCGCTCCAGCGGGGCCCCCAGCTGTCCCTCGCCGTCATCGGGATGTCCGACTGAATCGACCCGTTCAACGCCAGGGCCATCACGCGCGCGTCGGGAGGCGGCCCGGGCATCTGCAGGCGCACGTCGCCGTTGAACGCGCGAAGCCGCAGCAACCCCGCCGGGTCCAGTCGCGCGTTCCGGAGGACGACGGATCCGATCCCGGTTTCGAGGCGGATCGCGCCAGAGATGTCGACGGCCTCGATGGGACCGCGCCGCAGGTCGGCGGTGATCGCCCCCCGGAATCGTTCGATCTGCAGCCGGCCTTCCATCACCCTCAGGCGCTCGATCCGGGCGGTCGCTGGGATGCGCAGCACGAGATCCGAGATCAGGGCGGGATCGGTGCCGCCGTCGGGCTGCACGATGCGGATGGCCACCCGCTCCGGGGTTTCGTCGATGGCCACGGGCATCTGCGCGAAGGCGTCGGAGGCAGGTGCCGTGCGCTGGATGGCCACTTCCAGGTCCTGGCGGTTTGAACCCTCGATCCGCACCTGGCCAATCGTGATGTCGATGGTGAGCGTCCGATCGGGCGACCACGCGAAGGTGCGCGTCTGTCGATCCGTCGCCGCCCCCGCGGGCGTCGCGATCGCCGCGCAGGCCATCAGCAACAACGCGGTGCGCATGGCCCGATTATACTTTCGGCGGGGACGCCCATGCGGCCGCTCATCCTGCTCGCGTGTCTGGCGATCGCGGGAGAGGTGCGTGCCCAGAGCCTGCCGGCCGAGCCGGTGTCCGTCGCGAACGGGCGCTTCGTGTTCGGAGCCGAGGTGTTCGCGACCTTCGGCGACGAGGACCCGGGGTTCTTCAACTACACGGACTACGAGTACAGCGCGTTCCGGAATGTGCGGCTGGCCGTATCCACCGAGCTCCGCCTGTCGCGGCGGCTGCAGGTACTCGCCGAGCTGCGGCTCGATCATGGTGACGACCTGTCGCCTTATGCCCTGTTCGTCCGGGTCAGGCCGTGGCCCGACCGCCGGTTCGACCTTCAGGTCGGGCGTGTACCACCCTCCTTCGGCGCGTTCAACAAGACGGTGTACGCGTACAGCAACCTCGTGATCGGGCAGCCGCTGGCGTACCAGTACCTGTTGTCGATCAAGCCGGACGCCATCCCGGGAAACGCCGACGACCTGCTGCGGATGCGCGGGCGGGGATGGCTCTCCGATTTTCCAGTGGGGGTCACGCGGAGCAGTCCCGGCCTCCCGGTTGTGAACACCGCGCGCTTCGACACCGGCGTGCAGGTGCACGGCGTGGCGGGACCGGTCGAATGGACGGGCGCCGTGACCACCGGCTCGCTCTCGGATCCGCGCGTGGGCGACAACAACGGGCGGCCGCAATTCTCCACGCGAATCGTGGCCCAGCTGGCGCCGGGCCTCCGGATTGGCGGGTCGGCGGCGCACGGACCCTGGCTCGACAGCGCGCTGGATGGCGCGATCCCCGATGGCGTGCGCGCCAGGGAATTCACCCAGTCGGCCGTCGCCGCCGACGTGGAGCTCTCGCAGGGCGCCTGGCTGGCGCGTGCGGAGATCCTCCGCTCGGCGTGGAACCTGCCGGCGCTGGGCACGCCAGCCATCGACGCCCCCATCGTGGCCCGCTCCCTGATCGTCGAGGGGCGCTACCGCCTGTGGCCGGGCGTGTCCGTCTCGGCACGCGGCGATGGCCTCTGGTTCTCGGACGTGGCCGGCAGCGCCGGTGTCCAGCCCTGGGAAGCCAACCAGCGGCGGCTCGAGACGGCGCTGAGCGTGTCGATCACGCGCAATCTCATCGCCAAGCTCGCGTGGCAGCGGAATCTGCGGCAGGGCGGGCGCGTGCGGCGCGATTCGCTCATCGCCGCACAGCTCGTGTACTGGTTCTGACCATGCGCGGCGCGATTTCGATCGTGGCGATCCTGCTGGTGCCCCTGGCCTTCGCGATGCTGTCGCTGGAGGCGACCCACGCGCCCGCGCCGGCGGCTGGCTTCCTCGGCAACCGCGCCGGCCAATCGAGCAGGCCGGCGGCCGGCGGCATCCGGGGAAGGCTCGATCTGCGTCGCCTCGCCGGGCCGACCGAGCGCCGTCCCGAGGTGGCCGAGCCCGGGGCCGGCGGCCCAAGGGACCTGCCCGACCTGCGTCGCGGGGTCGTGTATCTGGAGCAGGCGCCGCGCGCCGCCTTCGACGAGCGCGAGCCCGCGCGCGCCGTCATGGACCAGCGCAACGAAACCTTCGTGCCGCACGTGCTGGCCGTCATGGTGGGCACCGTCGTGGACTTCCCGAACAGCGACCGGACGTACCACAACGTCTTCTCGCTCTCGCGCGTCAAGCGCTTCGACCTGGGCCGCTATGCCGCCGGCCGGTCCAAGAGCGTGCGGATGGATCGGCCCGGCATCGTCCGGGTGTTCTGCGACATCCATTCCCACATGAACGCGTTCGTCCTCGTCTTCGCACACCCCTTCTTCGATGTCACGGACGCCAGTGGCCGGTTCGAGCTCGCGGAGGTGCCCCCGGGCACCTACACCGTCGTCGCGTGGTACGAAGGCGAGGCCCGGGCCACGCGGCCGGTCACCGTGACCGCGGGCGACTGGACCGACCTGGAGATGGTCGTGCCCTGATGCGCGCCCTCGGCTCGCTCTCGAATCGCATCTTCCTGGCCAGCGCGCTGCTGGCCGCGCTGCCCATCGGCGCCGCGACGTTCTTCGTGCGTGCACGCCTCACGACGGAGACCAGGCAGGCACTGGAGCGCGACCTGCGGACGGCGGCCGGCATTGCCGACCAGCAGCAGGCGGCGCTGTTCGAGACGTTCACGCGATCGGCCCGTCTCATCGCAGACCTCCCGAGGCTCAAGGCTGCCGTGGACACCGGCGACCCACCCACCGTCCAGCCCATTGCCGACGAGTACCTGCAGCAGCTCGGCGCCGATGTACTGCTCGTGCATGGCCGGCGGGGAGCACAGCTGGCTGCGGCCGGCGGAGCGTCGGCGGGCGTTCTCCGGGTGGTCACGGTCCCGATCCGCGTGGACCTCGACCAGCTGGGCACGCTCACCGTGGGCTACCGGCTCGACGAGGATCGGGCGATGGAGCTGGCGGCCATGACGGGGGCCGAGATCGCGTTCGTCTCCGACGGGCACGTGCAGGCATCGACGCTCGGTTCCCTCTCCAGTGCCATGCCGGCCGTGCTCTCCGGCGGCGAGGCCCCGGCCACGCTGCGCATCGGGGAGACGGAGTACGTGGCGCTCATCCAGCCCTTGCATCCCGAGGGTGGCGCCCCGGCGGCGGTCGTCGTCATGCACTCGCGGACCGCCCGGCTGCGCACCCTGGACGCCATCCAGTCGTTCCTCCTTGCCCTGGCCGTCATCTCCGTGCTGCTGGCCGTCGCCCTCAGCTACTGGGTGGCGCGCACCATCACGCGACCGCTGGCGAAAATCACCGACCACATGCGCCAGGTGGCGGTCAGCGGCGACCTCACGCGGAAGATCGCGCTCCCCGACCGGCCCGGTTGGGATGACGAGGACGCGCGCGTGCTGGCCAGCACGTTCAACAGCCTGACCGAGGCGATCGCGCGCTTCCAGCGGGAGGCCGCACAGCGGGAACGCCTGTCTGCCCTGGGTCGCCTGTCCACCGTCGTCGCCCACGAGGTCCGCAACCCGCTGATGATCATCAAGGGCGCGCTGCGGACGCTCACCAGGGAGGGGGCGAGCACCGTCGATCAGCAGGACGCCGCCGCGGACATCGACGAGGAGATCAGCCGGCTGAACCGGCTGGTGAACGACGTCCTGGACTTCGCGCGCCCCATCCGCTTCGAGTGCGTGCCCACCGACGTCAACGCCGTGTGCGAGGACGCGGTGAAGGCGGTGGCGGGCGGCGCGCATCCGGTGCCCGTCCTCCACGCCGCGCCATCGCTTCCCCTGCTCGTCACCGACCGCGAGCGTGTCCGCATGGTCCTCGTCAACCTGCTGACCAACGCCCAGCACGCCGTGGGCGCCGCCGGCGCATCGGACGCCGCCCTCATCGAGGTCACGACGGCCCCGGCCGGGCCCGGGCGCGTGACGATCACGGTGCGGGATCGCGGCGCGGGCATCGCGGCCGAGGATCTGCCACGCATCTTCGATCCCTACTTCACCACCCGGCGAGGCGGGTCCGGACTGGGCCTGGCAATTGCAGGCAACATCGTCCAGGGGCTGGGCGGGTCCATTGCCGTCAGCAGCCAGCCGGGCGCGGGCACGGAGTTCCGCGTCGAGCTGGGCCCTGGCCCCGCGGAGAGCGCAGACTGATCATGCCCGGCACCATCCTGCTCGCCGACGACGAGGAGAAGATTCTCAAGACACTGGGTCGCGCGCTTCGCGACGAGGGCCACGACGTCGTCACCAGTGCCAGCGCGCGCGAAACGGAGCGCCTGCTGGCCGAGCGGACCTTCGACCTGCTCATCATCGACTACCTGATGCCCGACAAGTCTGGGCTCGACGTCATCCGCGACCTGGCGGCCTCGTTCGCCGAGGCCGAACGCCCGGCCATCGTCATGATGACGGCGCATGGCAGCATCGAGAGCGCCGTCGAGGCCATGAAGCTCGGCGCGCGCGACTACCTGCAGAAGCCCTTCGAGGTGGACGAGCTGCTGGTCACGGCGCGGCGGGCCATCGAGGATCAGCGCGCGCGCCTGGGCCTCCGCTACCTGCTCAGCGAGCGCGACGCCGAGTTCGGCCATTACGGGATCGTCGGGAACAGCCGTGCAGTGAGGGAACTGCTCGCCAGGGCGGAGCGCGTCGCGGCCTCGAAGAGCACGGTGCTGCTGACGGGCGAAACGGGTACGGGCAAGGAACTGGTCGCGCGGGCCATCCACGCCCGGAGCGCCCAGCACGACATGCCGCTCATCAAGGTGAACTGCGCGGCGATCCCCGAGACGCTGCTCGAGTCGGAGCTGTTCGGCCACACCCGCGGCGCCTTCACGGGCGCTGCGACGTCGAAGAAGGGCCGCTTCGCCCTGGCCGATGGCGGCACCATCTTCCTCGACGAGATCGCCACCATCAGCCAGGCCGTGCAGGCCAAGCTGCTGCGGGTCCTGCAGGACCGCGAGTTCGAGCCGCTCGGAGCCGAGCGGACCCAGCGCGTGGACGTGCGGGTGATCGCGGCCACCAATCGCGACCTGCGGCAGATGGTGGCGGAGGGCCGCTTCCAGGAGGACCTCTTCTACCGCCTGAACGTGATTCCCATCACGCTGCCCCCTCTCCGAGAGCGCCGCGAGGACATCCCGCTGCTCGTCGATCACTTCGTGCGCCGGTTCTCGGCCGCGATGGGGAAGCCCCTGCCCGACGTGGAGCCCGGCGTGCTCGACGAGCTCACCCGCTACGACTGGCCCGGCAACGTGCGCGAGCTCGAGAACACCATCGAGCGCGCGGTGGTGCTGGCCACGGGCCCCCGCCTGACGCGCGAGGCCGTGTGGCTGATGGGCGCCACGACGCCGGCGGCATCCGCGGGACTCCCGTCGCTCCGGCTCCACCAGAACGTCGAGTGGGCCGAGCGCGAGACCATCCAGCGTGCGCTCGATCGGGCCGGCGGCGTCAAGAAGGACGCGGCCGAGATGATGGGAATCAGCCAGCGCGCGCTCAGCCACTACCTGCTGAAGTACAAGGACTCCCTCTAGCCACGGCGGCTCTCGGTCCAGTCACAGCGGCTTTCGGCCGCCGTAAGCGTTTACCGCGGCCGTTCGTGCCCGTCCGGTCTTCCCCGCCAATTGCCGGCTTCCGCGCGCGACCTCGCGCGGGTACCGCATTTGCTCTCGTGTGGGCTGCCCCTATCTGCCGCGTCACTCGGTTCTGCGCGAGCGACGAGAAGCCGTGGCGGGGACGGCGCACCTGCGGCCAGGCGCAATTCCGTGTCCCAGGGTCCAGCAGGCCCCGCCACGGCGGTTTCACGGCCACGCGCCGCGCCGCCAGGAGATTGCATCGTGAACCATGTCGCCCGTTGCCTCGCGCTGGCGCTCGCCGCCGTGGCCCTGATCGCGCCCGCCGCGTCGGCGCAGGTGGACGACGAAGACCCGGATCTCGAGGTCAACGTCTCCCAGCCGGATTTCACCCTCGCGGCGCTGCCGACCAACCTGCGGCTGCCCAGGGGGAAGTTCGCGTTCCGCGTCACGCACCGCTTCGCCCGGCCATTGGGCGATGGTGACTTTGGCGACCTGCTCGAGGACTTCTTCGGCTTCGATTCCGGCGCCCAGATCGGGCTGGAGCTTCGCTACGGACTGTGGCGCGGCGCGCAAGTGGGCATCAACCGCACCTCCAATCGCACGATCCAGTTCTTCGGACTGTACGACCTGGGGAACCATGTGGCCCTGCCCGTCGGTGTGGGCATCTGGGCCAGCGCCGATGGCACGAACAACTTCCGGGATCACTACTCGCCCGCGATCGGCGTGGTGCTCTCCCGCGAGCTCGGCGAGCACGGGGCCGTCTACGCGGAGCCGATGTGGGTGAACAACAGCAACCCCGAGCCCTCGGAGCTCGTGGAGGACAACAGCACGTTCATGCTGGGTCTCGGCGCACGGGTGCGCGTGCGGCCGACCGTCTACGTCACGGCCGAGATCTCGCCACGCCTGGCCGGCCATGCGCCAGGGGACGCCCTCGTGAGCCTCGGCATCGAGAAGCGGGCCGGCGGCCACGCCTTCTCCTTGAACTTCTCGAACGGATTCGGCACCACCATGGCCCAGATCGCGCGCGGGGGCACGAGCGTCGATGACTGGCACATCGGGTTCAACATCTCGCGCAAGTTCTATTGAGCTCACAACTGCGGAGCCGAGCTCCGCCCGGAGTCAGGGACGATGACGACGACGAGAGGATTGTGGGGGTTGGCGGTCGTGATGGCGGCCGTGGCATTGGCAACGGCATGCGGCGGGGGCGGTGACGGCGGCACGCCCACGACGCCAACGCCGGGCGGAGGAGGCGCTGGCGGAGGGGCGCCGGCGTCGGCCACGATCACCATCGAGGCAAACGGGCGCGTGAACCCGTCCACGGTCACCATCTCCCAGGGTGGACGCGTGACCTTCGTGAACAATCACACGCGGAACCACGACATGTCGTCCGACCCCCATCCCACGCACACAGACTGCCCCGAGATGGGCCAGGTGGGGTTCCTCGCGCCGGGCCAGTCGGGCACGAGCGGCCCCTTCAACATCGTTCGCACGTGCGGCTTCCACGATCACGACGCGCCTGGCGATACGGGCCTTCAGGGCCGCATCGTCATCGTCGCGCCTCAGTAGTCGTAGACGCCCTTCCCCACCTTGCGGCCCAGGCGCCCGCCCTTGACGTGCTGCTCGAGGAGCGGGCACGGGCGGAACTTCTCGCCGAGCGTGCGGTGCAGGTACTGCAGGATGCTCAGGCGCGTGTCGAGGCCCACGAGGTCCACCAGCTCGAACGGGCCCATCGGGTGGTTGAGCCCGAGCTTCAGCGCCTTGTCGATGTCCCGGGCCGACGCCACGCCCTCCTGCAGCATGTAGAACGCCTCGTTGCCGATCATGGCGTTGATGCGGCTCGTGATGAAGCCGGGCGATTCCCTGATGAGGACGGTTTCCTTGCCCATCCGCTGGGCCACGTCGACCATCGTGGCGATGGCGGCGTCGGTGGTTTCGAGCGCGCGGACGACCTCGACGAGCTTCATCTTGTGGACGGGGTTGAAGAAGTGCATCCCGCCCATGCGCCCGGGGTTCCCGAGCGCCGCGGCCAGCTCGGTGATGCTGAGCGCGGAGGTGTTCGAGGCGATGACGGCGTCGGCCGGGGCATACGCCTCGACTTCTGCCAGGAGCGCAATCTTGAGGTCGACCTTCTCGGGGGCCGCCTCGATGACGACGTCGGCGTTCCTCACCGCGTCGGCCACGCTCGGGGTGGCCTTCAGGCGGTCGAACGTCGCGTTGCAGTCCTCCTGGGAGAGCTTCCCCAGGTCGACGCCCTTTTTCAGGATCGCCATCACCTGCCCGACCGCGAGGTCGAGCTGCGCCTGCGAGATGTCGAAGAGGCGCGTCTGGTAGCCCGCCGTCATCGCCGCATGGGCAATCCCGTGCCCCATCGTCCCCGCACCGAGCACTGCAATCGTCTTGATCATCTGGTCTATTTCCCGCTGAATTCCGGCTTCCGCTTCTCCAGGTTCGCTCGGATGCCCTCCTGGGCATCGGCCGACTCGAACAGCCGCTGCTGCAACTCGCGCTCGAGGGCGAGCGCGTCCTGGAAACTCACCTCGAGGCCGGTCTGGACCGCACGCTTGATGTGGCCGACGGCCTTGCTGGCACGGTTGGGCGGCGTGAACTGCTTCGCATAGTCGATCACCGCATCGGCAAACGGCCGCCCGTTGAGCTCCGCCTCCCCCCAGACATGGTTCACCAGGCCCATGTCCGCCGCTTCCTCGAACGAGAACAGCGCACCCGTGGCCATCAGCTCGATGGCCCTGGCCTTCCCCACCAGCCGCGCCAGCCGCTGGGTCCCGCCGGTGCCGGGCAGGACGCCCAGCGCCACTTCCGGCAGGCCGATCTTCCCCCCGCCCCTGCGCGCGATGCGGATGTCGGCCGCCATCGCCACCTCGAGCCCGCCGCCCACCGTGTGACCGTTCAGCGCGGCAATCACCAGCTTTGGCGTCTGCTCGAGCCGGCTCATCGTCTCGTTGGCGTGCAGGCAGAAGTAGTACTTGAACGCGGGGTCGGCGTCCCTGAGCATTCCGATGTTCGCGCCGGCGCAGAAGAACTTCTCCCCCATGCCCGTGAGCACGATGACGTGGACGGCAGCATCCATCCGGGCGGCGAGAATCGCGTCGTCGATCTCCCGCATCATCTCGTAGGAGTAGGTGTTGGCCGGCGGGTCGGTGAGCGTGATGACGGCGACGCCGTCGGCGGCGGTGTAGGAGATGCGGGTGTAGATCATGTCGGAAGTCGGGAGTCGGAAGTCGGGAACTGTCAGACACCTGTCGGGAATGGCAAGGGCCCTGTCGGGCGGGGCCAGCACACCCGTCGGGAGATGAACGCTCCGCATCCCGGCGGCACGTCACTCCCGTCGCGATCGCCCTCCCGCGAGGCTCTCCCCTCCCGACGTGGTCCACCCCTCCCGGCAGCGTCCGGTCAGAGCTCGGTCCGGACGTACTCGAAGTCGATCGGCAGGCGGTTGATGCCGCGGGCCGGGGGTGCGATGTAGTTGGCGAACTGGCCGGGCTTGTAGACCGGCGTCGCCTGGATGCTGTGCAGGAACGCCTTGTCCTCGGGCGAGGGCAGCCACTCGTGCTTGCGGCGATCCCATTCCTCCTGCGTCAGCGGAGTGCCCCACGGGTCGAAGTGCTTCCCGGCATAGACGCCCACCTTTCGATTGAACTTGCGCGAGGGGAGGGCGATGCGGTCGGACATGCCGTGCGCCTCGAGGACACGCTTGTTCCAGCGGTCCACGCCGGCCTGGCAGTCGCCCACGTACCAGTCGCGCAGGACCTCGTTCAGGGCATTGCGCATCGGCACTTCCTGCCGGATGATCTTGCCGCTGTCGTCCATCATGTCCAGGAGGTACAGGTTGGCGGCGAGGACGTGGTCGTCGTCGTACTTGTCCTCCTCGGCCCGGCCCTTCAGGCCGTTCGAGAAGTAGGCGGCGGCGTTGGAGGACACCTCGCTGCCGTGCAGATCCAGGCTCTGGCTGAACCAGAAATTGACGAACTTCTGCACCAGCGGGATGTCGATGCCGCCCAGCTTCCGGACGTCGCCGGAGAAGCCGGCTTCTTTCAGCAGCTGGCACGAGCGCTCGAGGATGCGCGAGATGCCCGTCTCGCCCACGAACATGTGGTGCGCCTCCTCGGTGAGCATGAAGCGGGTGGTGCGCGACAGCGGGTCGAGGGCGCTCTCGGAGAGCGAGAGCAGCTGTGACTTGCCGTCCCGATCCGTGAACATCGTGAAGGCGAAGAAGTCGAGCCACGTGTCGATGGGCTCGTTGAACGCCTCGAGCATGCGCGGCGTGTCGGAGTTCCCGCTCCGGCGCTCGAGCAGCGCCTCCGCTTCCTCGCGGCCGTCGCGGCCGAAGTAGGAATGCAGCAGATAGACCATCGCCCAGAGGTGGCGACCTTCCTCGACGTTCACCTGGAACAGGTTGCGCAGGTCGTAGAGGCTCGGGCAGTGGGCGCCGAGCTGCCGCTGCTGTTCCACGCTCGCCGGCTCGGTGTCGCCCTGGATGACGATGAGGCGGCGTAGCTGATTGCGGAACTCGCCCGGCACTTCCTGCCAGGCTGGCTGCCCCTTGAAGTCGCCGAATCCGATGCGGCGATCGGGCGTGGGCTCGGCCAGGAAGATGCCCCACCGATACTCGGGCAGCTTCACGTAATCGAAGTGCGCCCAGCCGGCCGCGTCCACGCTGACCGCGGTCCGCAGGTAGACCTGGTGATGGTCCTGGAAGCCCTGCGGCCCCATGTCGCGCCACCAGTCCAGGTACGCCGGCTGCCAGTGCTCCAGCGCGCGCTGCAGGCGCTTGTTGCCGGAGAGGTCGACGTTGTTGGGGATGCGTTCACTGGAGATCATGCAAGCCGCCTTTTCTGCCTTTGCCTTTTGCCTTTCGCCTTCTGCCTTCCGCCGTCCTACGTCCTCTTCCAGTCGAACGACGGGCGCCCTTCCCGCCCGTAGGTCATCAGGGCGCCACGTTCGCCCACCGCGTTCGGCCGCTGGAAGATCCAGTTCTGCCACGCCGTGAGCCGGCCGAAGATCTTGGTCTCCATCGTCTCGGGGCCCGCGAACCGGAGGTTGGCCTCCATGCCGGTGAGCGCGTCGGGCGAGAACGCCGTCCGCGCCTCGATGGCCATCCGCACTTCGTCGTCCCAGTCGATGTCGTCCGGCGCGTCGAAGACCAGGCCGGCCTCGAGCGCCGCCTGCGGATCGAAGGGCCCGTCGTGAGCGAGCGCCGCCCGGACTGAGGCAGGCTCGCCGAGAAAGCGCGTCTCCAGACGCGACAGGCCGTTGCTCATCGGGTAGGCGCCGCCATTCATTGCCGATAGCCGGACCGTGTTCTCCTCGTCCGGGTGATCGATCATGAACGCACGATCCGCGGCCAATGCCAGCTCGAAGAGCGTCCCCGCAAACGCGTTGCCCGGCTCGATGAGGGCGAAGAAGCTGCGCGAGGTGAGGTCCACGCGCTTCAGCGTGCGGCGGATGAGGCCGATGATCTCGCGCACCAGCCAGTGATCCTGGTGCGCGGCCAGCGTCTCGTCCACGGCCAGTACCGCTCGAGGATCGCCGACGGCCCGCACGATCACCGTGCCCGTCTCCGGCTCGTTCAGCCGCAGGCGCAGGAGGCAGTCGTCCAGCTCGCGGAACGCGCGGATGACCCAGGCCTGGTCGCCCGCCGCGAGGAACTCTTCCGGGGTGGAAGGCTGCGCGGTATCTGGCGCCATCACCGTCAGCTCGCACGTGCGCTTCGCACGGTCGATGACACCCGTCACGTACCTGTAGCGGATGATGTCGCCGTCGATGGCGGGGTTCAGCGGACCCAGCGCGATGCCCGGCCCGCTGGCGGGCCGGTCGGACAAGGCGGCCAGCGCGCGCGCGCGCGCCTCGACGGCCTCCTTGAACTGGCTGGTCGGCACCACCCTGTCCACGAAGCGCCAGTCCACGGCGCACTTGCCGCGCACGCCCTCGGCCAGCGTGCTGAAATGGTCCGCGACGTCGCGCCGGACCTTACGCTTGTCCACGACGCGCGTCAGGCCGCCAGTGCCCGGGAGCACGCCGAGCAGCGGCGTCTCGGGCAGCGACACCGCCGCGCTCCCGTCGTCCACGAGATAGATCTCGTCGCAGGCGAGCGCGAGCTCGTAGCCGCCACCCGCGCAGATGCCGTTCAGCGCCGCCAGGAACTTGACGCCGCTGTGCGCGCTCATGTCCTCCATGCCGAGCCGCGTCTCGTTGGTGAACTTGCAGAAGTTCACCTTGAAACCGTGGCTCGACGTGCCGAGCATGAAGATGTTGGCGCCCGCGCAGAAAATCCGCGGCTTCAGGCTGGTCAGGATCACCGAGTGCACCTCGGGATGCTCGAAGCGCAGCCGCTGCAGCGCATCCGCGAGCTCGATGTCCACGCCGAGATCGTAGGAGTTGAGCTTCAGCTTGTAGTCGTTGGGCCGGAGGCCGGCGTCTTCGCGCACGTCCATCGCCAGCGTGGCCACGGGGCCATCGAAGGAGAGCTTCCAGTGCTGGTACCGCTCGGGCGAGGTCTCGAACGTGATCGATGGGGACGAGGCTGCGATTTCCACGCAGCGAGTCTACTACGATTTAAACGCTCGTTCAAACAATGTGCTAACCTCTACCGATATGGCTCGTGGCACCGCAGCGACCGACCGGCGCGTGGAGATATTGAAGAGCGCGGCGGCGGCGTTCAGGCGGCGCGGCTACCACGGCGCGAGCGTGGACGAGATCGCCTCGACGCTCGAGATGACGAAGGGCAATCTCTATTACTACTTCCGCAACAAGGAAGACATCCTCTACGCCTGCCACGAGTACTCGCTCGACATCCTGCTCAACCTGATGAAGGAGGTCCAGCAGGCGCCGGTTCCCGCCGACCAGAAGCTGCGCCGGTTGATCCTCGCCTTCGTGCACCTCATCCTCGACGAGCTGCAGGGCACGGCATTGACGCTGGATCCCGAGGCCCTGTCGCCGCCTCTTCTCGCGAAGATCATCGCCAAGCGCGACGAGTTCGATCGCGGCATGCGCGCGATCATCCGCCAGGGCATGGACGAGGGCCTCTTCGGAAAGGGTGACCCGAAGATGATCGAGTTCGCCATCATGGGCGCCGTGAACTGGATCAGCAAGTGGTTCGATCCCGCCGGCCCGATGACATCGGAGCAGATTGGCGAGGCCTTCGCGGACTATCTCGTGGGGCGGATCAGGAGCTGAGGTTCTCGGGTTCTCGGGTTCTCAGGTTCTCGGGTCCTCGGGTTCTGCGCCTCCCGCCGCGATCGACTCCCGACTCCCGGTTCCCGACTCCCGACACTGTCACTCAGCCGTCTCCCCCGGCTTCAGTTCCAGGACATCGATGCCGCTGCCCGCGAGGTGCTGCTTCAGCATCTCCGGCGTGCCGGTGAGCAGCGGGAAGGTGCCCCAGTGCATCGGCACGACCTGCTTCACGCCCAGCCACTTCGCGGCCAGGGCCGCCGTGTCGGGGCCCATCGTGAAGCGGTCGCCCATGGGCAGGAACGCGATGTCGGGCCTGTAGAGCTCGCCAATCAGCTTCATGTCGCCGAAAAGCGCCGTGTCGCCGGCGTAGTAGAGCGTCTGCCCGTTCTCGAGCTTCACCACGAACCCGCACGGCTCGCCCAGGTACACGATGCCGCCATCGTCGAAGCTGCTGCTGTGAACGGCCTCCGTCAGGGTGATGCGCAGCCCTTTCGCCGTGATCGTGCCACCCTTGTTCATCGGCTCGACGGCCTGCACGCCCTTCGTGCCCAGCCACGTGACGATCTCCCAGTTCCCGACGACGGTGGCGCCGGTTGCCCGGGCCATGGTGGCCGCGTCGGTGATGTGGTCGCTGTGGCCGTGCGAGACGAGGATGAGGTCGGCCTTCTTCGGCCGGGCCGATTCCGGAAACGACGGGTTGCCGGTGTACCACGGGTCGAACAGGATCTCGACGCCGCCAGGCGTTCGCACGCGGAACGCCGAGTGGCCGAGCCAGGTAATGGCGAGGGTCTGCATCGGAAGCTCCAAGCCGCAGATGGGGCCGATGGGTCGTCCATCAAGAGACGGCCGCAGATAAGGCAGACAGGTTTCGCTGCCGCGGCCTCGGACGGCCGACCCGCCGGGGCCCGACAGGAGGGACAGTATACTGGGAAGGATGGTGGAAGCCCCGCTGCAGTTCATCAGGCCCCGCGCACCGAAGCCGGACTGGCTGAAGGTCCGCGCCCCGGGCTCTGAGAACTACCTGCGGCTGCGCGGCATCATGCGTGACCTCAAGCTCAACACGGTCTGCGAGGACGCCCACTGCCCCAACATCGGTGAGTGCTGGCACCACGGCACGGCCACCTTCATGATCCTTGGGGACATCTGCACCCGCGCGTGTGCGTACTGCGCCGTGGCGCACGGGCGCCCCGAGCCGCTGGATCTGCAGGAGCCCGGCCGCGTCGCGGAGGCCGTGGAGAAGATGGGGCTGAAGTACGCCGTCATCACGTCCGTGGACCGCGACGACCTGCCCGACGGCGGCGCCGGCATCTTCGCGGAGACCATTCGCCAGATCAAGCAGCGAATGCCCGCCACGCGCGTCGAAGTGCTCATCCCGGACTTCAAGGGCGAATACGATCCCCTCAAGACCGTACTCGATGCCAGGCCCGATGTGCTGAACCACAACACCGAGACCGTTCCGCGCCTCTACCGCATGGCGCGCTCGGGCGGAAAGTACACCCGCACGCTGGAGTTGCTCGACCGCGCGCGCACCTACACGCCGGACATCCCAACCAAGACCGGCCTCATGGTTGGCCTCGGCGAGGAGCAGGACGAACTGGCGCAGGTCTTCGAGGATCTGCGCGAAGTGGGGGTCTCCATCCTCACGCTCGGCCAGTACTTGCGCCCCTCCCCCGACCACGCCGTGATGACGCGCTACTACCACCCGGACGAGTTCGCCGAGCTCAAGCGCATCGCCCTGGGCCTGGGCTTCGCACATGTCGAGGCGGGCCCGCTGGTGCGCAGTTCGTACCACGCGCACGAGCAGGCCGACGCCGCGGAAGCGGCCCTCATGCGGTAGTTCGAATCCGGGCACGCGAAGGTCGCAATCACGGGGCGCCGGCGGTAACGCTCGAGATCCAGTCTTATCCCGCGGCTAGGGCACGAGTTCGAGCTTCAACAGCGCGGCCAGGGGCTCGAAGTGACGGCGGTCCGTTGTCGCGATGCGGGGCAAGGCCAGCGACTCCGCCAGTGCCGCAACGGCCAGGTCGACGAAGCCCAGGTCGAGGTCGTCGAACTGCCGGTTGAGCGCCGCCACGCGGCGGTAGCCGGCCGCCGGCAGATCGACGACAACGTAGCTCCCGCCGGTGATGCCCGAGTAGAAGGTCGGGCGGCTCTTCGGGCCGAGTCGGACCCCGAGCAGGTGATCGACTTCCGGGATGACCGGCGCCGGCAGGACCAGACCACCTTCCTCGGCCTGCATCACGCGGCGTGCCCGTTCGTGCCACGCGTCGCTGCGGTCGTAGTAGGCGTAGACGATCCCGGTATCCAGCAGGACGCTCATCGGCGCCTGGCTCGCTTCGCTCGCGCGGCCGGAGGCGTCGAGGTCCCGAATCCCGTCTCGCGGAGCACCTCGTCGGCGCGATCAGCGGTGTCGGCGCGGCCACTCGCAAACGCGCCCGCGCCCGGCGGCGCCAGACGGGGCTCGCGCGTCACGTAGGCTCGAACGGCATCGCGGACGATCTCCGCCATCGGACGCCCAGCCCGCTGCATCTCGATCCTGAGCAGGATCTCCAACTCGGGCTCGAGGTAGATCGTCGTTCGCTTCATATGTCGATGCTAACATAAACATCATCATCCAACGCCCGCAGGCGGGCGACTGAACCAACCCGCAGACCGGCCCCGACGACCAGGCGTCCCAGCAGGAGGATTCTCGAGCTGCTCGCCGCCGAAGGGGAGCTTTTCGGCCTGCAGCTCGTAGAGCGGTCCGGCGGCGCCCTGAAGCGCGGCACCATCTACGTCACGCTGGGCCGGATGCAGGAGAAGGGGTATCTGGAGTCGCGCCAGGAGCCCTTGCCCGCCGGCGCGATCGGCCTTCCTCGCCGCCTGTACCGCCCGACGGGATTGGGCCTGAAAGTCCTGGACGCGTGGCACGCAGCCGAGCGCGCCTTTGCCGCCCCGCCGGCGCGGCCGGAGGAGGCATGATGCTGCCCGGCAAGCGCCTGCTGGCCATCGCGCGGCTGTGGTTCGATGCGGGCGTCGTCGAACGCGTCCTCGAGCCGCTCGTCGCTGACTGGCAGTGGGCGTGCCGCGACGCGCAGACGCCGGCAGAAGGGCTCCGGCGCTACGCCGCCGGACTGCTCGCCTTCGGCGTCACCGCCGCTCGCTGCGCGCCGCTGGTCCTGCTCTCCAGACCCGAGCCGGGCACCGTCCCTCGGATACTGCTCATCGTCGCGACATTCGCGCTGCTCGGCACGGGCCTCAACCTTCTGCTTTGGGACGGGTGGGGCAACCTCGCCTTGTACCCGTTGGACAGTTGGCCGTTCATTGCCCCGGCGTTCCTGCTCTCGTCCGCCATGTTTGCGGCCCTCCCCCTCGCGCTCGTCATCCGGGCACTGCATCCGGATCGGCGCCGGGCGCGGATCGCGGTCATGCAGACAACAATCGCTCTGTTCCTCCTGTTCGTCACGATCGGCGGTTGGATCGTGCCCGCGACCAACCAGCAGTACCGGAGGATTATCGCGGCCGCGCGGGACGGCAAGATGGGCGCCGCCTCGCCACAGGCGGCTTCCACGATGCGCGAGCGCTTCGTGGCGAACTGGCGCGAGCTCATCGGCGGCGGCCTTCAGGTGCCGAGCCGGTCAGATCCGCCGCGCGGCACCGCGGAGTTGACGACGTGGGAGCTGTTCGGGTCCGCTCGACCGACGGATCTCTACGCGCGGTGGGACGACATCGTCGCGGGGCGCCACAATCGCGTGTCGTTGATGGCGCTGCCGCTGGTCCTCGCCTTGCTCGGGTGGAGTGTGGGCGGCCTCTCAGCCCGGGCGCCGTATTTGCGCGGCCTGCTATGGTGGGGTCTCGCGTGCGCCGTCTTCGTCGCGATACGAACCGGGACGCACATGTTCCAGGTGACCTACGGCTGGCCGGAGCTTGCGGTCATCTGGATGCCGCTCGCACTGTTCATGCTTGCGGCAATCGCCGCGCGACCACGTCTCGGCTCCAGGACCTGAACCCGGAGCCTGGAGAGCCCGGACCTTACTTCCGCTTCGGCTTGTACACGTGCGTGGCCTGGCCGAAGAACTGCTCGGCGGCCTCCATCACCGTCTCGGTGAGCGTCGGGTGGGGATGGATGGTGAGCTTCACGTCCGACGCGGTCGCCCCCATCTCGATGGCCAGTACCCCCTCCGAGATCAGCTCGCCCGCGCCCGATCCGACGATGCCCACGCCGAGGATGCGCTCGGTCTTCGGATCGATGACGAGCTTGGTCATCCCGTCAACCCGGTCGATGGCGATGGCCCGGCCCGACGCGCCCCAGGGGAAGCGTGCCACCTCCACCGTCAGGCCCTGCTTCTCGGCGTCGGCCTCGGTGAGGCCGGCCCAGGCGATCTCCGGATCCGTGAACACCACGGCCGGAATGGCGGCCGGCTCGAACACGGCCTTGTGGCCCGCGATGGCGTCCACCGCCACGCGTGCCTCGTGCGACGCCTTGTGCGCCAGCATCGGCTCGCCCGCCACGTCGCCAATGGCGAACATGGTCGGCTCGGCCGTGCGCCGCTGGGCATCCGTCTCGATGAAGCCCTTCGCGTTCACCTTGACCTTCGTCCGTTCCAGCCCCTCGACGGCCGCGTTCGGCCGGCGGCCAATGGCCACGAGCACGTAGTCGAACGTGGCCTCTGCCGGCGCGCCCTCGCCCTCGAAGTTCACCGTGACGCCGGCCTTCGCGTCCTTCATGCCGGTGACCTTCGTCGAGAGGTGGATCTTCTCGAACACCTTCTCCGCGCGCTGGTTCAGGATGCGCACGAGATCCCGGTCGGCGCCCGGCAGCAGGCCCGGCGTCATCTCCACGACCGACACCTTCGTGCCGAGCGCGGCGTACACCGACCCGAGTTCGAGCCCGATGTATCCCCCGCCGATCACCAGCATCGTCTTCGGGATCTCCGGCAGGTCCAGCGCGCCGGTCGAATCCAGCACGCGCGGCGAGTCGAGCGACAGCGACGGGATGCGCGTGGGGTGCGAGCCAGTGGCGAGGATCACGTAGTCCACGCTGACGGTCTCCTCCCCGCCCTCGCTCTTCTGCACGCGCAGCGTCGTCGGATCCACGATGGAGGCGCGGCCCTGGACGTAGTGGACCTTGCGGAGCTTGGCCACCTGGCCGGTGCCGCTGGTGAGCTTCTCGACGACGCGGTTCTTGTAGGCGCGCAGCTGGTCCACGTCCACCTTCGGCTCCCCGAAGGTGACGCCCCACTCCGTCGCGTGATGCGCCTCGTCGACGACCTTGGCGACGTGCAGCAGCGCTTTCGACGGGATACAGCCCTTGTAGAGGCACACGCCGCCGGGGTTCTTCTCCTCGCCGATGAGGGTGACCTCCATCCCGAGATCGGCAGCATAGAAGGCAGCCGCGTACCCGCCCGGGCCGGCGCCCAGCACCGCAACACGTGTAGCCATGGCGTTACCCTCGGAGCGCCAGCGCGAAGGGGCTTTCGAGCGCCTCGGCGACCCAGCGCAGGAAGCGGATGGCGTCGGCGCCGTCGATGATCCGGTGGTCGTAGCTGAGCGAGAGCGGCAGCATCTGCCGCGGCTCGAATGCCTCGCCGTTCCACACGGGCTCGAAGATGCCGCGCGAGATGCCCAGGATGGCCACCTCGGGCCAGTTGATGATGGGCGTGAACGCGGTGCCGCCGATGCCGCCGAGGTTCGAGATGGACATCGATCCGCCGGACATGTCGTCGAGCGAGAGCTTCCGCGCGCGGGCCTTCTCGGCGAGCTGCTGGATCTCGATCGACAGCTGCATCAGGTTCTTCCGGTCCGCGTCGCGCACCACGGGCACGAGCAGCCCGTTGTCGGTGTCCACGGCGATACCGACGTTGACGTACTTCTTGTAGACAATCGCCTCGCCGGCCATGTCCACCGAAGCGTTGAACTGCGGGAAGACCTTCAGGGCGGTGGCCAGCACCTTGGCCGCCACGGCGGTGACCGTGAGGTTGCCGCCGGCCTTCTCCACCTCGGCGCGATACTTCTTGCGCATCTGCTCCAGCAGCGTGATGTCGGCCTTGTCGAACTGCGTGACGTGCGGGATGGTGTTCCACGCGCTGCTCAGGTGCTCGGCGGTCTTGCGGCGGATGCCGGTCATCGCCTTCCGCTCGATCTCGCCGAACTTCGCGAGATCCGGCAGCGGCCGGACCTGCTGTGGTGCGGCGCCGGCCGAGGCAGCCGCCTGGCCGGCGCTGCCGAAGCTCGTCATGACCCGCTTGGCGAACTCCTTCACGTCGTCCTGGGAAATGCGGCCGCCGGGCCCCGTGCCCGGAACCTGGGCAATGTCGACGCCGATCTCGCGCGCAAGGCGGCGTACCGAGGGCGCCGCGGGAGCGGTGGGCTGGGCAGTGGACACCTGCAGGGCGACCGGCGCCTGCTGGCGCGCAGCCGCGATGTCCACGACCGCCGCCCGTGGCCGCTCGGGCTCTGCCGCCTGAGCTGGCGCAGTGGCAGGCGCAGCGGCGGCAGGCGTGGAGGCCTGAGGCGGGGCCGTAGCGGCCGGGGCTTCGGCCTTCGGCGCCTCCGCCTCGGGAGGCGCGCCGGCCACGCCCTGATCGACGGTCATCACGGCCTGGCCGGGCTTCACCTTGTCGCCCGCCTTCACGCGGACGGACTTGACGATGCCGGCGAGCGTGGAAGGCACCTCGATGGTCGCCTTGTCGGTTTCGAGCTCGAGCACTGGCTGATCCACCTTCAGCGGATCGCCGGGCTTCACCAGCACCTTCAGGACGTCGCCCTGGGCGACGCCGTCGCCAAGATTCGGGAGAACGAGATCGGTCACGGCTTGGTGTCCCTCAGCTGATGGCCGGGTTCGGCTTCTCGGGGTTGATGCCGAGGTCCTTGATGGCCCGGGCCACGACGGATGGTTCGACCTGCTTCTCCTGCATGAGCGCGTAGAGCGTGGAGAGCACGATGAAGCGCGCGTCCACCTCGAAGAAATCACGGAGCGCGGCGCGCGTGTCGCTGCGCCCGAAGCCGTCGGTGCCGAGCGCCTGGAGCTTCTTCGGCAGCCACCGGTCGATGGAGTCGGGCAGCACCTTCAGGTAGTCGGAGGCCGCGACGAACACGCCCGGGGCGTTCTTCGTGGCCTGCGTGACGTAGGGCACCCGCAGCTTGTCGTTCGGGTGCAGGCGGTTCCAGCGCTCCGCCGCATGGCCGTCGCGATACAGGTTCACGTAGCTCGTGACGCTCCAGACGTCCGCGCCGACGTTGTACTGCTCCTCGAGCATCTCCTGCGCCTTGAGGGCCTCGATCAGGATGGTGCCGCTGCCGAACAGCTGCGCGCGAAGCTTCGCCTTCGGCTTGCTGGTCGGCTTGCAGACGTACATCCCCTTGAGAATGCCCTCCTTCGCACCCTCCGGCATCGGCGGGTGCTCGTACTGCTCGTTCATCACCGTGAGGTAGTAGAAGATGCTCTCGCGGTCCGCGTACATCCGCTTGATGCCGTCCTCGACGATCACCGCCAGCTCGTAGGCGAAGGCCGGGTCGTACGACTGGCAGTTCGGCACGGGCATCGCCAGCACGTGGCTCTGGCCGTCCTCGTGCTGGAGCCCCTCGCCGTTCAGGGTCGTGCGGCCCGAGGTCCCACCCACCACGAAGCCCTTCATCCGCATGTCGGCGCCGGCCCAGATGAGGTCGCCGATACGCTGGAAGCCGAACATCGAATAGAAGATGAAGAACGGGATCATGTTGAGCCCGTGCGTGGCGTAGGCGGTGCCGGCCGCGATGAACGACGACATCGAGCCCGCCTCGTTGATGCCCTCCTCCAGGATCTGCCCGTCCGAGGCCTCCTTGTAGTAGAGCAGCGTGTCGCGGTCCACCGGCTCGTACTTCTGGCCCTCGTGCGCGTAGATGCCCACCTGCCGGAACAGCGCTTCCATGCCGAACGTGCGCGCCTCGTCGGGGACGATGGGGACGATGAGCTTGCCGATGCTGTCGTCGCGGAGGAGCTTCGAGAGCATGCGCACGAACACCATCGTGGTGGACGCCTTCCGGTTCTCGGTGCCCTTGTGGAACTCCTCGAACGTGTCGCCGAAGGCGAGGTGCAGCGGCGCGGAGCGGTCCTGGCGCTTCGGCACCGGCCCGTGCAGGGCCTCGCGCCGTTCCCGCATGTACGTGATCTCCGTGGAGTTCTCCGCGGGCCGGTAGAAGGGCGCCTCGGCCACCTGGTCGTCCGAGATGGGAATCCCGAAGCGGGTGCGGAACGCGCGCACCTCGTCCTCGTTCAGCTTCTTCTGCTGGTGGGTGATGTTCTTGCCCTCGCCGGCCTCGCCCAGGCCATAGCCCTTGACGGTGCGCGCCAGGATCACCGAGGGCGCGCCCTTGTGGTGGAACGCGTGGTAGTAGGCCGCGTAGACCTTCTGCGGATCGTGCCCGCCCAGTCGCAGCTTGGCCAGGTCGTCATCGCTGTAGCCCTTGACCAGCTCCAGCAGCTCGGGGTATTTGCCATAGAAGTGCTCGCGCAGGTAAGCGCCG
>JADZCN010000146.1 GCA_020851565.1 Acidobacteriota bacterium | reverse complement strand
GGGTTCTGGGGTTCGGGGGTTCGGGGGTTCGGGGGTTCGGGGGTTCGGGGGTTCGGGGGTTCGGGGGTTCGGGGGTTCGGGGGTTCGGGGGTTCGGGGTTCCCGAGTCGAAGCCCTGGGACATGCCAAGTTGTAGTCCGAGCCGTAGACCCAGAGCCTGAGAACCCCAGAACCCGAGAACCCCAGAACCCGCGAACCCGAGAACCCGAGACCCCCAGAACCCGCGACCCCCCTCTGGACTACACTGTGGCCCGGAATCGCGGCGGGAGGGACACATGGACCGTCGAACGATGCGAACGGTGGTGGCCGCGGCCATAGTGGCCGCTGGCTCGGCGTGGATGCTCCAGGTGGCCGAGGCGCAGGCCCCCGCCGCGCTGGCCCGCCCCTGGGCGATGCCTCGGACGCCGGACGGCAAGCCCGACCTGCAGGGGAACTGGAGCAACGCCACGCTCACCCCTCTCGAGCGGCCCGCCGGCCAGGAGCTCATCCTCACCGACGAGCAGGCCGCCGCCATCGAGAACCGCACGCGCGTGGTCAACGAGTTCCGCGAGCGGCCGAGCGACCCCAACCGGCCCGCGCCCGCCGTTGGGGGCGAGGAGCGCGAGCTGCCGCCGGGCGAGCCGACGTTCATCGAGCGCATCTCGGCCGCCGCCGGCGGCCGCGTCGGCGGCTACAACAGCTTCTGGCTCGATCCCGGCGAGCGCGTGCTCGTCGTGGATGGCCGTCCCCGCAGCTCGATGGTGATCGATCCCCCTGACGGGCGCGTGCCGGCGCTCACTCCCGAGGCCCGCGCACGCATGGCCGCCGCGGCGGCCGCGGCGAAGAGGTTCGGCCCGTTCGATCATCCGGAGGTGCGGCCGCTGGCCGACCGCTGCCTGCTCTCCTTCGGATCGAACGGCGGCCCGCCGATGCTGCCGAACTACTTCTACAACAACAACTACCAGATCGTGCAGACGAAGGATCACGTGATGGTCATGACCGAGATGGTGCACGACGCGCGCATCATCCGGATCGGCGGTCAGCACCCGCCGAAGCACGTGCGCCTCTGGCTGGGCGATTCCATCGGCCGCTGGGAAGGGGACACGCTGGTCGTGGAGACGACCAACTTCCATCCGCTGCAGGTGTACCGCGGGGCGTCCGAGAACCTCACGGTGACCGAGCGCTTCACGCGCACCGGGCCCGACACCATCCTCTACCGCTTCACCATCGCCGATCCGACGACGTTCACCGCGCCATGGACGGGCGAGCTCGTGTTCAACCGCTTCAACGAGATGATCTACGAGTACGCGTGCCACGAGGGCAACTACGCGCTGACGAACATGCTCGGCGGCGAGCGCGCGCTGGAGCGCCAGGCCGCGGAGCAGAAGAAGCCGCAGTGAACGTGTCGGCTGCCGGTATCCCCCGTGCGCGGCGGCGTGGCAGACCAGACCCGTGAGTGGGCGCGTCGAGGAACATCGCATCCGCGCAAGGGCGGCGCAACCGGCCTCGCCGCCCGCGATCGATCGCGACCCCGCCGTCGTCTCGTCGTTCCTGAGCGATGCGGCGCACGTGCCCGGCGGGTTCGCGGCCGGCGTGGCCACGCCGCGGACGGAGGCCGAGGTGGCCGCGCTCGTCGCCGCCGCGGATCGCATCCTGCCGGTCGGCGCGCAATCCTCGCTGACCGGCGGCGCCACGCCGCGCGGCGATGTGGTGTTGAGCACGCGCGCGCTCACGGCCATCGGCCCGCCTGACGGGCGCGCCGTCCGCGTGGGCGCAGGCGTGCCCCTGGCGACCCTGCAGCGCGCCCTGGCCACGCGTGGCCTCTACTACCCGCCCGTGCCCACCTACGACGGCGCGTTCGTGGGGGGCACCATCGCCACCAACGCCGCCGGCGCGGCGACGTTCAAGTACGGCTCCACCCGGTCCTGGGTCGAGGCGATGACGGTGGTGCTGGCCAACGGTGACGTCCTCGACCTGCACCGTGGAGACGTGACCGCGTCGCCGGAGGGATGGTTCGAGGTCGTGTTCACGTCGGG
Organism: Acidobacteriota bacterium; assembly: GCA_020851565.1. Classification (GTDB taxonomy): domain Bacteria; phylum Acidobacteriota; class Vicinamibacteria; order Vicinamibacterales; family UBA2999; genus VFZN01. The sequence goes on along the minus strand of JADZCN010000146.1, from coordinate 148,654 downwards.
GCACACCGCCCGCGTGCCGGTGCCCTCATACCGCATGCCCGATGTCTCGAAGCTCTCGGCGGGTTACTTCGCACGCCCCGGCATGGACCTCGTGGACCTCTTCGTCGGGTCGGAGGGCACGCTCGGCGTCGTCGTGGACGCCGTCCTTCGCCTCGTCGCGCGACCGCGCGTTCTGGTTGCGCTCGTCACGTGCGCGGGCGACGCCCAGGCCATCGCCGTCACGGGCGCCCTTCGGGCGAGCGCGATGGCCAGGCGTGGTGAGTCGGCAGGGCTCGATGTCTCGGCCATCGAGTACATGGACGACCGCGCGCTTCGCGCCGTCCCGGATGATGCCTTCGCGCGCGCGAACGGCCACCGCCCGGCGCCGGGCTCGGCATTGCTGCTGGTACAGCTCGAAGTCAGCGCAGACGAAGAGCCCGACGTGGAACGCCTGCAGGCGCTGCTGGCGTCGGAGAGCATCACCCGCGAGCCGGTGGTCGTGGCTCCGGGCGACGACCGCGGCGCCGAGCGGCTCTTCGGCCTGCGTGAAGCCGTCCCCGCGGGCGTCAACGCGCGCGTCGCCGCCGCCAAGGCCGCGGTGCACCCCGCCATCGAAAAGACCGCTGCCGATCCCGTCGTCCCGTTTCCGCGGATGGCCGAGTCCATCGCGCTCTACCGGGCCGCCTTCGAGCGACGTGGCCTGGACTACGCGATCTGGGGACACGCCTCGGACGGCAACCTGCACCCCAATCTGATCCCGCGGTCGCTCGAGGACGTCGAGCGCGGCCGGGAGGCCATCCTCGAGATCGCGCGCGGCGTCATCGCGATGGGCGGCGCCCCCCTGGCCGAGCACGGCGTGGGGCGGAGCGCACTCAAGCAGCGCCTGCTGGGTGAGCTCTACGGCGCGGGCGGCATCGAACAGATGCGCGCGGTCAAGCGCGCGCTGGATCCTGCCGGCAAGCTTGCGCCGGGCGTGCTGTTTCCGCCGTAAGCCGGGCATGAGCGGTCGATTGAACTAAACTTCCCGCCCCCGGACTCCGTCAAACACCCTGATGTCCGGGCGCGTTCGCGCCCGCTCTGCCCAACTCGCTCGCCGGCACCTTCTCCTGGAGGCATGTATGAGCTCCCTTCTCGGGCACCTCCGCCACGGCACCCGCATGCTCGCCAGGCGGCCGGGGCTCAGCCTCTCGGCCATTGTCGCGCTGGCTCTCGGGATCGGCCTGACCACCACGATGTTCAGCATCGTGTACGTGGCAGTGCTGAAGGGGCTGCCGTTCGAGGACGCGGACGAGCTCGTCGCGCTCTTCCGCAACCGGCCCGCGCAGGGCGTCCAGTTCATGGGCGTCAGCATCCACGACTTCCAGGATTGGCGCCGGCAACAGACGAGCTTCGAGGACATCGCCGCCTACTACGCGGAGACGGTCAACGTCGGCGGCACCGAGGGCCAACCCATCCGCTACCTCGGCGCCTATGCCAGCGCGCACCTGTTCGACATCCTGCGCGCCCGCCCCATCCTCGGGCGTACCTTCCGCCCGGAAGAGGACCTCCCCTCGACCCCGCCGGTGATGATCCTCAGCTATCGCGCCTGGCAGGATCGCTTCCAGGGGGATCCCGCCATCGTCGGGCGCACCGTCCGCGCCAACGCCGAGGTGACGACCATCGTCGGCGTGATGCCGGAGAAGTTCGGCTTCCCGCAGCAGATGGATGCATGGCTGCCCCTGCGCATCGACCCGCTCGCCTACTCGCGCAGCGGCGGTCCCGCGCTCGAGGGCACGCAGGTCCAGGCGATTGGCCGCCTGAAAGACGCGGTCTCCCTGGAACAGGCCCAGGCGGAGATGTCGGCCATCGCGGGGCGGCTGGCGGCAGAGTATCCGGCGTCGAACCAGGGCGTCGGCGTGACGCTGGTGCGGCAGGTGGACACCTTCATCGGCCCGCCGGCCGCAGCCATGCTCTACACGATGCTGGGCGCCGTCTTCGGCGTGCTGCTCATCGCCTGCGCGAACGTCGCCAATCTCCTGCTGGCACGCACCGTCGTGCGGGCCAAGGAAATCGCCGTCCGCACGGCGCTCGGCGCCAGCCGCGTCCGCACCATCACGCAGCTCCTGGCCGAAACACTGGTGCTCGCCATCGCCGGCGCCGCCGTGGGCCTCGTGGTCGCGAAGGTCGGCATGGACTTCTTCAACGCCGGCCTGGCCACGCAGGAGATGCCGCTGTGGTTCGTCGCGCGGCTGGACCCGGCAGTCATCGCCTTCGTGGTCGGCGTCACCATCCTGTCCACGCTGGCGGCCGGCACCATCCCGGCCCTGCGTGCCTCGAACGCAAACGTCGCCGAGATCATGAACGACGAGTCGCGCGGATCGTCGAGCATGCGCATGGGCCGCATCAGCAAGGTGCTGGTCGTAGCCCAGCTCGCGGTGTCGTGCGGCCTGCTGGTGGCGGCCGGCCTCATGATTCGCACGGTGGTCAACGTCACCCGGTTCGACTACGGCTTCGACACCGCGAACATCCTCACCGCTCGCGTCGGCCTGTTCGAGAAGGATTATCCGACCGCGGCATCGCAGCTGGCGTTCTACGACGGCCTCGTCGAGCGGCTCGAGGGCCGCCCCGGTATCCGCGCGGCGGCGTGGACCTCGGACTTGCCGGCTCGTGGCGGACAGATGCAGCCGCTCACCGTGGACGGCGTGGCCTACCCCACCGACCAGGATCATCCGCTGGCCAGGCGTATCGTCATCTCCCCCGCGTTCTTCGACATCGTCGGCGTGAAGCCCGTCCGCGGCAGGGCGTTCGCGCGGACGGATAGTGCTGATGCCCAACCGGTGGCCATCGTCAACGAGCGCTTCGTCGAGCTGTTCTTCCCCGGCAAGGATCCGTTGGGCGCGCGCATCAAGCTCGGGCAGGACGACGCGCCGTGGCGGACCATTGTCGGGGTCGTGCCGGACCTGCACCTGGGCGGCGCCATCGGCGCGATCAATCCCCGCCACGAGGGCGTCTATCTTCCGCTCGCGCAGAACGTGATCAACTTCATGAGCCTGGCCGTGCGGACGGAGCAGGCGGCCACCTCCTATGCGGCGACGGTCCAGGGCGAGGTCAACCAGATCGACGCCGCGCTTCCCCTCTACTGGGTGCGATCCCTGTCAGACCAGTACGCGCTCGACACGTGGTTCTACCGCGCCTTCGGCACGCTGTTCGTGGCCTTTGGCCTCGCGGCGCTGGCGATGGCGACGATTGGGCTCTACGGCATCATGTCGTTCTCCGCGGGCAACCGGACCAGGGAGATTGGCGTGCGGATGGCGCTCGGCGCCGAGCGCGGGAACGTGATGATGCTGATCCTGCGGCAGGGCGCCTGGCAGATCGTCGCAGGGCTCGCGCTCGGGCTGGTGGTGGCCGCGCTCCTCTCGCAGGGGCTCGGCCTGCTGCTCTTCGGCGTGAAGCCGTGGGACCCGGTCATCTTCGCCGCCGTGGTCGTCGCCCTGGCCGGGGCGGGCCTGCTCGCGTGCATCATTCCGGCCCGACGCGCGACGCGCATCGATCCGGTCCAGGCGCTGCGCTACGACTGACGACAGGCCGCGCGCCCGGGGGCCTACCGAGGCGCTCCAGCGCCGAGGCCTACCGCGCAGCGGCCCACGTGCGCCCGAAGGCGCACGCCCTGGCAGCCCATGGCAGCGCCTGTCACCGGGAAAGGGGGACAGGCCCCGTTTCCCGTCGCTTGATTCCTGAGGGAAACGGGGCCTGTCCCGCCTTTCCCTCTGTGCGCAACCACGGGCTGCTAGGGCACCAGCCGGCGAATGACGCCGTCGCCCTTGTTGAGCAGGAACACCTGGTTGTCGTGGCCCATCGACAAGCGCAGGTCGGCGCGCGTCGCGGGCTTCTTGCCCTGCGACACGTTCTTCTCCTGGATGACCTGCAGCACCGTGCGGTCTGCCCCGTTCGAACGAAGCAACACGCGGCGAATCGGGTCCTGCCCGCCCTGGGGCAGCTTGTCGGCGCTGAAGTAGAAGATCTCACCGCTCGGCATGTCGGTGAAGAGCACGAGGTTCGCGATCGGCTTGATCTCGCTTCCGCGGTACACGATCACGCCGTTGGCGGCGGCCTGCGACTGCAGCAGCGGATCCACCTGCCCGTACTCCACCACCGGGTAGGTCACCTTCGGGTCCGCGCGCCTCCCTTCGGCGGCGACCGCCGACCGGCTGATGAAGCGGTAGCTTCCCTCCCACACGTTCCACCCGAGGTTCGCCCCCGCCGTCACGAGCGACACCTTCTCGATGATGTTCTGCCCGATGTCGGCCAGGAACATGTTGCCGTTCTTCGGATCCCACGCGAAGCGCTGGGTGTTGCGGATGCCGTAGGCGTAGATTTCCGGCAGCGCGTCCGGCGTCTTCACGAACGGGTTGCCCGCGGGGATGCCGTACTGCCTGTTGCGGCTGTTGCTGCCGAGCGGGTCGATGCGCAGGAGCTTGCCGAACACCGACCCGAGGTTCTGCGCCATGTTGAACGGGTCGCCGCCGCTGCCGCCGTCGCCCACGCCGATGTAGAGCAGGCCGAACTCGGGGCTGCCGGCTGAAGCCAGCGGGTTGAACGCCATGTGCCCGGCGTTGTGGTTGGCGAAGGGTTGCCGGATGCGAAAGAGCACCTTCGGCGCGCCGCCGTCGTAGGTGGCCGCGCCGGGCGTCTTCGCCGTCCACTCGAGGAGCACGGTATCGTGCGTCGGCTTGTCCCCGCCGGAGGGAAGGAAGTCGGGGTTCGGCGAGATCTCGATGACGTCCTGGTAGGTGTAGAACTTGCCGAAGCCGGGCGTGCCCGGTTGCCCGAACTGCGGGTGGAACGTGAAGCTCTGGAAGCCGCGCTCACGTCCCGTCGATTGCACGGCATGGCCCCACACAGGCGCGTTCACGTCGAGGTAGAGCGTCACCGTCTTTCCGTCGTAGCTGACGCTGTAGAGCGGCCCGCGCATGTCGTTGACGAACAGGCGCTTCGTGCCCGGCTCGTCCACCAGGTTCATCATGCGCGCGGGCACGCCCTCGATGTCCGGGAGCGTGGCGAACTCCGCCACGTTCACGCGGATGACGCCTTCGGTGGCCGGGATGGGCCCGGGGAATGGATCGTCGGTCTGCCCCGGCGGCAGAGGAGCCGGCGGCTGGCCGGGCCGGGGCGCGGCAGGGACCTGCGCGAACACGGCTGGAGTCGCGAGGAGCGCCGCCATGAGGACACGAGCGAAACCTGTGCGCATGCGTTCGATTCTACCGTGCGCACGCCATGCCCTACCTGAGCGCAGCGAAGGCCCACCCGAGCAAAGCGAGGGCCTTGCGTGTCCCGGCTAGCCCCTTCCCGCCAGCGAGAAGAACTTCTCCAGGTCCGGCACTGCCGGACGTCCCGTCACGCGATCCGCCATGTACTCCCCCACCACCGGGCCGTGTTTGAAGCCGTGCCCCGATCCGCCCCCGGCAATCCACACATTGTCGTGGCCGGGATGGCGATCGAGGACGAAGTGGCTGTCGGGCGACGCGTCCGACTGGCACACGCGGCTCGCCACGATGGGCTCCTTCAGCCGCGGGAAGCGCACGCGCACGTACTCGTGGATGCGGTTGATCTGCCACGCCGAGACGATGCGCTCGTCGCGGTCGAGGTCCATGGGCATGCGCGGACCGCCTCGCGCGATCTTGAGGCCCGCGTCGATGTCCGACTGGGTATAGGACACCTCGCTCGCCGGCGCGCCGGGAAACGTGCCCTCCTCCGAGAGGTTCGGCAGGATGCCCTGCCGGTAGCTGGAGTCGCCCGCGGGCGATCCGATGTACGCGATCTCGATGCGCGCGGTCGTGATGACCTTCCCCAGCAGCTCCGGGAACACGTGCCGCAGCCACGGCCCGCAGGCGAAGACGAACGCGCCCGCGGCCAGCGTGCCGCCGCCGTCGATCGCGACGTTCTGCAGCGTGCGCCCCGCAGACGCGCCAGGCATGGCCCGCGCGAGGCGGATGGCGCCGCCCTTCCGCTCGAACGCCTCGGTGATGGCCATGATCGCCTCACGCGCCTTCAGCAGTCCCGCGTTGACGTCCAGGAACCCTGCGCCGACGCCCTCGAAGCCCACCTGCGGGTACCGCTTCGCCATCTCCTCGGGCTCCAGCACCTCGTACGGCAGCGACAAGCGGTCGAAGACGGCCTTCTGGTCCTCGAGCTCCTTGTTCCACGCGCGACGCATCACCAGGCGGCCGCCCGGGTGCAAGAGCTTGCGGCCGAATTCCGCTTCCCGCTTCTTCCACAGTTCCAGCGCGTTCATCGCCGAGCGCGAGTAGACCTCGCGATCACCGTAGCTCATGCGGATCTGGCGCACCTCGTCGCACGACGTGGCTCGCGAGTGACCCGGGCCGTAGGCATCGAGCAGCGCGACCTTCGCGCCGCGCTCGATGAGTGTCAGGGCGGTCCACGCGCCAAACGCGCCGGCGCCCACCACGACGACATCGGGAAGGCCGGCGCCCACGGCGGGGGCCGCCTGTCCGGAGGAGTGGGCGTTGCCCGGGGCGGCCCCCGGGACCGCACCGACCAGCGCGCCGGCTGCCGGCGTGATCGCGACGCCCACACCAGCGCCGAGAAACGTCCGTCGAGTGATCGGTTTCATGACGCAAGACACTACTCGATCCCCGGGGTGGCTGGTGGGGCACGCGGCCGTGACGGGCGCCGTGCAACACCGCGAACCGGCGTGCAGTCGCCTGGGACCGGCCCCGGCGACGCCCCGCAAGAGGGTGCTGCCCCGGCCCGGCGCGCCGATAGTGAAGGTGATGCCGCGAACGCGCCATGGGCTCGTCCTTGCCGCGTCGGCGCTGTTGGCGCTGACAAGCTGCAATGGGGGCCCCGACTCCCCGATTTCCCCGTCCGACCTGTCGTCCCTGGAACTCACCAGCCTTGTCAGCTCCGTGGAGATCTCGACCACACGCGCGGCCTCGCGGCCAGGCGCGGCGCCCACGCCCGCCGGCGGTCCGCAGATCACCGTCTCCGGCAACCCGACCGTGGTGAACGGCGGCACGCTATCCGCCGCCATCTCCGCCTCGTCACCGTTCCAGGCGGTGTACGTATACGTGGAAAGCAACTCCGTGAGCCTGGCCACCGAAGCCGCCGGAGGCATCGACGGGTACTTCGAGCTGCGGCTGCCCGCGCCGCAGACCACCGCCACGATCCTTCTCACCTTCCCGCAGACGATCCCACTGAGCGAGCTGGACTTCCGGTTCGCCGTAGCGAATCCATCAGGCGCCATCGGTCCCTACGCGAGCCTGTCCACCTCCGTGGCGTCGGTTGGCACCGGCGACGTGCAAGTGACCCTGTCGTGGGACGCGGACAGCGATGTCGACCTGCACGTGGTGGACCCCTCCGGCGAGGAGGTCTATTACGCGAACAGGACGGCGGCAAGCGGCGGGGCGCTGGACCTCGATTCGAACGCGGGATGCTCCATCGACGGCGTGCGTAACGAGAACATCACCTGGCCGGTCGGGCGCGCGCCGCGCGGCCAGTACACCGTGCGGGTGGACTACTGGAGCAGCTGCGGCGTGGAGCGGACGAACTACACGGTGCGGGTGAACTCGGGCGGCAACGTGCAGATCTTCACGGGCACGTTCACCGGATCGGGCGATCAGGGCGGGCGCGGCAGCGGCACCCTGATCACGGTCTTCGAGCGCACGACCGGCCCGGCAGCCGCGGCCTTCGACGCCACGGCAGCCGCAGGGTCGGCGGCGGCCGGCGCCACCAGTACCAAGACGCTCACGTCGCCACACAAGTGATGGACGCCAACGTGCCTCGAATGCAACTCGTCTCCTGCGCCCTCGCAACGGTGCTGCTGGCCCTGGCGCCCTTCATGGCGGCCGACGCGCATGCGCAGGCGCCCACGCGCGTCCGCATCACCCGCCCGACCCCGGTCATGGAGCGGCCGCGCGGCGACAGCGTCGTGGTTGGCCGGGTCGCCGCGGGCACGGTCCTGGAGGCCGGGCAGCAGTCCGGCCGGTGGATTGAGGTGACCACGCCTCCGGGCACACCCGGCGTGTCGTGGGCTCGCGGCTGGGTGGCCGAGACCGCTGTCGAGTTCCTGGATCCGAGGCCGGACGCGCGTGCGGAACAGGACGGAGACTTCATGATCCGCGCCTTCGGGCAGTTCGGAGGGTCGCTCTTCACAGCCCAGGACAGCTTCGAGGCCATCCTGGAGAGCCCCTTCGGCACCGTGTTTGGCGGCGGCGCACAGGTGGTGTTCAGGCGGGGGTTGTTCCTGCAGGCGGGTATCGAGCGCTTCGAGGAAACGGGGCATCGCGTGATTGCCTCGGACTCCCAGCTCTTCCGGACCACGATTCCGAACACGGTTACCATCACGCCGATCCAGGTGACCGTCGGGTATCGACAGCCGACGCGCAACCGCCTTGCCGGATACGCCGGTGGCGGTCTCGGCTGGCACGTGCTGGAAGAGGACGCGCCCACACTCACCAACGGCAGCGTCCGCGAGGGCCACATCGGATACCACGTCGGCGGCGGCCTCGAGCTTCGCGTGGCGCCGTTCATCTGGCTCGCCGGCGAGGTCCAGTGGACCGGTGTGCCCGACGGCCTCGGCGAGACAGGGATTGGAGCCGTCTTCGAAGAGACGGACCTCGGCGGCACGACCTTCCGCTTCAAGGTCATCGTCGGCCGCTGAGCGTCATCCCTGGCGTCGGCGTGGCGGCAGGGACCGCAGGGCCGCGGCGAGCGCGTGGGTGCCGCGCCCGATCTCCTTCGGATCAACCGCCGCGAAGCCGAGAACCAATCCGGTCGGGCGCACGGGCCCGCGTCCGTATCGCGCGAGCGACAGCACCTCCACGCCGCGCGCGGCCGCAGCCGCGACCGCCAACTCGCCACTGATTCCCTTCCGAAGCCGCGCCGAGACCTGCAAACCCGCATCGATGGCCGGCAGCTCGAGCCATTCGCCAAGCTCCGCGCGCGCAGCTTCTTCCAGTGCGTCGCGCCGCCCGGCGTAGACCTCCCGCATGCGGCGCACATGCCGGCCGAAGTGGCCGGCCTCGATGAAGTCGCAGAGCACGGCCTGATCGAGCAGTGGCGCGTGGCGGCTCGTCACCGACTTCAGCACCGCCAGGGGATCGACGAGATCCGGCGGCACGACGAGGTACCCCAGGCGCAGCGAGGGGAACAGCACCTTGCTGAAGCTCCCGACATGGAGGACGACGCCGTGGCGATCCAGGCCCTGCAGCGCGGGCACGGGGCGCCCGTGATAGCGGAACTCGCTGTCGTAGTCGTCCTCGACGACGAGTGCGCCCGTGGCGTGCGCCCACTCGAGCAGATCGAACCGGCGGGCGAGGCTCATCGTGACGCCGAGGGGAAACTGGCGGCCGGGGGTGACGTAAATCAGTCGAAGCCGTGCGCGGCGATCCGGCACGCAGCCCTCCTCGTCCACGCGAAGAGACACGACTGCGGCGCCCGCGGCCTGGAACGCGGCGACGGCGCCGGGATATCCCGGGTCTTCCACGCCCGCGCGGTCGCCGTGCTCGAGCACCAGCCGGCCGATGAGGTCCAACGCCTCCTGCGCGCCCGAGGTGATGGCCACCTGATCCGCGGAGCAGCGCACGCCACGGGACGCGTTGACATAGTCGGCAATGGCCTCCCTGAGCGGCCGATACCCGAGAGCGGCGCAGCCGATCAGCTGGCTGGCCGTCGCCCGTCGGAATCGACGGCCCGCCACCTGGGCCCACAGGGTCGTCGGGAACAGGTCGAGGGCCGGCTGGTTCGCGCGGAACGCGCGCGCCGGGCCCGGCTCCCCGCTCGCAAAGGGCAGGACGACCTCGGCGGCGCGCGCCAGGCGCCGATCCGCACGGGCGAGGCTCCGCCGCCGGCGAGGCGCCTGGACCGCGCGCGGGCGTGTCGCCGGAGGTACGTGAAGCAGGTCGTCGGGCAGCGTCAGACTGACGTAGGTCCCCGATCCGCGGTGTCCCTCGAGATACCCTTCCGCGCGCAGTTGCTCGAAGGCCGCGACGACGGTGCCGCGCGCCAGGCCATGCTGGCGCGCCAGATCGCGCGTAGAGGGCAGGCGCGCGCCTGGCCCGAGCCGTCCATCGAGGATGGCGCCGCGCAGGGCCGTCCACAGCCGCCGGTGCACGGGCGCATGCGGATCCGGCGGCGGCAGCGCGAGCGGGAACGCGGACGGTCGGCGGGCCATTGAAAGTGGACCAGGTGAAATATCATATCTGGTCCTTTCTTCAGGTCCACTTCATCGCCTATGCTCGGCGCGTGCCTTTCAACCCGACCTTCATCGAGCGCTACGCCCGCCTGGCGCTGGGCGCAGCGTTCCTCTCAGCGGTGGCCGGCCGGTTCGGCCTCTGGACAGGGGCGCCGTGGTCCGAGGCGTTTGCCCGGTTCATCGGCTACACGGCCGAGGTGAACGCCTTCATGCCGGCGGCCACCATCCCGTGGCTCGCATGGGCGGCGACCGCGGCGGAGGTGACGCTGGGCGCCGCACTGGTCCTTGGGATTCGCGTGCGCGAGGCCGCGTTCGCGAGCGCCGTGCTGCTGGCGATCTTCGGCACGGCGATGGCCATCTCGTTCGGGCCGAAATCCCCTCTCGACTATTCGGTCTTTTCAGCCTCCGCGGGTGCGCTGCTGCTGGCCTCGAGGCAGCCGCGCCCGCCTGGCCAACAGAGGTGATGCCGCGATGGATCAACGCTTCGACTACGGCAAGGCCGCTCCAGGCGTCTACACCGCCATGGACGCGCTCGAGACCTACCTGGAGGGCTGCGGGCTCGAGCCAGTCCTGCTCCACCTCGTGAAGCTGCGCGCGTCGCAGATGAACGGCTGCGCGTACTGCATCGACATGCACTGGAAGGACCTGCGCGCGCTGGGCGAGCACGAGCAGCGCCTCTATTCGCTCGATGCGTGGCGCGAGTGCCCGTACTACACCGATCGCGAGCGCGCCGCGCTGGACTGGACCGAGGCCGTGACGTTCGTGGCCGAAGGGCAGGTGCCGGACGCCACGTACGCCGTGGCACGGGCCCACTTCGACGACCGGGAGCTGTCGAACCTCACGCTGCTGGTCGCCACCATCAACGCGTGGAACCGGCTGTCGATTGCGTCCAGGCTCCCGCCTGGCGGTTACGTCTCCACGCTCGCCGCCGGGCGGTGAGGCGGCTGAAGGCGGGGACGCCGGCCGGCTGACGCCGCGGCATGAACCCGCGGGCAGGTGGCACCGTCTAATGCGATCGTATATAACGTCGCATTATGTCGAAACGTGCGCTGCCCTCGCTGACCCACCTCCAGTTCCTCGTGCTGGGCGTCCTTCGCGCCGACGAGCAGCCGGGGCGCGTCATCCGGAAAGCGCTCGCCGCCCACGGCGTGCGCCGCAGCAGTCCCGCGTTCTACCAGCTCATGGCACGCCTCGAGCGGGACAAGCTGGTGGAGGGCTGGTACGAACAGGTGACCGTCGGGGACCAGGCGGTCACCGAACGCCGGTATCGCATCACGGCCGAGGGCGCCAGGCTGTGGGCACGAGCGAAGTCCTTCTACGACGAGGTGTCGGCGCTGTCCTCCGCCGTCCGGTGGTCAGATGCATAGGACCTGGGTCGAGCGCCTCGGCGACTGGCTCCCGGAGAAGGCGCGGCGCGACCTGTTCGTTCCGTCGCTCGCGGACCTGACCTACGAGCGGCTCGTGCGGGAACGCACCTCGCGCTCGGCCCTCGCTCGCGTCCGCGTGCGGCTTTGGCACGCCTCCGCCGCCCTCCTGCTGCTCGCCGGGTGCCTGCGCCTTCATGCCGTGGACCGTGTGCGTGCTCGCATGTCCAGGCGCGCGCGCGCCAACCACGTCCCTCGAAAGGAGCTGACCGTCATGTTCGCTCGCGACGTTCGCCACGCCCTCCGCATGTTCCGGCGCGAGCCGGCGTTCACGGCCGCCGCGGTCCTGACGCTCATGCTCGGCATCGGCGCCAACACCGCCCTCTTCGCCGTGGTCGAGGCGGTTCTGCTGCGTCCCCTGCCCTTTGGCGAGGCCGACCGCCTCGTGCTCGTGAAGCATCGCGACGTCGCCACGGGCCTGTCGAAGCAGGACATCGCCATCGGCGACTTCATCGACCTGGCGGCGCGGCAGCAGTCGTTCGATGCGCTGGGCGGCTACGGCGGCTTCGCGTCGACGCTCGCGGGCGCGGGCGAAACCGTGCGCATCGAGGGTGTGGCCCTGACGCCAGCGGCGTTCGCCCTGCTTGGCGTTCAGCCTGCGATGGGTCGCTTCTTCACCGCCGACGACGTCGCCGAAGGCGCGCCGCCGGTCGTGGTGGTCAGCCACGAGCTCTGGCGCACGCAGCTGGGGTCCGACCCGCAGATCCTCACGCGGTCCATTCAGCTCGGCACGACCAGGCGCATGGTCGTCGGCGTCGCGCCTCCGGGCTTCCGCTTCCCGCTGGCCAATCCCACCAACGTCATCGTCCCCGTGCGGGTGCCGCCGGCCGCGCCTGCCAATCGCAAGGAGAGCTGGGTCTACGGCGTCGGCCGGCTGAAGCCAGGCGTCGGCATCGAGCAGGCCGAGGCCGAGCTCGCCGCGCTCTCGCGGCAATTCGAGCAGGAGTTCCCGCAGCAGAACAAGGGCTCGCTGTACTACGCGGAATCGCTCCGCGACGGGATGGTCGGCGAAGCGAAGCGGCCGCTGCTCATGCTGCTGGCCGCGGTGGGATTCGTGCTCCTCATCGCCTGCGTCAACGTGGGCAACCTCCTGCTGGCACGGTCGCTCGCCCGCCAGCACGAGCTGGCCACGCGGCTCGCGCTCGGCGCCGGCCGCGGGCGGCTGGTCGCGCAGATGCTCACCGAGGCCCTGGTGCTCGCGCTGGTGGGAGGCGTGGCCGGGGTGCTCGTGGCCTGGCGCCTCGGGCCGGCGCTGGCGGCGATGGTTCCGCAGGCGGCGAGGATTCCGGGGCTCGATTCGGTGGGATTGAACGTCTGGGTCCTCGCCTTCTCCCTGGGGGTCTCCCTTGTCGCGGCGATCGCGTTCGGCGCCGTGGCTTCGATCGGTCTGGTGCGGGAGAGCGCGCGCCACGCGCTGGCCGGTCAGCGCCGCACGACGATGACCACGGGCGCCCGGCGCGCGGCATCGTCGCTCGTGGCCGCGGAGATTGCCCTGGCGACGGTGCTTCTGATTGGTGCGGGGCTCACACTGCGCAGCTTCGCCAACCTGATCTCGGTGGATCCCGGTTTCACGGCGGACGGTGTGCTGACCGTCCAGGTCCTCCTGCCGCCCGGGCGCTATCCCGAGCAGGCCGCTCGATCGGCGGCCTATCAGCGCCTCTTCGAGGCCATCGACGCGTTGCCCGAGATCGAAACCACAGGGGCCGCCGCGGTGACCCCGCTCACGGGCAACAACTGGACCGCGCCCCTCGTGCGGCCCGAGCACCCGCTGCCGGCCGGGGAGCGTCCCCCCGAGGTCGGCTGGCAATCGGCGTCGGCGGGCTACTTCCGCGCGCTGGGCATCCCGCTGCGCGAAGGCCGGCTCTTCAACGCCGGGGACACGATCGGCGGGCCGCAAGTGGTCATCGTCAGCGACTCGATCGCCGAGCGCTTCTTCCCGGGCGAGAGCCCGATCGGCAAACGGATCGTGCTCGGCGACGACACGGCGGAAATCGTCGGCCGGGTCGGCGACATCCGCCGCGCGTCGCTCAGCGACAGCCCGAGGGGCGACCTCTACTTCCCGTTCGAGCGGGAGAACGGGCCCGGCACGACGATGTTCCTGCGCACGGCGGGCGATCCGCTGGCGGCACTGCCGTCCATCCGCACCACCATCCGGCAGATCGAGCCCGGCGCCACGCTCTTCGAGACCCGCACGATGGCCGACATCGCCGCGGCGTCGGCGGCGGTCCAGCGGCTGGCCATGCGCCTGCTCGCGGGATTTGCCCTCATTGCGCTGATGCTGGCGGCTGTCGGCATCTATGGCGTGATGGCCTACAGCGTGCGGCGCCGCACGCGCGAGCTGGGCACGCGGCTGGCGCTCGGCGCCAGCCGAGCCGACATCCTGGCGCTGGTGATGCGACAAGCCGCCACGGTTGCCATCGTGGGCGTGGTTATCGGCGTGGCGACGGGGTTGTCGGCGGCGCGCGCGATGTCGTCCATGCTCTACGGGGTGCCGCCCTGGGATCCGCTCGCGCTCGGCGCCGCCTGCCTCGTGCTGACGGCCACGGCCCTGGCCGCCAGCTACCTGCCCGCGCGCCAGGCATCGCGGGTGAACCCGGCCGCCACGCTCGCGTCCGACTAGGCCGGCTGCCGCATCCGGTGCGGTCCCGCGGCGCCGCGGCCGTTATGCTGTAGGCGTGGCCAAGGAACCGCTCTCTCCGCTGAACTGGCGGCTCGGCACGGTCGCGGGCATCGCGGTGTACATGCACCCGACGTTCCTCTTGCTGCTCGTGTTCGTCGGGTGGCAGCACTGGCTGCTGGGAAAGACCATCGCGGCCGTCTTCGGCGGCATCGTGTTCATCCTGGCTCTCTTCGCGTGCGTGGTCCTCCACGAGCTGGGACACGCGCTCACCGCCCGGCGCTACGGGATCAAGACGAAGGACATCACGCTGCTCCCGATTGGCGGAGTCGCCCGGCTCGAGCGGATGCCGAGCGACCCCATCCAGGAGCTGTGGGTGGCGCTGGCAGGGCCGGCCGTCAACGTAGTGATCGCCGGTCTCCTCTATGCGTGGCTGTGGACCACGTCGAGCCTGGCGCCTATCGAGGAGGTGAATGTCGTCCAGGGGCCGTTCCTCGAGCGGCTCATGATGGTCAACGCCTTCCTGGTCGGCTTCAACCTGCTGCCCGCCTTTCCCATGGACGGCGGCCGCGTGCTGCGCGCGCTGCTGGCCACGCGGATGGAGTACACACGGGCCACGCAGCTGGCGGCGACGCTCGGCCAGAGCATGGCGTTTCTCTTCGGGTTCCTCGGGCTCACGTCGGGCAACCCGTTCCTCATCTTCATCGCGCTCTTCGTCTGGATTGGCGCGGCGCAGGAAGCCAGCGTCGTGCAGATGAAGTCGGCGCTCGGCGGCATCCCGGTCAGCCGCGCGATGATCACCGCGTTCCATCCACTGGCCCCGGACGATTCGCTGAAGCGCGCGGTCGAACTGCTGCTCACCGGCACCGAGCAGGACTTCCCGGTGATGCTCGAAGGACACGTCGTCGGCGTGCTGACGCTGCGCGACCTCCAGAACGGTCTTGCCCGGAAAGGGGACGCCGTCGCCGTGGGCGAGGTGATGCGGCGCGACGTGCCCGTCGTGGACGCGAACGACATGCTGGAATCGGTCTTCCAGGCATTGCAGTCCACGGGAGCTCGTATCGCCGCGGTCGTCCGCGATGGCCGCGTAGTCGGACTCGTCACGCCGGACAACGTCGGCGAGTTCGTGATGGTGCAGTCGTCGCTAGCCGCGCACCGCGGCCGGCGCCCCGGCTAGCCCCGCCCGCACCTGTCCGCACCCGCCCGCACCTGCCCGCACCCGTTCGCACCCGCCGCACCCGCTATCTGACCGTCGTCCGCTCCACTGGCTCCATGCGGTAGATCGGCGTCGGCTTCCCGTCGCGGTCCTCGATGACCAGGTAGATGTAGCCATCGGGCCCCTGCCGCACATCGCGGATGCGGCCCTGGCCCTGGACCATCGTCTCCACGTTCACCACGTTGTGGCCCTTCATGGTGAGCCGGGCCAGCTGCTGGCCCGCCATGCCGCCCGCGAAGATGTTGCCGCGCCACGCGGGGAACTTGTCGCCCGTGTAGATTATCAGTCCCGAGATGCCGATCGAGGGCACCCAGACGTTGACGGGTGGCTCCATCCCCTCGCGGAGCGTTCCCTCGTGGATGGCCTTGCCGGTGGTGTAGTTCACGCCGAAGCCGACCACCGGCCAGCCGTAGTTCTTCCCGGGCTGGATGCGGTTCAGCTCGTCGCCGCCCTGCGGGCCGTGCTCGTCGGCCCACACATCGCCGGTGGCACGGTCGATGGCGATGCCCTGGACGTTGCGGTGTCCGTAGCTCCAGATCTCGGGTTTCGCGCCCGCGCGATTCACGAACGGGTTGTCCGCCGGCACGCGCCCGTCGTCGTGCAGGCGGACGATGGTGCCGTGATGGTTCGTCAGATCCTGCGCGGGGTGCGCCTCGAGATTGCCCTCGGGCGGCACCTGCCGATCGCCCAGGGTGAGGTACAGGAAGCCCTTGCCGTCGAAGGCGATCTTGCCGCCGTAGTGGCCGCGGCCCCTCGACACCGACTCGAAGAGCTGCGTCACGTTGGTGAGGCGATCGTTCTCGAAACGCCCGCGGACCAGAGCGGTGGTGGACTGCTTCTCGCCCTGCGGCTTGGAGTAAGTGAGGTAGAGCATCCGGTTGGTCGCGAAGTCCGGATGCGGCGCCACCTCGAGCAGGCCGCCCTGCCCCTGATGGAACACCTCGGGCACACCTTCGACAGCGTTGGGGAGAAGCTTCCCCTGTCGGACGATGCGCAGGCGGCCGGGCCGCTCGGTGACCAGCGCGTCGCCGCCCGGCAGGAATGCCAGGGACCACGGCTGCACGAGGCCGTCGACAAACGTCGCGAGCCGGTAGTCGTGCAGGGCCGAGCGGAAGACGTCCTGCGCCGTCAGCACGGCGCCGCCGGTCAGCACGAGAGCAAGCGCGAGCATTCTCACCACGGGTCGGGCCATGTCGTTCTCCTCGAAGAGGGGCATTATCGCCCAGGCGGGCCCGGTTCATCGGCGACGGTGAGCGCCCGCGGCTCGTTGTCGTTCCTGCCGGAAGTGGCGCGGCGTGGTGCCCGCCTCCCGGCGGAAGAACCGCGTGAAGTACGCCGGGTCCCGAAAGCCGAGCTCGCGCGCGACGACGAACGCCGGCATGTCGCCGTAGCGGAGCATCCGCTTCGCCTCGAGCACCAGGCGCTGGCGAATCAGCGAGCCCGCCGACTGGCCAAGGTGCCAGCGGCAGAGCGCGTTCAGGTGTCCCGGCGTCAGCCCGACGTCGGCGGCGTACTCGCTCACGCGGTGACGACGCGGGAAGTGTTGCTCGATGAGACGGTGGAACCGGTCGATGGCCGCATGCGCCCCCGTGACGGCAGAGGTGGCGTGGCGCGCCGTGTACCAACGGCCGAGCAGGACCAGCATCTCGTAGAGGCGGGCACGGATGAGGTCCGGGGTGTCGGGTTGCAGCGTTCGGACCTCGGCGGCCATCGCGTGAAACGTGCGAAGAAATGCACGGCGCTCCCCGCCCGTCAGGCGCAGCGCGCCCTCAGTGGCCCCGGCGCCGAAATACGGGAACTGGTCGAGGAAGCGCACGTCCGGGTTCGCGCTGTCGCCCGTGCCACTGGACGACGCGCTGGTGGCGCCGGTGCGGACGACCCTGCTGCTGCTCTTCGGCGCCGTGGCACTGGTCTTCGTCATCGCGATCGCGAACGTCGCGAACCTCCTGCTGATCCGGTCGATGGAGCGCACGTCGGAGTTCGCCATGCGGATGGCCCTCGGGTCTGGCGCGCGGCGGTTGTGGCGGCAGATCATCACCGAGAGCGCGCTCCTCGGCGTCGCGGGCGCGGCGCTCGGCCTGTGGCTCGCCTACGCAGGAGTAGCGGTCCTGCACCAGCTGAACCCGACGGGCGTCCCGCGGCTTCAGGACGTCGCGGTGGACCGCGTCACCCTCGTCCTGGCTGCCGCCACGACCGTGCTGTCGGTGCTGTTCCTGTCATGGGTGGCCGCGCGACACGCCCTGTCGGGCACGCCGCTGCTGCAGCAGTCGGCCCGAGGCTCGTCGCAGAGGTCGAGGCCCGCCCAGCAGCTGCTGCTCGTCGCGCAGGTGTCGCTGTCGGTGATGCTCCTCTGCGGTGCCGGCCTGCTGGCGCGCAGCGTCCTCCTGCTCAATCGCGTCGACCTTGGTTTCGACCCGACCAACGTCGTGTCCGCTCGGCTGTCGCTGCCGGACGCGCGGTATCCGTACCGGACGGCGGGGCCGGCGATTGGCGAGTTCTACCGGCGACTCGACGAACGGCTCGCGGCGGTGGGCGCCACGCTCGGGCCGACGCTGTCCGATCTGCCGGTCCGCCCGAAGCCCTATGCCTATCGCGTGCGTGGCGGCGAGGTGGAATGGGGCTCGCTGGCGGCCGACTACCGGACGGTCACGCCCGGATGGTTCACGGCGGTGGGCGCGCGGCTCGTTGCGGGCCGCGTCTTCGACGATCGCGACCGCTGGGATCGGCCCATCGCGGTCGTCGTCGACACCGCGCTGGCGGAAAAGGCGTGGCCTGGCCAGGATGCGATCCGGCGTCATCGACCCGATACGCCTCAGCAGCCTCGTCGCCGCCGGCCGCGAGCAGGTGTACGTCGCGCACCACCAGTCGCCCCAGCGCACGATGTTCCCCGCCGTCCGGGCCGCCGGCGACCCGCTTGCGCTGGTCGGCTCGGTCCAGGCCGCCGTCCGCAGCCTCGAGCCGGATCTGCCGATCTTCGAGGTGCGGCTCGCCGGCGACTACGTCGCGATGGCGACGGCCCGCACGCGTCTGGCCACGATCGGGCTGGGCGCGCTCGCTGGCCAGCCTGTTGTTCGGCGTGAGCCCCACCGACCCGCTGACCCTGGCAGCCGTGTCGGTGCTCGTCGCGCTGGTGGCCGCCGCCGCGTGCTGGCGCCCCGCCGCGCGCGCGGCACGCGTGGATCCCTGCCGGACGCTCGCGGAGCCGTGACACGGCAACACGAAGCACGAGTCACCGCGCACGAACCTGGTGATGTGCCCCGTCCCGCGTCGTGAAGGAGCAACGACGATCGTTGACTCGAGCCGCGAACCCGAGAACCTGAGAACCCCAGAACCGCAGAACCGCAGAACCCAGAACTCTGGCCCGCGGCGCGCGTCAGGCCACATCGCGCCGGGCGGCAGCGAGAAACGTCTCGACGATGGGGCGCGAGGGCCCCGCGGGCCAGACCATGCTGAGCTCGGTGGACGCCTTCGGGATCCTCTTGTAGACGACGCGACGCCAGCCCATGCGTGAGACACCCGCGGGAACGATGGTGACGCCCACGCCGGCGCCCACCAGCCCGACGGTGGTGTAGGTCTCGCGGCTCTCCTGCGCAACGCGAGGGACGAAACCGGCCTCCTGGCACAGCCGCAGCACGTGATCGTGGAGCAGGGGCGCGATGGCACGAGGGAACAGCACCCACGGGTCGTTGGCGAGCGCGGCGACGGGCACGCGCGCCTGGCGCGCGCGGGGATGGTCGCGGTTGAGCGCGATCATCAGCGGCTCGCGCGCGATCGGCTCCACGTTGAGGCGCGCGTCGGGACCGGCCTCGCGCGCGAAGCCGATGTCGATGTCGCCGCGGAGCAGCGCCGCGGTCTGCTCGGCCGAGGGCAGCTCGCGCAGGTCGAGGCGCACGCCCGGATGGCGGGCCCGATAGCGGCGGATCATGTCGGCGAACGCGGAGAGCATCAGCGTGGGGGCGAAGGCGACGCGCAGTTCCCCCACCTCGCCGCTGCCCGCCTGCCGGGCGGCGGCCATCGCCGTGTCGACGTCGCGGAGGATGCGGCGCGCCGACTCGTTGAGCGCGCGCCCGGCGTCGGTGAGGGCGACGCTCCGGCTGTGCCGGTCGAAGAGCCGCGCGCCCACCATCTCCTCGAGCTGGCGGATCTGCAGGCTGAGGGGCGGCTGGGAGAGCCCCAGCCGCGCCGCGGCGCGCCCGAAGTGCAGCTCCTCGGCCACGGCGCAGAAGTAGCGGAGGTGACGCAGCTCGACGGTAGCGGGATTCATATTTCAAGAGTATCGATCACGACCACACAAAGTATTGGCTATATCAATGCGCGGGACCTACCCTGCGAACAGGGGCACGTCCGCCTTGTGATCCCTGTTCCCTGTTCCCTGTTCCCTGTTCCCTGTTCCCTGATCCCTGATCCCTGATCCCTGATCCCTGATCCCTGATCCCTGATTCCCGACTTCATCTATGTCCACTTCCGCCCTTCTCTCCGAGCCCGTCGCTACGCCTGACGTCTTCCCGATCAACGGGACCGACTTCATCGAGTTCTACGTGGGCAACGCCCGGCAGGCCGCGCACTTCTACCAGACGGCCTTCGGCTTCGAGCTCGTCGCCTACCGCGGCCCCGAGACGGGCGTGCGCGACCGCGTCAGCTACGTGCTGAAGCAGGAGAAGCTCCGCTTCGTCGTCACCGCTGCCCTGGGGCCCGCCGGCCCGGTGGCCGACCACGTGCGCGCGCACGGCGACGGGGTGAGGGACCTCGCCTGGTGGGTCGACGACGCCCGGGAGGCGTTCCGGCTGGCCGTGGCACGCGGCGCGCAGCCCGCGGCCGAGCCCCGCGTCATCGAGGACGCCCACGGGCAGGTCGTCATTGCCGCCATCCGGACCTATGGCGACACCATCCACTCGCTGGTCGAGCGGAAGAACTACGCCGGCCCCTTCATGCCGGGCTTCGAGCCGATGCGCTCGCAGATGGCCATCGCGCCCACGGGCATCAAGTACGTGGACCACTGCGTGGGCAACGTCGAGCTGGGCCGCATGAACGAGTGGGTGGCCTTCTACGAGCGCGTGATGGGCTTCCGCAACCTGGTCTCGTTCGACGACGAGGACATCTCCACCGAGTACTCGTCGCTGATGTCCAAGGTGATGTCGAACGGCAACGAGCGGATCAAGCTGCCGATCAACGAGCCGGCCGCCGGGCGGCGGAAGTCGCAGATCGACGAGTACCTGGAGTTCTACGGTGGCCCGGGCGTGCAGCACATCGCCCTGGCCACCAGCGACATCGTCGCCACCGTCTCGGCGATGCAGGCGCGCGGCGTGGAGTTCCTCACCGTGCCCGGCACCTATTACGAGGACCTGCTCGCCCGCGTCGGCCCCATCGACGAGGACGTCACCGCGCTCCAGGACCTCGGCATCCTCGTGGACCGGGACGACGAAGGGTATATGCTGCAGATCTTTACGAAGCCGGTGCAGGACCGGCCGACGCTCTTCTACGAGATCATCCAGCGCAAGGGCGCGCGCAGCTTCGGCAAGGGCAACTTCAAGGCGCTCTTCGAGGCAATCGAGCGCGAGCAGGCGAGGAGAGGCAACCTGTAATGCCCTTTTACCATTCCCTCGGATCGCTGCCGCGCAAGCGGCACATCGCGTTCCGCTCGCCCGGGGGACGGCTCTACGCCGAGGAGTTGATGGGGAACCACGGGTTCAGCGGCAGCTCGTCGCTGCTGTACCACGTGCACCCGCCCACGGTCGTCCGCACCACGCGCGAGGTGATGCGTGTGCCCAGGGTGGCGGCCGACTCGCGCGAGCTCAGGCATCGCCACTTCAGGACGGCGCAGGTGCCCGCGGGCGGGAGCCCCACGCTCCACCGGACGCTCCTCCTCTTCAACGACGAGGTGTCGATGGCGGTCGTCCACGCCGACCACGTGGACAAGCACTTCTTCCGCAACGCGCAGGCCGACGAGATCCTCTACGTCACGAAAGGCGCGGGGACCCTCGAGACGCCGTTCGGGCACATCGCGTTCACGGACGGGGACTACCTGGTGATCCCGCGCGGCATCATCTACCGGCTGGTGTTCGACCCGGCCGCGGGCCCGCTCACGCTGCTCGTCATCGAGAGCCGCGGGATGGTCCGCACGCCGCGCCGCTACCGCACCGAGTTCGGCCAGATGAAGGAGGGCGCGCCCTTCTCGGAGCGCGACATCCGGAGGCCGCAGTTCGTCGAGCCGCGCGACGAGACCGGCGAGTTCCCCATTCTCGTCAAGCAGTACGACGCCCTCACCGAGCTGGTGATGGCGCACCATCCCTTCGACGTGGTGGGGTGGGACGGCTACTTCTACCCGTACGCCTTCAGCATCCACGACTTCGAGCCCATCGTCGGGCGCGTGCACCAGCCGCCGCCGGTGCACCAGACCTTCGAGGGCGACGGCTTCGTCGTCTGCTCGTTCTGCCCGCGGCCGTACGACTTCCACCCCGAGGCCATCGTGGTGCCCTACAACCACAGCAACGTGGAGTCGGACGAGGTGCTCTACTACGTCTCGAAGGAGTTCATGAGCCGCAAGGGCATCGAGTTCGGCAGCATCACCCACCATCCGGACGGCCTGCCGCACGGGCCGCACCCCGGCCGCGTGGAGGCCGCGATGGGCGCCACGCACACCGACGAGCTCGCCGTGATGCTCGACAGCTTCCGCCCGATGCGCGTGGCCGTGTCGGCGCTGCCCTTCGAGGATCCGTCCTACGCCCAATCGTGGCTGCCGGAGGAGTTGAAGTGACCGTCCTGGCGCCACCGGTGCCCGAGAGCGCACGGGCCCTGCTGGGCTCCGTCGTGGACTATGCCGGGCTCTTCCCGCCCACGAGCGCCACCATGGGCGATGCGGTCGCGCACTACGCGGAGGAGCGCGCGGGCGCGGACCGGTGGATGCTGGGCCGCTTCGTCCTGCCGGCCGCGCGGCTGGCCGAGTTCAAGGCCGTGCACGCACCGTTTGCGGGCGAGCCCGGGTGGCGGCTGAGCGCCGTGGTCGGCGACCTCGACGCGGAGCTGCCCGGCATCGTGGCCTTCAACGCGCACGCGCGCGGCGCCATCGTGGACGCCATGGAGGTGAAGACCTCCAGCGCCGCGGATGTGCGGCACCTCGCATCGATGCGCCTTGCGGGCGTGGACGTGTACGTCGAGGTGCCGCTGGCCGATCCGGAGCCGATCCTTCGCCTGGTGTCCGCTTGCGGCTTCTTCGGCAAGGTACGCACGGGCGGCGTCACGCCGGACGGCATTCCCACTCCCGCCGCGCTCGCGCAGTTCCTGGCCGCCGCCGTGCGCGTGGGCCTCCCCTTCAAGTGCACCGCGGGCCTCCACCATCCACTGCGCGGCGACTATCGCCTCACCTACGCCGCCGACGCGCCCGTCGGCACGCTGTTCGGATACCTGAACGTGCTGCTGGCCACGGCGGCCGTTCGCGCGGGGTGGTCGGCCGGCGACGTGGAAGCCCTGCTCGTGGAGCGCGACGGGGACTCGGTGACCTTCGGCGCCAGCGGCGTGGCCTGGCGCGGCCGCGTCATCGGGAATCACGCGCTGGAGGACACGCGAGCCTCGAGCCTCCGCAGCTTCGGCTCGTGCTCGTTCCGCGAGCCGGTGGACGAGGTCGGGGCCATCGTGCGCGGGCGCTGATGGTGAACGACACGCTCGATCCGCGGCTGCGGTCGTGGGTAGCCTCGGCGCAGGCGCCGGGCACCGACTTCCCCGTCCAGAACCTGCCGTTCGGCGTCTTCAGCCGCGAGGGTGAGGCGCCCCGCATCGGCGTGGCCATCGGCGATCAGATCCTGGATCTCGCCCTGGCGGCGCGCGAGGGGGTGCTCGACGCCAGCCTCGGCGCCACCGTCGATGCCGTCCAGGCGCCGGCGCTCAACGCGCTGATGGCGCTCGGCCGCCCGACCGCAACGGCACTGCGCGCGCAGCTGAGCCTCCTGCTGCGCGCGCACGAGGCCGCCGCGCCCTCGGACGCAGTCCTGCGCTCGCGCCTGCTCGTGCCGCAGGCCGAGGCGGTCATGCACCTGCCGGCCCACGTCGGCGACTACACCGACTTCTACGCCTCGGTACACCACGCGACGAATGTCGGCGCGCTGTTCCGGCCCGACAACCCGCTGTTGCCGAACTACAAGTGGATGCCCATCGGGTACCACGGCCGGGCCTCGTCGCTCGTGCCGGACGGCACGCCGGTGCCGCGCCCCACGGGCCAGCGCAAGGCAGCCGACGCGGCGATGCCGACGGTTGGCCCCAGCCAGTCGCTCGACTACGAGGTCGAGATCGGCGCGTTCATCGGCCGGGGCAACGCCCTTGGATCGCCGGTGCCGCTGGCCGAGGCGGAGGATCACCTCTTCGGCCTCTGCCTCGTCAACGATTGGTCCGCTCGCGACGTGCAGGCGTGGGAGTACCAGCCGCTCGGGCCGTTCCTCGGCAAGAGCTTCGCCACCACCGTCTCGCCGTGGGTCGTGACGCTCGACGCGCTCGCGCCATTCCGCGCGCCGCGCGCCGCGCGGCCGGAGGGAGATCCCGCGCCGCTGCCGTACCTCGACACGCCCGCCGATCGCGCCGCCGGCGCGTTCGACATCACGATTGAAGCCGCGCTCTCCACAGCCAGGATGCGCGCGGCCGGCCACGCCCCCGCCAGGCTTGCGCGAACGAACGCCGCGGGTCTCTACTGGACAATCGGCCAGATGGTGGCGCACCACGCGATGAACGGGTGCAACCTCCGCCCCGGCGACCTGCTGGCCAGCGGCACCGTCTCCGGCCCGACGCCCGACTCGCTCGGCTGCCTGCTGGAGCTCACGCGACGCGGCGCCCAGCCGGTGGCGCTGCCCACCGGCGAGTCACGCGCCTTCCTCCAGGACGGCGACGAGGTGATCTTCACCGCCTTCTGCGCGCGCGAAGGCGCGACCCGGATCGGCTTCGGCAAGTGCCGGGGACGGATAGGGTCTTGAGGTCTTGGGGCTTGGGGCTTGGGGCTTGGGGCTTGGGGCTTGCGCGAGGGCCGACGGCGGGATTAAAGTTGCATCTTGAATGCAACTTAACGGCTTCACCGACTACGCCCTGCGCGTCCTCATCTACGCCGCCGTGCACCACGACCAGCGCTGCCTGACCTCGCAGGTCGCCCGCGCCTTCGGCCTCTCACGCCACCACGTCGTCAAGGTCGTCAACGAGCTGCAGCACCTGGGTTACCTGGAGACGACGCGCGGCCGCACCGGGGGTTTCCGCTTGGCGCGGACGCCGGAGTCCATCCGCGTGGGCGAGGTCATCCGCCGCACGGAAGGATCGCTGGCCGTGGTCGAGTGCTTCGACCGCGCCACCAACACCTGCCCGCTCACCCGCGCCTGCGGCCTCAAGGGCGCCCTCGCCGAGGCCTTCGACGCCTTCTTCGCGGTGCTGGACCGCTACACCCTGGCCGACCTCATCGCCGAGCCGCGATGGGTCACGCGCGTGGCGACTCTGCTCCCCCGCGTGTCGCACGCGACTGCCTGACGGACGCTCCCATGACCACCGAACGCCTCGACATCATCTCGCGCGACGACATCGTGCGCCTCGTGGACACCTTCTACGGGCACGTCAGGGCCGACGACATCCTCGGGCCCATCTTCGACGATGTGGCAGGGGTGGACTGGGCGGGGCACCTGCCGAAGATGTACGCCTTCTGGGACGCGGTGCTGTTCGGCACGGCGGGCTTCAAGGGCAACCCGCTCGCCGCGCACCTGCAGCTCGCGCAGCTCACGCCTCTTGGCACCCGCGAGTTCGGCCGATGGATCGAGCTCTTCCACGGCACCGTGGACGCGCTCTTCAGCGGGCCGATGGCAGAGGAGGCGAAGGCGCGCGCCTCGCGCATCGCCATCGTCATGCAGCATCACATCATCGCGGACCGGGGGCTCTCCGCGCTCGCCTGACGAGGACGGCTCAGGCCAGCAGGAAGTCCACGAAGAGGTCCGTGATGGCCACGCTCGTCGATGCCCGCTGGGCCGTGCGCCACTGCGCCCACTCGTCCGCGGCCGCCAGATCCGCGAGTTCTTCCTCCACCGACGCGTTCGCGGCCCTGGCCGCATCGTCCGCCCATCCGATGTCGGATCGCACGACGCGGCCCTGGCACTTCTCCAGCAGGCGGCGGTAGAGCGTCACCGCCGGCATGCGCCACGAGCCCTGCGGGTGCCGGCCGAGGGCGACGGCGCGATCCACGGGGATGAACGCCGTCAGCTCGTCCTCGCGGTCCATCAACTCGAGCCCCTGTCCCCGCGCGGTCGCGTTGTGGCTGGCGTGGTGTCCCACCTTGTAGAACACCGTGCGCGACAGGAGGTCGCGGGCGCGCACCGTCCGCGCGACACCGGCATCGCGTACCGTCCACACCATTCCCTGGTCGTGCCACGAGAGCCAGTTGCCCTGCTGGGCATCCGCCGGGAACAGCAGCACACGGCCGTCGCCGATGCGCTCGATGGCGAGCGCCAGGCTCGTGTTGTTGGTGGACTTGTCCAGCTGCAGCGCGAGGTCGGAGGCGATGCGCAGCCAGTCCTCGTCCACGCGGCGCCAGGCCTCGCCCTCCGAGGTGTAGCGGGCCAGCACGGCCCGCGCGGCCGCGCTGTCGCGCTCGACACGGAAGCGCGTGTCGAACGGCTGGGCGTCGACGAAGGCATCACGCGATGCGGTGTCGCTCGCCGCCATGTAGTCGACGGCGCTCTTGCCCGACGCCTGGAAGGCCGCGCCGGAGTCGAGGCCCGGCGCGATGCCATAGAGCTCCGAGCTGCCCTGCGCGCCCGCGTCGTCCAGGGCTGCTTCGCTCCGCGGAGGGCCCAGCACGTAGAAGCGGAACCCGGGCAGCCAGTCCTCCTCGATGGGGCCGTCGCCCGGGTTGCAGTAGCGCGGGTCGCGCACGAGGCCCGTGCGGACGAAGCGCATCGCCTCGTTGATCGTCTCGCTGAAGGCGGTGGGCGTCTCCGGATCGCCGGAGAACGCCAGGACGTCCCGCACGGCCAGGCCCAGGGCCCGGGATTCCGGGGAGGATGCCGGGGCAGCCAGCGCCTGGCAGGCGCGCGCGAGCGCGGCGCCGAGGTCCTGCCGCTTCTTGGCGATCCGCTTCGCCAGCTCGTCGCCAGGATTCTCGGTCCACGCCAGCCAGACGCGATCGACGCTCATCGCCTCGAAGGCGGCCTTCTGCGAGGCGAAGCCGGCCACGTGGTCCTTGTGCTCGTGTGTCGCGACCAGGAGGTGAAGGTGGCCACCGGTCGTCGCACGAATGTCATCCACCACCTTCGCGATCCTCACGCCCGTGGTCGTGGCCCCGAGCGTCCCGCAGTCGATCAGCACGTGGCGTTCGTCGCCCCCCGCGCCGAACGTGACGAGGAAGCAATCGCCGAGGCCATGGCGATACATCCGCACGCGGACCCTGGGGCCGACGGGGCTGAAGCCCCGTCGCTCCGTACTCCCGGGTGTGCCTCGTCGCTGCGTCTTCACGGTCGTCGCCCATCGCCCCGTGCGCGTGGTCGTGCGCCGAGGCGGGGTGCGGCGTGTCGTTTTTTTCTTCTTCGCCATTGGGACCCTCTCACACGCCCCGGTGCAGCGCGGCGAAGGGCTCGGCGTCGTCCAGGACGCCGCGGCCCAGGTAGGTGGCGCGCGTCGATTCCAGTCGCGACGCCATGAACGCCTGCTGCCGGGCCTGTCGCGTGGTGCTGGTCACGTTCTTCCGGATGCAGTAGCGGATCTTCAGCCGCCGCAAGTCGGCGACGATGGTGGAGCCGCCCTCGAATGCGGTGGTCTCGGCGCCCGGGCGAACGGGATCGATGGGGATGCGGCGCTGCTGCAGGAGCCCGACCAGGAACTGCGGATCGATGTAGCCGTCCGGGCTGGGCCTCAGCGCGAAGCGCGCCGTGTGCACCTCGAATCCGAATCGGGGGTCGATGCCCAGGAACGCCGCGTCGCGCGCGCCGTCGACGTGCGTGTCGAAGTGGTGGGCCAGCCACTCGTGCAGGTCGCGCCGCATGCCCCGCTGCAGGTGGAACACCTGCTCGCGCGGCTCGGCGCCCTCGCCGCCCCCCTGCGCGAACAGGAAGCTCTGTGCGAAGTTGCGAACGCGCTCGAGGCCGTCCTGCAGGGCCTGCGAGGGGCGATTCTCCTCGTTGTGCGGCCCGCGCCAGACGAGGCTGTCTTCGCTCAGCGTGCGCAGGTCACGCGGGTACAGCCCGCGCTTTCGGAATGCCTCCACGAAGGCCGTGCGATAGCGCAGGTCGTCGTCGGCCACCGCATCGGTGTCGGCCGTGATGATGGCACGCAGGTACTCGCCGAAGGTGATGTCCACCGGCGGGCAGTAGTCCAGCGCGCGGATGCACATCGTGAGCACGTGCTGGGCCGCCTTCGCCGCCTCCTCGGCCAGGCGCGAGACCAGGTCCGGGTGGATGGCGCCCGGCTGCAGCACGCCGGTGCCGCCCGTCGCCAGCCGAAGCAGGTCCGACGTGCGCCGCTCGTAGATGGCGAGAAACGCGTCGAACACGGCGGCCACCAGGATCGCGCCGCGATCGTGGGGCTCGACCACCGTCCGGTACTCGGAGGGGTCCGGCCGGTGCGGCTCCCATTCGCCGCTGGCCGGGTTGACGCGGCCGATGGCGTCCCGGAGCGCGCCACGGCGGCCGGTCGAGCGCCCGAACTGGCCCGCGAGCTGCCCGAGCAGGTTCTGGTGGCTGCGAAGCCCTCCGCGGGTGCTGGCGATCTGGTGACGAACGATCTCCGGGAACGTGAAGTGCTGCAGCAGGGCGACGATGTCGGCGAAGGCCTCGTGGAAGGCGCGCACGTCGGGGTTCGTGGGACTGAGGAAGCGCCGGTGCATCCCGTCCAGCAGCGCATGCACGGCCTCGTGGGCGATGATGTCGTGCGAGAGGCACGTGAAGACGAGACCGCCCGGCACGTGCTCGGCCTCTTCCCGCTCGGGCGCCTTGAAGTAGCCGAACAGCAGCGCCACCTTCGACGGCGAGTAGTAGGCGTTCTGCTCGCGGAGCGCGTGAGGATACACGCGCAGCCGTTGGACGAACGTCGAGTCGTTCTTCGGGTCCGCGCCCTTCGGCGGAGGACCAGGCCGCCACAGGCTGCGGCGGCCGAGCGCGCGCTCGAAGTTCCGGATGGTCAGGCTGGCCACCGCGTACACCATCTGCTGATGGAACTGCGGCGTGCCCTCGCTGGGCGCCAGGCCGTCCTGCGCCAGCAGCTTCGGATCGTCGAGGCTCACCGGTTCGTAGAAACACCCGCTCGCCGGGTCCACGTCGATCACCTCGAGATACTCGCCGACCGGCCCGGGCGCCAGCCCCTCCCACGGGACCTTGAACGTGACCTCGCCGATGGGCGCGAGATCGAGCTGTGTCGTCAGCCCTGGATCGATGCTGTAGCCGCGCAGGTTGCGGAACGCCGGCTCGGTCGGCACGAACGGCATCGGCGTGGCGACAGGCGCGCGAAGCGGCTCCGCCCGTGGGGCCTCCCCGGCTTCGAGTCCCTCGGCGCCCCTCTTTCTGCGCCTCGGCACGGGCCGACCGGGCAGGGGTGTCCCGAACAGTGAATGCCGCGCCTCGCCCGCGCGAGCCTTGAGAGGCGCCGACGCACCGGGGTGTTCGAGCACCGCGTCGAGGAAGCGCCGCACCTGCGCCGGCGGGATCGCCTCGGGCGGCAGGTCCGGGTCCGGCAGCGCGGTCTCGATGGGATTCGGCCGGTCGTCGCGCGACCAGCGGTGCGCCAGCTGCGTGGCCTCCAGCGCGAGCATCGCGTCGGCGGTGGGCGAGGGCGCCACGCCGAGCCCGGTGATCACGCGCAGGATGGGCAGCACGGCACTGTCGGGCGCGGTCCTGTGGAGCGACGCGCTGGCCGGCGGCTGCAGGCCCAGGGCGTCGGCCGCGCGCAGGATGCCGTTGCCGAGTTTCTCGGTGCTGCCGCCATCCGCCGTCTTGTCGGCCCGCGAGAAGAGCGCCTGCCGCACCGCCTCGACGCGCATCCAGGGCTCCGGGTACTCCGCGGGATCGAAGAGGGTGCCCGCGTGCTTCTGGAAGTAGAGCGCGGCGGCGGCCGCCACCTGCGGCGTGGCCGACGAGGTGCCGGCACCATCCATGTCCACGAGGCCCGCGCAGCCAATCTCGGCCCACGGCATGTTCGGCGTGAAGGCGGACACGGCCGTCGCCATCTTGCTCGCGGGCCCCCAGTTCCCCTGCATGGTGCGGAACGGCAGGCCGTAGTAGGGCTTGCGGTTGGCCATCACCCCGCACGCGGCAATCACCCTGCGGAACCTGGCCGGGTAGACGATGAAGTGCGTGGGGAAGCCGAAGAAGCCGGCGGAGAAGTTATTGCCCGCCGCGGCGACGAGCACGATGCCGGCGTCGTAGGCCAGGTTCACCGCGTCGGCCCACGCCGCCGAGGCAACACCTCCCATGCTCAACGACAGGACGTGGATGCGCGTCGCCTCGTCCGCGCAGAGGTCCGCGGCGTAGGTGATGCCCCGGGCGATGGTACTGGTTCGCAGCTGCAGCACCGATCGACCCACCCGCACGGGCACGACCTCGGCCTCGGGCGCGCCGCCCACCACGTCGTCGAAGGTGTAGCCGTGACGGTTGAAGGTGAACTGGCTGCCCGCCAGGATGCCGAGCGTGCCGGTGCCGTGCCCAGGATGCTCGAAGGCGCCACGCGCAGCCGGGTCGCGTGCGTCGCTGGGCCCCTGGTCGTCCACGAAGTTGCGCTGCAGGTCCAGGCGGATGCGCGGCGGCAGGGTCTGGTGCGCGGGATCGTAGCCGGTGTCGAGATGGGCAATCCGCACGGGCGACGCGCCGCCCGAGGCCTCGCCACGCGCCTGCCGCAGCTGCGAGAACGCGGGATCGAGGTGCCAGGCGAACAGGTTGTCGATGCGCGGGAGCTCGGGCCGTTGATCGTTGAAGGTGCAGGCGTCGGCAGCGGCGGCCGGGTCGCGGGCGAGCGGGTTCTCGTAGAACCACTCCTGGACGAAGTCGGGCTCGACCAGCACAGGCGCGCCGGCCATCGCCGCGCTGGCCGCCTCGTGCAGGGCATGTGCCGACTCCCACGCCCGGGCGGGGTCCACCACACCGGAGGGCGTCGCCACGTGCCATTCGAAGCCGGCGCCGGCCAGGCCGGTGGCGCCCGCGTGCGGGCCTGTCGTGAACAGTGGCTCGAACTCGTAGGAGGTGCCGGCCGCCTCGAGGCGCGACCGTGCGGTGCCGCGCGCGAGCCCCACGGCCGCGCCGGCGGGCAGTCGAAGGAGGAAGCCGGCCAGCCCGGGAGGAGTGATGTCAGCCATGGTGACGCTCCGTCGCCA
Organism: Acidobacteriota bacterium; assembly: GCA_020851565.1. Classification (GTDB taxonomy): domain Bacteria; phylum Acidobacteriota; class Vicinamibacteria; order Vicinamibacterales; family UBA2999; genus VFZN01. The sequence goes on along the minus strand of JADZCN010000146.1, from coordinate 117,922 downwards.
TCAGCCGGGGGGAGAGGGGACTATGGCACGAAGGCGATTGCGGCTCAAGAGAGCGAGAAATTTGTTATTGCAATCATCATGATAAAATAAATCTCATGTTTACAAGGGCGCTGCGCCTTCCCCCGCCGGGCCGGGAGACGTTCTTCCTCTGGGGACCGCGACTGACCGGGAAGACGACGCTGCTGCGCGAGGCGTATCCGGACGGCCTGTGGATTGATCTCCTGAAGGCGGACGAGTACCGCCGCTACCTGGAGCGACCCGAGTTGCTGCGCGAGGAGATCACGCAGGGCAGCCGTCCGTCGCAGGTCGTCATCGACGAAGTGCAGAAAGTCCCGGCGCTGCTCGACGAGGTGCACTGGCTGCACGAGCACCGGAAGATTCGCTTTGCGTTGTGCGGGTCGAGCGCGCGCAAGGTTCGCCGGGGTGCCGCCAACCTGCTGGGCGGGCGAGCCGTGCGCTACGAGCTGCACGGGCTCACGGCGGCCGAGATCGGGTCGAACTTCGACCTGGTCCGACTACTCAACCACGGCTACCTCCCCAGCTTCTACGAGGCGGACCGCCCCGAACGGCTGGCCGCAGCCTACGTCGGAGATTACCTCAAGGAAGAGGTGGCGGCGGAGGGCCTCGTCCGGAACCTGCCGGTCTTCTCCTCGTTCCTGGGCGCCGCGGCGCTGTCGGACGGCGACCTGGTGAACTTCGCCAACATCGCGCGTGAATGCGCAGTCTCGGGGCCGACCGTGAAGGGTCACTTCGGCATCCTCGTGGACACCCTGCTCGGCCGGTGGCTGCCCGCGTACACGCGGCGGCCGAAGCGCCGCGTGATTGGCGCCCCCAAGTTCTACTTCGCGGACATCGGCGTGGTGAACCATCTCGCGCGGCGCGGCCGGATGGAACCCGGTGGCGAGCTGTTCGGCAAGGCCTTCGAGAATTGGGTGTTCCACGAGCTTCTCGCGTACAACACCTACCAGGAGCGGTTCGCCGACCTTGCGTACTGGCGGCTGGCCAGCGGGATCGAGGTGGATTTCATCATCGGGGACATGAAGGTCGCCATCGAAGCCAAGGCCACGCCGCGCGTGACGTCGGACCATCTCAAGGGCCTTCGGCATCTGCGCCAGGACCATCCCCGCGCCCGGCGCGTCGTGGTCTGCCTCGAACCCCGGCGCCGGACGACCGAGGATGGCATCGAGATCCTGCCGGTGGCTGCCTTCATCGGGGAGCTCCCGGGCTTCTTCTCGACATAGGCGGGGACATTCGCAGACATTCGCACTGCGCGCGCCGCCTGTGGTATCTGTGACGCTCACGCACTTCTCGATGAAAGACGTCAGAGGACCCTCATGATCACGCCGTTCGTCCGAATGGTCGCCCGCACGCCCGGGGCCATTGCCCTGTTCTCGTTCGCGATCACCGTTTCCGCCTGTGCCCAGGCCACATCGCAGGTCACCACCCAGCCGGCGGCCGCGACGCCCGCGCCGGCCACGCAGAAGCCGGCGGCGCCCGCGGCAGCCGCAGGGGCCGCCGCGCCGGCTGCGGCAAAGGCACCCACCGCCCTGATGGCGACCTCGCCCGACGGCACGAAGATCGCCTACGAGACCGCAGGCACGGGGCCCGCGCTGATCCTGCTGCACGGCGGCGGCCAGACGCGGCGCTCCTGGAACGAGCGCGGGTACGTGGACCGGCTGAGCAAGCGCTTCACGGTCATCACGGTGGACCTGCGCGGCAGCGGCGAGAGCGACAAGCCCGACACGCCGGAGGCGTACGCGCTGGACGCCGTCCTGGCGGATGTGCTCGCCGTGGCCGACGCGGCCGGCGCGAAGCGCTTCCACCTGTGGGGATTCGGGCACGGCGCCAGCATCGGCCGGTATCTCGCGGCCCGATCGGATCGGGTGATCTCGGCGGTGCTGGTCGGCGCCGACATGGGGCCCACCATCAGCGGGCCGGTGAAGGACGCCATCAATGGCATGCGCGCGAAGTGGCAGCCGCTGCTCGAGGCGCAGAAGGCGGGGAAGCTGGACCTGAAGGGCATGTCCCCCGGTGACCGCGACGCCTGGAACAGCGGCGTGGCCCGCCAGGCCATCGCGCTCGGCGCGCTCGTGGACTACCCGGCGCTCGAGCCGGCCGAGATCAAGGCGCCCACCCTCTGGTTGATCGGGGCCGCCGACGAGAGCGGTCTGGTGAACGCGAAGGCGTACGAGGGCAAGCTCGCCGGCACGAAGGTCACGCTCAAGCAGGTGAGCGGCCTGAGCTACTCGGACACCTTCGCGCGCATCGATCCGATCCTGGCCGAGGCCGAGCCCTTCCTGGCGGCCAACCCCGGCACCAACTGATGGGCGCCGGCCAGGGCCACGCGCCGAAAGCGGTCAACACCCCGCGGCAGATCCTCTTCGCCAGCCTCATCGGCACGGCGATCGAGTTCTTCGACTTCTACATCTACGCCACCGCGGCGGTACTGGTCTTTCCGGCGCTGTTCTTCCCCTCGTCCGAACCGGCGACGGCCACGCTGGCCTCGCTGGCCACTTTCGCCATCGCATTCCTCGCGCGTCCCGTCGGCTCGGCGCTCTTCGGCCACTTCGGCGATCGCGTCGGCCGCAAGACCACGCTGGTGGCGGCGCTGCTGACGATGGGCCTCTCGACGGTGGCCATCGGGCTGCTGCCGCCGTACCAGAGCATCGGCATCGCCGCGCCCGCCCTCCTCGCGCTCTGCCGCTTCGGGCAGGGCCTGGGCCTGGGTGGCGAGTGGGGAGGCGCCGTGCTCCTGGCGACGGAGAACGCGCCGCCCGGACGGCGCGCGTGGTACGGCATGTTCCCGCAGCTGGGCGCCCCGGTCGGCTTCTTCTGCTCGGGCGGCATCTTCCTACTGCTGTCGCGGACGCTGACCGATGCGCAGTTCTTCGAGTGGGGCTGGCGCGTGCCCTTCCTCGCCAGCGCCGCGCTGGTCCTCCTCGGCCTCTACGTGCGGCTGTCGATCACCGAGACGCCGGTCTTCGCGGCGGCCGTGGCGCGCCACGAGCGCGTGCAGGTGCCCATGCTGGCGGTCTTCAGGTCGCACCTGGGCACGCTCGTCATCGGGACGTTGATCGGGCTCTCGGTCTACGTGAACTTCTACCTGATGACCGTGTTCGCGCTCTCGTGGGGCACGAGCCGGCTCGGGTTCACGCGCGAACAGTTCCTCTTCATCCAGCTCTTCGGCGTGCTGTTCTTCGCGGCAACGATCCCGTGGTCGGCCATCCTGGCCGAGCGGGGACGGCGGCCCATGCTGATGTGGGTGAACGTCGCCACGTTCGCGTTCGGCCTCGTGTTCGCGCCGCTCTTCCACGCGGGCACCATCGGCGCCACGCTGGTGATGGTGTCGGGCCTCGCGCTGGTGGGGCTGGCTTACGGCCCGCTCGGCACGGTCCTCGCGGAGCTCTTCCCGACGGCGGTCCGCTACACGGGCAGCTCGCTCACCTACAACCTGGCGGGCATCTTCGGCGCGTCGCTGGCGCCCTACGTGGCGACGTGGCTGGCCACCAACATGGGGCTGCAGTACGTCGGCTACTACCTCGCGCTCTCCACGCTGCTCTCGCTGCTGGGCCTGTGGATGTCGCGGGAGACGAAGGACGCGGCGCTCTGAGCGTCGCCCTTGCGCACGCGTTCGTTCGGGATCCGCGGACGGCTTCGGCGCGCGGCCGCGGCTGTGCTATAAGGCCACGGTCACCACCCACGGAGCCCCGACCCCCATATGTGGCAGCACAACTACGAGCCCCTGGGCGGCAGCCTCGCGCTGTCGGCCCCCGTCGCCGCCCTGCCGATCGTCGTGCTGTTCCTCATGCTTGGCGTCTGGCGCACGCCCACCTGGAAGGCGGCGCTCGCGGGACTGGGCACCGCGCTGGCCGTGTCGCTCACCGTCTATGGCATGCCCGTCGGCCTGGCCGTGATGTCCACGCTGTACGGCGCGGCGTACGGCATCTTCCCAATCGCGTGGATCGTGTTCGCGTCGATCATGCTCTACCGCCTCGCGGTGCACACCGGCAAGTTCGAGATCATCAAGGACTCGGTCGGCTCGCTCACCGATGACCGCCGCCTCCAGGCAATGTTCATCGCGTTCTCGTTCGGGGCCTTCATCGAGGGCGCGGCGGGCTTCGGCGCCCCGGTCGCGGTCTCCGGCGCGATGCTCGCGGGGCTCGGCTTCAACCCGTTCTACGCCGCCGGTATCTGCCTGCTCGCCAACACGGCGCCGGTGGCCTTCGGGTCCATCGGCATCCCCGTCACCACACTGGCCGCCGTCACGGGCCTGCCGGTCCTGCCGCTCTCCGCCATGGTGGGCCGCCTGTGCGCGATGATCTCCATCATCATCCCCGGCTACCTCATCGTCGTGATGGCGGGCTGGAAGCGCGCGGGCGAGGTGCTGCCGGCCATCATCGCGTGCGGCGTGTCGTTCGCCGGCATGCAGTTCTACGTCTCCAATTACATGGGGCCCGAGCTCACCGACATCCTCAGCTCGCTCACCTGCATCGTCGTGATGGTGGCGGTGCTCAAGCTGTGGAAGCCGAGGACCATCATGCGGCTCGACGGCGACAATCCGGTGACTGCGGAGGCGAAGAAGCACTCGCCGGGCGAGATCTTCATGGCCTGGTCGCCCTACCTGCTGCTCGTCGCGTTCGTGCTGGCGTGGGGCGAGCCCGCGATCAAGCTGGCCATCGACACGTGGACCAACGGCGTGATGCCGTCGTTCCTCCCCAAGGCGCCCACGGGGCTGAACGGCGTGATGGTGCCGGGCCTGCACAACGCCATCACGCGGGTCCCGCCCGTCGTCGCCGAGCCCGCGCCCTATGCCGCGGTGTTCACGCTCAACTGGCTCAGCGCGTCCGGCACGGGATGCTTCCTGGCGACCATCGTCGCCGCCGTGGTCCTCGGCGTCAGGCCGGCGACGGTCGGAAAGCTCTACAAGGAAACCTTCTCGCAGCTCTCCTACGCGATGTTGACCATCGCGTCGATGCTGGGCCTGGCGTACCTGATGAACTACTCGGGGATGACCTCCACGCTCGGCCTGGCCCTGGCCACCACCGGTGTCGCCTTCCCCTTCTTCAGCGCCGTCGTCGGGTGGCTGGGCGTGTTCCTGACGGGCAGTGACACGTCCGCCAATGCGCTCTTCGGCAACCTGCAGGTGGTCACCGCCAACGCGCTGTCCCTCAACCCGGTGCTCACCGCGTCGGTGAACTCCGCCGCCGGCGTGATGGGCAAGATGATCTCGGTGCAGAGCATTGCCGTCGCGGTTGCCGCCACGGGCATGACGGCGGCCGATGAGAGCCGCCTGTTCCGTTTCACCATCAAGCACAGCGTCATGCTGATGATGGCAATGGGCGTCATCTCGGTGCTGTTCGCGTACGTGTTCGCCGATTACGTGCCGATTGTGGCGCCCAAGTAACCCTCACGGAGCGCCGGGACTTCAGTCCCGGCGTCCCCCTCTCATGTCCCGGATCTCGCGCCGGAGCTCGTCCAGCGCGGCCCTCACGGCGTCGTTCTCCTCCTGCAGCGCGCGCGTGCGGGCCTCGAGCGCCTTGGCGGCCGCCAGCGCGATGCCGTCGGCGTCCATCGATCCGATCCGCAGCGGATCCTCCCCCAGCCCGAACGCCGCGCGGAAGTCCTGCGCCGTCGGCCCGACGTGACGGACCGAGGCGTCCTGCGCCGTGTAGCTCCATTCCCGGATGGGCATGCGGGCCAGCTTTCCCAGCACGTCCTCGCCGTGCAGGTCGCGGAACAAGTGCTTCGAGTTGGCGTCCGACAGCCCCAGCCACTGGCTGCCGCTCGGTGCAAGCCGCAACCCGGTCGTCAGCCCGGCATTCGTGTAGAACGCGACGCCCCCTGCGGCCCGCACGAGGAACTCGTTCGGCGCGAAGCCGACGATCGGGGTCGTCGTGGACCGATCGCCGAACACGAACGTGCCGGGGGCAGCCGACTGCGTGGCGGCGTCCGACCCGAGCACGACGCTGCCGGGGCCTCCCGCGAGCGCGCGCCGCCCCATCGCGATCGACTCCGCGCCGTCTGCCTGCGACTGCGATCCCGCTGCCAGGCTGTTGAGCCCGCTCGCTACGCTCCGGTCTCCAAGAGCCGCGGCGCGTGCACCGGACGCCAGCGTCGAGGTCCCGACGGAGAAACTCTGCTCGCCGGTCGCCTGGGTCCCCTGGCCGAGGGCCGTGCTCTGCGCCCCGCTGGCTGTCGTGCCGTCGCCCATCGCCGTGCTGTAGGCCCCGCTGGCGATCGTGTACTGCCCGAGAGCCACAGCGGCGAACCCGCTGGCTGCGGCGCCATTTCCGAGGGCGGTGCTGCCGAATCCGCTGGCGATGGTATTGCGTCCGAGCGCGGTGCTGTTTGCGCCAATGTTCGCTTCGTCCCACTGCGAGCCCGCGACGCTCCCGGCTCGCAGCGCGCTCCGCCCGGGAAACCACATCATCCGCGTGCCCTCGCCACTGGCGGGAAGCGCACCGGTGCCGGCCTGGCCGGTGGCCAGGAGGCCGCCGTCGGCCTGGAGGCGGATCGATGCAGGTATCACGGGCAGAGCGGGCAGCGGCCTCGGGCTGCCGCCCGTTCCCGCCCCCTGCGTGAGCACGAATGCGCCCGTGTTGCCGGACTCGTCCCTCCACGTACCGCTCATCGTGGGCAGCGACAGCGTGGCCGACACCGGCTGGGGCTGGCCGTCGGGTGCCATGACGACGTTGAGGCCCATGCCGATGGAGCCGTCGGGATTCTGGAACGCCGTGCCGATGACCGAGGCCGCCTGTGCGGCGCCGCAACGATCGTCGGTGCCTTCCATCCGGTAGACGCCGCCGTTCTGCGTCACCGTGACGGTGATCACGTTGCAGAACGGCTGCAGTTGCCAGCGAAAGCTGCCGAGCGACTGGGCCTGCGCCGGCATCGCCAGGGATCCGGCCCAGAGACACACCAGGGCCATCACGATGAATCGCTTCATGTATGAAACCTCCGCGACAGCACCGCGTGCCGTCACAGGAGGAATCGGAATCCGATGGGAGGAACCGCCACGAGCCGGCGAGGGCCGCCCCGTTCCGCCTGGGGAACGAGCATCAGTCCGCCGCCATAGCCAAGTCGCCTCATACCTTCCCTCCCCGCGGCACAACGGGCCGTCGTACTCAGGGTCGGAAACGAGGCGGCGGAACGGGACAGACGAGGCCCAGGGTCCCCCGTAACGGACGTGCGTGCCGTTGCGGTAGTCCACGACGAGCCCTGATGCGGGATCCTCGAGTCCCCAATCGCGTTCACTCGTCCCGCATCCGCGCCGAGGTGAATGCCGGTGAAGGGGCCGCGCGATCCGGGCTGCGCGAACGTCACACCGTGGTCCCGGCTGTCTGCAAGGGGACGACGCGTAGCAGTTGACAACGCGACCGCCTTGTATTTAACTTATTTGTTAATTAACCCTGAGGTTCACCATGACCCCCGACCACCTCAGCACGACGTTCGCCGCGCTCGCCGATCCCACCCGGCGGGCCATCCTCGCCCGCCTCTCGCTGGGCGAGCTCTCGGTCACGGAGCTGGCCGAGCCCTTCGAGATGAGCATGCCCGCGGTGTCGAAGCACCTGAAGGTGCTCGAGCGTGCCGGCCTCATCGCGCGCAGCCGCGAGGCGCAGTGGCGCCGCTGCCGGCTCGATGCCGCGCCGCTCCGCGAGGTGTCGGACTGGCTCGAGGGCTACCGCAGCTTCTGGGAGCAGAGCCTGGAACGTCTCGACGCATATCTGACGCAGCTGCAGACACAGACCGAGCCGCAGGAGCCGCAGAAGCCGCAGATGACGCAGCCGCAGATGGCGCAGATGACGCAGGGCAGGAAGGCGAAGAGAAAGGCATCGTCGAAGAAAGGACGTCCCCGTGGCCGTGCAGACTAGCAACCACCCGATCGAGACCCTGCCCGCTCCTCGCACGCTGGTGCTGACGCGCGTGTTCGACGCGCCGCGCGCGATCGTGTGGGAGGCGTGGACCAACCCGCGTCACCTGGCGCAGTGGTGGGGGCCGCACGAGTACACGGCGCCGCGGGCCGAGATTGATCTCCGTCCTGGTGGCGCCCTGCGCATCGACATGCGCGGGCCGGACGGGTCGGTCCAGGCCGTGACCGGCGCCGTTCGTGACGTCAGGCCCCTCGAGCGCCTGGTCTTCACCACGCGCCTCACCGACGAGCATGGCGGCGTCTTCGTCGAGATCCTCAACACCGTGACGCTCGCCGATCGAAACGGCCGCACCACCCTGCGGCTCGAGGCGCGTGTGCTGCAGGCGGCGCCCGAGGCCGCGGGCCCGCTGGCCGGGATGGAAGAGGGCTGGAGCCAGAGCCTCGACAAGCTGGCGAGCGACGTGGCCACGCGCGCGTCCGAGCGCGAGATGGTGGTCACGCGCGTCCTCGACGCGCCGCGCGAGCTGGTGTGGGCAGCCTGGACGGATCCGGCGCACATCGGGGCGTGGTGGGGGCCGGAGGGGTTCGCCACGACCACCATCGTCATGGACGTGCGCCCAGGCGGCCGCTGGGAGCACGTCATGCACGGCCCTGACGGCACCAATTACCCGAATCTCACGGTCTACCACGACGTGGTGACGCCCGAGCGCCTCGTGTACTCGAACAGCGGCGGCGAGGAGGAGGGCCCCCGGGCCACGTTCCGTGCCACGGTCACCTTCGACGAGATGGGCGCGCGCACGCGGATCACCATGCGGGCGGCGTTCCATTCGGCCGACGCCCGCGAGCTCGTGTTCAGGCAGTTCGGCGCCTACGAGGGCGCGCACCAGACGCTCAACCGGCTGGCGCGCTTCCTGGCGACCGTGTAAATATCCAGCCTCCGAACGTTGAAGAGGATTGCATGAGCCTGCTCACCGACTTCCGGTACGCGCTTCGTTCCCTTGCCCGGGTCAAGGGCCTCACCATCACGGTGATCCTGACCCTGGCGCTCGGCATCGGCGCCAATGCCGCCATCTTCACGGTGGTGGAGGGGGTGCTGCTCAAGCCGCTGACCAATCGCGACGAGCACCGCCTGATCTACATCCGCCACAGCGCCCGGGGTGCCGGCGTGGAGAACGTCGCGTTCTCCATTCCCGAGCTGCGGGACCTGCAGGCCAGCACCACATCCATCAGCGCGTTCGGCGACTTCTCGACGATCGAGTTCACCATGGTCGGCCTCGGCGAGCCCCGCGTCGTCCGCGCCGGGGTGGTCGGCGGCAGCTACTTCGAGGTCATGGGCCTTCGGCCTGTCGTCGGCCGGCTGATCGACGCGACCGACGATGGCCCGCAGGCCGCGGGCGTGGTGGTCCTGACGCACCGTTTCTGGAGCACGACGCTGGGTGGCGACGAGTCGCTCGTGGGGAAGACCATCCGCCTCGGGGACCGGGCCGCCACCATCATCGGCGTGCTGCAGCCGACGGTGCCCTACCCCGCCGATACCGAGATCATCGCCAACGTCGTCACCAGCCCGCACCACCTGGACGCGACGATGGTGGATGGGCGCGTGCACCGGATGACGGAGCTCTTCGGCCGGCTGGCACCTGGCGCGGACGTCGAGACCGCGCGCGCGGAGCTGCGGGCGGTACACGCGGCGATGAAGACGGCACACCCCGAAGCCTATCCGGCCAACGATCAGTACGCGATCGACGCCGTGCGCCTGCGCGATCAGATCACGTCGTCGGCGCGCACGGTGCTGCTGGTGTTGCTCGCGGCCTCGGCGCTCGTGTTCGTCATCGCGTGCTCGAACGTGGCGAACCTGATCCTCGCGCGCTCCGTGCGTCGCGAGGGCGAGCTCGCCATCCGCGCCGCCCTGGGCGCGGGCGCCGGCGCGCTCCGGCGGACGCTGCTCGCGGAGAGCCTCGTGTTGTGCGGCGCGGGCGCCCTCGTTGGCGTCCTCATCGCGCGGCCCATGGTGGCCATCCTTGCGCGCTACGCCTCGCGTTTCTCGGTGCGCGCGCTGGATCTCACGGTGAGCAGCAGCCTGTTGTGGGTCGGCGTCGTGCTCGCCCTGGCGGCAGCCGTGCTGCTGGCCTTCGTGCCGCGCCTGCCCTCGTCTGACGCCACGAATGGGTTCGGCCTCTCCGGGGGCGGCGTGCGGATCACCACGGGCACCAACCGGCGGCTGCGCCTGTTCGCGGTCACGCAGATCGCGGCGTCGTTCGTGCTGCTCGCCGGCGCGGGAATGCTGGTGACCACGCTCGTCACGCTGCAGCGCGCCAACACCGGCTTCAACATGCGTCAGGTGCTGGCCCTGCACATCCCGGTGTCGTTCGAACGGAAGACGGCCGAAGTCGCGGCCTATTACCGCGAGATCCTCAGGCGGGTGGGGGAATTGCCCGGCGTGGAGCAGGTGGTGATCGGAACGGTGGTTCCGTGGCGCGACGCGAACACCTTCGGTCCCGGCTTCCAGTTCACGGTCGAGGGCTACGCGAAGGCCAACGGCGAGGAGGACCCGCGGGCGCGATTCCGGACGGTGTCCCCCGGGTTCTTCGCGGCGCTCGGTGTGCCGATCATCGCCGGAAGGGACTTCAACGACGCCGACCGCGAAGGCAGCGAGCCGGTGGTGATCATCAGCGAGAGCGTGGCGCGCCGCATGTTCAACACGTCCGACGCGGTGAACCGGAATCTCATGTGGACCGATCCGGTGACCAAGTTCGTCGGCATCAGCACCGGCGGGCGGCGGATCATCGGCGTCGCCGCCGACGTGGACGACGAAAACGTCGTGCCGGGGCCGGCGATGACCGTGTACCACCCGCTCGGGCAGGAATTCGGCGGCGGACGGTTGTTCGTGCACGCCAGCGCGAACCCGTATGCGCTGGTGCCGACCATCACGAAGATCATCCGCGACCTGTCGCCCGAGCAGCCCGTGGAGCGGGCGGCAACACTCGAGGACGTGCGGGCGGAGGTGCTGGCACCGGAGCGCCTCAACGCGCTGGTCTTCGGCGGGTTCGCCGGCGTGGCGCTGATGATTGCGGTGGTCGGCGTCGCGGGCGTGCTCGCCTTCTCGGTCAGCGCGCGGACGAAGGAGTTCGGGGTCCGGCTCGCGATTGGATCCGAGCCGCGGCACCTGCTGGCGCGCGTGCTGAGCGAGGGCGCCGTCATCGCCGCGGCCGGCATCGTCAGCGGCATCGTCGGCGGGTTGGCGCTGGTGCAGGTGGTCGGCGGCTACATCACGGCCATCCGCATTCCGGATGCGCTGCCCGTGGCGGCCGCGGCCAGCGTGCTGGTGGCGGCGGCGCTGGTCGCCTCGCTGATTCCCGCCGCGCGCGCGTCGCGCATCGACGTCATGCAGGCGCTCAGGGAGGAGTAGTTCTCGGGTTCTGGGGTTCTGGGGTTCTGGGGTTCTGGGGTTCTGGGGTTCTGGGGTTCGGAGGTTCGGAGGTTCGGAGGTTCGGAGGTTCGGACGTTTACTCGCGCGCGTCGATGTCCAGCACGGCGCCGAGCAGCACGGCCGCGCCGCGCGCGCAGTCGTCCCAGGTCGTGCGCTCCTTCGGCGAGTGGCTGATCCCGCCGATGCTGGGCACGAAGATCATCCCCATCGGGCACAGGCGCGCGATCATCTGCGCATCGTGCCCGGCACCGCTCGGCAGGCGGCGCACCTCGAGGCCGGCTGCATCGGCAGCCCGGCCCACGGCGGCCTGGACGCCGGCATCGGCAAGCGCGGGCGGGTTCGTTGTCGCGAGCGTGGCGGTGATCGCGGTCCGGGTCTCGCGCGCGAGGGCGGCGGCGCGCGCGCGCAGCTCCTCGCCCATCGCGGCCAGCGTCGCCTCCGACAGGTCCCGGAACTCCACGCTCAGGCGCACCCGGCCCGGCACCACGTTGGGTGAATTGGGCTCCACGTCGAGGCGGCCGACGGTGCCCACCTGCCGCCCCTGGCGGGCCGTCACCAGCTCGCGCACGGCGAGCACCAGCCTCGACGCCGCCTGCAGCGCATCCTGCCGCTCGTCCATCGGCGTCGTGCCGGCGTGATTGGCGAAGCCGACCACTTCCACGTCGTAGCGGTGGATGGCCACGATGCCCTCGACGATGCCGATGGGCACGCGCGCGCGGTCCAGGGTGCCGCCCTGCTCGATGTGCAGCTCGAGGTAGCTGTGCCACGCGCCGACCTGGCGCACGGCGCGATCGATCCGTGTCGGGTCCCCACCGATTCGCCGTATCCCCTCCGCTCGACGAAGTCCGTTCCACACCTGGTCGAGATCGCCCGCTTTCAGATCTCCGGCCACGATGCGGCTCGCCGCCGTACCGCGTCCGAAGGCCGTGCTCTCCTCGTGCGCCCAGATCACCATCTCGAGCGGCCGCCGGGGCGTGACACCTGCGGACTGGCACGCCTGGATCACCTCGAGCGCCGCGAGGGAGCCCAGGTCGCCGTCGAAGTTGCCGCCGCCCGGCACCGAGTCGATGTGAGAGCCAAACAGGATCGGTGGCCGGCCGTTGTCCGGGCCCCAGCGCGCGAAGATGCTGCCGGCGGGATCGATGACCGGCCGAAGGCCAGCCCCGCGCATTTCATCCATCAGCCATGCGCGCGCTCCGATGTCGGCGTCGGAGTAGGCAACGCGGCTCACGCCCGAGTCGAACGTGCCCTCCGGCGGCCGGCCGAAGGTGGACAGCCGTTCCAGCCGCCGCCTCAGGCGCGCGGCGTCGATGGCCGGCGCACGCCGGACGCGTGCCGATGAGCGCGTTGGGGCCGCCAGGGTGACGGCGCTCACGGCCGCGAGGAACGCCCTGCGAGACAGAGGCATGGGGGATTCTACGCTGGCAAGGATTGGGTTCTGGGGTTCTGGGGTTCTGGGGTTCTGGGGTTCTGGGGTTCTCGGGTTCTGGGGTGTTCCGGTGATCCTGCTTGCGCCTCCACGCGCCGGCACGGTATGGTGGTTTCCGTCCATCACCTGAAGGCCCTCACCCGAGGGCCTTTTTCTTTTGCAGACGGGAGCCGTCATGAGCGAGAACACCCGCGCGGATGTCGCGAGGCGAAGGGTCGTGTACGAAGTCGAGGGCCAGCACGCAGTGCAGGTGCGCCATGCCCTCACCTATCGGGGGTCGACCGGCGAGCCGCTGTCGTTCGACATCTACGAGCCTCCGGGCAGCGGCCGCGGCGCGTGGCCGGTCGTCCTGTTCGTCACCGGCTACAACGACCTCGGGATGCAGCGCCTGATGGGCTGCAAGGCAAAGGACATGGCCTCCTACGCGGACTGGGGCCGGCTCGTGGCGATGCAGGGAATCGCGGGAGTGACCTACGAGTGCCGCGAGCCCGCGGCCGACGTCCGTGCACTCCTCCACCACGTGCGCGGCAACGCCGCCAGGCTCGGATTGGATGCCGGGCGCATCGGCGTCTGGTCGTGCTCAGGGAACGTGCCGAACGCGCTGGGCTTGTTGATGAACGACCCGGGCCTGGCGTGTGCGGCGCTGCTGTACGGCTACATGCTGGATCTCGACGGACACACCCACGTGGCCGACGCGGCCGCGAGGTTTCGGTTCGTCGCACCGGCCGCCGGGCGGACCGTCCGCGACGTGCCCGCCGACCTGCCCCTGCTCATCGCCAGGGCCGGCCGCGACGAGATGCCAGGCCTGAATGACGCCCTGGACGGCTTCGTCGCACACGCCCTTCGAGAGAACCGGCCGATCACGCTCGTGAACCACCACAGCGGCCCCCATGCCTTCGACATCATGGACGACAACTCCGGCTCCCGCGAGGCCGTGCGGGGCGCACTCGAGTTCCTCGTGCGGCGCCTCTGAGCCGCTCACCTAGCCCTCGCAGAACCGGCCCTCACCCGAAGGGCGCCCACCGAAGGCCCACGCCGAAGGGGCCTGCCGAAGGCCCTAGGCCACCGCCGTCCCCGACTTCGCGACCGGGTGACCCTCCTCGTCCACCGGCCTTCGCACGCCGTCCACGAGGCTCGTGCGCACGACCGTCACCACGCTCTCGGCTATCGGCCAGGGAGCCTCGTTGGCGACGGCCCAGAACGTGACCCTCGCGGCGGCCGAGGTCCTGCCCCTCACCCACGGCTGCGCGAGGCCGAACTCGGGGTAGATGAACAGGTTGTCCTCGGCGGCGGCATCGGCCAGCGGCGTGAACGTGAACCGCGGCACGATGTACAGCAGGGTCCGGTCGAGCCGATCGAAGCGCGTGTCCGCGAACTGCACGCCCCGCCGTGCGACGTCCATGATCACCGACACCATCGTGTGCCACGACACGCGCTTGAGGCTGTTCAGGTGCCGGCGCCGCACCTCGATGCCGTACGGGTGGTACGGCGGCTCGGGCGCCACGCCATGCCGGCGCCGGCGCGGGCTTCGGTTCACCCTGATGAACGCGACGGGCACCTTCTCGGGGCGCCTCCCTTCCCGGGCCTTTCGAAGCACGTGAAACGCCATCACCAGGGCGTCGGCCTCGGGATGCGGCACAGCGTAGTGGAGCTGCCGGTCGCCGGGGCGCGCGGGCTGCTTGAACTCGACGTCGAGGCTGCTGACGCCCTGGAGCAGCGACCGTTTCGCGAGGTAGTGCCAGAGCGTCTCGACGTACCACTCGGCGCTGACGCTGCCGGCGGAATTCAGCATGTCGGGCTCGATGACCTTGCTCCGCGTCTCGAGCACCGCCGTCAGCGCCTCGCTCGCGGCGCCCACCACCCGCTTCACGTCTTCCGCCCGCAAACGCTTCATCGAGGACTCCTGTTGCCCGTTGGAACCGAATACCAGATACTAGCGGACCGTTCCCGCATCCGGACAGGACGAAGCGTATGCCCACACCCACCGCACGCACGACCGCCGCCGTCACCCGCGAGAGTCGCCGCCGCTTCTTCCGGTTCCTGGCCGCGAGCCCCCTGCTCGCCCTGGCGTACCCTGCCCTGGCCGCGGACTGGCGGCAGGCGATCGATCGCGAGGATGGGCACCTCGCCACGCACCACGGCCTGCCCGCCCGCACGCTGTGCCCCGAGTGCGGCCAGGTGATGACGTACCAGCAACAGGCGGGCGGCACCGCGCTGCCGGGGGCGAACGCGCTGGACGACCAGTTCGGCGGCCAGTTGATCGAGTCGGTGGACGAAGCCGTCAACGTGTGGGACTTCGAGCGGGTAGCCAACGCCAACAACTTGCCCGTGCACTGGGCGTACCTGCACATGGGCGTGGACGACCTCGAGACGAGGGTCGCGAACCGGGAAGGGTTCATGCGCCTCCAGCTCAGGCCCCGCCGGCTGGGCGCGAACGTCGCGAAGCTCGACACGTCGGTGTCGCTCTTCGGCCGCCGGTGGGATACGCCGCTGTTCCTCTGCCCGGTGGCCGCGCTCGAGGCGTACCACACCGAGGGCGAGAGCGGCGCCGCCCGGGCCGCGCGCGCCCGGGGGATCCTGCAGATCCAGTCGCACCAGAGCTCCCAGTCCTACGAGCAGATCGCGGAGGCACGTGGCGAGCCGCACTGGTTCCAGCTCTATGCCAACGCGGACTGGGGCATCACGGAACGCACGATCAAGAAGGTGGCGGGCCTCGGGTGCCCCGTGATGGTGTGGACCATCGACCTGCTGGGCGGCAGCAACCGCGAGCTCAACCGGCGTGCCCTGGGCCGGGAAGGCTACACCGGCGCGCTCTGTCAGAACTGCCACAATCACAGGCCGGACTACCGGCGGCCCATGCACCGCGGCGTGGATGGTCCCGCCGGCCCGCGCCATCCCTTCGATTGGGACTACGTCAAGCGCCTGAAGGACGCCACGCCCATGAAGGTGGTGCTGAAAGGCATCGTCACGCGCGAGGAGGCGGAGTTGGCGGTGGAGCACGGCGCCGACGGCCTCTACGTCTCGAACCACGGCGGGCGCGCCGAGAACAGCCTCCGCTCGACGATCGACTGCCTGCCCGAGGTCGTCGCGGGGGTGAGGGGCCGCGTGCCGGTGTTCATCGACAGCGGCGTGCGCCGCGGCGCCGACATCTTCAAGGCGCTCGCGCTCGGCGCCGATGCGGTGGGCATCGGCCGTCCCTACGTCTGGGGCCTGGGCGCGTTCGGGCAGCCGGGCGTGGACAAGGTGATCGAGATCCTCCTGGACGAGTTCCGATTGGTGATGCGGCAGACGCGAACCACCGCGATCGATCAGATCGGCAGCCAGTTCGTCATGGAGGGGAAGGTGCCCATCATGACGCGTCAGAATCGACTGGGGTTCGGGCTCTGAAGGCAGCAGTCACAAGGCGGAAGGCAGAAGGCCGATGACAAGGACTACCGCAAGATCCGCGCGTTCGACGATCGCCCTGGCCGCGCTGCTGGCCGGGGCCGCCACCCTCGACGCGCAGCAGCCGAACCTGGACTTCACCGTGTCGGGCACCTCGACCATCCGCGGGTGGACGTGCACCGTCAAGGGCACGATGACCGTCACGCCCGGCCCAGGAGGCGGGGTGGCGATGCCCGGCTTCGCCAGCGGCGTCAAGTCCGCCACCGTCCGCGTGCCCGTCAAGGCCTTCACGTGCCCGAACGCGGAGATGACCGAGCACCTGATGCAGGCGATGAAGCCCGATCAGTTCCCGGAGATCGTCTACCAGATCGAGAAGTACGAGCTCGCCGGGGATCGTGCACAGGCCTCGGGAACGATGACCATCCAGGGCCGGTCGCAGCCCGTCACCCTTCCGGTGGTCATCAAGGCGTCCGGCAACGGCGTGGCCCTGGAGGGCAGCACGCGGCTCGACATGACCGCCTACGGCGTGGAGCCGCCGGTGGTGATGCTCGGCATGCTGAAGGTGGGGCCGCAGATCCGCATCGAGTTCAAGGGGCTGGTCACGCCGTAGCCCCATCCCCCATGCCGAACTCGCGTGCACGATTCATTGAGCTCTTCCCGGCCGCAATCCCCGTCATTGGCGTGATTCACCTGGCGCCACTCGCCGGCTATCCGGCGTCCCCGGGGCTGCCGGCGGCCGTGCGGCACGCGCTGGCCGACCTCGACGCGCTCGTCGCGGGCGGCGTGGACGGCGTGCTCGTGGAGAACGATGGGGACCAGCCCCACCGCGTGACCGCCGCGCCCGAGACCATCGCGTGCATGACCACAATCGCCCGCGCGCTCGTGGAGGCGGCCGGCGACGTGCCCATCGGCGTGGAGATCCTCCTGAACGATCCGCAGGCCTCGCTGGCCGTGGCCCAGGCCGCGGGTGCGCGCTTCATCCGCACCGACTACTTCGTGGACCGCATGACGCGCCCCGAGTACGGTGGGGAAATGGCCATCGACCCCGTCGGCCTGATGAAGTACCGCGAGCGTCTCGGGGCACGCGACATCCTGGTGCTCGCCGACATCCAGGTGAAGCACGCACGGATGATCGAGCCGCGGCCCCTCGCCGAGTCGGCCGCCCTCGCCCGCGAGCACGGCGCCGACGGCATCATCGTCACGGGCGCGCTCACGGGAGTGCCGCCCGGCGCGCGGGATCTGCAGGAGGCGCGCCAGGGCGCCCGCGCGGTGCCGGTGCTCGTGGGCAGCGGCCTGGACGACGCGAATGCCTCGGCCCTGATGCCGGCCGCCGACGGCGCCATCGTCGGCACCAGTCTGAAGACCGGCGCGCGCGTGGATCCCGACAAGGTGCGGCGGCTGATGGTACGCGTGCGGGCGGCCCGGGTGTCTGGGAGTCCGTGACGTGCGCGTGGTCTGCGCGGGCGACTGCGGGGTGGACCGCTACGTCAACCTCGGCATCGATCGGCCGGGAGGCATCGCGTTGAACTTCGCGGCCAATGCTCGCGAGGAGTTCCCGGCGTCCGATGAGATCCTGGTGCTGACCGCCCTCGGCACCGACGCCGAATCACGGATGGTGAGAGGCGCCGTGGCCCGGCTCGGGCTCTCCGGCGCCATCGTCGAGCGTGCCGGTGCCACCTCGATTCAGTACATCGACCAGCTGCCGTCGGGAGAGAAGCGCTTCCTCCGATACGAAGCCGGCGTGCTGGGCAGCTTTTCCATCGGCGAGCCGGAACGCGCGCTCGTCGCAACGGCGGACCTGCTCTTCATGCCGGTCTACCGCCAGATCTACCCGTTCTTCGAGTCCATCACTGCGGCGCCCTGCCCGGGGATTCGCGCCGTGGATTTTCTCGACCTCTCCGACGTGGACACACCGGCCGCCTTCGTCGCCGGCATCGCTGCCGGTATCGATATCGGGTTCTTCGGCCTCCAGGGCTCGAGCCTTGCGCTCATCGACGACCTCGAACGGATCGCCCGCAGACACAGCCGCCTCTTCGTCGTCACCCTCGGAGCCGACGGCAGCGTGGTGCTCGGCGCGTCCCACCGCGTGCGTTGCCCGGCCCTTCCCGTTCCCCGTGTGGTGGACACGACAGGCGCAGGCGACAGCTTCGCAGCCGCCTTCCTTGCCGAGTACTGTCGCTCGCGCGACGTGGCGCGGAGCCAGCAACGCGGCGCCGAGCGGGCGGCAATGACGATCCAGTCCGTCGGCGCGTTTCCCTGGCCGTGATCTCCGCACCCGCCCGCACCTGCCCGCACTCGCCCGCACCTGTTCGCACCTGCCCGCACCTGTTCGCACCCGCCCGCACCTGCCCGCACTCGCCCGCACCTGTTCGCACCCGCCCGCACCTGTTCGCACCTGCCCGCACCTGTTCGCACCCGCCCGCACCCCTTACGTGTGAGCGCTGCCTGAGATCCAGCGATACACCGGCACACCAGTCAGTGTCAGCGCCACCCCGATCAGCGTGTCTACCGGCTGGTACACGATCGCGCTCACCAGGAACATCGCCATGACGACGATGAACACGAGGGGGATGAGCGGATAGCCTGGCGTGCGGTACTCGTCCGCGCCCGGCGCGGCCCTCGGCAGCCTGAACACGGCGGCCACGACCAGGATGTTGCTCAACTGCAGCGGCACCACGAAGAAGGTCACCAGCCGTGAGAACGATCCGAAGAAGAGGATGGCCACGATCGAGAGTGCCGCACAGAAGAGGATGGCACCGGTCGGGACAGCCGTGGCCCCCGACACGCGGGACAGGCCGCGGAAGAACGGACGGAGGGGCGTCCGGGCGGCTGCGGGCTCGTACTTCGAGGCCATGGCGTAGAACAGCCGCGGCTGCGTCATGACCAGCCCGCCGAGCGCGCCGAAGATCGAGAGCATCATGATGGCGTTCAGCGCGCTCCCGCCGGCGGGGCCGAAGGCCGCCTGTGCCACCTGGTTGGCCACCGTCGTCGGCGCCGCTCGCATCGCGTCGAGCGGCACGACCCGCAGGTAGGCGTGGTTGACGACCAGGTAGAGCAGGCCGATGCCGGTCACGCCGAGCGCGAGCCCCCACGGCAGGTGCCTTCGCGGCTGGCGCACCTCACCGGCGAGGTTGCCGACGTCCACCCATCCGTCGTACGTGAACAGGACCGCGGCGACGCCGAGCCCGACGACCCGGACGAAGGCGAGCCAGCCCGAGGTGCCCGCGGCCGCCGGCGCCGCGGGCGGTGCTGCATCGGCCAGCAGCAGGCTCCCGAGCACCAGGGCCAGCAGCCCGGTGACCTTCGCCGCGGTCAGTGCCACCTGTGTCCACCCGCCCCACTCGACGCCGCGCAGGTTGATCAGGGCGAAGGCGGCGATCGCGCACGCGCCAATGACCGGTGCCGTCGCGGGCGATGCGCCTCCCAGGAACAGCACGAGGAACTCGCCGAAGACGATGGCGATTCCGGCAACCGATCCCGGCCCGCTCACCCACATCTGCATCCATACCGTGAGGAACGCCCAGAAGGGCCCCCACGCCTCGCTGATGATGTGAAACGCGGCGCCCGCGCGGGGCAGTCGCGTCGTCAACTCTGCGAGCGTCAGCGCACCGCAAAGCGTGATCGCCCCGCAGAGCGCCCAGAAGAAATAGACCTGCCAGGGCTCGGTGGCCACGGCGGCCAGCTCGCCCGGCGTGAAGAAGATGCCCGAGCCGAGCATGTTGCCGGCTACGACGGCCGTGACGGCAGCCAGGCCGAGCTCTCGCCGGAGCGTGGAACCAGCGGGTGATGTCATGCGTGCCGTCACTCGAAGCGTACGTCGGCCGTCAGCACGCCGAGCAGGCGGCCGTCCCCCGGCGCACGCCAGGTCGGCTTCACGCGCAGCTGCAGCCGGCCGTCGTCCCCGCACTGCTCGACCCGGCCGCCAATGGGGTGCCAGTCATGATCGGTGAGTACAACCCGGCGCGTCGCGCCTTCGCAGGCCACCACGCTCAGCTCCTGCGGGAACGGGGCGATCGAGCGGACGCGCATCACATAGCTCGTGGCATCCTTCGGCACCGGCCACGTAGCCCAGTCGCTGCTCCACAGCGGGCGCTCGTCCCCGGGCGCGCGCGGCTCGGCGTGAACGCCTGTCACCTCGCCAGCGGCCAGGAGCCGCTTTGGGCCCGGCCAGGCGTACTCGTACCCGAGGTGAACGACGAAGGCGACGCCCAGTGCGGCCCACAGCCCGCGGCCCACGCGCGGCGACCACGTGACGCGGTCGCCGGCCGCGCCCGCGAGGAGCCCCACGCTGGCGAAGAAGAGCACTCGCAGCGCGTGGACGTAGAAGACCTCCTGCACGAGGCCGTAACCGGCAAAGCCCAGGAGCGAGCCGCAGGCGGCGAGCACCACGACGAGGCGATCCGTCGGCATGTCGGTCGCGCGAAGGGCGCGAAGGCCCGTCCAGGCCGCCGCCACGAGGATGCCGGTGAGCAGCAGCGCGCCGACGATGCCCGTCCCAACCAGGGCCTGGATGAACACGTTGTGAGCGCTCGCCGCCTCGGGCACACGGATCGTCGACGCGTGGAACGGCCCGCCCGGCACCTCGAAGTACATCCGATAGCGATACGCGAACGATTCGTGCCCGCCCCCGAGCACCGGGTGCAGCGAGGCGATCATTTTCCCGGCCTGCACGTAGGCCAGCCGGTCGGCATCGGCGATGGACCTCAGCCGCACGAGGTACGCGTTCACGTCGAATGGGGCGCCGCCGGGATGGGCCTTCGCCGTCCAGACCACGAAGGCGCCCGCGACGAGCACGACCATCACGGCCGCGAGCGACAGCGTTCGCCGTACAAGCTGAGGCATCGTCGCCTTGTCGGAGCCCTCCCATCGCCCGCGCAGCAGCGCCGCGGCAGCGACGACGTATAGCACCACCAGGCCACCGAAGATCCAGCCGCCCCGCTGCCACGACACCAGCAGCGCGAAGACCATCAGGCCGGTGGCGACGCTCAAGAGCGCCAGGCTGCGGCCCGCACCGGCCGTCCCGAGGAGGATGACCAGGGCATACGGCAGCGTGTAGACGAGATACTGGGAGAACCAGCCCGGGTTCCCTGAGGCCGACTGCAGCGTCCCCTCCCTGAAGTACACGCTCGCGGCCCCCCGCAGCGTGTCGAGGCTTGTGGCTCCGAATGCCTCGAGCAGCCCGAGCCCGACGAATACCACGGCGCCCAGCGCGAGCGCCCTCGCGAACAGCACCGCGGCCGCGCTGGACGCCCGTGCCTCTCGCCAGGTGATCAGCGCGAGCACGAACGCCTGGAGTTCCAGCATCGCCGAGGTGATCGGGAACTCGCGCCTCACCTCGGTGAGCAGGACCCATTGGAGGAGCCGCGCGGGCGCGGTCGACCAGGGCTGGCCGTCCAGGGCCGCGGCGTGCTCGTGCCAGATGCTGGCCAGAGGGAGCGAACTCAGGCTGAGGAGGGCGGCGACGGTGAAGAGCGCCGAGAGGAGCAGCAGGGGCTGGCCCGAGATGGCGCGCCAGGCCCGCGCGGCCGACGGCCTGGCACGCGCTGCGTACGCGACCTGGAGCACGGCCACCAGCACGATCAGCATCACCGTCGGGAAGCTGCTCGGATGATGGGTGAAGAAGGGCAGCGCCGCGAGCAGCAGCGCCACCGCCCACCGGGGGCGCAACCATGTCACCCCGGCGACGAGCAGCATCGCCGCGACGAGCACGGTGGGGCGGTCCATCAACACGGGGGGCGCCCATTATCGGGCAGGTTGAGCCGCCATCCAAGGGGCCGTGCCAGAATGTGGCCCATGAAGCGCGCCTCCGTTGCCGCCACTCTCGCGTTGGCCGCGGTCGTGGCCGCCGCGATTGCCGCCCAGCCGACGCCGCCAGGCTACGACCTGGTCATCCGAGGTGGACGCGTCCTCGACGGCACCGGCAATCCCTGGTTCCCCGCCGATGTCGCCGTCAAGGACGGGCGTATCGCCGCCGTGGGCCGGCTGGGCGATACCACGGCCACCACCGTGGTGGACGCCACGGGCAAGTACGTCGCGCCGGGCTTCATCGACATCCACTCGCACGCCGACGATGGGTCGAGCCCGCGCGGGGGGCTGCGCGACCAGAGCCGCGAGCGGCGCGCGGCGCCCAATCTCGTCTCCCAGGGCATCACCACCGTGGTGGTCAACCACGACGGGCGCTCGCCATGGCCCCTGAGCGAGCAGCGGGCGCTGCTCGAGAAGCAGGGCATCGGCGTGAACGCCATGCTGCTGGTCGGGCACGGCACCGTGCGCCGGCAGGTGATGGGCGACGATGCGAGGCGCCCCTCCACCGCGGCGGAGATGGCGAAGATGCGCGCGCTGGTGCGGCAGGCGCTGCAGGAAGGCGCCGTCGGCATGTCGGCCGGCCTGGAGTACGAGCCGGGGCGCTGGAGCACCACCGACGAGCTCGTGGAGCTGGCGAAGGAGCTGCCGCTGGTGGACGGCGTCTACATCTCGCACGAGCGGAGCGAGGGCAGCGACCCGCTCTGGTACGTCCCCAGCCAGGACGGCCCCGGGCCGCCGACGCTGCTCGACGCCGTGCGCGAGACCATCGAGGTGGGCGAGCGCACGGGTGCGCGCGTCGTGGCCTCGCACCTGAAAGCCAAGGGCGCGCACTACTGGGGATCGAGCACGGCAGCGGTCAGCCTCATCCAGCGCGCGCGCGATCGCGGCGTGGACGTGTGGGCGGATCAGTACCCGTATCCCACGAGCGGCACCGATGGGTCCACCGTCCTCGTGCCCGCATGGGCGACCACCGCGCCCGGATCCACCGACCGCGCCACGGTCCTGCGGCGGGTGCTCGGGGATCCACCCACCGCGAAGCAGCTCCGGGCAGACATCGCGCACGAGATCCAGCGCCGGGGCGGCGCGGAGAACATCATCGTCTTCGACTACACGGACAAGGCGCTCTACGGGAAGTCGCTGGCGGAGATCGCGGGGCTGTGGAAGCTCGACGCGGTCGAGACCGCCATCAGGATCCAGCTCGAGGGCCTGCCGGATCGCCGCGGCGGCGCGCGCATGCGCGGCTTCTCGATGGCCGAAGCCGACATGGAGATCATCGCGAAGCAGCCGTGGGTGGCCACGTCCACCGACGGCGGCATCGCGCTGCCGGAGGACGGGCCGTCCACGCACGCGCGCTTCTACGGCAGCTTCACGCGGAAGATTCGGCAGTACGTGCTGGAGCGCAGCGCCATCTCGCTGGAGCACGCCATCCGCGCGGCGACATCGCTGCCGGCGCGGATCATGCGCCTGAAGGACCGGGGCGAGATCCGCGAGGGCATGGCGGCGGATCTGGTGGTGTTCGACCTGGCCACCCTCCGCGACAAGGCCACCTTCTTCGACCCGCACCAGCACTCGGAGGGCATCGAGCACGTGTTCGTGAACGGCGTGGCGCGCGTCAGCGGCGGCCGCATCGTGGACGCGCTGCCGGGCCGCGTGCTGGCGCGGGCTGGAGCGCCGGGGCTTTAGCCCGGGCGAAGCCGCACACACACACGCCGGGGCTGAAGCCCCGGCGCTCCCTTCTGTCCGACCCGGCGCTCCGCCTTGCCTGCCTCGCTACGGCTTGCCCGGGGCGGCGGGCGCCAGGCTCGGCACCTTCCCCTGCGACTCCACGAGCCGCGCGGCGAGGAGGTTCACGACGTCCGCGTCGTTGCGAATGGCGCTCAGGTAGGCCGCGCGAAGCACCTGCTCCCTGCGGCCACGGAGCGTCTGCGTGATGGCCTCCCGCACCTGCGGTGTGCCCAGGTCGCGCTGGCCGGCGGGCTCGTGCGCAATGACGAGCACGAGCGTGTGCGCGCCGTTGTTGCTCACCGTGGTCACGGTGCCCGGCTTCGACTTCAGCACGGCGTCCCTGAGCGCCGGCGGCGCCTGCTTGAGGGCTGACACCGGCATGAAGCCGAGGTCGCCTCCCCGCGGCGCCGACTGCGGATCCTCCGAGAAATCTGCCGCCAGGTCGCCGAACTGCGCGCCCTGCTTCAGCCGCTCCATGAGCATCTGGGCCTTCTGCGTCGCCTCCTGGGGGGTCTTCGCGTCGTCGCCGGTGCGGTTCGCAATCTCCGGATCGGGCACGGGCGTGATCGCAATCTGCGCGATGCGGTACGCCTCTTCGGGGCGGTTGAACTGCGAACGGTTCGCGTTGAAGAAGTCGGTGATCTCCTGGTCGGAGACGCTCACCTTCGACACGACCTCCTGCTCGAGCACCTTCTGCACCAGCATGTCGCGCCGCAGTCCCTCGCGCATGTCGGCGGCGGTGAGGTTCCGGCGTGTCAGCTCCTGCTGGAACGCCTCCTCGGGGATGTCCTTCCGGGCATCCGCGTACGCCTTGTCGAGCTCGGCATCCGTCAGCGCGATCTTCAGCGCCGGGGCCTTGCCCAGCAGCAGCTCCTGGACGATGAACTCGTTCAGGAGAGCCAGCTTAGCGGCCATCGCCTCGTCTTCCGAGGGTACGGGCTCGACCTGCGCCGTGCGCCGGTAGGCCTTCTCCACCTCGTCACGCTTGATCTCGCGGCCATTGACGACCGCCCACGCGTCAGCGGACACGGGCGGGGCTGAGGGGGTGGACCGGCAGGCGCCGGCAAGCGCGGCGGTCGCGAACACGAGCAACAGGGCAGTATGAGGGCGGAAGGCGATGGACATCCCATCCATTGTATGCGGCCCATCGTCCGGACGCGTCCCGTCCGGCGTTAAGGTAGGGGGCAGGATCGATGATCACGATCGACGGCGCCCGGAAGTCCGGCAGCGGCACCATCGTCCGATACGCCGTCGCGCTCGCCGCGCTGCTCGGTGAGCCCGTGCGCGTGGTGAATGCACGGAAGCGGCGGAAGGTCCCGGGCCTCAGGCACCAACACGTCACGAGCATCCAGGCGGCCGCGGCACTGTCGGGCGCCGTCACCGAGGGCGTCTCCGTCGGCAGCCAGGCGTTCACCTTCACCCCGGGCCATGCGCCTGCCGGCGGCAGCTACGACTGGGACATCGGAACGGCGGGCTCCACGACGATGCTCGTGCTGGGCATCCTCCCGGTGGCATGCTTCGCCGGCGGCCAGGTGCGGGCACGCGTCACGGGGGGAGTCTTCCAGGACTTCGCGCCATCGCCCTTTCACATGCAGCACGCGCTGGCACCCTTGTTGAAGCGGATGGGTGTCGACATGACGCTCGGGATCGCGCGACCCGGCTACGTCCCCGGCGGCGCGGGCGTCATCGACGTCACGATCGCACCGTCGCGCAACGGCCTGCGCGCTCTGGCGCTCGACCAGCCTGGCGTTGTCTCCGACGTGCAGGGCGTGGCACTCTCGAGCCACCTCGAGGAACGCCGCGTCAGCGATCGGATGGCGTCGACCTGCGAGGAAGACCTGCGATCGGGCGGGCTCGCCGCCCGGATCGAGCGTGTGTACGACCAGTCTGCGGCGCACGCGGGCGCCTCCCTGGCCGTGTGGGCCGAATCGAGCACCGGGTGCCGGTTCGGATCCGATCGTGCCGGCCGATACGGCCGGACCTCCGAGGCCATCGGCCGCTACGTTGCCGCGTCGTTCTTCGAGGACCTCCAGAGCGGCGCCACGGTGGACCGGTTTCTCGCCGACCAGATGGTGCTTTTCGCCGCGCTGGCTGGCGGGACGTCCCGCTACATTACGCCGCGCCGGACGATGCATCTCGAGAGTAACCTGTGGTTGATCAGCCTGTTCGGCGCCGGCTGGACGATGGAGGACCGGCACGTCACCATCGAGGGCCTGTCGGCGACCTGCTGACCTCGGCACTTTGTGATCGACTGGGGTGCCTTATGGATGAATCCACGTATCGGCAAGTGCTCGGACAGTTCCTGAACGACTACTGGGGAACGTTCCACGAGGTGGTCGAGGCCGAGAGCGTCAACCCGCACATGCTGGCGGGCACGCTCTTCGACGAGCTGGTGGCCGCTCACGAGCGATTCGTGGCGGCGAGGGGCGGCGCGGGGGAGGCGCTGGGCCGCCTGGGCCACCTGTGGTTCCACGCAGCGGAGCGTCGGAAGGACGCGCTCGACGCGCCGTTCACGGCGCGGGAGATCGCCCACGCGCGCGACCAGTTCGAGACGATCTACGACGAGCTGATGGCGATGGGAAAGCGGTTCGGAGAGGCGAGCCGGGACGTGGCCGCCGAGGCCAGGCACGGTACGCCGCGCTGGCCCCTCCGGGCCGACGCGGTGAGTTAGGGCTGCCAAGGCCAGGCTGCGGCCCGTCGCCGCGTGTCAGGCGAGCCGCTGCTGTTCAAGGGCGCTCTCCTTCTGACCTGTCGCGCACCCGCGCCGCCAACGCCGCCGAGCGGGAGAACAGCGCGTACACCGGCAGGCCCAGCATCACGATGACGAACCCGGGCCACGTCGTCGTCGGGCGATAGAGCGCGAGGACCACCAGGATCCCACTGGCCGCGACGATGTACAGCGCGGGCACGATCGGGTAGCCGACGGCCTTGTAGGGCCGAGGCGCCTCGGGCCGCGTCCACCGCAGCCGGAACACCCCGGCAATCGTCAGGATGTAGAACAGCAGCGCCGCGGAGACCACGTAGTCCAGCAGGCTGCCGTAAAGGTTGCCGTACGCGCCCGTCGCCGGGTCGTAGGTGCGCGGGAGCACGAGCAGCGCGGTCCAGAGGCCCTGGATGACGAGGCCCGTCGCCGGCACGCCCCGCGCGTTGAGCCGGCCCGCTCCCCTGAAGAACAGCCCGTCGCGCGCCATCGCGTAGTAGGCGCGCGCGCCGGACAGCAGCATGCCGTTCGCGCAGCCAAACGTCGAGATCATGATGCCCACCGCCAGCAGCGCCGCGCCCACCCCCGGCAGCGCCACCTCCAGCGATGCCGCGGCCACGCGGTCCGCCGGCACGGTCTGCACCGCCTGCAGCGGCAAGGTGACGAAGTAGGTGACGTTGGCGGCCAGGTAGAGCGCCATCACGAGGCCCGTGCCGAGCGCCAGCGAGAGCGGCACGTCCCGCCGCGGGTTCTTCACCTCGCCCGCGGTGAACGTGATGTTGTTCCACGCGTCCGAGGCGAAGAGCGACCCGACCTGGGCGATGGCGAGCGCCACCAGCAGCCCGTAGATCGACGTGGCGTCCAGCCCCGGCGCCACCGGCGTCGGCCCGACCGGCGTCCAGGCGTTCGTGAAGTTCGCGCCGATCGTCTCCCAGCTCGCACCGAACGCGATGCCGATGACGACCAGCCCGACGACCGCGGCCGTCTTCGCCGTCGTGAACACGTTCTGGACGATGCGCCCGTAGTCGATGCCGCGGGTGTTGGTCCAGGTCAGGAAGGCGACGATCGCGACCCCGACGAGTTGCGCCACCGAGAGTGACACCGCGTAGCGCTCCGACAGGTGGATGGGCGGAACGAGGTAGCGGTCCTCGGAGACGAACGGAAGGAGCACGCCCGCGTATCGGGCGAAGCCCACGCTCACCGCGGCGACGGTCCCGGTCTGGATGACCGCGAAGAGCGTCCACCCGTAGAGGAAGCCCGCGAGCGGCGAGAACGCCTCTCGAAGGTACACGTACTGGCCGCCCGCGCGGGGCATCATCGCCGCCAGCTCGCCGTACGAGAGCGCGGCGGTCAGCGTGAGGATGGCGGTGAGGCCCCACGCCGCCAGCACCCACGAGGCTGATCCCAGCAGCCGGGCCATGTCGGCGCTGACCAGGAAGATGCCCGAGCCGATCATCCCCCCGACGACGATCATCGTCGAGTCGAAGAGGCCCAGCGAGCGATGGAAGCCCGCGTCGCCTGGCGGCGCGGTGTCGAGGGACCCGGCAGTGTCGGTGCGGCTCATGGGCGTCACTGGAAGAGCGACCTGGCCAGCATGGCGTGGACGCCCTTGGTGACGTCCACCACCTGGCTCACGCGCAGGTCCACGGCCGCCGAGCACAGGGTGTAGGCGTCGTCGCGCGACAGGCGCTTCTCGGCCACCAGGTAGTCCACCATCTCGCGCGTGGCGATGCGGGCCGCCTCGTCGAGGTCGGGATCGAGGCCCACGGTGATGACGTGCGTCGCCGTCTCGATGCGCGCAAAGCGCAGGGGCTTCTTCTTGTGCAGCACCACCTGGATCGTCGTCGCCAGCGACGTCTCGATGGCCGTGCCCGTCACTTCGCCGTCGCCCTGCGCGGCGTGGCCGTCGCCGATGGACAGCAGCGCGCCGGGCACGTGAACCGGCAGGAAGATGGTGCTGCCGGCGCCCAGTTCCTTGATATCGAGGTTACCCACGTGCGGGCCGGGCGGTCCGCTCGATACGCGCCCCGAGAGCACCGGCGGCGCCACGCCGATGGAGCCGAAGAAGGGCGCGAGCGGCAGGGTGACGCCCGGCGCAAAGCGCGCCGTCCTGCCGGATGGGTCGAACCGCACCAGCTTCAGGTAGGCGTACGGGAACTCGGAAGGCAGCGTGCCTCCGCCCGGCAGGAAGCCGATGACGCCGTACGGGTGGAGGAACTGGATGTCCCCGATTCTGACCTCGAGCGAATCGCCCGGCTCGGCGCCGCTGACGAAGATGGGGCCCGTCAGCGGATGCGCGCCGGGGCCCCGGGCGGTGACCGCCGCCTCCACGGCCTTCATCGACTCGGGGATCTCGCTCTCGGCGACACCGGCCAGGCGCAGCCGCTCCAGCCCGCGCGCCGCCATCGTCTCCACGCGCACCCGGTCGCCGGAGGCGATGGTGAGGACGGGTTTGACCCGCGCGTCGTAGTAGCCCCAGTGCACGTTGTCGGGCGCGAGCTTCAGGTCGTGAACCTGCTGCGCACGAACGGGTCGGAGCGCCGAGGCTTCAGCCTCGGCGTCGCGGGCGAGAAGGCCGATACCGGCCGCCGTAAGGAACAGGGAGAGCCCGCCAAGAAGCACACACGCACGACAATTGAGCCAGCGCATTGTCCGCGGAGTATACGACGGGGCTTGCGCCGGCATCGGGCTGCGGTATCATCCGCCGCATGTTCAGTGGGCAACGCCAGCATGCCCGCCAGCCAGGCCCGTTCGAGGGCGCCTGGGCGGGATCGCCTGGGAACGACCATTGCCGGATCACCGCGCTCAGCCCTGGCGGCTGCTTCGTGGACAGCCCCTCAGCGCCGGAGCCTGGTGAGTCCGTCACGGTGAGCGTGGTGTTCGAGGGCACGCGCTTCTCCCTGCCGGCCGACGTGGTGTACCGCGATCGCGTCCGGGGCTTCGGCGTGCGCTTCCAGCCCTCCGACCAGGCGCGGGCGCTCGCGTACGCCATGGGCATCACCGTGCCCGGCGAACCTGCCGGCTGAGGCCTCACCACCGGCGTCGTTTCCCGGGCTCCAGCCCCATCACGCGTCGCGCGCCGGAGGGTTCATGCCGTTCCGCAGCCCGTTCCCAGACGTTGTCATCCCCGACGTGCCGCTGACCGATTTCGTGCTCGCGGGCGCGGGGGCGTTCCCCGAGCGGCCGGCGCTCGTGGACGGCATCACGGGCCACGCGATCACGTACGGCGGCCTCCTGGAAGGGATTCGCCGTCTGGCCGCGGGCCTGTCGCATCGCGGCATCGTCAAGGGCGACGTCATCGCCATCTACGCGCCCAACGTCCCGGAATACGCCGTGGTCTTTCACGGCGTCGCGCGCCTGGGCGCCGTCCTCACCACGATCAACCCCACCTACACTGCGGAGGAGGTGACGTTCCAGCTCCGGGACGCCGGCGCGCGCCTGCTGTTCACGACAGAGGCGCTCCTGGGACGCGCACGGGAAGGTGTCGCGGCCACCGACATGCCCATCGAGGTCATCGCGCTCGATCGCGCGGACGGTGTCGCCTCGATCGAGGCGGTGTACGTCGACGCCGATCCCCCGGCGGTGCCCATCGACCCGGCAACCGACGTCGTCGTGCTGCCCTACTCCTCGGGCACCACCGGGCTGCCCAAGGGGGTGATGCTCACGCATCGAAACCTCCTCGCGAACCTGGTGCAGATCGACGGTCAGGAGGCCGCGGAGCTGCGCGCGATGGTGGGCGTGCTCCCGTTCTTTCACATCTACGGCATGGTCGTCGTCATGAACCTCGGGCTGCTGCGCGGCGCGACGTGCGTGACGCTGCAGAAGTTCGACCTCGAGGCGTTCCTCCGCATCCTGCAGGACTGGCCGATCGACCTCGCGCACATCGTCCCGCCCATCGCGGTGGCGCTGGCCAAGCATCCCGTGGTGGAGAAGTACGACCTCTCGGGCGTGCGCTGGCTCTTCTCCGGCGCTGCCCCCTTCGGTCCGCAGCTGACCGAGGCCGTACAGGCGCGGCTCGGGGTCCGTGTCCGGCAGGGCTACGGGATGACCGAGGCGAGCCCCGCCACGCACTACACCGTCGCCGGCGCGGATCGGCCCGGCAAGGTCGGGCCGTTGATGGCGAGCACCGAGGGTCGCATCGTGGATCCCGAGTCCGGCCGCGACCTCGACGTCGGCGAAGCGGGTGAAGTGTGGGTACGTGGTCCCCAGGTGATGAAGGGGTACCTGAACAACCCGGAGGCCACGGAGAAGACCGTGGATGCCGACGGCTGGCTGCACACCGGCGACATCGGCGTGGTGGACGAGGACGGCTACCTCGAGATCGTCGACCGGCTGAAGGAGCTGATCAAGGTCAAGGGCTTCCAGGTGGCGCCGGCCGAGCTCGAAGCCTTGCTGCTGAAGCACACGAGCATCGCGGATGCAGCCGTGATCGGCGTGGAGGACGGGGACTGCGGCGAGGTGCCGAAGGCGTTCGTCGTGGCCCGCGACCCGATCGGCGCCGAGGCCGTCCAGGCGTTCGTCGAGCAGCACGTGGCGCACTACAAGCGGTTGCGCCACGTGGAGTTCGTGGAGGCGATTCCGAAGTCGCCGTCCGGAAAGATCCTCAGGCGCGTGCTGGCGCAGAAGGAAAGGGAACGCGCGCGCGCGTCGTGACCTGCGGCGGCCCGGCGCGTACGTAGAGACTGCGCCGTTTTCAGGGGATCCGTGCCAGGCCCCAACGCCGCAGCAGCAGCGCATACACTGCCGCGTACAGTCCGATCACCACGAGGCCGATCCACTCGATCTGAAGCGGCGTGAACTGGAAAGCCAGCACCAGCGCGCACATGAGCAGCCAGTGCACGGCCACGTAGGCCGGGCTGCCCAGTCGCCGGGCCGTCAGCCCCAGGTTGTCCGAGTACAGCCGGATCAACGAGTCCAGCGAGTTCACGACGAAGATGATGCCCACCACGACCATGGCGACGGAGAGCACAGGCGGCACCGGCGAGTCCCGCCGGAAGTAGAAATAGAGCACCGAGAACCAGGCCGCGAGCGGGATCGACGGGATGACGAGCAGGGCCGCGGCCAGCTGCCACGTGCGCATGCCGCCGACGAAACGCGAGACGAACTGGCCGATCATGATGCTCCACGAGAACCACCAGAACAGGTAGAACGCGTGGTAGTCGGACATCGGCACGATGAAGCGCGGCAGGTTGGCGAAGTAGCTGCCGATGCCCGCCGCACTCTCGAGGAAGCCGCCGATGCCCATGCCCGAGGCCAGCCACATCGCGGCCACCAGCGCGCCGAACATCCACATCGACCAGATACTCAGCACGCGCACGTAGCGGATGTGCGTGCTGGTGAGCACCGCGAGCAGCACCGTCAGCGCCACCACCCCGTACCGTGCCGGTTCGCCGATGGCCGGCACGTAGAACGGCAGGTTCCGCAGCAGCAGGTGCGCCGTGAAGGCGCACGTCCCGATGATCACCAGGTTGTTGACGAACTTCACTCGAGGCGTCTCGAACAGCCTCGCGTGCGGCTCGACCACGAGAAAGTAGAAGGTGGTCAGGAAGTAGAAGCCCCAGACGAGGAAGCCCCACGAGCCGAACGCGATGGCCAGCGGGTTGGCGAAAGCGTACGCCGGCTCGCGCGCATAGACAGGGAACTCGGTCAGCGGCAGCATCACCAGGCCCACGTCCAGGCCCGACGTGAAGAGCAGCGCCATGAAGCCAAGGAGGGACAGCGGCATCGGCCCCTCGACGCGCCTGCCGCCCCAGCGAAGGACGATGACCGCCGACGTCAGGAGCGTGACGATGATGGCGGCCGAGAGGATGGTCTGGAGAACCATCAGCCCTTCGTGAG
Organism: Acidobacteriota bacterium; assembly: GCA_020851565.1. Taxonomy (GTDB): domain Bacteria; phylum Acidobacteriota; class Vicinamibacteria; order Vicinamibacterales; family UBA2999; genus VFZN01. The sequence goes on along the minus strand of JADZCN010000146.1, from coordinate 85,743 downwards.
CCGCGTGAGCACACTGCTCTCGCTCATTGAATCGTCCCCTCTCGGCGGGTGAGCTCGCGCGGATGCGCCGCGTCGGTGTCGTCGTATGCGTTCAGGCGAGGCCTCGGCTCACGAGAATCTCCTGCACAGCGCGATGCGCCTCGTCGAACGCCTGGTTGGTGAACGCCGCCGCGCCCGCATCCGAGTTGGCGATGGCCACGCGCCCGAATCGCTGCCGGCCGATGACATGCGGGCGCTGCTCGGGCGGGAGGTCGGGGTCCGCCAGCGTGTCGTACGTGTACGCGTAGCCGTCCGGCCAGCGGTTCACCGCGATGCCGACGATGTCCGCGGCCGGGTCGAAGCCGGTACCCGCGAGCATCCGCGCGAACTGGCGGCGGATGGACAGCTCGAAGTCGTGGAACGTCATCGACCGCAGCTCCTGCTGGCCGATGCGGTTCTGCTCCTTCCGCGGCAGCCCAGGCTTGTTCGGGTTGCGCACCATGTGCACGACGATGGGTTCCTCCGGCGTGGTGACGCCGCGATAGCCGCCGACCGTGGAGCCCGGGTCGAGGCTCGTGCTCGGGTGATACATTCCCGGCGCGCTGATGCTGGCCACACCCAGCTGCTTGAACGCGGTCCAGCGCCGGATCAGCACGTTGGTGTAGAGCATCGGGACCTTTACCGAGTACGCCAGGGCCTCCCTCTGCACCGCCGGCAGCTCGGGCATCAGCTTCGGGATCATCGCGTTGTAGCAGGCGAGCACGACGTTGCGCCCGCGCACGAGGTGCATTCGCCCGTCGCGGAGATAGGCGATCTTCACCGCGCCGGCCTGCTCCATCGGGCCATCGTGCGCGACGCGGGTCACGGTGCTGTCCAGGCGGATGCGCACGGCGGCCCCGGAGTCGTCGAGCCTGTCGTACGCCACCGCCGCAGCGCCGATCGTGTGCATGTCGTGCGTGCCCGGAATGGCCTTCGGCACCAGGCGCGACACGAGGAGCCGCGCGATCGACGCGTTCCCATCCGGGAAGTGGAAGGTGTAGCTTCCCTGCCGGAACTGGTCCTCCTTTGGCAGGCCCAGGCCGTCGAAGCCCACTGACCCGCGCCGGGCCGCTTCGAGCGCCGGCGTCGTGTCCACGCGCTTGTTGTTCCGGCCGCCCTGCCCGAGGAAGAACGGGAGCGCGTCGGGGCTCATCTTCGCGTGGGTGAGCAGGAACTCCTGGTAGCTGATCCGCGCGAGCGTCGAGAGCTTCTGCTCCATCGACATTCCGGCCATGTAGTCCGGGTTCTCGCCGTACAGGCGGATCAGGTCCCGGCGCGCAGCGTCCGACAGCGGCGCCTTCGCAAAGAACTCGTTCCAGGGGATCCGGCCCGTCCCCGCGACAAGGCGGTCCTCGCCGAAGTGCTCCTTGTCGAAGAACGTGCTTGGGCCAAGGCCGTAGGCGTCGAAGAGCTCGCGGCTGGCGAACTCCGCGTTCCTGTGCACCTCGATGCCGAGGTCCTCTACCAGCCGCTTCGACATGTAGCTGTACGGATACGGCGTCGCGATGCTCATCGTCCCGCCGAAGCTCAAATACGTGCGCCCGCCGTAGGCGAACTCGTTGCGCTTGGCGTGGCCGCCGAAGTCGTCGTGGTTGTCGAGGAGCAGCACGCGCTGGTTCGGGCCGAGTGCCTTCTGCCAGAAGTAGGCGGCCGCGAGGCCGGACAGCCCGCCGCCAACGATGACGAGATCGTAGGTTTCGCGCGTGTCCACGTCGATGCCGGGGAACTGCGCGTACGCGCCCGCGTCGATGGCGCCGAAGGCTTCAACCGCGGATGCGTGCTGGCCACGAAGCCCCAGCCGGCGTGGCGGATAAGCGTCGGACACCGGGCCCTGCACGCTCCCGCCGCCCTGCTCCGCTCGCGCCGGCCGCGCGTGGAACGCAGCCGAGAGGGCGCCGGCGCCGATGGCGACGCCGTTCAGGAAGTCGCGCCGGTCGATGCGCCGGTCCATGCCGAGATCGTGGAACTCGCGCTGGTCGCTCATTGCTGCCTCTACGAAATCATGTCGGGCTCGAACACCTTCTCCACCACCCGCCCGCCGCTCACGCTCACGTAATAGCACTTCGCGCCGGCACGGGTGGAGACGACGCGCTTCACTTCGTTGTCCTCGAAGTAGATCCCGGCGTCGTTGTCGCAGGCGTAGCCGGGTTTCATCTGCCCCGAGCCGATCAGCTTGTGGTACAGCGGGCGCCGGTCCTTCTCGGCGTCGTAGTGTGGCGAGTGGCTGCCCTTCAGGAAGCCCAGCCCCTGCACCGTGGTCAGCTCCTTCGGGCGCGAATCGGTCGTGCCCTCCTCGAACCAGCACAGCGAGCCGGCACTGGCGCCGCCGAGCACGATGCCCCGATCCCACGCCTGCCGCAGCACGACGTCGATGCCCTGCGCCTTCCAGATGGCCTGCTGGTTGAGCGTGTTCCCTCCGGAGCAGACGATGCCGTCCACGGAGAGGAAGACCTCTTCCCAGCTGCGCGTCTGGCGGGGGCTCGCGATGAAGCTGACCTGGTGCGACGCCTCGACGTCGAGCGGCGCGCAGTTCTGGTACCAGGTGATGATGCCCTGTGGCGAGTCGGCGGAGGCCGTGGGCAGGTAGCAGAGCTTCGGCCGCGGCTTGCCCGTCAGCTCCGCCATGTAGCGGATGAAGGCGGTGTTGAAGCCGCCGCCGGCGATGAGGATCTTGCGCGCCGCGCCGCCCGTGCGCGCCTGCGCCGCGCTCTCGAGCCCGCGTGCGGCGCCTGCGGCCGGGGCCAGTGCGGCCGTGGCGGCGCCGAGGATGGTGGAGGCGAGGAACTCTCTGCGGTTCATCCGCGGGATTCTACTCCGGTGCTACCATCCCGCAACTCCATGCGACTGCCCATCACCTCGCTCGTCGCGGCCTGCTGCGCCCTGGCCTCCTGTGCCCGTGCGACGTCCCCGCCCCCGCCGCACACCTTCGCCGAGCTGGCGCGCGCATCGCTGTCGCAGATCGACGGGCGGCTCGTCGTTGCGGGGCTCGAGGCCGACGTTCAGGTGCTGCGCGACGAGTGGGGCGTGCCCCACATCTACGCCCAGGACATGGACGACCTGTTCTTCGCGCAGGGGTTCGTCGTGGCCCAGGATCGGCTGTGGCAGATGGAGATCTGGCGCCGCACCGGCGAGGGACGCGTGTCGGAGCTGGTCGGCCCGGCCGGCCTGCCGCACGATCGCCTGGTGCGCCTGCTGATGTTCCGGGGGCCGGTGGACGAAGCCGAGTGGGCCAGCTATCACCCCGAAGGGAAGCGCATCTTCACGGCCTACGCGGCCGGCATCAACGCCTTCATCGCTTCTGCGGGCGACAACCTGCCAGTGGAGTTCAAGCTGACGGGCACGCGCCCCGAACCGTGGACACCAGAGCAGCTGCTGCTGCGCGCGCGCGTCAACGACTCCATCGCCGACGCCCGGGCCGAGCTGACGCTCGCACGCAGCGTGGCCACGCTGGGCCTGGCCGAGGCGAACCGCCGCGCCCCGACCGACGTGGGCGACACCCTGGCCGTGCCCGAGGGCCTCGATGTCTCGGTGGTCACCGACGAGGCGATCAAGGCGCTGGACGGAGACATGTACGGCGAACTGCCGCGCCCCGAGATCCTGCCTCGATACCGGGACTGGCCCGGCGCCACGGCGTCCGTCGATCGGGGCGTACCGGAGCTCTCGCCCGGGAGCAACAACTGGGCGATCAGCGGCCGGCGGACGGGCACGGGCGTCGCGATCATGGTGGACGATCCGCACCGCCAGGTCACCAACCCGCCGCACCGCTACCTGCTGCACCTGAACGCGCCGGGCTGGACCGTGGCGGGCGCCACCGAGGCGGGGCTGCCCGGCGTCATCCGCGGGCACAACGGCCGCGTGGCGTGGGGCCGCACGTTCACCGAGACGGACCTCGCCGACGTCTACATCGAGACCGTGAACCCGGCCAACCCGAACGAGGTGATGTTCAACGGCAAGTGGGAACCGCTTCGCGTGATCACCGAGGAGATTGCGGTGAGGGGTGCTCCCTCGCAGAGGGTCGAGCTGAAGTTCAGCCGGCACGGGCCCATCTTCCATGAGGACCGCGAGCGCCGCGTCGCCTACGCGCTGCGGTCGCAGCTGCAGGAGCGCGGCACGGCCGAGTATCTCGGCGGCCTGCGACTCGACCAGGCCACCTCGGCGAAGGACTGTCTGGACGCGGCCAACTACATGCCGATGCCACCCACCAACCTGGTCTGCGCCGACGCCGACGGCAACATCGCGTTTCGCATCGCGGTGTTCGCGCCGACGCGCAAGGGATGGACGGGGCGGCTGCCGGTCCCCGGCACGGGCACGTACGAGTGGGGACCGGAGCGCCGCACCGACCTGCCGGCCGAGTACAACCCGGAGCGCGGCTACATCACCACGGCCAACAACAACACGCACCCGCGCGATTTCAGGCCGCCTTACGCCTACTATCCCGCCGGCGGCCGCTACCGTCGCCACGAGCGCATCGTCCAGATGATCGAAGCCGCGAAGTCGTTCACGACGGACGACATGATGCGCATGCTGCGGGATTCGTACAACAGCGAGGCCGCCGAGGATCAGCCACTCTTCCGAGGCTGGACGAGCAGCGACGCGGCAGTCGAGCGGGCGCGGGCCATGGTGGCGGGCTGGGACGCGGTGATGGATCGCGGCAGCGCGGCCGCCGCTCTCTACATGTCGTGGAGGCGCACCGCGGACCTCGGGGCGGCCCGAAAGGGCTCGCGCGAGGCCGTGGCCGACGGCCTCCGGCGCGCGATCGAGAGCCTGGCGGCCTCGCAGGGCGCCGACTGGGCGGGCTGGCGCTGGGGCCGCATGAACCAGAGTGAGTTCCCGCACCCGCTGGTCGGCGCGTACGACCTGCCGCCCATCGAACGCCAGGGCGGCGCGGGAACGGTGAACGCCATCGGCTCGGTCTACAGGCTCGTGACCAACTTCAGGGATCCTGACCAGTCGATGGTCACCATCGGCCCCGGCAACTCCGGCCAGCCGGGCAGTCCTTTCTACGACAACCTCCACGAGTTGTGGGGACGAAACGAGTTCTTCCCGCTGCTCTTTACGCGCGCGGCAGTCGAGGCAAAGGCGCAGCATCGCTTGACACTCTCGCCGCGTTGACGCGCCTGAGGGCGGCTCGCGGGCGAGATCCCGGGTTGGCGCGTCACGGCCGGGCCTTCGGTGCAAGCGTCAGTCCGGCTTCGTCCGCGGCCACCGTCGTACCCGCTTCGCCGGCCATGATGCGGCCCAGGTCGGCGAGCGCGCCGATCGCCGCCCGTCTCCCGGTGGCTGTCGCAAAGCGACACGCCGCCTCGACCTTTGGTCCCATCGACCCTGGGGCGAACGGCAGCGCTGCCAGCGCGTTGGGTGACGCGCGCCGGATGGCCCGCTGCGAGGACGTGCCCCAGTCGGCATAGGCCGCATCCACGTCGGTCAGCATGACGAAGAGGTCCGCGTCCAGCTCGCGCGCCAGCAACCCGGACGCCAGGTCCTTGTCGATGACGCACTCCACGCCGACGAGCGTCCGTCCATCGTCGCGCGCGTACATCGTGGGAATGCCGCCGCCCCCGGCGGCGATGACGATGGTGTCGTCCTCCAGCAGCCGCCGGATGGCACGGATCTCGAAGATGCGCATGGGCGTCGGCGAGGGCACCACGCGGCGCCAGTGGGAGCCGTCCTGCCTGACGGTCCAGCCACGCTCGGCCGCCAGGCGCGCCGCCTCGGCAACGCTGTACACGGGCCCGATGAACTTCGTGGGATTCGCGAAGGCCGGGTCCTCCGGGTCCACTTCGACCATGGTGAGCAGCGTGGCGAAGGACCGTTCGGGCGGCAGGAGATTCCCGAGCTCCTGCTCGATCATGTAGCCGATCATTCCCTCGGTCTGGGCGCCGAGCACGTCGAGCGGATAGGCGCCCGTCCTGTCGTAGGCGGCGGCCTGCAGCGCGAGCAGCCCCACCTGCGGGCCGTTGCCGTGTCCGATGACCAGCCGGTGATCGCGCGCGACAGGGGCGAGCGCCTCAGCGGCAACCCGCACGTTGCGGCGCTGGTTCTCGACCGTCAGCGGCTCGCCACGCCTGAGCAGCGCATTGCCGCCGAGCGCGGCTACGACCACCACGCCTCAGTCCCCGAGCGTGGCGACGAGAATCGCCTTGATGGTGTGCAGGCGGTTCTCGGCCTGCTCGAAGGCAATGTTGTACTCCGACTCGAACACCTCGTCTGTCACCTCCAGGCCGTTCGTCAGGCCATACGTTTCACCGATCTGGCGGCCGATCTCGGTGCCCATGTCGTGGAACGCAGGCAGGCAGTGCATGAACTTGACCTGCGGGTTGCCGGCCGCCTTCATCAGCCTCATGTTCACCTGGTACGGGAGCAGCTGGTCGATGCGCTCCTTCCACGTTTCCTGCGGCTCCCCCATCGACACCCAGACGTCGGTGTGGATGAAGTCCGCGCCCATGACGGCCTCGGCGGGATCCTCGGTGATGGTGAGCCTCGCGCCGGAGTTGGCCTGGAGGCGCCGGGCGATCGTCGTGAACTCGTCCTCCGGCCACAGGGCCTTCGGCCCGCAGATGCGCACGTCCATGCCCAGGAGGCACCCGACGATCATCAGCGAGTGGCCCATGTTGTTCCGCGTGTCCCCAACGTAGGCGTACGCGATCTCGTGCAGCGGCCGGTCGCTGAACTCGCGCATCGTCATCACGTCAGCGAGCATCTGAGTGGGGTGATACTCGGCGGTGAGCCCGTTGAACACCGGCACGCCAGCATGTGCGGCGAGTTCCTCCAGGCCCTGCTGGCTGGACCCGCGGTACTCGATGGCGTCGTACATGCGGCCGAGCACACGCGCGGTGTCCTTGAACGACTCCTTGTGGCCGATCTGCGAGCCGACCGGATCCAGGTAGGTGACGTGGGCGCCCTGGTCGTAGCAGGCAATCTCGAACGCGCACCGCGTGCGCGTGGAGGTCTTCTCGAAGATGAGGCAGATCTCCCTGTCGCGGAGGTGCTTCTGCTCCGTGCGCGCGTACTTCGCGCGCTTCAGGTCACGCGCGAGGTCCAGCAGGTAGCGGAACTCGCGCGGCGTGTAGTCCTGCACCGTCAGCAGCGAGCGGTTGCGGAGGTTGAACATTGGGGAGCTAAGGTTCTGGGGTTCTGGGGTTCTGGGGTTCTGAGGTTCTGGGGTTCTGAGGTTCTGAGGTTCTGAGGTTCGGGGGCTCCGTCACGCTCCGGCGAGCAGGCGGTCCTCGAAGGCGTAGTCGACGGCGCGCCGCGGCTGGGTCCGGTACCACGCGTAGCTCTTCCCGAGCGCCTCCTCCAGCGGCGTGGGCGTCACGCCCAGCACGCGTGGCGCCTTCTCGATGATCGACGATAGCGGCGGCAGGTCGAGGTACTCGCCGAAGTACAGCTGCGGCCCCATCAGCTGCCCGCCAGCCGCGTGAATCCTGGCACGCGGCACCGACACGAAGGCCGGCTCCACCCCCGCCACCCGTGCCAGCGCCTCCACGAACGTGCGCTGCGTCGTCTTCTCCACGTGACCGACGTTGAACGCCTGCCCAGCCGCGTCGGGCACTTCAGTGGCCCGTACGCACGCCTCCGCCACGTCGTCCACGAACGCCCATGGCATGGGCGACTCGCCGCCGTCCGGCAGGATTATGAGCCGGCCGTCGAGCAGCCGATCCCAGAAGAACGCCTCGCGGTAGAAGGGCTGGCCCGGGCCGTGCACGAACGGCGGCCTGAAGGTGACAACCGGGGAGCCGGACTCCGCGTGCATGCGGAACAGCGCCCGCTCGGCGGACGCCTTGTGCTGGACGTACGGGTTCGGGAAGTCGTCTGGCGCGAGCGGATCCTCTTCGCGGTGATCGACGCCCGGCGGATACGCCGCAACGCTCGACATGAAGACGTAGCGCTGCAGCTGGGGGCCGCAACTGCGCGCCGCGGCCTCCACCTGGCTCGCCGGCGTCCCGTGCTGCCAGTCGTAGGCGAGGTCGAACACGGCGTCGAACCGCCCCTGCCCGATCACACGCGCAACCAGCGGCAGGTCCGCCCGATCCGCCTGCAGGTTCCCGACGCGCGGCCCCAGCTCGTGGGTCGCGCGCCGGTGGAGCACCGTCACGTCGTGCCCACGCTCGAGCAGCTTCTCCACGATGCGCCGCCCCATGAACTGCATCCCACCGATGACGAGCGTGCGCATGTCCGATACGGCTCCTGGTCAATGACCCGCGGCCGTCGTTGTCGTCCCCGCGCCCTCGGGCCCGTTCAGCAGCGCGTTGAACACCATCTTGAACGTGCCGTGCGTCTGGGCGCGGAACCCCAGCAGGACGACGCGGCCCTGGCCATGCTTCACCGACACGGCCGCGGCCTTCTTCGCGATCACCTGCTCGCCGAGCAACCAGCCGCTCTGCAGGATGTCGCGCTCGACGTAGGTGGACAGGATCTCGACGTCCTGGCTGCGCTCGGTGCTCGTCACCTCGTAGACCTGGCCGCCGGCCATGAAGAGGGCGAGGCCCTCGGCAGGCATCCCGTACGCCAGCGGCGCCCGGTTGTTGAAGCGGACGCGGAGCGTCGAGCCCGGCGACCAGAACTCCTTGCCCGGCAACCCCTGGACGATGTTGCGGACCGGGAGACCGAAGCGCTGAATCGGCAGGTCGCCCGCCTGCGCGAAGGCGAGGAGCGTCCCGCCCTTCTGGACGAACGCCTCCAGCGCCTTCACGCCTTCCGCGCCGAAGCCACTGCGGTACTCGGGAGGTGTGTTCGGCGGAGGGCCTCCGGGACCCTGGCCCTCCGTGGGACGGCCAGCGTTCCCCGATGGCCGCTCGCCCGTCATGGCGGTCACCGAATCCGCAGGCAGCACGATGACGTCGTAGGCGGCCTCGAGGCCGCCCTTCTTGATCTCGGCATCCATGATCGAGGTGTAGGGCACGTCGAACTGCTCGAACATCAGCCGCGTCCAGCCCTCGTCCATGTTGCCGCCGCCGTAGCGCTGCAGCATGGCAATCCGCGGCTTCTTCAACTCGTAGGCCCCGGAGGTCACAGGCGACTTCAGCGCCACGAAGTCCACGCCGGTCCGCGCGGCGATGGCTGCGTGGTCTCCCGGCTCGACCAGGAAGTCGCCGGAACGCACGCTGCCGTCGGGTGATGCCTCAGACGCACGTCGCACGGGCGCGCCCTTGTCGAGCAGCAGGAATGCCGCGCGGAAGCTGTCGTTCAACCGCCCGTCGAGCACGTAGCCGTTCGTGGCCCCTGCGGCGACCGTCCCCTTCGGCGCGATGGGTGCGGCTACCTTCACCAGGTTCGCCACGACCGGCACGCCCAGCGGCTCGGTCCGAACGCCCATGAACTCCCCGAACGTATCGGTGGACATGTCGTACGGGCGGATGGGATTGCCCTCGCGATCGCGCGTGTACGTGTTGTCCGGATAGAACGTCCGCCCGAGCATCCACCGCACCAGGCCCATCTTGGGCTGCGCCATCGAGACGACGTAGGAGCCCGGGCCGAAGTACTTGCCCTCGGCCACGAATTCTGCCTTCGCCTGGTGCACCTCCACGCCCGACTCGAGGAACAGGTTCACGAGCTTCCTCGCCGTGAGCGGATCGTGCTGCTCCGCTGGGATGGCGTACGCCTTCACGGCTCCCTGGCCGCCGCGCTCGGTCTGGCGCATCGCCTTCAGGTACATGTTCCGCAGGATGGTCTCGCGGTTCCGGGCCGGCAGGTCGACCATGGACCACGCGACGATCTTCTGGTTCACCACGATGTCGCGCACGCGCCACCATCCGCCCGGCCACACGCTCGGCATCGTCGTCTGGGGCTCGTACTCGGGGAGTCCGCGGGTGCCGCCCTTCAGCTGGTCCGGGTGGACGAACACGGGCGTTGCCAGCCGCGCGCTGGCCGACTCGTTCAGCATGCCCGCGATGTTGTGGAACGGCGTGATCCAGTGGAAGCCCATGTGGCCCCACCCCGAGTAGATCGCGGCGCCGATGACACCGGTGCGGTTGGCCGCCTCGAGGCGGCTGCCCATGTGGCCACCCCACCAGGACATCTCGCGCCAGACCAGCGGGTCGCCATCGGGCCGGATGGGCTCGGCATAGGGCGGGATGTAGAGCCGTGCGTTGCCGCCACCCATCTGGTGGTGATCCATGTACGCCTGCGGAACCCAGTCGCGGTACATCAACGTGCCGATCAGTTTCGACTCGGGCAGGTTCAGCGCGAACCCGTCACGGTTGTTGTCGTGGCCGGCGTACTTCTGATAGAGCCAGGGCAGTCCGGCAGCCTCGTACTCGGTGCCGACGTACTTCATGTACCAGTCGGCCACCATTTGCGTCCCGTCGGGATTGATCGAGGGCAGGACGATGCTGATGACGTTGTCGAGGATGCGCGTCGCCTCCGGGTCGGTCCGCGTGAGCGACTCGTAGACGAACTCGGCCGCCGTCTGCGAGGCGGCGACCTCCGTCGAGTGAAGCGCGAAGCTCTGGATCACGACCGCTTTGCCCTCGGCGACGATCCGGTCGATCTCGGCCTGCGGCACACCTCGCGGATCCGCGAGCTTCGCGTTCATCTCACGGTACTGCTCCAGCTTCGCCAGGTTGGCCGGAGACGAGATGAAGAGCGCCAGGTAGGGACGGCCCTCGCTGGACTTCCCCAACTCGACGAGCTTCACCCGGTTGGAGCTCTTCGCGAGCAGCTGGTAGTACTCGTGCAGCCGGTCCCAGTTGGCCAGCTTCCGATCCGCGCCCATCTGGAAGCCGAAGAACTGTTCGGGTGTCTGCAGGGCAGGTTGCTGCGCGAGGCCAGTGCGCGTTGACAGTCCCGCGGCCACGATCACGGCCGCCGCCACGAGGCCGGCTCGGCCGACCGATATCTGTCTCTTCATTGGCGTACCCCTCCGTGGATCGCGGCTTTGGACTCGGCCGGCCCTACTGCGGGCGCCTGAACAGCCCGACGTAGACAGCCTTCCCCAGTACGTGCCCTTCCATGGCCTTCCAGACGGCCGTGCGCGTCACCCACGCGTCCGCGCCGGGCTGGACGTCCAGCTTCGTGTCCAGCGCGTAGACCTCGAAGGTGTAGTGATGCTTCGGCCCGCCGGCCGGCGCGCCGGGGCCCCGATAGACCGGCCCGCTGGCGCTGATCTGGCGGCTGCCGTCCGGCAGCTCCGCACCCTTCGGCACGTTCTCGGGCAGGCCCGTCGCCGTGCCGGGGATGTTCCACACGAGCCAGTGGACCTGGTCCTCGGTGCCGCGGTTGCGCGCGACGTCCGGGTCGCGCATGTGCAGCACGAAGCTCTGCGTGCCAGGGGGAACGTTGGTCCACGTCAGCGCGGGCGACACCTGCTCGCCGGCCTGCGTGTACTTCACCGGGATGTCGCCACCGTCGGGGAATGCGGAGGTGGTGAGGGTCATGGCGGGCGGCCGCATCTGCCCGCCCACGGCAGGCGCCTGCGCGGAGAGCGTGAGCGGAGCGAGGGCCAGCAGCGCCAGGGCGCGGGAAATCGTGTGCATGCTCATATCCGCAGAAGCATACGGCAAGGCGGGATGGGCGCGCAGCCATCCGTGCGCGAGCCCGACCGTTTAGAATGTGGCCCTTCCCCGCGTCCCCATATGCCCGACATCGAACAGTCCCTGAGGAACCTGACGCTCGCCCCCTACATCGTCAAGGCCATGGCCCTCATCGGCGTGAAGCGCCGCGGCGGCAGCAACATGTTCCGCCACCAGCTGAGCACCATGGCCATCCTGCTCGACTACAAGATCACCGACCCGGTGCTGCTGAAGGCGGCGGTCATCCACGACCTGTTCGAGGACGCCCCGACACTGCCGGGGGTGACGCGCGAGGAGATCGAGCGCATCGACCAGGATGGGCCCGCTGTCTACGCGCTGGTCATGGAGGTGACCATCCGGACCGTGGACGGCGCCCGGGAGCCGAAGTCCGAGTACCTGCTGCGGATCATGCGCCACGGCAGCGGTCGCGCGAAGCAGCTGAAGCTGGCCGATCGCATCAGCAACCTCTTCGCGCTCGGATTCGTCCACGACACGGCGTTCGTCCGCCGATACCTGGACGAGACGCGCGCCTGCGTCCTGCCCTACGCCCAGGAAGTGAACGCCGACATGTTCCGCGAGCTGTCGGACCTCGTCGCCAGCCGCGAGCAGTGGCTGCCGGCCGACACGGGCATCGCCGGCCCCATCTGACACCTGGCGGCCCGTCCTCTCCGCCGCCGCTCAGTGGGCCTCCCCCTTCCGGAAGGCGCCGAGCGTCCACTCATCCCGCCGCTCGTCGTGCCGGAGGACGTAGGTGTGGCCGTCGCTCGCCGTCACCCTGAAGTACCGGTAGTCCGGCCCGGCCCACCGGTCCGCGACGGCCATCACCTCCAATCGCCTCTCACCAAGCACGAAGGCGCGGGGTTCCTGTTCACCCCGATACCCGGCGTAGCACTCGACGGTGATGGTCATGGCCTATGGTAGGCCCACGGCGCGAAGCGCCGCCTTCCACTCCCCTGCGATAATGCCCTTCCGCCATGCGCTCGATCTTCAGCCCCGAGCTGGTCAACGGCCCGTTCGGCGATCCGGCCCTGTACGTGGACTTCCGCTTCGAGCCGCGTGCCCTGCTGATCGACATCGGCGACCTGGCCCACCTGCCTCCAAGGAAGATCCTCCGCGTGACGGACGTCTTCGTCTCGCACACGCACATGGATCACTTCTGCGGCTTCGATCGCCTGCTCCGCATCTGCCTGGGCCGCGATACGGGGCTGCGGATGTTCGGCCCACCGGGGTTCATCGCGCAGGTGGAGCACAAGCTGGCCGCGTACACCTGGAACCTCGTGGAGCGCTATCCCGGCGACTTCGTCATCGAGGCCTGGGAGATGGACGAGGCCTGGATGGCTCGCGGCCTGCGCCTGCGGTGCCGCACCCGCTTCCGGCCCGAACCGCTCGAGCGGCGGCAGTTCGCGGAGGGCGTCATCGTGGATGAGCCCGCCTTCCGCGTGCGCGCGGCGGTGCTCGATCACGGCATCCCGTGCCTGGCCTTCGCGGTCGAGGAGAAGGCCCACGTCAACGTGTGGAAGAACCGCCTCGACGAGCTGGGGCTGCCCGTCGGCCCGTGGCTCAAGGAGCTGAAGGACCTGGCCATCCGCGGGGCGCCGGACGACACCCCCGTGCGCGCATGGTGGCGGGACAGGGAAGGCGAGCACGAGCGCCACTTCACACTCGGCGCCCTCAGGGACGACATCCTGCGCCTCGTGCCCGGCGAGGTCATTGCGTACGTCACCGACGCCGCCTTCCACGAATCGAATCGGCAGCGCATCGTGGATCTGGCCCGGGGCGCCATGCGCCTCTTCATCGAGTGCGCGTTCCTGGACGAGGACGCGGACCTCGCGGCGGCGCGGCTGCACCTCACCGCCGGGCAGGCGGGGCGCATCGCGCGGGAATGCGGCGTGGAGTTCGTGACGCCGTTCCACTTCTCGCCGCGCTACGAGGGCCGCGAGGAGGCGCTGCGCACGGAGCTCGAAGCGGTGCGCGCGGGAACCGGGTAGCTACTCGGCCCGCAGACAGATCGCTGGATCGATCCGGGCCGCGCGCCGCGCGGGCACGTAGCTGGACACCACCGCCACGATCACGACGAGCGACGCCACGGCGCCGAAGGTGGCCGGATCGAGCGGCGCCACGCCGAAGAGCAGCGACTCCACGAGGCCCGCCAGCGCCGCCGCGCCCGCCAGCCCGATGGCCACGCCGGTCAAGGCTACCGCCATGCCGCCGCCCACCACGAGCCGCAGGACGGCACCGCGCGTGGCGCCAAGAGCCATCCGGATGCCGAGGTCGCGCGTGCCCTGGCTCACCAGGTACGCCAGCACGCCGTAGACGCCGATGGCCGCCAGCCCCACCGCCACCACGGCGAACAGCGCGAGCAGCAGCATCGCGAAGCGGCGCCTCGCCACCGACTCGGCGACCCGCTCCTCCATCGTGCGCACGCGGTAGATCGGCAGGTCGGGATCGATCTCCGCCAGCGCGCTCTTCACCGCCGCCGTGAGGGCGCCCGGCGGCGTCCCGCTTCGGAGGACCAGGTTCATCGCCCGCACGGGCACCTGCGTCTGCGGGAAGTACATGGCGATGCGCGAATCGCCATCCAGCGTGTACTGCTTCACGCGGCCGACAACGCCCACGATGGTGATCCACGGCGTCTCGGAATCGCGCCCGCCGGTGCGGACGCGCTTGCCGATGGGGTCCTGGCCGGGCCACAGGTCTTCCGCCATGCGCTCGTCGGCGAGCGCGACGCGCATCGTCTCGCGCGTGTCGAACTCCGTGAACAGGCGCCCGGCCACGAGCGGGATCTGCATCGCCCGGAAGTAGTCGCCGCCGACGAAGCGCATGTCCACGTTGATGAACTCCTCGCCGGCGCGCGGCGCGCGGCCCTCCACCTGGATGGGCCCCCACGCGAACATCTGGCTGAGCGGAAGCGCCGAGACGCCGCCCGCCGCCGATACGCCCGGCAACAGCGACAACCGCTCCCAGATGCGGCGATAGGTCTCGAGCACGGTCCCGGTGTCCGAGTACCGGCGCCCGCTCATCGTGATCTCCATCGTGAGCGTGCCCGACGGGTTGAAGCCGGGCGGCACGGCCAGCACCCGCGCGAAGCTGCGGACGAGCAGGCCCGCGCCGATGAGCAGCATCACGGCGAGCGCCACCTCCAGGGTCACGAGCACGGTGCGGAGGTTCCGTCCCCTCGCCCACAGAGCGCCCGCCCCCGAGGCGCCGCGCCCCGATGCCATCAGGTGCACGTGCGGGTCGATGCGGCTGGCGCGCAGCGCGGGCACGATGCCGAACAGCAGTCCCGCCGCCACGGCCACGACCGTCGTGAACAGCAGCACGCCCGGGTCGATGGCCACCTCGCGCAGGCGCGGCACGCTGGCCGTGCCCAACAGCCGCAGCCACTGCAGTCCGAGAGACGCCAGCAGCAGACCCAGCAGCGCCCCGCCTGCGGACAGCATCAGGCTCTCGGCCAGCACGTGCGCGAGCACCTGGCGCCGGCTCGCCCCGAGCGAGATGCGCACGGCCATCTCCCGCTGCCGCGCGAGCGCCCGCGACAGCAGCAGGGAGGCGACATTCGCGCACGCGATGAGGAGGACCAGGGCCACCGACGCCATCAGCAGCAGCACCGGGCGCCGCGCGTCGCCCACCACCTGCTCCTGCAGGGGGACGACGCTGAACGTCAGGCCTCCGTTGGGCGGGTACATCGCCGGGTAGTCGCGGCGCAGTCGCGCGGTCAGCGCATCCATCTCGGCCTGCGCCTCCGCGACGCTCACCCCCGGCCTCAGCCGCGCGACGATGTTGTAGTCCTCCCGCGTGCGGACGCTCGGCGCATCGGGCCCAAGCGGCAGCGGCAGCACGATCTCCGCATCCTCGGCGCCGTAGAGCGTCGGCAGCACCTCGCGAGGCAGCGTGAAGCCCGCGGGGAGCACGCCGGCAATCTCGTACGGCTGGCCGTTGATCACGAGGCGCCGGCCCACCACCGCGGGATCGGCGCCGTAGCGCCGACGCCAGGTGCCGTCGCTGATGAGCGCCGCCCCCGCGGCGCCAGGCACGTCGTCGGATGGGCCGAAGAGGCGGCCGCGCGCCGCCTCCACGCCAAGCAGCGGCAACAGGTTCGACGACATGCGAATCGTGCCGATGCGCTCGGGCTCCCCGCCGTCCCCGGTCAGGTTGTCGTTGCCGCCAACGGCAATCGCGACGTCCTCGAGGCCCTGGTGAGACGTCCGGATGTCGAAGTACTGCGCGGTGGAGAACCAGTCCTCGGCGATGCCAAGCCCGGGCGAGCGGTTCCAGAGAATGACCAGCCGATCGGCATCCCTGTACGGCAATGGCTCGAGCAGCAGCGCGCTCGTCACCGAGAAGATGGCCGTGTTGGCGCCGATGCCGAGCGCGAGCGACAGGACAGCCAGCGCCGCCACGCCAGGCGTGGCACCGAGGGCACGCCACGCATCCCGCAGGATCCCCATGGGAGAGGAGGATACCCGAGGCGGCCGCCATGCGGCCGGGCCCGTTTGCATCGGTCCGGGGACGGCGCTATGGTTGGCGCGGATCGGCCCATGATTCAGCGGACGTTCGCCGAGCTCGTCACCGACCTCCGGATGCGCCGCACGGTGGGCGACAAGCCTCCCGTGCTGCTCCTCGGCGCGGGCGCCTCCGTCGATGCCGGCATCGGCGCGATGCCCGAGCTGTTCGCCTTCTTCAACTGCGCGAACTTCGAGGAGTTCGCAAAGTACATCGAGACCACGACGGCAGCCGAGCGCTACCGCTACCTCGCCGAGTTCCTCCAGACCCGCCAACCGTCCGCGATCAGCCCCGGCTACCAGGCGCTCGCCTCGCTCTGCGCCCAGAACTACTTCGACCTGGTCCTGACGACGAACATGGATCCGCTGCTCGACGATGCGCTGTCGGCGGCGCGGCTGTGGCGGAGGGACTACCTGCTCATCGTGAACGGCGTGATCCGCCCGGACCGCCTGTCACTGCTGCTCGGCGGCCAGAGCCCTCGCGTGAAGATCGTGAAGCTCCACGGCGACCTGTTCCAGCGGTTCATGGCCTGGACCGTGCCCGAAATGGACACGTTCCTCACCGAGGTATCGCCACACCTGAAAGCCGCCGTCGCCGGCCGCGACTTCATCATCGCGGGCTACAGCCTGCGCGACCAGCGGGTGCGCGAGCTCGTCGAGTCAGCGGGCGGATCGATCTGGTTCACGCACCCAACGGGCATTCCCGAGCACCTGAAGGATCACAAGTCCATCCGTGCCGTCGTCACCCCGGAATGCGCGTTCGAGACGTTCTTCCCCACGCTCGCGACGGCGCTCCAGGTCAGCGTGCCCTCGGAGGCCGCTCGCGCCGCACGGCCAGGGACGCGGCCACCGAGGCCCGCCACCCCGGGCGCGCAGACCATGGACGACCTGATGTCATCGACGATGGCCGTCTCGGGATACGGCGGCACGGCCACCTCCACCGCGTTCCTGCTCGCAGAGCCGCGCGTGATCGTCTGCGACCGCTACGCGAGCGAGCCGCACATCAGGAACGGAACGGCGGAGCTCATCACCACCACCGGCCACACGTTCAGGACGACGGTCGTTCGCCGGGCCAACGAGCATCCGTTCGGGCCGATCATCCTGGCGGCGCCGGAGGCGCTGCAGGCGCCGGGCCTCCGCCTGGCATCCACCCCGATGAGGAGAGGCAGCGTGGTGCAGGTGCTCGTGGCGGCGGGTGAGAAGACGGGTATCAGCACGGGCACCGTCACCGGGGCGCGCCTCGCACCGATGAGCGTGCCGCCGCTCGACGGCAAGGTGAAGAACCTCGCCTCGCTCGAGTGCGTCGTAGCGGCTGGTGCGTCGGGCGCGCCGGTCGTGGACGAGACGCTGGCCGTCTGCGGCTTCATCGTGGCCGGCAGCCGCGATCCGGCCAACCCGCGCTCGTTCGCCTACCCGGCGGAGCACTGGGCACCCGTCCTGGCCCGCAGGAGCCGGGCGACGAAGACCAGCCGGAGGAGACCGTTACGGCGGTAGGGATCCCGCCGATGGATCGGTGGATCCTCCGCGATCAGGGTTGTCCGGCGAGCAGGTGCAGGCGTTCGAGCGCCCCGCGTCCTGGTTCAACGCGTGGATCCCCGCCCGGATAGTCCCAGATCACGGCATCGCGGTCATCGACGATGACAGGGATCCGCAGGCCACCCTCGACGAATCGGAGCGCGGTGCGCGCCGCCATCTCGACCGAACGGAATACCAGGCGCGCCTGGGCCTCTCCCGGTCGCCCGGCAATCAGGGCTGCTGTCATCCCCGGACCTCCTGCAACACGCAGGGATGGTGACAGCACGACCCGTTCCAACGGCAACCGGCCTGCTTTCGCGTGCGACGCAGGACGATGACGTCGCAGGCGGAGACTTTGGTCGGAGGAGCCCGGGAACGGCTGCTTTCGTCAGTCGTGGCGCGTCACTGCAGGACCCGCCGCCGCGTGACGAACGACACCGGATCCGGCGCCTCGCGGGCGAACTCCGCCCAGGTGCGCGTCGCGCCCGGCATGTCGCCCTCGACGGTCCCGCCGCACCGCGTGGCGTCGACCGCGACCGGCGCCATCCACGCCCGCTTGACCAGGACGTGCACCCCGAACTCGGGGATCCGGAGCTGGAAGAACGGCGGCAGGACGTTCGGCCGCGGCCCTCTCAACTCGATGCCCACGCCGCCGACGCTCGCTTCGCGGATGGTCACCCCCACGCCGTTTGCCACGGCCGTGATGGGCTCGACGTAGCGGCGTGGGTACTTGCGTGCGGGCCGGCCCTCGGCCAGCGCCAGGCCCACCGAGAGCAGGAGCCCGTCGCGGGTGAGAGGCCGTGGGATGACGCTCACGTCACCCAGAAGCGCGGCCGGCAGCCGGCTGGCGTCGCCCATCACCATCAAGGGACGATTGCTGCCGAGCCGACGAACCAGGCCCGACACGTCGTCTTCTCGAGGAACGAGCGACAGGTCCGCGATGAGCGCCTCGATGGGATTCGCCTGCAGGCTCTCGTCGAGGCGTGACAGGTCGGACACCTCCACCGCGTGGTAGCCGGACTGCGAGAGCCACTGGACGACGGACGCCCGCTCGCGGGCCTGGGGACACGCAAGGGCAATGCTGGCACGCTCGGACATAGGGCCATACGCAACGGCAAATTGCGGGCCACCGCCGGATCCGGCCAGGTTGCGCCCGGAATGCCGCGGTCGCACCCTGCCGCTGCGCCGCCACCTGCCGGTTCGGTTGCTGCGATTTCAGAACTGTCACGCTTCGGCTGCCCGGGTGGGCCCCCGTCGCGAAGCGGAAGCTGTAATGTACGCCGCATGAGGATCCTGGTCGGCCTGCTGGACGGCACGCCGGCGGCGTCGCTGCCGGTGGAGATCGTCGAGCGCAAGGGCCTCGGCCACCCCGATACCGTCTGCGACGCCATCGCCGAGGAAGCCAGCCTCGCGCTCTCGCGCTTCTACCTGGAGCGCTTCGGATTCGTCCTGCACCACAACGTGGACAAGGTGCTCCTGCGCGGCGGAGCCGCGCGTCCCCGCTTCGGCGGAGGCGTCGTGGACGAGCCCATCGACATCTACGTCGCCGGCCGCGCCACACGGGCGTATCGCGGCGTGGACGTGCCCGTCGAGGCGCTCGTCATCGAAAGCGCGCGGGGCTGGCTCGCCGGACACCTGCACGCACTCGACGTCGCGCGCGATGTCCGCGTGCACTGCCTGGTCCGTCCCGGGTCGCACGATCTCGTGGAGCTCTTCGAGCGCCAGCGCCAGGGTGCGTCGAAGCTCGCCAACGACACCTCGCTCGGCGTCGGCTTCGCGCCGCTCACGCCGCTCGAGCGCGCGGTGCTCGCCACCGAGCGGGCCCTGCAGGCGACGGGGGCACCGGAGCGCGGCGAGGACGTGAAAGTGATGGGCGTACGCGTCGGTGGAGAGCCCACGCTGACCGTGGCCTGCTCGTTCGTGGATCGCCACCTCGACGACCTCGCCGCGTATCTGCGGGCACGCGGGAGCGCGGCCGCCACCGCGGGCGCGGCGGCCAGGGCCGCGCTCGGCGCGGAAGCCGCCCTCGACGTGAACACCGCGGACGACCCGAAGAGTGGCAGCGTCTACCTGACCGTGACCGGGACGTCGGCCGAGGCTGGCGACGATGGGCAGACGGGACGGGGGAATCGCGCGAACGGGCTGATTACGCCGGCACGGCCGATGTCACTGGAATCGGTGGCAGGCAAGAATCCGATTACGCACGTCGGCAAGCTCTACAACGTCGTGGCCACGCGCATGGCCGAGGCGCTGGTCGCGGAGCTGGACGAGGTGCGCGAGGCGTACGTGCAGCTGGTGAGCCGCATCGGATCGCCCATCGAGGAGCCGCAGGCCACGGACATCCGGCTGCGCGTGGAATCCCCGGCGCGCGCCGCGGAGCTGGCGCCGCGCGCGCGGGAGATTGCGCGGGCGCATCTCGACGGTCTGGGGTCACTGTGGGAAGACCTGCTCTCGCGCAACCTGGCCACGCGCAACGCAAGCTCGACATGAGGCCCCGGAAGGCTGGCGGTGACGCCTGCGCTACAATTTTTGGATGACCTTGCGCGCCCTCTTCCCGTCAGCCCTCGCCGTTTGCACGGCGTCGACCTTGTTGTTCACCCTTGCGTGCGGCGGAACGCCTGAGTCTCCCGCGCCGGCCGCCACGCCGGCCGCGGCACCCGCCGCACCCGCCGCGAGCGCTCCAGCTGCGCCTGGCGTCGTCGCCGTCATCGAGCCCTCCGAGGGCTTCTCGTCGGGGCACATCAGCGTGTTCCGCTGGTCGCCCGTCGAAGGCGCGGACGGCTATCGCATGCGCCTCAACGCGACCACCGACGGCCGGCTGATCTGGGAGAGCCCCGTACTGCACGAAACCGAGGCAGACCTGCCGAACACCGTGGCCATGGAGCCCGAGGGCTACGTGTGGCAGGTGACGGCGCTCAAGGGCGAGACGGTGGTGGCGCAGTCGGTACCGACGCGGTTTGCGGTGACGCCGTAATCAGGGGTCAGGGATCAGGGGTCAGGGGTCAGGGGTCAGGGGTCAGCGATCAGGGTTTCCCTGATCCCCGATCCCTGATCCCTGATCCCTGATTCCTGATCCCTGATCCCCGTTTACTTCCCCCAACTCTGCAACACCTTCATGTAGTTGGCGCGCTCGAAGGCAGATGGGTCGGTGACGTGGCGCTGGCTCATCGATCCCTTGATCCGTGCAACCGATTCGAAGCCCTTCCGGTCCATCCACGCATTGAGGCCGTGCACCAGCGCGCCCACGTGGCCGGGGCCGTGCTTGAGGAGGGCGGAGGTGGTCATCACCGCGTCCGCGCCGGCCAGCAGGTACTTCGCGACCTCGGCATGCGTGTGCACGCCCGTGGTCGCGGCCAGTGACGCGCCCACGCGCCCGTGCAGGATGGACAGCCACAGCAGCGGCAGGCGGATCTCGCCCGGCGAGCTCAGCTCCAGCGTCGGCGCCACTTCGAGCGTGTCGAGATCGAAGTCCGGCTGGTAGAACCGGTTGAACAGCACCAGCCCGCTCGCGCCGGCCTCCACGAGCCGCCGGGCCATCTCTCCCATCGCGCTGAAGAACGGTCCCACCTTCACGGCCACGGGGATCGGCACCGCGCGGCACACCGACGAGACGATGTCCACGTAGCGGTCTTCCACGCCGCGCGCCGTGGCACCGGGGTCGGCCGGGATGTAGAAGATGTTCAACTCGATCGCGCTCGCGCCGGCTTCGTGCATCAGTCGCGCGTACTTCACCCAGCCGGTCGCCGTCACGCCGTTCAGGCTGGCAATGATCGGGACGCCTGCCACCTCGCGCGCGCGGCGCAGCAGGGAGAGGTACGCATCGGGCCCGGCCGCGAAGTCGCCGATGGGAGGGAAGTAGGAGCTCGCTTCCCCGGTGCTGTCGGCGCCCATGCCGGTGAGGATGGACAGCGCCTCGTTCTCCCAGCGAATCTGCTCCTCGAAGAGCGAGAACAGCGTGATGGCCGCGGCGCCGCCGTCCTCGAGGCGGCGGATGCCGTCGAGGTCGTGCGAGAGCGGCCCGGCCGAAGCCATCACGGGATGCGACAGCGACAAGCCCAGGTACGTGGTCGTCAGGTTCGCCATGCGCCTACCTCAGCTGCGCCAGATCTTCGTACTGCTTCCACTTCCGATCGACCGCCTCCTGCGCCGCCTTGAGCAGCGCCTCGCCGCGCGGCGGATCGCTCAGCAGGAGCATGCGGTAGCGGAGCTCCCGCTCCGCGTACGCGCGGAACGGGAGGGTCGGGCGGACCGAGTCGAGGGTGAACGGGCGCTCGCCCGCGGCGCGGAGCTCCGGGTTGTAGCGCACGAGCGGCCAGTAGCCGCTGTGCACGGCACGCTGCTGCTGGTCCAGCCCCTGCCGCATGTCGATGCCGTGCGCGATGCAGTGCGAGTAGGCCAGCACCAGCGACGGGCCGTCGTAGGCCTCGGCCTCTCGGAGCGCGTCCAGGGTCTGCTGCGGGTTGGCCCCCATGGCGATCCGCGCGACGTAGACGTGGCCGTAGGCGATGGCCTGCAGGGCCAGGTCCTTCTTCTCGGTGCGCTTGCCGGCGCTGGCGAACTTCGCGACCGCGCCGAGAGGCGTGGATTTCGATGCCTGACCGCCGGTGTTCGAATAGACCTCGGTGTCGAGCACGAGGACGTTCACGTCCCGGCCGCTCGCGAGCACGTGATCCAGGCCGCCGGACCCGATGTCGTACGCCCAGCCGTCGCCGCCGACAATCCAGACGCTCCGGCGCACGAGCTGCCCCGCCATGGCCGCGAGCTGTCGCGCGAGCGGTGTGTCGATGCCGGCGAGCCGTTCGGCCAGCGCGGCCACGCGCGCACGCTGCTGGCGGATGTCGTACTCCGTGCGTTGCGGCGCCGACAGAATCGCATCGGTCAGCTCGTCGCCCACCGACCCGCGCAGCGCCTCGAGCAGCCGACGCGCCGCGGCCAGCTGGTGATCCGCCGACAGGCGCATCCCCAGGCCGAACTCCGCGTTGTCCTCGAAGAGCGAGTTGGCCCAGGCCGGGCCGCGCCCTTCCGTGTTGATCGACCACGGCGTGGTGGGCAGGTTCCCGCCGTAGATGGACGAGCAGCCCGTGGCGTTGGCCACCACCATCCGATCCCCGAAGAGCTGCGAGACCAGCTTCAGGTACGGCGTCTCGCCGCAGCCCGCGCACGCGCCGGGGAACTCGAAGAGCGGCTCCAGGAGCTGCGTGCCGCGCACCGTGGAGAAGTCCACGTGGCCGCGCTCGGTCACGGGCAGCTGCTCGAAGAAGGCAATCCGCGCGCGCGAGGGCTCCACGTCCCGATCGCGCGTCCCCATGTTGATGGCGCGCCGGCCGCTCATCGCGGGGTGCTTCACCGGGCACGCCTCCACGCAGAGGCCGCACCCCGTGCAGTCCTCCTCGTAGATCTGCAGCGTATAGCGCGTGTCCGGGAAGCCACGCAGGTCGATCGGTGCCGAGGCAAACCCCTCCGGGGCGCCTTCCAGCTTCGCCGACGCATAGACCTTGGTCCGGATCACGCTGTGCGGGCAGACGAACGAGCAGTTGCCGCACTGGATGCAGAGCCCCGACTCCCAGTGCGGGACCGTGGGCGAGATGCCGCGCTTCTCCCACCGCGACGTCGCGCTGGGAAAGGTGCCGTCCACGGGGAAGACGCTCACGGGCAGATCGTCGCCGCGCCCCTCGAGCATGGCGGCGACCACGTCGGTGACGAAGGCCGGCGCGCCGGCGGCCACGATCGGCAGGAGGCTCCGGGTGCCGGATGCCTGCCGCGGCACCGGCACCTCGTCCAGCGCCGCCAGCGTCCGGTCCACGGCGTCGAAGTTCTTCCTCACCACCTCCGCGCCCTTCGAGCGATAGGTCTTCTCGATGGCCTTCTTGATCTTCTCGATGGCCTGGCCTCGGGGCAGCACGCCGGACACGGCGAAGAAGCAGGTCTGCAGCACGCTGTTCGTGCGCGAGCCCAGGCCCGCCTCGCGCGCGACCTGGTCGGCGTCGATCACCCACAGCCGGATGGCTTTCGCGACAATCTGATCCTGCACCGTGCGCGGCAGGCGGTCCCACACCTCGCGTGGACCATAGGGGCTGTTCAGCAGCAGCGTCGCCCCGCGGGCCGCCACGCCCAGCACGTCGATCTTCTCGATGAACCCGAACTGGTGACAGCCGACGAACTGCGCCGAGCGCACCAGGTAGGTGGAGCGGATGGGCTCGGGCCCGAACCGCAGGTGCGAGACCGTCTGCGAACCCGACTTCTTCGAGTCGTAGACGAAGTACGCCTGGACGTGGACGTTCGGGTCCTCGCCGATGATCTTGATGGTGTTCTTGTTGGCGCCCACGGTGCCGTCGGCGCCGAGGCCGTAGAACACCGCCCGGAACACGTCGGCCGACTCGGTGGCGAACGACGCGTCCACGGGCAGGCTCGTCCTCGACACGTCGTCGGTGATGCCGACGGTGAAGTGGTTGCGCGGCTCGGACGAGGACAGCTCGTCGAGCACCGCCTTCACCATCGCCGGCGTGAACTCCTTGGACGAGAGCCCATAGCGCCCGCCCATCACGCGCGGCTGCGACGGCATGGGCAACGTGCCCTCGGCCGAGCCCTCCGCGAGCGCGGCCACCACGTCCTGGTACAGCGGCTCGCCCGTGGCGCCGGGCTCCTTGGTGCGGTCCAGCACCGCGATGGCACGAACCGACGAGGGGAGCGCCGCCAGGAGGTGGCCCGCGGAGAACGGGCGGAACAGCCGAACCTGCAGCAGGCCGACACGCTCGCCGCCCGTGACGAGCCGGTCGACGGCCTCGCGGGCGGCGCCGGCACCGGATCCCATCAGCACCACGACCCGCTCCGCGTCGGGCGCGCCGCAGTACTCGAAGAGGCCATAACGCCGTCCCGTGCGCGCCTCGAAGCGCGCCAGGGCCTGCTCCACCACGCCGGGCACGCGCTGGTGGAACAGGTTCGCGGCCTCGCGCATCTGGAAGTAGACATCCGGGTTCTGCGCCGTGCCGCGGATGAAGGGATGATCGGGGTCGAGCGCGCGCTTCCGATGCGCGATGACCTGCTCGTCGTCCACGAGCGCCCGAAGGTCGTCGTCCGAGAGCAGATGGATGCGGTTGATCTCGTGCGACGTCCGGAACCCGTCGAAGAAGTGCACGAACGGGACGCGCGACTCGAGCGTGGCCATCTGCGCGATGGCTGCCATGTCGTGGGCCTCCTGCACGGAGGCGGATGACAGCTGCGCGAACCCGGTGCCGCGCACGGCCATCACGTCCTGGTGGTCGCCGAAGATCGAGAGCGCGTGCGACGCGAGGGAGCGCGCGGCCACGTGGAAGACCGCGGAGGTGAGCTCGCCCGCGATCTTGTACATGTTCGGGATCATCAGGAGCAGGCCCTGCGACGCCGTGAACGTGGTCGTCAGCGCGCCCGCCTGGAGCGACCCGTGGACGGCGCCCGCGGCGCCGCCCTCGCTCTGCATCTCGATGACCGTGGGCACGTCGCCCCAGATGTTCGGCCGCCGCTCGCCCGACCACTGATCCGCGAGTTCCGCCATCGCAGACGAGGGCGTGATCGGGTAGATCGCGCACACCTCGTTCAGGCGATAGGCGACGCTGGCGCAGGCTTCGTTGCCGTCGATGGTGGCGGCGGCGGGCCGGGGAAGGGCAGGGTCTGCGGGCTGTGGCATCGACGGGCTCTCAACCCTTCTCGGGCTCGCGCACCATGGTGATGGCGTGGCAGGGGCACTGCTCGTAGCAGATGGCGCACCCGGTGCATTTGGCGTAGTCGTACTCGTAGCGCCGGCCCGGCCCGAGCTTGATGATGGCATCCTCGGGGCACGCCGCGTAGCAGCCGTCGCACTCGAAGCAGGTGCCGCACGACAGGCACCTCGCGGCTTCGAAACGGGCCGCCGGCTCGGACAACCCGCCCACGACCTCCCCGAACGTCCCGCGACGCTGCTCCATCGTCGCGCGGGCCTGCGGCCGGTGCTCCACGTTCGTGTAGAACCAGAGGTGCAGCTTCTCGAACGTCGCGATGGGCGGCAGCGCGGGCGCCGTGAACGCTCCGCCGTGCAGGAACGCGTCGATGTGCCGCGCGGCCGAGGCGCCGTGGCCGACGGCGTAGGTGACGCTGCGCTGGGCGGGCACCATGTCGCCGCCGGCGAAGAGGCCAGGGCGGCCGGTCATCATCCCGTCGTTCACGAGCACGGTGCCGTCGCTCCCGAACTCCACCCCCGCGACGGATCGCAGGAAGCGCGTGTCGGTTTCCTGGCCCAGCGCCAGGATGAGATCGTCCGCCTCGATGGTTTCGACCTCGCCGGTCGGACGCGGGCGGCCGTCGGCGTCGAGGGCCATCACCTCTACGGTGAGCGCGCCCTCCTCGAGCCCCTTGATGGCGCGGAGCCAGTGGATCTTCACGCCCTCTTCAATCGCCTCGGCGGCCTCGAAGTCGTGCGCCGGCATGTGCTCGCGATCGCGGCGATAGATGATGAGGGGTTCGTGCCCCAGCCGAAGAGCCGTGCGCGCGGCGTCCATCGCGGTGTTGCCACCCCCGTACACCGCCACGCGGCGCCCGAGCTTCGGCGGCGCGCCCGCTTCAACGTCGCGAAGGAACGACACCGCGTCGAGCATGCGCCCGGCATCGCGCGCGGGAATCCCCGATCGCTTCGAGAGATGCGCGCCCACGGCCAGGAACACCGCCGCGAAGCCGCCGTCCTTCCACTCGGCCTCGAGGTTCTCGACCCGGTGGTTGAACTCGAAGACGACGCCGAGCCCGACGAGGCGCGCGGCCTCGGCGTCCAGCACGTTGCGCGGCAGGCGATATGCCGGAATCCCGAAGTGCATCATGCCGCCCGCAACGGGCCCCGCGTCTCGGACGACGACGTCGTGGCCAAGCCGACGGAGGTGATAGGCGGCCGACAGGCCGCTCGGCCCGGCACCCACCACGAGCACGCGGTGGCCGGAGGCGGGCGCGCCGGCCGGCAGCGGCCAGCCCTGCTCGATGGCCAAATCGCCCAGGAACCGCTCGACCGAGTGAATGCTGACCGCGCCGTCCAGCCGCTCGCGGTTGCAGGACGACTCGCATGGGTGATAGCAGACGCGCCCGTGAATGGCCGGGAACGGGTTGGCCTGGACGAGCAGCTCCCAGGCGTCGCGGTAGCGGCCTCCCTGCGCATGCGCCAGCCAGCCCTGGACCGGCTCACCGGCCGGGCAGGCGTGATTGCACGGCGGCAGCAGGTCCATGTAGATGGGCCGCCGGCTGCGCACGGGCCCGTGCTCGGGCTTGCGTTTCAGGTCGGGCAGGTGAGTGAGATCCGAGTGTCGGTCGCTCATGAATGCGGCATCCCGCACGCGTCATGTTACTTCCGGGCATCGAGGCTCGCGACGTCGTACGCCAGCACGCCCGGGTCGGCGCTCACCAGCGTCAAACCTTCGACCTGAGCCTGGGCAACGAGGAGCCGATCGAAAGGGTCGCGGTGAAGCGGCGGCAGGGACGCCATTCGCAGCGCGTGTTCGACGGTGACGGCGAGCGGAACGACACCGTCTTCGATGAGCTCGGCCACGAGCCGCCCGGGATCGTCGCTCAGTCTCAAGCGCCCGGTCGCCTGCTTGATGCCGATCTCCATCACGCTGGCGACCGAAAGGACCAGCTTCAGTGGGTCGCGCACGATGCGGCGACGCAGCGGTGACGGAAGGCGGGCCGGGTCCTCCTTCAGCCACAGCCAGCAGTGCGTGTCGAGCAGCAGCCTCAGAAGCCCCACTCCTTGAGCTCGGCCCCGGTCATCGGAGCGTCGAAGTCCGGCGCAATCCGGATCTTCCCTTTCCAGTTCCCGACGCGCAGGCGCCTGCCGGGCGCCGGAAACGGCACCAGCTTCGCGATCGGCACGCCGTCCCGCGCCACGATGACCTCGCGCCCTCGCTCGACGTCGGCGAGCAACCGCGACAGCTGCGTTTTCGCCTCGTGCACGTTCACCTGCTTCGGCGCCTTCATGCCTCCACTGTAGGTTAGCTAATATAATTAGTCAACCAACGCCGGGACCGCGGGATGGCGTCCATGGGTCCCGCCACCCACCTGGCTGATCAAGCGGCCAGGCCCACCTGGTCGAGGACGGCCCGGAACCGCGGCTCGGCGCGCAGCGTGTCGAGCCCCGGGTCCACCCGGAGCAGCGAGAGGCCGGCGTCGCGCACGTCCCGCGCGGTCTCGAGCCACTGCAGCGCGCGCGACACGTCGCCCACCGCCGCGTAGAGGCGCGCCCGCACGTAGGGCGAGCAGTGCACCTCGCTCGATGGCGCGTCGGCCAGGTCCAGGAACGCGCGCCAGTAGCCGCGCACGCCCGAGCGCGCGAATGCCAACTCGAGCCTGGCGGCCGCCTCGCGGCTGAGCGCCTCGGGCGCGCGCATGAACTCCGAGATCGGCTGCAGGGGCATGCCCATCTCGCCGTAGGCCATCAGGATGCCCGTCTGCGCGTCGGTGAACGTGGGGTCGAGGTCGATGGCCGCCCGATATTGATTGACCGCTTCGTCGTACCGGCGCGCCAGGTACAGCACCAGGCCAAGGTCGGTGTTGATGGCCACCGACAGCGGCTCGAGCTGCTGCGCGCGCTCCAGCGCCGCGATGGCCTCGTTGACCCGCCCGCGCGCCGCCAGCAGCATCCCATGCCAGTGATGCGCGGTGGCGTAGCCCGAGTCGAGGGCCAGCGCCTGGTGAAACGCGGCCTCGGCGCCGGTCCAGTCCCAGTCGTAGAGCATCTTCACGAGGCCCAGCGACGCGTGCGCTTCGGCCGTCCCCTCGTCGATGCGCAGTGCTTCGAGGGCAGCGGCACGTGCCCTCGGCATGGTGTCAGCGGGCGGCAGCCGGCTGCACTGGCTGAGAATGGCGTAGCAGTCGGCCAGGCCGGCATAGGCCTTCGCCGATCGTGGATCCTTCTCGATGGCCTGCTCGAAGCAGCGGATCGCCTTCTCCACCGCGGCCGCCGTACGCTTTTCCCAGAAGTGACGCCCCTTCAGGCAGAGCTGATAGGCCTCGGCGCTCCCGGGGTGCCGCCGCCCCAGCAGGGTGCGGGCCAGCGGGGGTGGGCCCGCCGCGGGCCGGCCCGCATCGGGCCGCTCGCGCACCTCGGCCACGAAGCAGTAACCCTGCTTGGGCACCGTGACGATGAAGCGATGCTCCCGAACGTTGTCGCCCAGCGCCCGGCGCAGCATGAAGATGGTCTGCGTCAGGTTCGACTCCTCGACCACGGCATTGGGCCAGACCTGCCGCAGCAGCTCGTCCTTGCCCACCACGGTGCCGGCGCGCCGAACCAGCGCCAGCAGCGTCTCGCACGCCTTCGACGTGAGCGGCACGACGGCCCCGTCTCGTACCAGCAGCCGGCTGGCCGCGTGCAGGGCGAAGGGACCGAAGTGATAGGTGATGCGCGTGCCCATTACGCGGCCCATTACGCGGGTGGGGATGGATTCGCGCAGATGGGGGCGATCCGCAGATTACGCAGATTTCGCGGATTTCGCTCAGGGTACTCACCCTGGCAACCGTGTGTTTGGGAAGGACGGCACCGAGAAGAGGTCATCTGCGTAATCAGCGTGATCTGCGGATTTATATAATCTGAGAACATTTTATCATTTCGCCAATGACCCGGCCGGTCCCCTCCCCTTAGGCTCAGGGGCATGCACGAAGCCGTCGAGTGGCCGTATCCCGTCGAGTGGGACAAGACCGAGGAAATCGACACCGATGTCCTCGTCATCGGCGGCGGCGCCTCGGGCTGCTTTGCCGCCATGGGCGCGGCCAGCCGCGGCGCCCGCGTCGTCCTCTGGGAGAAGGCCGCCACGATGACCAGCGGCGCCATGGGGTCGGGGTGCGACCACTGGGAGATGGCCGCCACCAATCCCTGCTCGCGCGTCACGCCCGAGGAGCTGGCCGACGCGATGATCCGCGGCCACCGCGGCTACAACAACGGCATCTCGCACTACATCGAGGCGCGCGAATCCTACGATCGCCTCCTGGACCTCGAGCGCTACGGCGCCAAGATCCGCGACACGGACGACGAGTTCAAGGGCGCGGACTTCCGCGACGACGAGACGAAGTTCATGTTCGCGTACGACTACGTGAACCGCTTCACGCTGCGCGTGTGGGGCACCACGTTCAAGCGCGCGATGTACCGGGGTGCCAAGATCATGCGGGCACAGGTCGTGGACCGCACCATGGGCGCGGGCCTGCTCACCGAAGGCGGCCGCATGGGCGCGCGCGTCGTCGGCGCGGTCGCGATCAACGGCCGCACGGGGAAGTTCACCGTCTGCCGCGCGAAGGCCGTGGTGTTCTGCATGTCGCGCCCTACGCGCCTGTGGCTCTTCGCGCCCGGCGCCACCGGCATCTCCGAGTTCCGCCCGCCGCAGTGCACGGGTGACGGCCACGCCATGGCGTGGCGCGTGGGCGGATCCTTCACCATGCTCGAGAAGTCGCTCCGCGGCGAGTGGTCGGGCCTGCGCAGCTTCCCGCCCTACAGCACGGGCAACAACCACAACACGTGGTACGCGTGCACGATGATCGATGCCGAGGGGCGGCAGATCCCCTGGCTGGACCGCGACGGGAACGAGCTGAAGACGGTGGCCGAGCGCTATCGCCCCGCGCCCGGACAGAAGTTCTACATGAAGGGGGGCGGCGAGCCCGACTTTCCTTTCTACGAGTTCCAGGGACCCGAGACGATGCCGGTGGAAGAGGCGGTGAAGCGGGGCTACAAGCTCCCCTTCTACGCCGACCTCACGAGCATGCCCGAGACCGAGCGCCGCGTCATCTGGGGGATGATGGTCGGGAACGAAGGCAAGACGCGCACGCCCGTCTACGCGGCCTACAACAATGCCGGCTTCGACCCTTCCCGCGACGCGCTCCAGAGCTACGGGGACGGCTGGCGCTCGGGGCAGTTCCTCCCGCAGGAGCGGCAGTTCTTCGGCATCCCCGGCGGCATGGTCAACGACTGGCGCCTGATGACGAACCTCGAGGGCCTCTTCGCCGCGGGCGACGTGCTCTTCGCGTCCGACTGCGTGGGCCACGCCGCGGCCACCGGGCACTACGCGGGCCGGCACGCCGCCGACTACGCCGCCACGCACGGGCCCGTCGCCATTCACCAGCCGCAGGTGGATGCCGAGCGCACGCGCCTCTTCGAGCCGCTGACGCGGCAGAGCGGCCTCAGCTGGCAGGCGTTGGCCGAGGCCATCACGCGCGTGATGCAGAACTACTGCGGCGCCGTGAAGAGCGACGACCTGCTGAACGAGGGCCTGCGCGGCCTCGAGGACCTGAAGGAGGCCTCGAGAAGCCTCGTCGCGCGCAACCCGCACGACCTGCTGCGCGCGCAGGAGACGCTCAACGTGCTGACCAACGCGGAGCTCGTCATCCACTCGTGCCTGGCGCGCAGAGCCAGCTCGCACCAGCTGCAGTTCACGCGGCTGGACTACCCCGAGATGGACCCGCCGGAGTGGCACAAGTTCGTCACCGTCTGGAAGGACGAGAGCGGCGTGAGGAACGGGTCGCTGCCCATCGACTACTACGGGAACCTCACCGAGAACTACGAGCGGCACAACCAGGACTACATCGCGAAGGGGCGCGCATGAAGAAGGTCCTCGCGATCCCCGACCAGGCGATCGTCGATCCCATCACGATCTTCCCGGAGGCCTGCACGGGCTGCAACCTGTGCCTCCACGTGTGCCCGGTGGACCTGTTCCTGCCGAACGCCGAGAAAGGCGGGCCGCCGCTGGTGCTCTACCCCGGCGAGTGCTGGTACGAAGGCAGCTGCGTGGACATCTGCCCCGAGCCCGGCGCCATCGTCCTCAACCGCCCGCCGGCGATGCGGGTGAACTGGAAGCCACGGGCCGAGTGCAGGCCGAGGACTTGAGGGGCTTGGGGCTTGGGGCTTGGGACTTGAGGTCCTGGGGTCTCGAGGTCCTGGGGGCTTGGGGTCTTGAGGGCTTGAGGGCTTGAGGGCTTGAGGTCTTGAGGTCTTGAGGTCTTGAGGTCTTGATCTTCGTGGCGTCTTCGTGACCTTCGTGCCTTCGTGGTTTCTTTATTTCACTGCGCGGCTGACGGCCACGAACACCAGCGCTGACACCGCAAACGCGATGAGCAAGGCCAGGTCGATGTTCACGAGGCCCTGGAAGGGTCCCGGCACGCCCACCAGGAACGCAGCGACACCGATCGCGCCGCCCACCCACATCGCCGCATAGGCGCCCTTCGTGGTGCCGCCCTTCCACAGCAGGCCGCCCAGCAGCGGCACCAGCATGCTGCCCATGTAGGGGTAGTTGAAGATGATGATGGTGTCAAGGATGCCCCGCGCGCGCAGGGCGACCACGACCCCCAGCACCAGCGATACGGCCACTGCGAACCGCGCGTAGCGCGTGGCCTTCGGCAGGTGCTCGATTTCCGCCTCAGGATTGAGCACCTTGTTGTAGAAGTCGCGCGTGAAGCAGCCCGCCATCGAGATGAGAAGCGCGTTGGCCGTGGACATCGCCGCCGCCAGCAGCGCCGACACCACCACCCCGGCCAGCAACGGCGGCAGCGTGGTCGTCACGACGTGCGTGAGGACGCTGCCGTTCTCCACGGACGGGAACGCGGCCTTGCCTGCGGCGCCGATCATCGACGCGCAGAAGCTGACCACGATGACGAGGATGCCCGAGAGGATGCAGCCCCACTTCGCGATCGAGGCGCTCTTCGCCGACTGGTAGCGGATGAAGGCGTCGTAGGACACCGAGATCGAGAGCAGGAACGGCGTGATCAGGAACACGGCCCGCGTGCCCATGCCCTCGGGAATGAACGGCGTGGCCAGCACCGCCGACGCCGTGCCTGCATCGGCCTGGCTCACGGCGGCCCAGGCCGTGAGCGGGATGCCCAGGGCGATGATGGACACCTGGAAGAAGTCCGCGGCCACCACGCCCCACATGCCGCTCATCACGTTCGAGAAGAGGATGACCGCGCCGATGCCGAGCACCGCGTAGGTGAAGTCGACACCAAAGCCCGAGAGCACGCTGCCCGCGGCCATCAACTGCGCGGCAAAGATGCCGAGCAGGCTGGGGATGTTGGAGATGGACGCCCATAGCCGCACGCCCCGGCTCTCGCCGTAGCGGTGGGCGAAAAAGTCGATGGGGACGATGCCACCGAGATTGCGCAGCCGCTCGGCCGCGACGAGGCCCGCCAGGATGAGGCCCAGCCCGCACCCAAGCCCGTACCACATGCCGGGCCAGATGCCCGACGCGGCACCCACCTCGGCGCCCCCCAGGACGACGCCGGCCCCAATCTGCACGGCTGCCAGCGACGCGGTCGTGAGGGCGAGGCCCAGGTTCCGGCCGGCCACCAGGTAGTCCGAGACACGCTTGATCCGGCTGCTGAGCACCGCGCCCGCGACCAGCGTGCCCAGCATGTAGATCGCGACGACCGTCAGGAGCATCGCGGAAGGATATGCGCTGGGCTCGTCGCCGCCAACGTGAAATTACGCGGCGGCCCGCGCGCGCAACTGGATCAGGCACACGATCAGCACGAGCGCGCAGATCGAGATGACGTTGACCGCCATCAGCCGGGAATAGAGCGCGCGCCCCAGCAGATCGAAGATCGTGAAGCCCATGGTGCCGAGCGCCGCGCCCGTGACGATGCGCCAGGGCACGGTCATCGTCCCGAACCGGTCCACGAGGCAGACGACGGCTGGCGTCGCCAGCAGCAGCACGTAATCCCAGCCCTGCGGCGAGATGAGCGGCACGAGCAGCATCAGCAACCCGAATTCGAGGTATGCCGGGCTCGGCACGTGCTTCCGGCGCCACATCACCCACCCCGCCCCCGCCAGCGCCGCCACCAGTGTCGCCACCGCCAGGCGCGCCGCCTCCGGGCCTGCGCCAATCCACTTCGCCCACGTGGCGGCGATCGAGATGTTCTCGGCGACCATCAGGTTCGGCGCGGTGGTCTCCGTCACCGTCCGATACCACGCCGCGAGGAGATCGAGATTGCCCTGCCACCCGTGAGCAAGGGCCGGCAGCGCCAGGCCGGCGCCGAACACAGCGGCCGCCGCGACCGGCCCCGCGGTGCCTGACACGAGCGGAAGCCAGGGCAGCAGAATCGCGGCGTAGGGCTTCACGAAGATGCCGAGACCGACGAGCGCGCCAGCGAGGCCGTGCCGGCCACGCTGCGCCGCCACGAGGGCCGCCACGAGGACGAACCCGAGCAGGATGTTGGACTGCCCGAGGTTCAGCTCGTGCGCGTAGAACTTCGCCATGAGGACGACGGTCAGCCACGCGAGCGCCTGCACAGACCGCCGGCGATCGGGCAGGGCGGCGATCGACCAGCGGACGAAGAGCCAGAGCAAGCCGACGGACAGCGCGTACCACGCCACCTTCGCCGTTTCGGGGCCCAGCCAGGCGAACGGCGCCATGGCCAGGGCGAACGCGGGCAGGTATTTGAACTGGTAGTGGCCGTCGTCGGCGCGATAGAGAGGCTCGGCCTGCACCGCACGGATGGCGGCCGTGTGGTACACGCCGAAGTCCACCATCTCGTGGCGGACCCGCACCACGTACATCGCGGCCGCCAGGACGGCAACTGCAAGGGGCCAGGCGAGGCGGCGAAGCGACGGCGGCACGCAGGAGCCATTCTCGCTGAAGATGCACGCCACGCCACGGATCTAGAATGTCCGCGACCCACCCGCCGTGACCGCCGACCAGTTCCGCACCCTCGCCATCGACCTTCAGGGCGCCGTCGAAGGCGCTCACATGGGCCACGCCGACTTCCGCGCCAACGGCCGCATCTTCGCTTCGCTGGACAAGGACGAGCGGACCGGCATGGTGAAGCTCAGCCCCGAGGAGCAACAGGAGGTCGTGCGCGAGCACCCCGGGATGTTCGATCCCGCCAGCGGCGCGTGGGGCCGGCAGGGCTACACGACCGTGCAGCTGGCGGCGGCAACGGTCGCGGCCGTGCGGAGCGCCATGCTGCTGGCGTGGCAGGCCGCCATCGCGAAGCCACCGGCGAAGAAGCGCCCGCCGGCCGCCGGGGCGCGTCACCCACCCGCGGCGGGCACGCGCGCGTCCTCGCGCCGGCGATGACATGCGGGGCGGCGTCGCTGGCCCCGTGATATACGATGGCTCGCCACGACGATCCCATGGACGGCACCGGAGCACACGGCCACGAGCTGACTGACGATGACGCGAGCCTGGCCAGGGCCCTCGTCTCGGACCTGCACCGACCCGACCGGCGACTCTACTGGGTGGACATGGTCGGAAGTGCCCTGGCCGGATGGTCGGCCTTTGTCCTGGCCTGCCGCGCCACTCCGGGATCGTGGTTGATGCTCGGCGCATGTGTGGTGGCCTTCCTGGC
The DNA here is from genome assembly GCA_020851565.1 of Acidobacteriota bacterium. GTDB lineage: Bacteria > Acidobacteriota > Vicinamibacteria > Vicinamibacterales > UBA2999 > VFZN01. Next base: position 50,891 of record JADZCN010000146.1, on the reverse strand, counting down.
CCTCTATCGCGCCCTGAGCTTCCTCCACGAGCTGAGTCACCAGACCGAGACGTCGCTGCCAGGGTTCGCCCTGGGTTGGAACGCGCTGGTCGGGGTGCCGCTGATGTTCCCATCGGTGCTGCACGTGGGCGTGCACGTGAACCACCACAGGATCGGCACCTACGGCACGGACCAGGATCCGGAGTATTACCGGCACGGTGGGTCCATCCCGGCGGCGGTCGGCTTCGTGGTGCTCAACGCGTTCCTGCCGGTCCTGTGGTCCGTGCGGTTCCTGGCGCTGGCTCCCATTGGCTGGCTTCACCCGCCCTTCCACCGCATGCTCGAGGAGCGCGCCACGTCGTTGTCGATGAGCCCGGCCTATCGGCGGAGGTGCACGAACCGTGACAGACGGATGATCTTCATGACTGAAGCGGCCACCCTGCTGTTCTGGGCCACGATGCTGGCGCTGGCGGCGTGGGGCATCGTTAGGTGGCGCGCGTTCGCGCTCTGGGCCATCGTCGTGGGCACGGCCACCGGCCTGAACGCGGTCCGCACCCTCGGGGCCCATCGGTACTGCAACAACGGCGAGCCGCTCGACCGCCTCGGACAGCTCCTGGACTCAATCGATACGCCAGGCGGGATGTGGACCGAGCTCTGGGCACCGGTCGGTCTGCGGTACCACGCCCTGCACCACTTCTTTCCGGGCCTTCCCTACCACAATCTCGGCACCGCCCACCGCCGGCTTCTCGCAGGGCTGCCTGAACACTCGCCCTACCGGGCCGCGACCAGCCGCAGCCTGCTGGCGTCGCTGCGGGCCCTGTTGTTCGACGCCTGCCGTTCGTTCCAGCTTCGCTGAGCCGCCGATGCACCTGAAGATTGCCGGTGACAACCTGCTCGAGCGCGCGGCGCTCCGGCTGAACCTCGTACCACTGCCCATCGCGCACACGCACCTGCTGTTGATCCTCGCGCGCGCGGTCATCGAGGGCGCGCGGGCGGGTGTCTTCGAGGCGCTGGCCGCGGCGCCGCTGACCGCCGCCGACGTGGCGGCACGTTGTGCGCTCGACAAGGCCGCGACCGGAAGGCTGCTGGGTGCGCTGACCGCCACGGGTTACCTCGACATGCGCGGCACGGGCGACGGCGCGCGGTTCTCGCTCACGGCCATGTCGCGCAAGTGGATGCTGCCCGAGAGCCCGAGGTCGCTTCACGACCAGATCCTGTTCACGGTCTACGAGGACGAGTGGATCGGCCGCATGGGGGATTTTCTGCGGACGGGCCGCGAGGTGAGTGGGGGCGGCCACGGCGGCGCGGCTCGCGACGCCGAGTTCTGGCGGCTGTACCAGCGCGCCATGCGCGCCATTGCGGCCGGCGCCGCTGGCGAAGTCGGCCAGCGCACGTTCGTGCCGCGCGGCGCACGGGCCATGCTCGACATCGGCGGTTCGCACGGCCTCTACTCGGTGGCGATCTGCCGGCGTCATCCCGCCCTGTCCGCCACGATTCTCGACCTGCCCGAAGCGATTGCGCACGCGGCGCCGCTCCTCGCCGCCGAAGGCCTGGGCGATCGCGTCACCCATCTCCCGGGCGACGTGCTCGCCACCGACCTCGGCACCGATCGGTACGATCTCGTCTTCCTGTCGAACGTGGTGCACCACTTCGACGCGGCGACCAACCGGGCGCTGTTCGCGCGCATCGCGCGCGCCTTGCGTCCCGGCGGGGCCGTGATCGTGCAGGAGCTGATCCGGCCGGAGACCTACGAGCGAACCGGTCAGATGGGCGCGCTGCTCGATCTCTTCTTCGCCCTGACGAGCGAGGCGGGCACGTGGTCGCTGAGCGAGATCGCCTCGTGGGGACACGCCGCCGGCCTGTCCCCGCGCAAGCCGATGTTCCTCAGGACGATCCCGGGAAGCGCCCAGCAGGGCGCCGTGAAGCGGGCGTGAGGTCGCCTCACGCCAGCAGCATCAGCAGCCAGACCGTCATCACGTGCAGCCAGAGCAGGGCCGCCGGCATCCAGTGGCTGCCGGCCCAGGCGTACACGTACCCATAGGCCAGGCCAGCCAGGTACGTGAAGAACCCGTAAAGCGGGTCGCTGGCCGGGCCGGCAAAGGTGTGCGGGAGCCCGAAGAGCGCCGCCTGCAGGTGCACGCCGAGGTGCAGGCTCGTCCGCGCGGCCACGCGTTTCTGGATCAGGCCGCTGAAGAACACCCCGTCCACCAGGATGACGAGCAAGAGCACCGGCGCCGACGCCGCGAGCACCTCCCAGCGCACGCCGGACGCCGTGACGATGCCCTGCTCGCGCAGCAGCGCGTCGTAGAACGCAGTGCCCCCCTGGCCGTGCAGCCACACACCGTCGAGCCACCACTTGACGGCCGCGCTCCCCACCCCGGCCGTCGCCACCCACATCCAGGCCGGTCCCCATCCGGGCCACCCGAGGTCCAGCACGCGCACGACTCCACCGGTGGACGTGTCGGGACGAGCCATCAGCCATGCCTGCGTGCCGATGACCCCGAGGATCAGGACGTGTGTCGCCGGATGATCGATGCCGAGCAGTGGAATGGGGCCGGACGCCAGGGCCACGGCCAGGACCGCCAGGCGGTCGAGTGCGACCGTGCTCACCATCGCATGACGGCACAACCGGTCTGCAGGCCCGCGCCCACGGCGAGGACGAGCAGCCGGGCATCAGGTCGCGCGCGTCCATCGTCGACGAAGGCCTGCAGCCCGGCGGCCAGCCCCGCGCCCACCAGTTCGCGACCAGCGCCGGCCGTCACCAGGCGCTCCTCGGCCAGGCCCAGTTCGTCGACGAGGTGCGGGACCAGGGCCGGCCAAGCCGGTGCCAGGAACGCGTCGAAATCGTCGAGCCTGAGAGCCTGCTCATCGAGCCACTCGCGCACGGTGCGCGACAGGCAGCACGCCGCCTGGCGCTCGAAGGCGGGGTCGCGGCGCACGAGGAGTGTCGGACGTCCATCCGGGTTGTGCATGGCGGTCGTCAGGCCGGCCGCGTACTCGGGGAAGTCGCGGAAGTGGAAGCGCTCGAACCGCATCCCCGAACCGCCGCGCGCGAGCAGCAGGGCCGCCCCCGCCGGCTCGAGCCCGTAGACGCCGCGCTCCGGCTGCGCGGCGTAATTCTCCACGTCCGAGGCCAGCACCAGCGCGTTGGCGTACCGGCCGGCCCTGATCGCACGATCGACAACCCAGCACGCCTTCAGCGTCCCCAGGTGCCCGGCCATGAGATCGAAGGCCAGCGTCCGGCGGCCCCCGAACGACGGGCCGGATGCATTCAGCGCCAGCGCGCCGGCGGCCAGCGCCGCGGTGGCCGGTTCCGGAATGAAGTCGGTCTTGTAGACCCCGGTATGGACGACCACCTCGACGTCCTCGGCATTCCACCGGGCGTGCGACAGGCATCGCTGGCCGGCGTGGCGGCACAGCGCCACCGAGTCGAGCGCCGCGGCCTCGGCGCCCCTGATGAGCCCGATGCCGGCAACGCGCGCGCCGGCCTGCGCCGGGCCGGGCGACGCGATGCCGGCGACGCGGCGCCGGGCCGGCTGTGCGCCCGGCGCGGTCATGCCCTGCAGGCGATCCGGCAGGTTGTCGAACGTGTAGAGGGCCGTGCCGATCGACAGGCCCGAGCCGGTGATGCAGAATGCCGCGCGGTCACCGCTCCGAACCGTCCCCTGGTCCACGCCGTCTCGAATGGCGATGAAGTGCGTCGTCGTGGCCGTGTTGCCGCGGTCCGCGAGGTTGATCCGGTACTGCTCGGCGGCGAAGCGACCGCCATCCAGCCCCTCGTTCAGCCGCTTGAACCCGTCCAGCAGCGTGGTTTCGCTGGTCTGGTGGGGCACCAGGTGCGCCACCTCGCCCGGTGACCACCCCGCTGCCCGCAGCGTCTCCGCCAGGTGCGGGCCGGCGTGCTCGATCGCGCGTGCCCCGAGCCGCAGCGCGTCGGTGAGCATGATGTACGAGCCGTGCTCGCGTTCGCTCGGCGTCGTCACGCAGTACCTCGAGTACGCGCCCAGCGTATACAGGTCCAGGCGCTCGAAACCGACACCGGGCTCATCGGCGGGCTCGAGGGTGATGGCAATGCCCGAGTCACCCACGGTCAGGGAGGAGACTTGCGGGTCGAGATAGCCGGAGATCTCGCGCTGGGCCGTTCGCATGAGGTCGGTGATGGCCTCGCCGCTCACCACCATCGCGCGCTCGGCCAGTCCGGCCCCGATCATCGCCTCGGCCAGGAGGATGGCCGTCCACACGCCGGCGCACCCATTCGACACGTCGAACGCCACCGCGCGACGGAACCCGAACGCCGCCTTCAACCGTAGCGCCGTGGCAGGATCGCAGCAGTAGTGGTGCCCGACCTCGCCGTTCGAGATCGAGGCGCAGATCAGCAGATCCATGTCGTCCGCCGCGTAGCGCGAACGCGCGAGGCAGTCGGCGACCGCCGCACGGGCAATGTCGGCGGCAGGCTCGCCCGGCGCCGCGACGCGGCGCGTGCGAATGCCGGTCAACCGCTCGAGCGGCAGCCGCAACGGCTGCGCGCACCCGCCCACCACCTCGGTGGTCGAGACCACGCGGGCCGGCAGGTACACGCCGAGGCTCTCGATGACGACCGAGCGACGGCCGGGGTTCCCGGGCTTTCCCGCCGCCGTCAGGACACACCTCGCAGGCAGTCGTCGCCGGGAACCGGTGCGCCCGCGAGGGCGGCCGCCAGCGACCGCACGCTGCGGTGCTCGAAGATGGCTTCGGGTTGGAGGTCCAGGCCCCCCTGTCGTGCCAGCGACGCCAACTCGAGGCTCGCGATCGACGCCCCTCCCAGGTCGAAGAAGTCATCGTCCAGGCCCACCCGCGGGACCGCGAGGACTTCAGCGAAGAACCGGGCCAGCGCCTGCTCGACCGCGGTTCGCGGCGCGACGTAAGCTCGTGATGGCGCCTGGCCGTCCGGGGCAGGCAGGGCACGCCGATCGACTTTGCGGTTTGGCGTCAGGGGCAGCGCCTCCAGTTCGACGAAGGCCGCCGGCACCATGTAATCCGGCAGGCGATCTCGAAGGCTCCGCTGCAGGGCCATCGGCTCCACGCCACACCCCCACGCCGGCACCACGTAACCCACCAGCCTGGGCTCGCCCGGTCCGTCCTGACGGGCCACCACGACCGCGTCGGCCACTTCCGGCCGATCGAGCAGGGCCGCCTCGATCTCGCCCAACTCGATGCGGATCCCGCGGATCTTCACCTGTTGGTCTTCGCGGCCGACGAACTCGATCTCTCCGGATGCGAGCCACCGCGCGAGATCGCCGGTCCGGTAGATCCGCGCGTCCGTGTGCCGGCTGAACGGATCCGGCACGAAGCGCTCGGCCGTCAGCTCGGGCCGTCCGACATAGCCGCGCGCCACGCCGGCGCCGCCAATCCACAGGTCGCCGACCACCCCCACCGGCACGGGGCGCAGGCGCGCGTCGAGGACATACGTCTGCGTGTTGGCCAGCGGACGGCCGATCGTCGGCGCTCGATCGCCGGCCGTCACGCGGGACGCAGTGGACCAGATGGTCGTCTCCGTGGGCCCGTAGACGTTCCAGAGCGGTCCCGGGTCGCGCAGGAGCTGGTCGGCCAGCGCCCGGGTCAACGCCTCGCCGCCACACAGGCGTGTGATCGGGTGTGAGGGCCTGCGTGGCTGGGCCTGCAGGAGGCGCCACGACGTCGGGGTTGCCTGGACGATGGTGGCGCGGTGCCGGTCGATGGCTTCCGCCAGTCGCGCGCCGTTGCCGGCGACGTCCCGGTCGGCCATCACCAGTTGCGCCCCGCAGACGAGCGGCAGGAAGATCTCGAGCGCCGCAATGTCGAACGAGAGCGTGGTCACTGACAGCCAGGTGTCCGCAGGCGTGACCGCCAGCAGATCCTGCATGGCCGTGAGCAGGTTGACCAGCGACCGGTGCGTGACCTCGACCCCTTTGGGGCGCCCGGTGGAACCGGACGTGAAGAGCACGTAGGCCAGCCGCTCTCCGCCCTCGCCCTGCGTGGATGGCTCGGGCGGGTCGCAGTCGATCGACGACGCGACGTCGATCGACCGCGGGTGCGGCACCGCCATGTCCTCAATCGAGCGATGGTCCCCGACGAGCAGCGTCGCGCCCGCATCGTCCAGCATGGCGCGTCGCCGGGCGCTCGGATGCGCCGGATCCAGCGGGAGGTACGCGGCCCCCGTCTGGAGCACGGCCAGCAGGGTCACGACCTGCTCGATCGAGGGGGGCAGGCACAGGCCGATAACCGATCCGGCGCCTGCACCGGCCTCGCGCAGCCGCGCGGCCTGGCCGGCGACGCGCCGGGCCAGCTGGCCATAGGTAATGGTCCGGTCACCGTGCGAGATGGCTGGCGCGTCCGGCGTGGCACGACACCTGGCGCGGACCAGCTCGTGCGCCCCGGTTTCCCGCGGGTAATCCCGATCCGTCTGGTTCCACGTACGAACGACCCGCTGCTCCTCGTCCGCGCCGAGCAGGTCGATCGCCGCGACGGTGCGTGTCGGGTTGCCCGCCACGTCCTCGAGCAGGGCCACCCATGCGCGCGCGAGCCGCTCCGCGGTCGAATCCTCGTAGAGCGCCGTCTGATACTGCAGCGCCGCCATCAGCGACCCGTCGCGACCGAGGCTCGTCATCAGCTTCAGCTCGATCTGGCCTTCCTGGTTGCGCAGCTGCAACGGGATCCATGGGTCGTGGCGCCAGGCCGGCGCCCGCTTCCGCAGCGGTTCGTCGCGCACCAGGTTGAACACCGCGCTGAACAGTGGTGACCGACTCGGATCTCGCGGCCGGCCGAGCTGCTCCGCCATGAGTGCGAGCGGGAAGGCCTGGTGCCGGAACGCGCCCCGCACCACCCGCCCGGTCTCGCGAACCAGGTTCACGAAGGGCTCGTCGTGGTCGAGCGTGAGACGGAGCGGGATGGCATGGCTGACGAGGCCGACCATCGGGTCCAGCGCCCGCCGGACGCGGCCCGAGGTGTAGGACCCGACGGTGACGACCGCGGCGCCGGAGAAGCGATGCAGGAGCACGGCATAGCCCGCGAGGAGGGCCGAGTACAACGTGGCGTCGGCGGCGGCGGCAACCGCGCCGAGCCGGGTCATCAGGTCGGTCGGCACCGTGAAGAGGCAGGAACGTCCCCGGTGGACCTCCACGCGAGGTCGGCCATGATCGATCGGCAGGTCCAGGTCCGGCACCTCTCCGGCCAGGCGTTCGCGCCAGTAGGCGCCATGACGCCGACCCTCGTCGCCCTCCAGCATGGCCTGCTGCCATTCCACGAGCTCGCGAAACTGCACGGGCAGCGGCTCGATCGGTACCGGGGCGCCAGCAGCCAGCGCGTCGTACCGTTCCTCCAGCTCCTCCATCAGCAGCCGCGCCGACAGGAGGTCGCACGTGATGTGATGGGAGCCCACCAGCACGACCTGCTCGCCCGTCGCGCGCACGTAGACGCCGACGCGCAGCAGCGGGCCGCGCTCGAGGTCGTAGGGCTGCCGAAGATCGGCCAGCATGCGATCGACCAACTCCGAGTCCGTGTCCTCGTTGGCGTCGTGCCATGCCACCGGTATATCCATGTGCGCATGGATGCGCTGCACCAGGCGCTCACCCGACGCGTGGAAGGTCGTCCGCATCGTTTCGTGCCGATGGACCAGGCCCCGCACGGCCTCGGACAGCACGGCGCGGTCCAGGGGCTGGTCGGCGGTCGCCGCGTAGCCGCCGCTGAAGACATCCAGGGACGGCTCGATGCGCTGCAGCGTCCAGATGGCGCGCTGGGCGTGGGACGCCGGCGCCTCACATGCGCTCCTCATCGGCCGCCCGCGGGCATCGCGGCCACCAGGCGGTCCACGCCCTCGGCCGTGGACACCAGCGGTCGATAGCCCAGAACGCGTCGGGCCGCCGAGATGTCGAAGTGATGCGACCTGGCCATCTGCGACACGAGAAACCGCGTGAGGGGCGGCCCGCCCGGGCGCCGGATGATCATCCAGGCGGCCTCCGCGAGCGCGGCCATCGCGTAGGCGCGGCGATACGACAACCTGTGCGCCGGCCTCGGCAGGCCGAGCCGATCCAGCAGGAGCCCGACGAACCCCCAGGCGTCCACCGGCTCGCCCTGGCTGATGAAGAATGGGCGCCCACCGATCGTCGGGTCGTCCCGGAGCCGTTCCGCGGCCAGCAGGTGCGCGTCTGCGAGATTCTCGACGTACGTCACGTCCACCCGGTTGCGGCCGTCGCCAATCTGGACGAGCCGGCCGGTCCGTGCGCGTGCGATCAGGTTCGGGATGAAGTGCGTGTCGCGGGGGCCCCACACCAGGTGCGGCCGCAGGGCCAGCGTCCTGAAGACGCCGCGCCCGTTCGCCTCGAGGACCAGCTGCTCGGCATGTGCCTTCGTCTCGGCATAGCGATTCACGAAACGCCGCGGGTAAGAGACCGACTCGTCCACGCCCTCCTGATCCTCTCCACCGAACACCACGCTCGCACTGCTCGTGAAGACGAGGCGCTCGACGCCCCCGCGCGCGCACGCCTCGAGAACGTGGCGTGTGCCATCGACGTTGGTCCGGGACAGCTCGCCGGGATCGTGCCAGAGCTCCACGCAGGCGGCGATGTGATGGACCTCGTCCACGCCGTCGCACGCGCGGATGACCGCCTCGCGGTCCGCGAGATCGCCCTGAACGGTTTCGACGCCGAGCGCGGCGATCTCCGGGCTCGGCGTCCGCCCGAGCGAGCGCACGCGGTGCCCCTGCGCCACGAGCCGTTCCACCACGTAGCGCCCGATGAACCCCGCGCCGCCGGTCACGAGCGTCCGGGTGGTCGCCGCTGACATGCCGCTCTACTCCGCCGCCATTGTAGCCCTGCCGCGCATCGCCTCGGCCGCCCACACGGCCACCGCCTCGCGCTGGATCTTCGCGTTGTGCCGATAGTCTACGGGCAGTCGGGGATGAACCAGCACGTCCTGAATCACCCGCGTGGCCTGGTCATCGGCAAGCAGGTTCATGATCTGCGACACGACGGCTTCCCGCGTCGCCTGCGTGGCCGTCGAATCGATCAGTTCGATGACGACCACCGGACGTTGCGCGCCGCGCGCGCCCGGGCCCACGAGCGCCGAACGCCGGACGGCCGGGTGGCGGTTCACACGGGCCTCGACCGGCAGCGGGAACAGGGTGCCGGCAGGTGTCTCGACCCGCTGGCTCCTCCGCCCGGCGAGCCAGAGGCGGCCGTCCTCGTCAATGGACCCGCAGTCGCCCATCCGATGCCACGCCCCGGGCGGAGCGCCAATCTTGTGGAGCCGGTCCTGCTCGGGCTGGTGCAGGTAGCCGGCCGTCACCATCGGGCCCCGCACGGCCACTTCGCCGACCGCGCCGGGGGCCGCCGTCACCTCGGACAGGGGCCTGTCGGTGACGGGTACCAACCGTACCTCGACGCCGTCGATCGGCGTGCCGACGCACACGCCGAGCGCCGCGCGCCGCTCGAGCAGGGCGGGATCCAACAGCTCTCGGTCACTGATGGTGCTGATGGGCTGTGCCTCGGTCGACCCGTACGGTGTCTGCACGACGGCCTCGTCCGGGAGTGCCGCACGCAGGCCGCGGAGGATGGGTTCGTGGACCTCCGCGCCGAACAGCAGGACCTGGCGCAGGCTGTCGAGGCGCGCGCCGCTCGTCGCGCAATGTTCCGCCAGGCGTCCCCAGAACGCTGGCGACCCGAGGCCGAGGCTCGGTCGGTACCGCTTCATCAGGTCCAGCACCGGCCCCGCGTCGACCGACGCCGGGCGCGCGGGGTTGACGCGCGGCAGCACGCACGTCGCGCCCATGCACAGGCAGAGCAGGGCGAACGGCAGGTAGCCGGCCAGCGTCACCTGGCCCGCGTCGATGGCGAAGCGTCGCGCGAGCAGGTCGAGCTGCGCGCCGTAGTTGCCGTGCGAGTAGATCACGCCCTTCGGCACACCCGTGCTGCCCGTCGTGAAGACCACCGCCGCGGTGGCCTCCGGCGACACCGGCGTGGACGCAAACGGCTCGATGGCTCCGTGGCGCATCCGCTCGCTCGCGCCCGGCGCCCACGGCCAACCCGCCAGCCAGCGCCTGCGGACGCTGGAGAACGTGCGCGGCCAGCGGGCAGCCAGGAGGTGGGCAACCGGCACACCGATCATCGCCTCGGGTGCCGCGGTCTCGACGCATCCCAGGAACGATCGGCGGTCCATCCCCGGATCGATCAGCACGATGGCCAGCCCGGCCTTCAGCATGCCGAACACCTGCGCCACGAGGTCGGGGCCCGGCCGTACGAGAAGGAGGACGCGGGCGCCGGGCTCGAGGCCCGCGCGCCGCGCCCCCCAGGCATAGCCGTCGCTCCAGCGCGCCAGTTCGCCAAACGTGGTTTCCCGTGGGGCGCCACGCCCGCGCGCGAGGATCAGGGCCGTCTCCCCCGCCCGCGCCGCGGCGGCCTTCACGAAGCGGTCGGCAAGGTTCGACATCGTCAGTCGCCGGTCCCGCCGGTGTGTCCGAGGATGATCGCCGCCATCTGCCGGGGCGCGTCCGACATCGGGATGTGACCGGCCGCCGTCAGCCGGACGTGAGCCGCGTGCGGCAGCGCGGTCTGGAATCGCTCGGCGAAGGGCCGTGCCGGCGTCAGCCGATCGTCCTCGGGCCAGATCACGCAGACCGGACAGGCCAGCCGCGGGGGCAACGGGTCGGGCTCGCTGTCACGCAACCCTTCGAGAACCGCGTCGAATCCGGTGCATCCGAGGTACGCGTCGAGCCACTGGCGGGCCTCCTCCGGAGACAGGTCCGCCGGGCGGTGCACCGTGGAGCTGAAGAGCAACCGGCGGCCGATGCGCGAGCGTGCCAGGAGTCGCGCTATTCGGCGGATCCGGGAGGCCACGGCACGCTCCGCGCGAAGGCGCGCCACCAGGCGGTCGATCTCGACGTGCGTGAGCAGCCCGATGGGTGCAATGGCCACGACGCTGAGCGCCCGGCCGCGTCGAGCCAGTTCCAGCGCCAGCCAGCCGCCCAGGGAGTTGCCGACCGCGTGCACGGAACCGAGGCCTTCGCGGTCCAGTTCCGACTCGATGACGTCGGCAAGCCGCGCGGCCGTGACGGCCTGCCCCCCAGGCCAGGGTGGCGCGCCCTTGTGGCCCGGCAGTGTCAGCGCCAATACGTCGTGATGCCGTTCCAGCTCGCCCAGGATGGGCTGCCAGACCCGCCACGTCGCCCCGAGCCCGTGCAGAAGAACCACCGGCGCGCCAGAACCCACGCGGCATCGTCGGTCGGCATCGGGCAGAGCGGGCGACGGCACAGCGCGAGTCTATCAAGGGTCCCGGCTTCGTCGCGGCGGGGAGCGACCATCCCGCCATCCCTGCCAACCCGTGACCCACCCCCTCCGTCCAATCCCGCATGACGCTCCCTGGCCACGACTTCCGGCTGGCGCTCCGCGGCCTCGTCCGCAGCCCACTCTTCTCCATCGTCGCCATCCTGTCGCTGGCCCTGGGCATCGGCGCCAACACCGCCATCTTCACCCTCATCGACCAGATGATCCTCCGCAAGCTCCCGGTGAAAGACCCGGACGGGCTGGTGATGCTCTACCAGCAGGGCCCTCACAGCGGCAGCAACATGGGCCAGCGGATGCACTCCTACCCCATCTACCAGGAGTACCAGAAGCGCGCCGAGCCGCTGGCGGAAGTCCTCGCGCGCCGCCTCGTGTCCACGTCGGTGAGCATCGACAACCAGACCGAGCGCCTCGACGCCGAGATGGTGTCGGGCAACTACTTCACGATGCTCGGCGTGGGACCGGCAGCAGGCCGCGTCTTCAGCTCGGCCGAGGACGACCAGGTCTATCAGGGGCATCCATCCGTCGTGCTGAGCCACGACTACTGGATGCGGCGCTTCGCGGGGGATCCGGGCATTGTCGGGAAGAAGATCCTCGTCAACAACTACCCGATGACCATCGTCGGCGTATCGGCGGCGGGCTTCGCCGGCCTGGACCCGGTGCGCTCGCCGCAGATCCGCGTCCCCATACTGATGAAGCCCGTCATCGTCCCGGAGTGGGAGTGGGTGCGGATGGACGATGAGCGCACGCGGTGGGTGCAGGTGTTCGCGCGGCTGAAGCCCGGCTACTCGGTGAAGTCGGCCGAGGGGCCGTTGCAGGGCCTGTTCCTCCAGATCCGCCAGCACGAGATGACGCTCCCTGGCGCGAAGAACTGGTCGCCCTACATCCGCGAGCGTTTCATGCAGGGCCGCCTGGTCGTGGAGAAGGCGGCGATGGGCTACTCCTCGCTCCGGAACGATTTCTCGACGCCGCTCCTCGTCCTGATGTCGATGGTGGGCCTCGTGCTGCTCATCGCCTGCGCCAACGTGGCCAACCTGCTCATTGCGCGCGCGTTCATGCGGCAGCGCGAGATCGCGGTGCGCCTCTCGCTCGGCGCCTCGCGCAGCCAGCTCGTGCGCCAGCTGCTGGTGGAGAGCCTGCTGCTTGCCTTCGCGGGCGGCGCGCTCGGCCTGCTGGTCGCCGTCGGGCTCACGCGCACGCTCATCTCGTTCATCCCGACCGACGGGCGCCCGCTGCTCATCGAAACGGCGCCGGACTGGCGCGTTCTCGCCTTCGCCTTCGCGCTCTCGCTCGTCACGGGCATCGTCTTCGGGCTGCTGCCGGCGTGGCGCGCCAGCCGTCCCGACACCTGGTCCACGCTCAAGGACACGGTGGGCGCGGTGGCGGGCGCAGGCGGCCATCTCTACCTGCGCAAGGGCCTCGTGACGGCACAGGTAGCCCTCAGCTTCCTGCTGCTCTTCGGGGCCGGGCTGTTCGTGCGGAGCCTCGACAACCTGCGGACCACCGACACCGGGGTGGTGATGGACAACCTCGTCACCTTCCAGGTCGCGCCGGCTCTCAGCGGCTACTCCAACGAGCGGGCTACCGCGTTCTATCAGCAGCTGCTGGAACGGCTGCGTAGCGGCGCCGGTGTGAAGTCGGCCGGCATGGCCGGGGTGTCGATCCTGAGCGGCAACGAGTGGGACAGCACCATGTCCGTCGAGGGCCACCAGGCGAAGGACGGCGAGGACATGCAGGCCTTCATGAACTCGCTCTCGCCCGGCTACTTCGAGACGATGGGCATCCCGTTCCTCGAGGGGCGGGACTTCAGGCCGATCGACGCGAAGCGCGACGCCACGGCGGCCATCGTCAACCGGCGCTTCGCCGAGCACTTCTTTCCCGGCCAGAGCGCCGTCGGGCGGCACCTGGGCTGGGGCTCCGGGCCGGAGACGAAGCTCACCATCGAGATCATCGGCGTGGTGGAGAACTCGCTCTACGAGGGTCCGCGCGAGGGCGTCCGGCGCCAGGTGTTCGTCCCGAACTGGGGCAACAACGGCGCCACGTTCTACGTACGCGCCGCCGCGGCCTCGTCCAGCGCCTATGCGCTCATCCGGAACGAGGTGAAGGGCCTGGACGCCTCCATGCCGGTCTACCAGATGAAGACGCTCGAGGCGCAGCTCGACGAAACGCTGCTGACCGATCGTCTCATCGCGATGCTGTCCGCGGGCTTCGGCCTGCTGGCCGCGGCCCTTGCCTCCATCGGCCTCTACGGCGTGATGGCGTTCGTGGTGGCCCGGCGGAGCAAGGAGATGGGCATCCGTCTGGCGCTCGGCGCCGAGCCCGGCGTGGTGGTCTGGATGGTGATGAAGGAGGTGCTGATCCTCCTCGCCGTCGGGCTCGCCGTCGGCGTGCCCTCGGCCATGGCACTCGGACAGTATGTCTCCTCGCAGCTCTACGGTATCCAGCCGAACGATCCGTGGATGGCGATGGGCACCATGCTGTTGCTGGCGGTCGTCGCCGCCCTGGCGGGCCTCATCCCCGCGCGGCGGGCCAGCCGGATCGATCCCATCCTGGCGCTGCGATACGAGTAGGTTCAAAGCACGAAGGTGCGGCGAATCGCCGCATATGACGGGCGTCATGTGCCCATCACTCCCTGTCCACGACAATCCAGTCCACAGGGGGCGCTCGTGTCCATTCCCGCACATGTGGCTGGTCTGCTCGTTGTCGTCCAGCCAGGCAGCCTCGAAGAAACAGCGAACCGAATCGGCGAGTCACCCGGGGCCGAGGTGCATGTCCGGGAGCCCGAGACCGGGCGCCTGGTGGTAACGCTGGAGACGCACTCGCTGCGCGAGCAGGAGGCGGGGTTCAAGGCCATTGCGAACATGCCGGGTGTGCGGTCCGTGGATCTCGTCTGCCACTACGTGGACCCGGTGGATGCCGGGCCCGCGCGCGTGGTCCTGGCGCCCCCGCTGGAGGCGCGGTCATGAGCGGGTGCAGCCGGCGTGAGTTCCTGAGGGCCAGTGCCGCGGCGGTGACGGCCGCGGCGGCCGGCTTGCCCCTCCCCGTCAAGCTCTCGGCGCTGGCCAGGGCCGGCCAGGAGGCGTGGCGCTGGGACAAGGGCGTCTGCCGCTTCTGCGGCACCGGGTGCGGCATCCAGATCGCCACGCTCGACAACCGCGTCGTCGGCGTGAAGGGCGACCCCGACTCGCCCGTCAATCGCGGCCTGCTGTGCGTGAAGGGCTACGCCAACGCTCAGATTCTCTACGGCGCCGACCGCCTGACTACGCCCCTGCTGCGGATGAAGGACGGGAAGTTCGACAAGCAGGGCGAGTTCACGCCGGTGTCGTGGCAGCGCGCCCTGGACGAGATGGCCGCGCAGTTCAAGCGCGTGTACAAGGAACTGGGGCCGACGGGCGTTGCCGTGATGGGATCGGGCCAGTACACCATCCAGGAGGGCTACGCCGCGTCCAAGCTGGTGAAGGCCGGCTGGCGCAGCAACAACCTCGAGCCCAACGCGCGCCACTGCATGGCATCTGCCGCTGCCGGCTTCATGCAGACCTTCGGCATCGACGAGCCCGCCGGCTGCTACGACGACATCGAGCTCACCGACACGGTGGTCAGCTGGGGCGCCAACATGGCCGAGATGCACCCCATGCTGTGGGCGCGCGTCACCGCGAAGCGGCTGGCCAGTCCCGACTACCGCATCTTCCACCTCACCACCTTCACGACCCCGACGTCGGCGCTGGCCGACGTGGAGATCGTGTTCCGGCCGCAGACCGACCTGGCCATCTGGAACTACCTCGCGCGCGAGGTCATCGCGCGCGACGCGGTGGACCGCGCGTTCGTGGATCGCCACTGCGTGTTCGCGACCGGGTACACCGACATCGGCTTTGGCTTGCGCGACGACGACCTCGGCATGTTCCCTTCGGAGAAGGACACGCGTGCCGAACAGCGTGTCCACACGCTCACCAGAGAGGAGGCCATTGCGCAAGGGCGCGGCGGCGACGCCGGCCGCGCCATGCCGCAGGATCGTCGCGCGCAGGCCAACGACCACTGGCTCATCACCTTCGACGACTTCCGGAAGGCGGTGGAGCCCTACACGCTGGACTTCGTCGCCGCCCTGGCGAAGGGACGCGACGACGAGCCGCTGGAAGAGTTCAAGGCCAAGCTGGTCCAGCTGGCCGATGTCTACGCCGACCGTGCGAAGAAGGTCGTCTCCTTCTGGACGATGGGGTTCAACCAGAGCACGCGTGGCACATGGGTGAACGAGCAGGCGTACATGGTGCACCTGCTCACCGGCAAGTACGCCGCGCCCGGCAGCAGCGCCTTCTCGCTGACGGGCCAGCCCTCGGCCTGCGGCACGGCGCGCGAGGTCGGCACGTTCTCGCACCGCCTGCCGGCCGACCTCAGCGTGGACAACCCTGAGCATCGCGCGCAGGCGGAGAAGATCTGGAGGCTGCCGGAGGGCACCATCAACCCGAAGGTCGGCAGCCACATCACCCAGATGATGCGCGACCTCGAGGACGGCCGCATCAAGTGGCTGTGGGTGCAGGTCACCAACCCGTTCCAGTCCACGGCCAATGCCAATCACTGGGTGGAGGCCGCTCGTCGTCTGGACGCGTTCATCGTCGTGTCTGACGTGTATCCCGGCATCTCGACGAGCGTGGCCGACCTCGTGCTGCCCTCCGCGATGATCTTCGAGAAGTGGGGCGGCTTCGGGAACAGCGAGCGCCGCACGCAGCTGTGGAGACAGCAGGTTCCGGCGCCTGGGGACGCGCGCTCGGACGTGTGGCAGATGCTCGAGTTCTCGAAGCGCCTCACTCTCCGAGACGTCTGGGGCGAGCAGCGAGTGGCCGGGCTCGCAGCCCCGGGGTTCCAGGACGGCCGGCTCCCGAACGTGCTCGGCAAGGCGAAGGCGCTCGGCTACAAGCCGGACACCACGCTCTACGAGGTCCTCTACGGCACGCCGGCCAACCGCAAGGTGGCGTGGCCGGATCCCGTCGCGAAGGGTCACGCCAACGACACGGTCACGCACCTCGGCGAGCCCTGGTTCCCGGAGAAGGCGCTCTTCGAGGAGTACGCCTCCTTCGGGCGCGGCCACGCGCACGATCTGGCGCCCTTCGACATGTATCTCGCCGACGATGTGCGGGGCCTGCGGTGGCCGGTGGTGAACGGCAGGGAAACGCGCTGGCGGTTCAACGAGGAGCACGATCCGTACGCGAAGGCCGGGTCCGGTATCGACTTCTACGGGCCCGCGATGAAATCGCTCCCGCGCGGTGACCAGCACGCGCCGCAGCCAGGCGCCCCGGTATCGCTGGCCGGCAAGGCGAAGATCTTCTTCCGCCCGTACGCCGCGCCGCCCGAGGTGCCGGACGCGAACTACGACCTGTGGCTGAGCACGGGTCGAGTGCTCGAGCACTGGCACTCCGGGACGATGACGAGACGGGTACCGGAGCTGCACCGCGCGGTGCCGCACGCGCAGCTGTTCATGCACCCCGAGGACGCGAAGGCGCGCGGCCTGGCGCGCCACGAGCTGGCCTGGATCGAGTCGCGGCGCGGGCGCGTCCGGCTGCGGGTGGAGACCGAGGGCCGGTACCGCATGCCGCGTGGGCTCGTCTACGTGCCGTGGTTCGACGAGGGCGTGTTCATCAACAAGGTGACGCTCGACGCCACGTGCCCGATCTCGAAGCAGACCGACTTCAAGAAGTGCGCCGTGAAGGTGACGAAGACGGCCGCCGAGGCGACGGCGGCGGGGGGCTGAGATGAAGTGGGCACTCGCATTCGTGGCGGCGCTGACGCTCCTGGCGGCGCCTGTTGCCGGACAGGGGCCGGGGCCGTCGCGCAGCCCGGACCGTCGGGATACCGCCGTGGCCAGCGCCGACCAGGCGCCCGCGCCGGAGCACTTCGAGCACGGCGACAAGCGCCCCGGCCAGAGCGAGCGCCTGCCGCGAGCCTGGGAGGGCGCGCCGCCGGTCATCCCGCACTCGCTCCGCGGGCTGACGCCCATCACCGCGAAGAACAACGCCTGCGCGCGCTGCCACGGCCGCGCGGGCGCCACCTCGGGCCCGCCCCCGGCGCCGCCCAGCCACTTCGTCGACCTGCGCGAGGCGCCCGGGGTCGTTCGGCCGCAGATTGCCGCTTCCCGCTATAACTGCACAGCTTGTCACGTGCCGCAGACCAACGCGCCGCCCCTTCGGCGGCACTCGTCCGACGGGAGTCGCGCTCGGCGGTAGGCCGCCGTCCCTACCCTATCTGCGTCATCTGCGTCATCTGTGGCCCTGCCAATCTGCGTCATCTGCGGCCCTGCTGATCTGCGTCATCTGCGGCCCCGCCGATCTGCCGCATCTGCGGCCCCGCCGATCTGCCGCATCTGCGGCCCCGCCGTTCCATCTGTGTTACAATCGGTGTGTCAGGTGGAAGACAGCTTCTGCAGCAGGTTACGTTCCGCGTCGAATTCGAGTCCTTCCAGTCTCGCCTCTTCTCCGCAGCACGTGCTCCGTTAGATCAGCCGAAATCCATCCTCGGCCCATTCCGGGCCAAAGACCGTCAGGCTCCGCACAGGCGGAGTAGAAGTGAGAACAGGTAACACATGGCTCTGAAACTCTACGTCGGGAACATGCCCTTCACCACGGACGAACAGGAGCTCCGCGAGCTCTTCTCGACCGCGGGCACCGTGGACAGCGTGAACGTGATGCGCGACCGGGACACCGGCCGGGCCCGCGGCTTCGCGTTCGTCGAGATGGCCAGCGAGGCGGACGCGCAGAACGCGATCAACACGCTGAACAACTACAACTACAACGGCCGCAACCTCACCGTGAACGAGGCGAAGCCCAAGACCGAGCGCTCCGGCGGCGGCTTCGGCGGCGGCTACGGCAACGACCGCCGGCGCTCCGAGCCGCGCTGGTAGGCTGAGGCCCTGCGAGGCGACGGCCGACCGTATGTGCCGGCCGTCATTCGCCAGGGCTCGAGCAGGTGAGAAGAGAGAAGTGAGCAGTTCGCCGCACGGATATCGCGTGCGGCACGGCTTCTCGCTTCCGACTTCTCACTTCTGACTTCTCGCTTAGCCCTCCCTCACTCCCTCTCAACCGTGAAGTTCCGTCGCCCGACGGACTGACCATCCAGGAACGCCTCGACGCTGTACTTCCCCTCCGGGAAGCCGCCGGAGTTCTGGATGTGGAACTCGGTGGCCGCGGCGCCCTTGTAAGACACCTCTTTCGACGGCTCGCTGATGAGCCGTTCCCCGTACATCCACCGCACCCCGATCGTGCCCGACCCGGTGTCCGTGGTCAGCACCGACACGTAGATGGTGTCGTCCGGCCTGAACACCGTGGTGTGGCTGCCGATGCTGTTGTCCGAGCTGAGCGCCCGGCCCAGCTGGATCGTGGACACCTGGAGCGGCGCGTTCGATCGGCAACCCACGGCCACGGACAGCGCCGCAGCCAGCACCATCACAGTCGACAGCCGCATCACGCCTCGCTTGCAGGAAGCAATCACCCAATCCCCCAATCACTCAATCACTCAATCACCCAATCCAATGCCCGATGCCTCAATCCCCAATCACCCGATGAATCATCAATCGCCAATCATCAATCGTCAATGAAGAGCCTGCACCAGCAGAGCCGTCACCACCTCGGGCCGCTCTGCATGAATCCAGTGCCCGCCTGCGGCGTGATGCAAGTGCACGCGCTCACCCGCCGCGGCCTCGATGCGGCGCACGGCCTCGGGGGTGATGGCGTTCGACTCGCTGGCTTTCAGGATGTGGATGTCGTGCCGGGGTGACGGCTGCTCGATGACCGCCCACAGGTCGGTTGCGAAGAAGTCCAGGAGCAGGCGCTCCATGGCGTCGAAATCGAGCAGCCAGCGGAAGCTCTCGCCGTCGCGCACGAGGTTGGTGCTCATCCACTGGGCCACGCCAACCGTGTACCCGTGATCGACGAGCGCCGTTTGCGCCGCCTCGCGGGAGTGGAAGCGCGGCGGCAGGTCCCGGATGACGCGCAGCATGTCGTACGCGCTCCCCGAGGGCGGCTTCACCTCCGGCGTGGAATCGATCACCCACACCTGGAGCGGCGTCTCCGGCGCGGCGGCCGCCATCGCCAGCGCCACCTTTCCACCGTAGGAATGGCCGAGAATGGCCGTCGGTGACACGTGAGCGTGCGCCAGCCACTCCCCGACGTCCTGGGCCAGGCCGTGCACGGTGTCGCCGTGGGCACCCGGGCCCGACGATCCGTGGTGCGGCAGGTCCACCAGCCAGCACGCGTACTCCGGCCGCGCCGCAATCAGGCCCCGCGCGATGCCGAGCCAGTTGCGCCCGCGCCCGTAGATGCCGTGCAGCATCACCAGGCTGCGGGTCGTGTGGTCGTGCTGCGCCACGCGCGTGGCAGCCACGTCGTGGGCAGTCTGCCTCGAGGACACCTGTCTACCCTACATCAGGGCGACGACTCGCGCGGCGAACCCACCGCGCGACGCGCGGCCCACGCGGAGCGCCCACGCCGCGACGCCTCGTCCTGGCCCCGCGTCGCCACAGTGTCTCTATCGCACCGGCTCCACGAGGATGGCTACCGGCGCCGTCGCGCCCTCCGCCGCCACCGCGTGCATCGTCGCGGAACGGAACCGGACGCGATTGTCGATGGCAATGGTGGCCTGCACGGCGTAGCGCCGGCCGCTCTCGAGCGTGCCCGGCGCGTAGGTCACCGAGAACGGCACCGGCACCTGCTCGCCGTTCGTGACCAGCACCTGCCGCGCCACCACGTCCGCGGGCGCGTCCGCGCGGGAGACGTCCACGAGCCGGACCTCCACGACGGCCCCCGCGGGCAGCGCCTGCCGCGTGCGATACGCCACCGTGCCCGTCAACGCAGCCGTCCCGGCGGGGCTGGCGGGATGGCACCCGCGCGCGAACACCGCGTCGCCGTCGGCTTCGGCGAACTGGCGCCGGTCGGCCGGGCCGCGCCAGGCGCGCACGCCGTCGGTGTAGAGATTCCCGTTCTCGACGGGCACCTCGCGCATCTGGTACGTCTCGCCCCGGAACGTGATGGCCGCGGCCTCGAGGCGGGCGGCAACGTCCACGGTGAGCCCGTCGGCGCACTGGTAGTGCTCGGTGACCGTCGCGGGCCGCCACGACGACAACCCGGTCACCTTGCACTGCAGCCGCGTCTCGGCGGTCTGGCCGGCCGCGGACAACATCGCCTCGGCACCCTTCGTGAACCAGTCGCGCCGGCCGTCGCTGTACCTGGCGCCCGATCCCGAGCGCACGCTGGGCAGGCGCTCGAGGCGGCCATCGATGAACACGATGGCGTGGCGGCCCTCATACCAGACGGGCACCCGTACCCCCTCGCCGCAGTCGTAGTCCACGCGCGGCGACCACGCAGGCGGCGCCGGCGCGCCCGAGGGCGAGGGCTGGCCCTGCGCGGGGTGCGCGGCAACGAGGACCGCGAGCACGAGAACCGGGCTCACCCACTGTTGGCGTGTCACGGCATCCTCCTCGCGGACCGAATCCGGTTTCGCCATCCGAGTCGAGCCAGGTCGGTCTCGTCGTTCCCGACGAGAATGCACTGGCCGGTGAAATTCTGGGCTTCGCAGACCTGCCAGACGCCCTGCACGCGAAGGCTCTCGGCGCGTCCGGCCATGGAGCCCAGCGATGCGGCGTCGGTGGTGATCGTCTGGGACGGGCCGCGGAAGCGGGTGCGGTCGTAGAACTGCAGCCGCCCGCCCGGGGTGAAAGGCGGGAGCACGCCTACGCCGCCCCCGCCGCC
This sequence comes from Acidobacteriota bacterium, assembly GCA_020851565.1. Lineage (GTDB taxonomy): Bacteria > Acidobacteriota > Vicinamibacteria > Vicinamibacterales > UBA2999 > VFZN01. The sequence continues at coordinate 29,893 of JADZCN010000146.1, read as the reverse complement.
GGCAACCGGGCGCAGCGACGACACGCGCCGTGACAGCCCGACGGACGAGAGATTGGCGAGGTCGCTCGTCACGGTCCGGCAATCACGAAAGCGCGAGTCCTCGCACAGCTGCCACGCTCCGCCGGTGATCCGCACGCTCTGCGCCGCGTTGTCGAAACCAAACGACCGCAGATCCGTCACGGCTGAGGTGATGACGCGCTCCTCCCCCGTGTACCCGGTGCCTCGATAGAGCACCGCAGATGGACCCATCGGTGGACGTGGGGGCTGATACCCACCCCCGCCCTGCACGCGCCGCAGCGACGAGATGCGGTTGTCCCATCGCACGCGGCCGAGGTCGGACTCCGTACCCGAGAACACCTGACACCGCCCGCGGAAGTAGGCCTCCTCGCACGCCTCCCACATCTCACCCGGCCCGACCCTCAGGCTCGAGATTCGATTGTCCAGCCGGAACGAACCCAGGGTGGGGGTGTCCTGCAGAAACGTCGCGTTCTCGCCCCGGAAGTTCCGGTCCTCGAACACCGTGATCCCGATCCCGCCGATGTCCCGCTGCTGAGCCGCCGGACGGCCCAGGGCCAGCGCACAGACTGCCGCGACCAGCACCACGGTCATGCGTTTGCGCAACATCTCGACCTCCCGCCCGCTTCAGACGCCGGCCGCCTGCCGCGCGTTCCCGCACCTGCACCCTGCACCCTTGCACCCCAGCACCCTTGCACCCCTGCACCCCTGCACCCCTGCACCCTTGCACCCCTGCACCCCTGCACCCTTACCACCGCAAATTCACCACCCCGATACTCCCCACGATCATCGTCGCGCCTGCCAGCAACTGCAGGTCGAACGGCTCGGCGAGGAACACGGTCCCGAGCGCGAGGCCCACGGCCGGGATGGCGTAGGTGACCATGGACGCCCGTGACGCGCCCAGCGTCGCGATGATCGAGTAGAAGATGAGGTAGGCAAGGAACGTGTTCAGCACGCCAAGCGTCACGGCCGCGATGGCCACGCGCGGCGTCAGCGACAGCCACGCCGCGGGTGCCGCGCCGCCAGCCAGTGGCGCCACGTAGGCCAGGATTCCCGTGATCACCGCGGTCACCGTCATCGTCCCCGCCGCCACGACGATGGGGGGCAGCCGCTGCTGGATCGCCTTCCGGCTGTAGACGCCGCCGACGGCATAGCAGAAAGCGGCGACCACGATGGCCAGCTGTCCGAGCAGGTGATGGCCCGCACCAGCGCTGTCGCCGCCCGCTGGCGTGCGGGTACCCAGGACGACCACGCCGGCGAACCCGATGAGCAGCCCCGCCACCTTCTGCGGGGTGATGCGCTCGTCGTGGAACGCGAAGTGCGCCAGGACCAGCGTGAAGAGCGCCGCGGTCCCCTGCAGCACCGCGGCCAGCCCGCTCTCGACGCTCCGCTCGCCCCACGTAATGAGCGTGAACGGGATGACGGTGTTCACCACGCCCAGGAATGCGATGTCGCCAAGGCCCGCGGCATCGCGCGGCCATCGCCGGCCCTGTGCGAACGCCACGAGATTCAACCCGAGGGCCGCGATGGCGGTCCTGATGAACACGAGCTGGAAGGTGGAGAGCTCGGTGACGCCGATGCGGATGAAGAGAAACGACGATCCCCAGATGAAGGCCAGGGCCCAGAAGCCCGCCCACGCCCTCCCCATCGTCATGACGCCCATCCGAGAGACTGTACCAGCGAGCCGTGCTGGTGCGGCTCCATCCCGAAGCCGTGATCGTGCGTTTTCGACAGCCGCACACCCCTGGCACCGGCTATCCTCCAGGCCATGAGCGACCCCGGCCGGGTGGCCCTCGCCTATCGTCCGCCCCTCGACTGGGATGCCCTCATCTCGTTCCTGGCCGCCAGGGCCACCCCTGGCGTAGAGCTCGTGGAACCTCGCCGCTATCGGCGCACCGTCGCGATTGGCGGGCGGGTCGGGACCATCGAGGTGCGTCCTGCCGGCCGGCGCCATGCGCTGACGCTGGATGCGCGCATGAACGGCGGCGGCGCCGGCGTGGACCTCGTCGACCGCGTGCGGCGCATGTTCGACCTCGACGCCGACCCGGCGGCCCTCGCCGCGCACCTCGGCGCCGATCCAACGCTCGGGCCTCGCCTGCGCGCCTGCCCGGGCATCCGCAGGCCGGGCGCGTGGGATCCCTTCGAGCTGGCCGTGCGCGCCGTGCTCGGCCAGCAGGTGTCGGTGCGCGCGGCCACGACCATCGCCGGGCGCATCGCGGAGGCCTTTGGATCACCGGTCGAGGACGAAGGCGGACTCTCACGCCTGTTTCCCTCGGCCGAGCAGCTGGCCGATGCGCCGGTGGAGCGCCAGGGCGTGATGCCCGCGCGTGCCGGCACCATTCGCGCGCTCGCGCGTGCCGTGATCGACGGCCGCGTCTCGCTGGGTCGCCGCGAGGGTGCCGATGCCGCCCGTGCCCTCATGGCGCTGCCGGGCATCGGCCCCTGGACCGCCTCGTACGTCGCGATGCGCGCGTTCGGCGAGCCCGACGCGCTGCCGAGCGGCGACCTCGTCCTGCGCCAGGCCACCGGGGGCCGCACGGCGCGCGAGCTGGAGGCGATGTCGCAGGCGTGGCGGCCGTTCCGCTCGTATGCCGTCATGCTGCTGTGGCAGTCGCCGCACGTGTCGACGGCCATCCAGGGAGCGCCGGGGCGTCAGCCCCGGCGACGCAGCTTGCGGGGGAACACGAATGTCTAACTGGTTTGGGATGGCGCTCGTCCTTGCGGGCCTTGCGGTCGCGCCCCCGGATCTCGTGGCGCGGCAGGCGCCGGCCGCCGGCGCGCCGGTGGTCGAGATCCGCTCGTACAACCTCAGGCCCGGCACGCGCGAGCGGTTTCACCAGCTCTTCGAGCAGGAAGCGTTGCCCTTGCTGCGCAAGTGGAAGGTCGATGTCGTGGCGTACGGGCCCTCACCGCACGACGAGACGTCGTACTTCCTGATGCGCTCGTATGCGAGCCTGCAGGCGCTCCAGGAGAGCGAGGATGCGTTCTACGGCAGCGCCGAGTGGCGGAATGGCCCGCGGGAGGCCATCCTCGCGTGCATCGAGAACTACGCGACCATCGTGATACCCACCAACGAGCACACCCTCCAGGGCCTCCGCAGGCCCTGACGCGGGAGCGGGCCGCCCTACAATGCGGGTGGGTGCGTTTCTCTCCTTCGTCGCGCGGGCGACTCACGGCTTACGACCTCGGGCGCTTTCCCGGCGACACGCTCTTCGATCGCCTGGGCCGGGCGGTCTGCCGGGCCGGCTGCCTTCCCCGCAAGGAGCTCTACGAGGCCTGGGAGGTCGCGCGCCGGGCGCGCCGGCTGCTTCGCGGCGGGCGCGTCGTGGACATGGGGGGCGGCCACGGGTTGCTCGCGCACACCATGCTGCTGCTGGACGACTCCTCGCCATCCGCCCTCGTCGTCGATACGGCGCTACCGCCTTCGGCCGGTGCGGTCGGTGACGCACTCGTGCGCGAATGGCCGCGCCTGGCCGGGCGGGTGACGCTCGTCGACGCCGCGCTGGACGAGGTGCCCCTCGACGCTTCCGACGTGATCGTATCCAGCCACGCGTGCGGCGCCCTCACGGACCGCGTGCTGGCGCGCGCGGTCGCGGCACGTGCGCGGGTGGCCGTGCTGCCGTGCTGTCACGACGTCGAAACGTGCGACGCCGGCCCGCTGGCCGGCTGGATGGACCGCGCGCTCGCCATCGACACGATGCGCGCCGTGCGGCTGGAACAACAGGGGTATCGCGTCTGGACGCAGACGATTCCTGCGGCGATCACACCGAAGAATCGCCTGCTCCTGGGTTCTCCGCGCGACGGACACGAGAAGGAGCTGCGCTGACGCCTTTCACCGCCTGGCCGGGCGACACCTCCGTCCGCAGCGGCGGCTCACCGCGATCGCGCCAGCCCTTCCCGCGCCACGGCGGAGTTCGGCGTCAGCCATAGCGCTTCGGCAAAGTAGCCGCGCGCCGCGGCCCGATCCCCGGCTTCCATCGCCAGCAGACCCAGGTTCGCGTAGGCCGCGCTGTCGTGCGCATCGAAGGTGAGCGACGTCTCGAAGGCCTTGCGCGCCTCGTCGAGCCGGCCGAGCTTCGTGTAGGCCGCGCCCACCAGGTCGTACACGGGCGCATAGGCCGGGTCGGCGGCGACGGCACGCTCCGCCAGGCGCGCGGCTTCCTGCGCGTCACCGTGGAGGAAGGCGGCAGCAGCAGTGTAGTAGAGCGTCGGCGCCTGGTCCGGCGCGACGCGCCGCATCGCGGCCACCGTGTCGTCGAGCGGCACGGTGTTGCCGGCATCGGCGTAGATCGACGCCAGTTGCTCCAGCCCGGCCAGGCCCGGCGAGTCGACGCGTGCGGCCTCGCGCGCCGCCGCCACAGCCTCGTCCGTGAGTCCGGCCGCGGACCGGGCCTTCGAGAGTGCGACCAGCACGTCGCGATGAAGCTCACGCCCGGCAGACAGGGCCTCGAGGGTTTCGACGGCAAAGGGCGACTGTCCCGTGAGCCCGGCGGCCCGCACGAACCCGTCCAGGGCAGCCTTGTCGGTCACGTCCAGTTCGAGAGCGCGCTTGAAGTCGTCGTAGGCACGGTCGTGCACGTCCGACTTCGCCATCATCAGGCCGCGGTTGCGCCACTCGGCGGCGCCGGCGTGCGCGCGCGCCTCGTGCACGGCGGCGGGGCCACTCCCTTCAGCCGCCAGCGCCGAGAGCCTCGTCACGTTCGCCCCCGCCTCGCCACTGTGGATCTCGCGCGGCGCGGAGAACTCCAGCCGCATCGTGTCGTCGGTGAACAACGGGGCGCCCTCGGCATACGGCTTCAGCTCGTCGGGACCGCCGATGTAGAGCGACAGCACCGAGAACGGGTCCATCGCCGAGACCAGCGCCAGGTCCTCGGCCACGCCTGGGCGCCGCCAATGCTCGTGCATCCTCTCAAGCCGCGCGTCCAGCGGCCCATCCGACGCCATCATCAGCACATCGTCTCCTCCGACGAGCCAGACGGTACCGTGCGGAAACACCGAGAGGAACGTCGCCACGATCGAGCGCAGGTCCGCCTCGCTGATGTTGTAGGCGTTGGCCCACTGGCAGATGACGCCGCCTGGCGCCAGCCGATTGCGCGCGCCCTCGAAGAACTCGCGCGTGAAGAGCGCGGCCACGCCGGCAATCCACGGGTTCGACGGCTCCGAGATGATCACGTCGTACCGCTTCGGCGTCAGCAGCAGATGCGATCGCCCGTCCCCGACGATGAGGTTGGTGCGCGGGTCGTCCAGGGCATGATGGTTCTCGGCCTCGAAGAAGCGGGAAGCTTTCACCACCTCCGGCGAGATCTCGATGACATCGGCGCGCGCAATCGGGTGGCGGAGCGCGGAGCCCACGGTGACGCCGCTCCCCAGGCCGATGATGGCGACGTCCCGCGGGTTGTCGTGGACCAGCAGCGGCAGGTGCGCGATCAGCTTCTGCGTCAGCATGTCGCCCCTGTTCGAGGCGTCCACCTTGCCGTCCACCGCCAGCGTCGTCGTCCCGGTGAGCCTCTTGACGGACACGGTGGCCGCCGCGCCCTCGCGGTAGTAGAGCATCGTCCCCGCCTTCAGCATGGTTTCGAGATCGAGGTCGCGGGGGACGAAGGGTGCATACATGTAGGGCCCGCTGGCCATGAGCTCGCGGTCCCACGGCGGGCTGAGGACGAGCACGATCGCGGCCGCGGCGGAGGCCATCACGCCTGCGACGCGCGCGCTGCCGGCGAGCGCCGCTTTCACGACGACGAACAGCGCGGCCGTGATGAGGCTACCGCTCACCACCTGCAGCGTGACCTGCAGGCCGAATCGCGGGATGAAGAAGAAGCCCGCGGCGAGTGAGCCTGCCACGGCGCCCAGCGTGTTGACGGCATACACCACGCCGAAGCGCCCGGCTACGCGCTCCGCATGGTCGCCCGCGAGTGACAGCGCGAGGGGAAAGGCCGCGCCGAGGCAGATCGCGGTCGGCAGGATCAGAGCTGCTGTGAGGAGCAGACCCTGGGTGAGCAGCTCGCTGAAGGGATCCGCCGCGATGGCCATCTGGCGGGCCACCATCCGCGGGATGCGCTGTCCCGCCAGCGAGTACGTGAAGCTTGTCGTGATCGCGCCAAGCGCCAGCGCGATGGCCACCCATGCAGCGGGTCGCCTCGCGCGGCCCACCATCCACGTGCCCGCGGCGGAACCAATGGCCACGCCGCCAATCACTGCCGCCAGCGTGGCCGCGAAAGCGTAGGTGGTCGGACCGAGGACCAGCGCGAGGATGCGGGTCCACGCGATCTCGTGCATCAGGGACGCGAAGCCGGAGAGGCCGAGCACGCCGGCCGCCAGCCATCGGCCGTCGTCACGTGGAGTGGTGTCCTTGATCGACGCCTCTCCGCGCGTGATCGACCGCGGCCTGTCGCGGCGGCGACTGTTGCGTTCGGCGCCCGCGGCATCATCCGGGGCCGCGGCAGGCGGCGCGGTCTCACCTGTCGGCGCCTCGCTTCGAATCACGACCGCCACCGCCAGCGCCGCCACAAGGCTGCCGGCAACGCCCACCCACGTGGCGCCCGAGATCCCGATGGCCGGGACGAGCACGAAGCCCGCGAGCATCGCCCCCACCGCGGCGCCTGCCGTGTTGAGCGCGTAGAGCAGCCCGCTGAGGCGAGCCGGACGCCCGCTCTCGCTCGCGAACCAGCGGATGGCCATGGGAAACGTGGCGCCAAGCGCCGCGGCCGGGATGAACACCATCACCAGGCACGAGACGAGGCGCACCGTGGGGAACAGCAACCCGGGTCCACCTTCGCCGTAGGCCCACGACAGGAGCGGTGTCAGCGCGCGCAGTTCCCAGGGCAGTGCCAGGGCCGCCGCGGCCACGCCGAGCTCCAGCCCCACGTACGCACGGAGCGCCGCGCCGCGCGAGAGTCTCGAGGCGATGTCTCCGCCCCAGGCCGCGCCGGCCGCCAGCCCCCCAAGAAATGCCGCGACGACCGCGGCGGCAGCGGCGGTCGTGTGCCCGATGTGAAGCGTGAGGAGCCTGGTCCAGCTCACCTCGTAGACGAGGCCGGCGATGCCGGAACAGGTGTAGGCGACGAGGAAGAGCCACGGCACGACGCGAGAAGTGTAGCGAAACCACACCGGCCGCCGTGACGCTCGAGGTGTTTCAGTCAGCGCGGCGCGTCAGAACGAGAAGACGTGCAGCCCGTCAGGACCCAGCGGGAGCGGCACAACGGAGCGGACCGCGGTCAGCGGCAGGTCGCCATAGAGGTGGGGAAACAGGTCGCCGCCTCGCGACGGTTCCCACCTGAGCGCGTCTCCGAGGGCATCCGCCGAGACCGTCACGAGCAGCAGGCCGGACTGGCCCGCGAAGTGACGCGCCGCGGTCTCCTTCACCTGTGTCGCCGTCGAGAAGTGGATGAAGCCGTCGCGCACGTCCACCGGCGAGCCCTCGAAGCGCCCCGTCGTCTCGCTCGTACGCCACAGATCCTCGGGCACGATCTTGAAGACGAGGCGCGGAAGGTCAGGGCACGGAGAATTCAAGTCGCCGGGTTCAAAGCACGAGGGTTCAAAGCACGAGGGTTCAAAGCACGAGGGTTCAAAGCACGGGGGTTCAAAGCACGAGGGTTCAAAACACTAGAACCCGTAGCGATACTCCACCCGGACGATGTCGTGGTACCAGGTGGCGTCGGTGAGCGCGCGGCCGTAGCCGAAGTAGATGGAGCCGCCCGGGCCGGCGAGAACGCGGGCGCCGATCTTCAGGTTGAGGACGTCGATGCCGTCCGCGGGGCCCAGCGTCGCGGTCTGGAACCCGTCCATCACGTGCCACCCGAAGAGCTCCACCACCGGCGCCACGCTCACCCGGCTGCCCGGCGCCAGGTCCACGCTGAACCCCGCGCCATAGGTGATGACCTTGCCGGCGAAGGAGTCGTCGCCGGCCGTCGGGATGCCGGCGGAACCGTCAATGGGGAACACGGTGCCGAACTGCGACTCGACCGCCACGCGATCCCCGAGCCGCTGGTAGTAGAGCAGCGTCGGCGTGAACGACCAGTGATTGGTGCCGAGACCCTTCTCCGCGTCGCCAGTGGGAGCATCGGCCTGCAGCTGCACGGTGACGAACTGCGTGTCCGAGGCCACGAGCGCAAGCTTGACCCCGCCACGGATATCGCTCAGCCCGCTGGCGTCGGGAAACGTGCCCGTGCCGGGCACGAACGCCTGCGGCAACAGCCAGCGGACCGGCAGTTCCCCATACACGGATGCGCGACCATTCATCGCGTACTCGGCCTGCACCCACAGCTGCCGGTAGTCGAGCTCCTGGGCAATGCCCGGGCCGGGCCCGGGGGCGTCCGGATCGTAGGCCGGATGGTCCGCCGGCAGGCCCCGGTAGCACCCGCACTTGCCGTAGAAGAATTCCGCGCGGTCGGCCGCGGTGGTCTCGAAACCGGCGTCGAAACGGAAGCGCACCTGCGACCCGATTGAGCCGTCTCCGACGTATCCGACCATGCTGGGACGGCGTCGTCCCGCGGCGGGGGGTGGCGGCGGAGTGGGGGTGCGCTGGGTGGGCTGGGCGGGCTCGGCGGCGTCCGGCGAGGGCTCGGCGGCGGCCGCCGTGGCCAGGCGATTGGCGCTCAGCCGAAGACCCGTGTCCTGTGCGGCCACAGCCGCCGGCACCAGAAGCAGCAACGCAACGAACATCGATCGCATCGGGGACCTCGATCCACGGAAACGTGCGGTTCTACCGGTGCGCCTCGAGCCTGCGGCCCAGTTGCTCGAGCACGGGCCCGAGACGATCGCGCTCCGTGGCGGGAAGGGCTGCCAACAGCCTCGACACGGTCTCGGCGGCCGCCTGCGCGTCGGCTGCCGACCCGCGGGCGGCGACCGCCCGCGCCACGTCGGCGTACCGGGCCACGCCGCGCTCGAGCAGGCGGCGCACCCGCTCGCTTTCCGGACGGCGTGCCGGAAACGCGGCCAAGTCTAGCAGAAGATCGCCAAAGCGCTGGTGGAACTCCGGGAGGCGGAGCACGCGCTCGTCGCCAAGTCCTTCCTCGAAAAGGGCCAGCGCCTCGGCGTAGTCGCGTTCCGCGGCCGCGGGATCCTGGTCGCGGAGGATGCCGCCGCGCAGCGTCCGGGCGTCGGCCTGCTCCACGGCCAGCGACGGCGCCAGCCGCGCCAGTTCATCGATCAGCTCCACGGCCCGCCGGCTGCGCGCGGCCGCCACGTCGGGCTGCCCCATCTCACGGAGCAGCGACGCCAGGTTGTTGCAGAACTTCGCCAGCTCCAGCTTGTATTCCCGGTTGTCGGGCGACTCGCGAACCAGGCGCTCGTCGATCTCGATGGCGCGCTCGTACAGCGTCCGTGCCTCCTCGAGGCGCGCCGGCTGCAGGGTGAGCATCCCTGCCAGGTTGTTGACCGCGCGCGCCAGCTCCTGCGCTGACGCGGCGTCCGCGTCGGCCTGCGGCGACAGCAGCTCGATGGCACTGCGGAAATCGGCCTCCGCTCGATCCGAAGCCTCGGGCGTCCCGGCCAGCAGGATCCCGCGGTTGTAATAGCTCCGCGCTGCCTGGCGCCGGTAGGCGACGTTATCGGGCTCGGCCTGCACGAGCGCCTGCTGCAGCGCGAGCGCGCGATCGTACGCCCGCTCGGCATCACCCGCGCGCGGGGGCTGCGGCCGGTAGGTTTCGGCCAGCCAGTTGTGGGCATCGGCGAGCGACTGGCGGTAGGCCGCCGTTGACGGCGAGTCGGCCGCCAGCGCATCGAGACGTGCGATGGCCTCGAGGTACTCGCGCGCGGCGTCGTCCGGCCGCTGCAGCAGCCGGCTGATGTGCCCCAGCCGGAGGTGCGCCAGCGCAAGGTCGTAGCGCGCCTGTTCGCTGCCGGGGTCCTGGGCGCCGAAGGCCGCGTAGAACCGCTGGGCCTTCGTCAGGAGATCCCTTCGCAGTTCCTCCAGCGCCGGCACGTCGGCGCCCAGGCGCGACGGATCCAGGTCCACGGACGACAGGGACTCGTCCACCGCCTCGCGCGCCAGGGCCAGGTTCGCGGTGGCCCGTGCGTTCTCCCGTCGAGCCACCACGGCAAGCGCCACCGCCGCCAGCAGCAGCGTCGCCAGCACGCCGGCCGTCCACTGCGTCCGGCGCAGCTTCGCCCGTCGCTCGCGTTCCGCTTCGTCCACCAGCCGCTGGTGCTCCGCCAGGCTGCGATCGAGAAACGCAATCGCGTGGGTGAACTTGTCGTCGTATCGCCGGGCCCAGGCCTCGGTGGGCTGTGTCTCGTCGCGCCACCGCTCGGCCAGGCGCAACTCGGGATTCCGCCACAGCCCGGCCTTCCCCGCCTCGAACCATGAGGCGGCCTGCGAGAGGCGCAGGTAGAAGTCCGCTGACTCCGCCTCCTCCGTGGCCCAGGTGATGAGCCGGGCCCAGCATCGCATCAGGCTCTCGTGGGAGAGGTCCACGATGGAGTCCGGCGTGAGCGTCACGGCACGCGGTGGCATCAGGAAGCTGCGCCCGGGCCCCCGGAAGATCTCGACGATCCGGATGACGTCGGCCTCCGAGCGCCCGCACACCTCGGCGAGCTCGGCGACGGTACCCGGCCGGCGGACCCCTCGCGGATCCGAGTGGGTGTCGCTCAGCGCCTTGAAGATCCGCTCCACCGTGGCGGCATCCACGGCCTCCACCGCCTCGCGATACACCTCGTCGGCGTGCTGCGAGAGCGCGTCCTTGAACCCTCCGACCGCCTCGTAATCCGCGAGATCGATGGCGCCGGTGCGGTGGCCGGCCCAGTGCTCCCAGGTGCGCATCATCGCGTGCTGCACCAGGGGCAGCTGATCCTGATCGTCGCCCAGGTCGTTCAGCACGCGGTTCACCAGCCGCGGCGCAATCGCGCCACCGGCCACGGCCACCGGGCCGGTGATGGCCGAGCGCAGGCCGTCTCTGCTCATCCGCCCGACCAGGAACAGCCCCGTGTTCACCGCCTCGGCCAGACCGGGGAAGTTCATGCAGTCCCCGATGAAGTCCGACCGCATCGTGACGACGATGTAGATCGGGTACTGCTGCTGGGCGGCGGCCTCGAGCAGCAGGCGGACGAAGGCAATGGCTTCATCGCGCGAGTTGGCGTGCCGGCTTCGCCGGAAGCGGAAGAGCTCTTCGAACTGGTCGACCACCACCAGCAGGTTGTGGTCGGCGGGCAGGCGCGCGTGCCGGACGGCATTGACCAGGCCCTTCGTGCCGCGCCGCAGCGTCGCTTCCATGAGCACGCCAGCGGTGTCGGCCAGCTCACCATCGTGGCCGAGCACGTCCGCGCGGCTGGTCACCTCCGCCAGGTTGCCAATCGGATCCTCGCCCGGCCGCATCACGGCGATGCGCCAGCTCGAGCCGGCGCCGGCCATGAAGCCGCTCTGCAGCGATGGAATGAGGCCGGAGCGGACGAGCGATGACTTGCCGCTGCCCGACGTGCCGACGACGGCCAGGAAACGCGCCGCCCGAAGGCGGCTCAACAGCGCGTCGATATCGGCTTCGCGGCCGAAGAACAGGTGGTCTTCGTCGGATTCGAACGACCGCAGCCCGGGAAAGGGATTAAACAGCACCGCCAGCCTTGATCGCGGCGACCAGCGACCGCAGCGGTTCCATGGCCACGCCGTCCCACTGCGGCACAACCGTGGCCTCGTGGGTCCGCAGGCGCTCCTTCTCCGGCGTGCGCGGACCAATCAGGCAGATGCCAATCGTTGGCTGCGGCTTCGTCCGGCCGTAACCCGGCGCCTTCTGGATCTCGCGCAGCTTGCGGCGCACCCACAGCTCGTTGCCGGCCCCGTAGAAGATGAGTGCGCCGTCACAGGTGGCCAGGTTCTCTTCGTGGTACTCGCGTATCTCGCGCTCGCCGCCCTCGAAGATGGGCCGGATCACCTCGAAGCCTTCGTCGAACAGCGCGTCGGCCCAGGGGTCCAGCGCCGGCAGGTCGCGTTCGTCGGCGATCAGGTACAGGAGCGGCGGCTCGGCGCCCGGCGCGGGCCGCGAGGCGGCCGGCGGCGCGGCCGGCCGGCGACCGCGCTTCAGCCAATCCTGCACGCTGGTCCGGAGGTCCTCGAAGTAGGTCTCCAGCAAATCCGCGCTCTCGCCGATCCGCGGGTCCGCACGCAGCCGGTCCAGGACACGACGCTGGCGGTCGTCCTGCACCTGCAGGCCGTCCGGAATCCAGATGAGCCGCGCGAAGTCCCGCCCGGCGGACCTCGCCGTGGCCAGCTCGTGCTGCATCTCGACGAGCGACAGCTCGCCGCCCTCCGGCACGACACCGTAGTGTTTCCCGATGAGGTGAATGGACATCTGGCTGCGGGCAAGGTGGCCCTGGATGGCGGCGTCGGCCTCCTCGGCCACGTGCGGCAGCATGTGATCGGGGAGCACGTGGTACCCGTGCTGCAGCAGGTCCCGCCGGATGGTCTCGCGCTGGTCGCGCAGGTCGCTCGTGGTCTCCGCGAGATAGACCGTGCCGCTCGATGCGGCCGTCGCAGGGGCCGTGCCCGTCGCCGCGGCTGCCGCGGCCGCGCCCGCCACCGGCGCGGCGGCTCCGTCGCCGCCCCCCGCCGGCTCCGCTCCAGCCTCGATGGCCTCCAGGCTCTCGAGCAGCCCGCAGATGTCGTGCGCGAGATCGTCCAGCCGGAGCCAGAAGTCGCGGTGGGCCTCAGGCCCGAAGATCTCGTCGAGCTCCCGGATCTTCCCGGTTTCGGGATCCACCTTGAAGAACTCGTACCCGAGCAGCATTCGGAGCTCGGCCGGTGTCCGATCCGGCGGCACCGGCGTCTTCAGGACCTTGAAGACGCGGGCCTTGTCGCGAACGCGAACGCCGCCCTGTTCCTCGGCCGCGGCCCAGAACTCGGTGAGCTCGCGGATGGTCCACTCCGATTTCACGTACCGCGGGGACACCACCGCCACCAGGATGGCCACCCGGCGGAGGCGCTCGACGATGGTGTCGGCGAAGAGGTCGTTGCCGGACAGCTTGGGATCGCGCCAGATCTGCGGCGGCTTGCCCAGCAGCTGCGCAACGCGCACTTCGAGCGCCCGGTGCAGGTTGGCCACCCAGCCCTTCCGGCCCTCGACGAGCTCGACGTTGTCGAGGTGGGCGTAGCTGATGAAGGCGTCGCCCTCGAACTGAATGCGTGACACGATGGACCCCCGGTAGGCTAGGGCAAATCCCTCAGGGTGTCCAGACGCCGCGCGAGGCCGCCCGGCAGCACCTCCCGGGAGGACGCGTTTCGGATCGCCCTCAGCCGGGCGGACCGACGAGATGGAACGCCAGCAGCCAGAGATGAATGGCCACGGCCGCGGCCACCGCCACCCACACGGCGCGCGGCGTGAGCACGCCGTCCCGGTGTGCACCCACGAACGCCCAGACGCCGGCCGGCACGAACAGCAGCAGCGCCGACACCGTGCCGGGCGAGTATCGCCACCAGATGATCGAGAACCCCAGGTGGAACGCCACGGCGTTGATGATGACGACGGCGGGCATGACCAGGCTCAGCTCGGGCTGCCGCCAGCCCACCACCGCCCCACCGATGGCGATCAAGGTGACGACGGCATTGATAAGGTGGAACTGCTCCCAGGTGGCGGACACGCCGAGGACGTACTCGAGCCACGTCCGGAGGTCGAGCGCGAACTCCTCCAGGAAGTGCAGGCCGAGCGCCATCACGACGACCCAGAGCGTGAACTCGTGTTGCCGCCGCATGTGGGCTATTATCCAGCCGGGTGGCTGCCCCCGCCACGAAAATGACGGACGTTCCCGTATGACCGAGCCCTTGAATCGCGACGGGGCCGTCGCGATCACCACGCCCCCGACGGAGTCGAAGTCGCGCCTGCTCCAGCGTTTCTGGGAGCGGTACTTCTACTTCTACGACACGCTCAACGAATCGCCGCCGTACCGGCGCATGGTCGAGCGCCATGCGGCGCTGCTGCAACCGGCGGCCGGTGACACGATCCTCGATGCCGGAAGCGGGACAGCCAACGTCACCGCCGTCCTGGCCGTGCCCGGCGCGCGCGTCACCGGCATCGACTTCTGCGAGCCAGCCCTGGAGCGATGCCGACGCAAGGTGCCGACGGCCGAGTTCAGGGTCGCGGACCTGACGCGCACCCTGCCATTCCCGGACGCCACCTTCGACAAGGCCGCCTGCAGCCTCGTGCTTCATTACCTGGTCCCGGAGCGGCAGCGCTTCGCGGCCACGGAGCTGTTCCGCGTGCTGCGGCCGGGTGGTGCCCTCGCAATCACGGTGTTCGCCGCCGGCTTCAACACGTGGCGGGTCTATGCCGAGACGCTGCGCGAACGCCGACGGACCGACGGCATCGTGGGCACCGCCATCGCGGGCGTGCGCTACCTGATCAACACATCCCGCATCTTCTATTACGTGTGGCGCATCAAACGCGCCGAGCAGTCGGGCGACTACCGCTTCGCCACAGCCGAGGAGCTCTCCAGCATCCTGGCCGGCGCGGGGTTCCAGGTCGAGAGCGTCGAGCCGACCATGGCGGGTCAGTGCTGGACGGCACTGGCGCACAAGCCTGCCGCCCCTCTTCGGTGATGGAGCCGGAGCGACTGCTTCCATTTCCGGTGCACGCCCAGCAGCAACGGGCGTGGGACGCCGCGCGCGCGACCACGCTGGTCGAGATCCTCGCGCCCGCCCGCTTTGCCCCGGACGTGATCGCGCTCCGATTTGCCGAGCACGGCGCCCCGCCCGAGGACATGACGTGGGCACGCCTCGATCGCGGCGCACGTGGACGTGCGGCCGAGCTGACCAGCGCCCGTGTCGGCGCCGGTGATCGCGTCGTCCTGATGTTGCCGACCGGACCAGCCTTCTTCGAGGCGTTCTTCGGCACGCTGCTGGCTGGAGCCGTGCCGGTGCCGGTGGCACCGCCGCCCTCGGCGCGGCGCGAGAAGGCCGCCGCCCTCTTCGACACCATCGTACGCATCGCCCACGACTGCTCCGCGGCGGCCGTGGTCGGCCTCGACCGCCCGCTCGCGCTGCTCGCCGAGTACCTCCGCGAGCGAGACATCGACCTCACGCTCGTGTCCGTCTCCACCCCGGCGATGGAGCCTGCCGCCCCGGGCGTCGCGACCGCGGCCCCCCGGGACCTGGCCCTGTTGCAGTACACCTCGGGCAGCACGAGCCACCCGAAGGGCGTCGAGCTGACGCATGCGAACATCATCGCGAACACGTCGGCCATCGCCAGCGCCATCGTGCACGGGGCCAGCGCGGGTGTGTTCTGGCTGCCGCTGCACCACGACATGGGGCTCATCGGAGGTGCGCTCACGGCGCTCTACTGCCGGCGGCCAGCGGTGCTGATGCCCCCGCAGGCCTTCGCCCGGGATCCCGCGCGCTGGCTCCAATACCTCTCCGACGTCCGCGCCACCATCACGGTGGCCCCGAATTTCGCCTTTTCCCACTGCGCGAGGACCGTCACCGACGAAGATGTGGCCGACCTGGACCTGAGCGCGCTCGAGGTGGCCCTCAATGGGGCCGAACCGGTGGAACCCGCGGCCATTGCGGCGTTCGAGGAGCGCTTCGCAAAGCAGGGGCTGAAGGCCGGTACGGTCCGCCCGGTGTACGGCCTGGCGGAGAGCGCGCTGGCCGTCACCTTCGGCGACCCCGGGCCCCCTCTCGTGGACGTCGTGCAGGCCGATGCCCTCGAACGCGAGGGCCACGCGCGGCCCCCCGATGGCGGCGGGCGAACGCGATCGTTCGTTTCCGTGGGCCGTCCGCTGCCGACGCAGGAAGTGCGCGTCGTGGACGCTGCCGATCGAGCCCTCGCGGACCGTGAAGTCGGCGAGATCGTCGTGCGGGGGCCCTCGATCACCAGGGGATACTACCGCCAGCCGGAGGCCACCACTGCCGCCCTGAGAGGCGGGTGGCTCCACACCGGCGACCTGGGCTACATGGCCGAAGGCCGGCTCTACATCACGGGCCGCTCGAAGGATCTCATCATCCGGCTGGGCCGCAACTACCATGCGCAGGACTTCGAGCGCGTCGTCGGCGCCGTCCCAGGGGTCCTCCCGGGAGGGGTCGTCGCCTTCGGGGTCGAGACGGCCGACACGACGCGGATCGTCGTGGTCGCCGAGACCCGCGTGCGGGAGGCCGAGGCGCTGGTCGACCTGAACGCCCGCATCCGCGAGTGCTGCCGGCAGCACTTCGATATCGGCCCCGACGACGTGCGGCTCGCCACGCCGGGCGAGATTCCCCGCACCACCAGCGGCAAGGTTCGACGCCAGGCCTGCCGGCAACAGTACGAGGCGGAGATGACGGCGTCCCGCCCTTGAACCCCGATCAGCGGAAGAACTCGAGCGACTCCTCCGTCTGCTGCGACATCCACGGCAGATCGATCTGCTTCATGATGTTCACGTAGTGCCGCTTGCGGCGCGTGAACTGCGCTTTGTTGTAGATCTGCGACATCAGCCACAGGTGGCCCTCGACCAGCTCGTCCGGGGTCATCTGCTTCGGACGGAACACCAGATCGAACAGCGTGCACTTGTCCCAGAAGCGGTCGTAGAGCAACCGCCCTTCCTTCTGCAGCCGGGCCAGGAGCGGCGTGCCGGGGAACGGCGTGAGGATGGTGACCTGCGCCTCGAGCAGCTCGCTCTTTTCGATGAAGTCGCGCAGGCGCTCGAACACACCGGGGTCGTCGCCGTCGTGGCCCACGATGAAGCAGCCGTTCACGGTGACCCCGTGGGACTGGATCCGCTTGATGGCCTCCATGTAGCGGCCGTGCCGCTTCAACTTCCAGTTCGCCCGGTCGATCCCGTCCAGTGTACCCGCGTCGGTCGACTCGAGGCCGATCAGGATCTGCCGGCAGCCGCTCTGGGCGAGCAGGCGCAGCAGCTCGTCGTCGTCGGCAATCGAGATGTCGGTCTCGGTGAACCAGCGGAGGTCGAGTTCCCGGATCTCGGTGAGGAACTCGCGGGCCCAGTGCCGGTTGGCGAACGAGTTGTCGTCCGCCAGCTCGAAGAAGGCGTTCTCGCCCCAGAGTTCCTTGATGCGCCTCAGTTCGGCGACCACCTTGGCGACCGGCTTCCGGCGGTACTTCGGCGCGTACAGCTTCGAGGCGCCGCAGAACTCGCAGTCGAGCGGGCATCCCCGGACGGTCTGGACGGTGATGCGGTTGTACTGACGGCCGAGGAGCAGGTCGAAGCGCGGCATGGGGCTGTCGGCGAGGTCGTAGCTGCCCGGCGTGGCCTCGCGGTAGAACGGTTTCAGCCCCTTCACGCCTCCCGCCCGGAAGTCCGCGACGATCTGCGGCCAGAGCGTCTCGCCTTCGCCGATGCACACCGCGTCGGCGTGGGCCTTGGTCTCGTCCGGCGTGAACGACGCGTGCAGGCCGCCAATCACCACCGGCACCCCCGCCGCCCGGTACCGATCCGCCAGGTCGTACATCTCGTACGCCATCGCCGTGTAGGAGGTGAGGGCCACCAGGTCGTAGGCCGTGTTCAACGCGCCAGCGGCCTTCACGTCCGCCAGCTCCACGTAGTCCACCTGGATGTCGTCGGGCGTTTCGGCCGCCAGCACCAGCAGGGCCAGCGAGGGCAGCTGGGCAATCACCTGGCCGCGGGTGACGAACTGGGGGAGGGTGACGCCGAGCTCGATCAGCTTCGGGTTGACGACGCGGACGCCGCTCATCGCGATGAGGCCAATGCGCATCAGGGATTCTCCGTCCGCGCATTATCCACGAATCGACGCGGGACGGTGCATAATCTGACCGTGAGCCTCGAACGCGAAGTCACCGACATCGTCTCGCGCATCACCAGGGTGCCGGCGTCGCGCATCGGCACCGACACGCACCTGAGGAACGAGCTGAACGTGGACTCGCTCCAGGGGCTGCAGATCCTCGCGGCCATTGAGAAGCGCTATGGGGTCGCCGTCGAGGACGACGAGCTGGACTCCTACACGAGCGTGCGTGAAATCGTGAGCACAATCGAGCGGTTGCGTTCTGCCTGACGGCTCCTCCCGGTCACCGCTCGGTTCCGAGACGCTCGGCCAGCTCGCGCGGCAGCTCGAGGCGCCGCGCGGCCCCCAACCGGTTGGGTGAGGACGCCCAGGCCAGCAGCCGCGGGCTCACCAGCATCGACAGGCGCGCGAACAGCCGGGTGGACTTCCACAGCGGCTCGGTGGCGCGAATCATTCCCAGGATCGCCCGGGGCCTCGGCACTCGCAGCAGATCCGCGGTCGGGTCGCCGAGCTGATAGCGCATGAGCGCCGCCGGCACCGACCGCGTGCCCCACGGGAGCAGGCCTTCGACCACGTGGAGCAGCTCCCGGACGACGACCGCGGCTTCATCGGTCTGTCGCGCCCGTCGCCGCAGGATCAGGTCACGCAGCTCCGCGGCCTCGGTGAAATCCCCCGGCTGAAGCTCGTCGCTCAGGCCCATCAGCCAGCCGGCCGTGCGCCACGCCATCAGCATGGCCTCCCGATCGTCGCCCGCCAGGGCGAATCCGGCCTTCTGCAATCCCTCGACGACGTTCACCGAGAAGCACAACACGGCCAGCGCGAGGTCCTCCTGGTTGACGGGCGCGCCGAAGAGGCCGCGGTCCCAACCGCGTTCCGGCCGCGGGTCGCATTCGAGGAGCAGCCGGACGTTCGAGTGAATCACGCGCAGCTTCTGGTAGCACCGGAGGCCCCGCCCGAGGCGTTGGGCGCCGTCGGGTGTGGCCTCGGCCGCCAGCCCGCCGCGCTCTCCCATGAAGAGGGCGAACTGCGCCAGCTCGAGCATCCGGCTCGCCACGGCGTCGGGACTGAAGAGGCGCGCGGCGTGCATGGCCCGCGCCCCAGACGGCGCCGTGAGGAACCGGGGGTAGCCGTGGAGGAGGATGACGGTGACCGTGATGGGACCGAACGAGTGGAAGAGGGCCTCCGCATGGCGGATGCGTGTGTGATCCACCCAGGCTGGAAACACGACCGGCGCCTCGAAGTACGCGCGCAGCGGCGCCGGCAGGTCGTGGGGGAGCGGCGCCTCCCAGTCGTCCAGCTGGCGCGTGAGCCGCACGAGCGCGGCGGGGCCGCCTTCCTCGTACACCGCCCTCGAGAGCGGGTCCACGACAGGGTCGGCGATGTGCCGCCACCCGTCGAGCGCACGATCGCTCCAGCGGCCTGGTCGGAGCCTGCCACGGTCCATGTCGGTGGTCGAGGCTATCACGCCCGCGCGTGCCGGGATGTCTTGCGGCGGCTGTGTGCCTGACGCTACCATCGCCGCGTCAGGGAACGGTTGTCGCCAGCGCGATGGCTCGCGGCACCCGCCAACTCGAGATGCGCGCCGACTTCACCGACCTCCTCGCCGGCGTCCCCGCGCTGGCGGCGCTGGACCACTCGAGCCTCCGCGAGCTGTCGTCTGCATTCGAGCCGCGCCGTTTCCCCGACCGCTCGGTCGTGCTCCACCAGGGCACGGTCAGCGCAGGGCTCTACCTGCTTCACCGGGGCAGCGTCGCCGTCCGGGTCCAGCGCGCCGGTCAGCGCGAAACCGTCGCCGAGATCACTCCGCCGGGATTCTTCGGCGAGCTGTCCTTCGTGACGGGCCGCCCGTGTGTCGCCGACGTGGAGGCCGTGGGCCCGATCGAAGTCGGCGTCCTCACGAAGGAGGCGCTCGAGGGCCTGGGACCGGCGCGCGATGTCCTGCTGAACGCGCTCCTCCATCTCGTGTCCGTCCGCCTGCACGATACCGTCAGCGGAGCACGCGTGCTCAACCGCGCGCGCATCGTGTGGCTGCGCGCGGACGCGGCTTTTCCCGCCGCGCGCGCGTTCGCGGTCGAGCTGGCCCGCACCCTGCACGCGGGGGCGATTGGGGACACGCTCGTCGTGGCCGATGGCCTGGGGGGCAGTGAGGTGCCGCGGACGGCCGGCGATGCGCCGTTCGCGATCGCGGCCCTGCCTCGCACCGGCGAAGCCATCGCCGCTGGCCTCGAGGGCTGGAGGCGGGACTTTCGACACACGGTCGTGCTGGCATCGCGTGAACCGCGGGGCATCGAGCCAGCCGCGAGCGGCGTGGACGTGGTCGGCGACCTCATCGCGGGCGCAGCACCTCTGCCGCCCGTTGACGGGGTCCGCTCATTCGTGGCGGCCGATGCCGCGCGCACGCGCCTCGACCGGCTCGCGGGCGCGCGCCAGCTCGTCTTCGATACCGA
Source organism: Acidobacteriota bacterium (assembly GCA_020851565.1). Classification (GTDB taxonomy): domain Bacteria; phylum Acidobacteriota; class Vicinamibacteria; order Vicinamibacterales; family UBA2999; genus VFZN01. Next base: position 9,778 of record JADZCN010000146.1, on the reverse strand, counting down.
TGCGGCGGAAGCGGCGCTCCAGTCCGGCGACGTGACACCGCCCCGGTTCCGTCGAACCGCGCACTCCCTGGCGCGGTTCGTACTGGGGCGGCAGGTCGGCCTGGCGCTCGGGGGCGGCGGCGCCTGCTGCTGGGCGCACCTGGGCATGCTGAGCGTGCTCGAGGAGGCCGGCATTCCCGTGGACATGGTGGCTGGGTGCTCCATGGGCAGCCTCGTCGGCGGCCTCTTCAGCGCGGGGCGGACCGTGACCGAGATCACCGCCATTGCCGACTGGTGGCGCACCCGGTACTGGCGCATGGTCGAGCCCCGTTTCTGGCGCCTGCACCTGGTCAGCGCGCGGGGTCTCGAGAAGGCGCTGGTCGGCTATTTCGGCGATCGGCTCCTCCCGAGCCTCGAGGTCCCGTTCTGGGCGAACGCCGTGGACATCGAATCGGGCGAAGAAGTGATCCTGGACCGCGTGCCCGTGGCCCGCGCCGTGCGTGCGTCGATGGCCCTGCCCGGCTCATGGCCACCGCTCGATCTCGAGGGCCGCGTGCTCGTCGACGCGGCCATCATGGCGCCGGTTCCCGTCGGGCCCGTCCGCGCCATGGGCGCCGACTTCGTGGTCGCCATGAACGTCATGCCGCCGATGCGGGCGGGAGCCGTCCGGCGGCGGAATCCCATGCGCTTCTACGATGTCCTCCAGCGGTCGCTCCGCATCGGCGGCCACGAGATCGGCCGGAACCGGGCCGTCGGCGACGCCGACATCATGCTGATGCCGGCTCTCGAATCGCATTCGATGGCCGACTTCCCGCGCTGTCACGAGATCATCCGCGCCGGCGCCGAGGAGACCGGGCGGCATCGCTCCCAGATCGTCGCGGCGTACCGCGCCCTGACGGAGGCGCGGAGCTGAGCGCCGTGGCCACGGGCCGGCGGCACGGTATAGACTGACGCGCGCCCGGCATGCTCAAGGCGTCCTGGATTCCCACGCCCCTGGTGACGGCCGACCGTCGCGCCCCCGTGCCGCTGCGTGAGGCCCGGCCGCCCTCACGCTACCGCACCGTCTACGTCGCCGCGCAGTTCTTCCTCCTCGCGCTTTCGCTGCTGGCCCTGGCCCTCCGCCCGGGACGCCGCGATCCCGACCGGATGGCACGGCGCGTTCGCGAGGTCCTCGAGGGCCTGGGTGGGCTGTGGATCAAGGCCGGCCAGGTCATCGCGCTGCGGATCGACCTGCTGCCGCCCGCGCTCTGCCGCGAGCTCTCGCTCCTCCAGAGCCAGGCGCTCGGCTTCCCCGAAGACGCGGCCCAGCGCATCGTCGAAGAGGATCTGGGCGGCCCGCTCCACGAGTACTTCGACGAGTGGGTGCCCGCTCCGGTGGCGGCCGCCTCGATCGGCCAGGTCCACCGCGCCCGCCTCCGGGACGAGGGCGTGTGGGTGGCGGTCAAGGTACAGAAGCCGTACACCGCCGACCTGTTCGCCCGCGATCTCGCGGTCATCGAGTGGATGGTCCGGATCGTGAACGCACTGCGCATCTACCCGCACATGAAGTGGCAGGAGGGCCTGCACGAGCTTCGACAGATCATGCGCGAGGAGCTCGACTTCGGCTACGAGGCCAGCTCCACCCGGCGAATGCGCCGGAAGCTGAAGCCGCACGGCATCTACGTGCCGCGGGTCTTCACGCGCTACTGCACGTCGCGGGTGCTCGTCTCCGAGTACGTGCACATGGTGCTGATGGTGGACTATCTCCGGATGGCACGGGAGGACCCCGATCGCCTCAGGCACTGGCGCGAGGAGAACCAGGTCGAGCCCCGCCGGGTGGCGCGCCTCCTCGTCCGATCCTTCCAGCGCCAGATGCTCGAGGACAACCTGTTCCACGGCGACCTCCACCCGGGCAACATCGGGTTGCTGCGCGGCAGCCGCGTGGCCCTCATCGATTTCGGCACCACCAATTTCACCGAAGCCGACTATCTCTGGAAGTTTCGAACGCTCATGCGGACACTGGCGACAGGCGAGTTCGCCAGGAGCGCGGACATGTGCCTGATGCTCTGTGGCCGCCTGCCCGCCATCGACCTGGCGCCGGTGCACGCCAGGCTGGTCCAGGTCCTGCACGCGTGGGCCACGCGCACATGGGTGAAAGCGCTGCCGTACCACGACAAGTCGATGGGCAACCTGACCAACGAGGTGATGCTAGTGCTGCTTGGCTATCGCTGCACGATGGAGTGGGCCTGGTTGAGGCTCCACCGGGCGAGCTCGACACTCGATGCGTCGCTCATCGAGCTGGCGCCCGGTATCGATTACCGGAAGATCACCGCCGAGTCGTTCGCGCTCTTCGAGCGTCGACGGCTGGAGCGTGTGTTCACGGCATGGGGCACGCGTCGCACGCTGATGGCCGTAGGGAACATGCTGAACCGGCCAGCCCGCATCCAGGACTACGTCCAGAGCCAGGCGGCGCTCATCCGCCGGCATGCCCGTGCGTTCCGTGGTTTCGCCGACCGCGCCAGTGCCACCGTGTCCGGCCTGGTCGGTCTCGGCCGCCTCGTCGTGCTCGCCCAGGCCGCGGTGGTGATCGCGGTCGCCGCCTCGGCCTGGTGGACGACGACCGTCAGCCAGTGGATCGGTCAGGGGCTGGAGAGCGCGGGCGGGGCTGCCGTGACGGCTGACGGCCGAGCGATCGTATTCATCCTGCTGATCGACGCGTGGATCTGGTTCGCCCTGACACGGGTCCGAAAGGCCCTGGGCGACGGGCGCGTTTACCTCCATCGCCAGGTGGTGGCGTCGTGATCGCCCGCGGGGCCTGCACACTGGCACGCGGGCTCGGCCCGGTCCTCGCGGTCCTGGCTGTCGCGTCCACGACCGGGGCCCAGCCCGCGCCCGCCCCGCCCCTGCCGCTCGAGACCGCCGTCGCCGAAGCCCTCCAGCAGAACCGGCCGCTCCAGGCCGAACGCCTCGGCGTCAACAGGGCCAGCGAGGAGCTGGCCGCGTTCCGAACGAAGCGGATGCCGCTCTTCGACGTCACCGTCAGGGGAGGAACGCTCATCGCGCCGCTGAGCTTCCGCTTCGCCACGGGCGTCTTCGGAACGTTTCCCGGGATCGGGCCCGTGCCTCCGGCCAACACGACCATCGACACCAATCCGCGCCTCACGTCGGTGGTCGTCGCCAGCGTGGTCCAGCCCCTCACGCAGCTGCGCCGCATTTCGTTCGGCGAGCAGGCCCTGGCGATCGGTCGTGATATGGCCGCCGAGCAGGTGCGCGCACGCGAGAGCGAGGTGAGTGCCAACGCCAAGAAGCTCTACTACGGCATCGTCCAGGCAGAGGCCGGACTCCGTGCGCGCGAAGAATCCGTGCGCCTCTATCGCGAGCTGGCGCGCGTCGTGGACCAGTACGCCGCCGAGCGCGCCGTGCTGTCGGCTGAAGCCCTGGAGGTGCGTGCCGGGCTCATGCAGCAGGAGCACGAGCTGCAGTCGATTCGCCGTACCGCCCAGGGCTACCGCGAGCAGCTCAACGCCCTGCGCGGCCGCGATCTCGATGAAGCGTTCACGGTAGAGCCCCTGCGCCCCACGCCCGTGGACGGGGACGACCTGCAGGCCGCGGAGGCGCGGGCCCTGGCGAGTCGCCCCGAGGTCCGGCTGCGCCGCCTGCAGTCCGAGCAGGCGGGCTTCGCCTTGAAGGCGACGGAGACGCCGGGGATGCCCGACGTGAGCCTGGCCTTCAACTACCTTGGCTTCTACGGTTTCGAGATACTCCCGAACCACGGGGCGCTCGTCGGCGTGCAGGCCACGTGGGAGCCATGGGACTGGGGGCGACGGCGGGCCGAGCGCGAAGGCAGGCGGCTCGCGGTCGAACAGTCGGGCCTGGCGGCCCGCGAGGCCGAGGCGCTCGTCCGCGTCGACGTGCGCGCCCGGTTCCGCGCGGTGCAGGAGGCGTTCGACCGCATTCCGGTCTGTGAAGCGGCGCGTGATGTCGCGCGCGAGCGCCTGCGCGTGGCCACCGAGCGACTCAGCAGGGAGGCCGCCCTGGAGCGCGACCTCGTCGAGGCACAATCACGCCTCGCACAATCGGACTTGGCCTGCCAGCAGGCTCTGGCGGGTTACTGGACGGCTCGGGCGGAGCTCGAGCGGGCGAGGGCAGACCAGTGAGACCCACCTACACACGCGCGGCGTTCGTCACGACCACCTGCCTCCTCGCCGCGTCGGCGTGCCATGGCACCGACCCGTACGAAAAACCCCTGACACCGGTGCTCGCCGAAGCCGTGGGTCGCGAGCCGACAGGGCGCGTCCTCAACTACTCCGCCGTGGTCGAGCCCGTGAACCGGATCGATCTCGCCTTCCGGGTCGGCGGCTACGTGACCGCGCTCGCCCAGGTCGCCGGGCGAAGCATTCAGGACGGGGATCCGGTGACGCCGGGCCTGGTCCTGGCATCGCTGCGAGCCGACGACTTCGACGCGAAGGTCGCGCAGGGACAGGCGGGGCTGGCCGAAGCCGAGGCGGCGCGCGGGGCAGCGGCGCAGGCACTCGCCCGGGCCGAGGCGCTCTACGCCTCGCGCAGCCTGACGAAGCCCGACCTCGAACAGGCCAGGGCCGCCGTGGAGTCGATCGATGCCCGCATCAGCGGCGCCCGGGCGCTCATCCGCGAGGCGGAACTCGCCCGCGCCGACGCCGACCTCCGGTCGCCCATCGGCGGCGTCGTCCTCAGGCGCGTCATCGAGCAGGGCTCCCTCGTCGGGCCGGGCACGCCGGGCTTCGTCGTGGCCGACACGAGCACCGTGAAGGTGGTCATCGGCGTCCCCGACACCATGGTCGAGCGCTTCGCGATCGGCTCGCGCGAGCGCGTGCGATCCGAGGCGGTGCCGGATGGCCGGTTCGAGGGCCGCATCACGAAGGTCTCCCCCACGGCCGATCCACGGAGCCGGTTGTTCGAGGTAGAGCTGAGCGTCCCCAACCCCGGCGGGGCGCTGCGTCCCGGCATGGTCGCGACGGTCGCCGTCGCCGACGCAGGCGGCGCCTCCGCCCCCGACACACTGGCCATCCCCCTGTCGGCCATCGTCCGCGCGCCGGGCGGCGGCACCGGCGACTACGCGGTCTTCGTCCTGGAGGACGCGCCGGAGGGGCCCACGGCCCGCCTTCGGCGGGTGCGACTGGGCGATCTCGTCGGGAACCGCATTGCCGTCGTCGAGGGGCTCAGCGACGGCGAGCGCGTCATCGTGCGCGGCGCCACGATTCTCGCCGACGGCGAGCGCGTGAACCCGACCCGCTGAGGAGCTGCGTTCATGACCCACGGCCGTTCCGACGACGAAATCATCCGCGACACGCACAACACGGCGCGATTCTTCGTGGACAACCCGCACATCGCGTGGGTCCTGCTCGTCACCACCTGCGTGGCCGGTCTCTTCGCCTACTCGCGCATGCCGAAGCTCAAGGACCCGCGGTTCCCCATCGTCTACGCCGCCGCGGTCTGCCCCTGGCCGGGCATGCCGGCCGACCGGGTCGAGCAGCTCATCACGCGCCGGATCGAGGAACGCATCGCCGAGAACCCGCGCGTCGTGCGCATCGAGTCCACCACGCGGGGCAGTGTCGCCATCGTCCTGTTCAAGATCGACGAGGACACCGAGGATCCCGCGAAGGACTTCGACGACATCGCGCAGCGGCTGAGCACGATCCGCGATCTGCCCGAAGGCGCCGGGCCCATCGAGTTCATGAAGGACTTCGGCGACACCTCCGCCCTGCTCCTCACGGTGTCCAGCCCGCGGGTGGACGACGTCGATCTCGCCGTACGGACGCGCTCCATCCGCGAGGCCATCGTGGGCGCGAGGGGAGCGGCGGCCGCGGGCTCCCGCGTGTCCGTCGTCGCGGCGTTTCCGCGATCGATCGACGCGGCCAGTCCCGCGCGCCAGCGGGACCTGATGGCCACGGCAGCGCAGGGCGTGGGCCTCGGTCGCGACTTCCGCCGGTTGGACGGACCCGGCTTCGTCGGCCTCGACTTCGAGACGCCGCTCGACGACCAGGTGATCCTGTCGAAGGTCATGACCCTGGTGCGCGAGCGCCTCGTCGCCTCGCAGGCCCATCCCGATGTCTGGCCCCTCGCCCTCGTCCGCGATCCCGACGATACCCACGCGCGCCTGGCCGCCGTGGCCGGGGACAAGTACAGCTATCGCGACCTCGACCGGTTCACCGAGATCATCAAGCGGTCGCTGCAGAACGTGCCGCAGGTGGCCAAGGTCACGCGGGCCGGCATCCTGCCCGAGCAGGTCTACCTCGAGTACTCGCAGTCGCGCCTGGCGGCCCTGGGGCTGCAGCCCGCGAGCCTGCTGCAGGTGCTCGCCGGGCGCAACGCCACCGTGCCGGCCGGGTTGATCGAAGTCGAGGGCCGGAGCCTGCTCATCGACCCGTCCGGCGAGTTCACATCCGAGCGCGAGATCGGCGACGTCATCGTCGGCCGGTCGACTCAGGGGCGACCCGTCTACCTGCGCGACAGCGTCGACGTCGTCCGCGGGTACCAGACACCGCCACGGCTGCTCAACTACTACCTGGCGCAGCAGGCCGACGGGTCGTGGCGACGCGCCCGCTCCATCACCCTCTCCGTGCAGATGCGGCCAGACCAGCAGATCGCCGAGTTCGGCGCGGCCGTGGACGAGGCCCTCGCTGCCCTTGGCGTGGCCATCCCGTCGGATCTCCAGCTCGCCCGGCCGTCCGATCAACCCCTGCAGGTGCGCGAGAACGTCGACTTGTTCATGCGCAGCCTCTACGAGGCCATTGCGCTGGTCGTCATCGTCGCGCTCGTGGGGTTCTGGGAGTGGCGCTCCGCCCTGGTGCTCGCCCTGGCCATCCCCATCACGCTCGCCATGACGTTCGTGTTCATGTATGCCCTCGGTATCGATCTGCAGCAGGTGTCGATCGCCTCGCTCATCATCGCCCTGGGCCTGCTGGTGGACGATCCGGTCGTGGCCGGCGACGCGATCAAGCGCTCGCTCGAGACCGGCCAGCTGCCGAAGTTCGCCGCGTGGATCGGCCCGACCCGCCTGGCCACGGCCATCCTCTTCGCCACCATCACCAACATCGTGGCCTATCTCCCCTTCCTGATGCTGTCGGGCGGCACGGGCGATTTCATCTACAGCCTGCCCGTCGTGCTGGCGAGCGCCCTGGTCGCGTCGCGCATCACCTCGATGACCTTCATCCCGCTGCTCGGGTACTACCTGCTGAGGCCGTCGTCCCGTCCCGCCGCGGCCGTGGACCGGACGAGGGGAGCGGCCGGGATGTACTACCGGGTGGCCGGCGCCCTCATCGAGCGACGCTGGGCCACCCTGGGCGCTGCCACCGTGCTGCTGGCGGTGGGCGCATTCGGCGTGCGGGACCTGAAGGCGCAGTTCTTCCCGAAGGACCTGTCCTATCTCTCCTACGTCGACGTCTGGCTGCCGGAGGACGCGACGGTCTCGTCGAGTGACGAGATCGCGCAGCGCGCCGAGGCGGTGGTGCGTGACGTGACCGATGAGTACGCGCGGGCGCACGGCCGCGACCCCGCCACCGCGCCCGTCCTGCGATCGATCACGTCGTTCGTGGGCGGCGGCGGCCCGCGCTTCTGGTTCTCGGTGTCACCCGAGCTCGTCCAGCCCAACTACGCCCAACTCGTCATCAACGTGGTAGACAAGCACGACACCGCCGCACTGGTCCCGCTGCTGCAGCAGCGGCTCTCGGCGACGATCGCGGGCGCCCGGATCGACGTCCGACAGCTCGAAACGGGCAAGCCCGTGGGCATACCCGTCCAGGTGCGCCTGACGGGCGAGAACATCGACGTCCTCCGCGATCTGGGCGAGCAGGCGGCAGCCATCCTGCGCGCCGTGCCGCAGGCCGATCGCGTGCGGGACGACTGGGGCGCCGACAGCTTCAAGGTGCGGCTGACCGTGGATCCGGACCGCGCCAATATCGCCGGCGTCTCGAACCGCGAGGTGGCCCTCTCGTCGGCGACCGCGATGAACGGGTTTCCCGTCACCGTCCTCCGCGACGGGGATCAACGCATCCCGGTCCTGGCGCGGCTGCGTGCGGAGGAGCGCGCCGGCCTGCCCGACATCCAGAACCTCTACGTGTACTCGCTGCAAAGCGAGGCACGCGTGCCGATCGGACAGGTGTCGCGCATCGAGTACGGCATGTCGACCGAGAAGATCCGCCGGCGCAACCAGTTCCGCACGCTGACCGTGGCCGCGTTCCCCGTGCCGGGCGCGCTGCCCTCGGAAGTGCTCGGCACCGCGCGGCCGGCCCTCGACGAGCTCGCCCGCCGCGTTCCACCAGGGTACCGGCTCGAGATCGGCGGCGAACAGGAGGAGCAGCAGAAGGGATTTGGCGAACTGGCCCTCGTGATGCTCATCTCGGTGGTCTCCATCTACCTGGCGCTGGTGTTCCAGTTCCGGAACGCCGTGAAGCCGTGGATCGTGTTCTCGGCCATCCCCTTCGGCGTCATGGGAGCGCTGGTCAGCCTCGTCGTGATGGGCGCGCCCTTCGGGTTCATGGCCTTCCTCGGGGTCGCCAGCCTCGTCGGCGTCATCGTCAGCCATGTGATCGTGCTGTTCGACTACATCGAGGAGGCCCATCAGAAGGGGGAGCCGCTTCGCGAGGCGCTGCTCGACGCAGGGTTGGCGAGGCTCCGGCCGGTGGTGGTGACGGTGGGTGCGACCGTCTTCGGGCTGATTCCCCTGGCGCTGCACGGCGGGCCGCTGTGGGAGGGCCTGTGCTACACCCAGATTGGCGGCCTGACCATGGCGACGCTGGTGACGCTCATCCTGGTGCCCGTGCTCTACGCGATCTTCGTGCTCGACCTGCGGCTGGTACGGTGGGATCCTCCGCTGGCGGCTGAAGGGGCCCACCCGACGGCCACCGGCGCCTGACGGGCAGGCGCCGGGCCCGGCCCGGCGGTCTCACACCGCCGCGACGCGCTCGTGCGGGCGCACGTCCTTCTGCTGCAGGCGGCGGCGAAGCCCGAGCAGCGACCAGGCCGCGTAGGCGATCACGACGAAGACGACGGCCCACACCGGCCCATCCAGGTACGGCACGGCGTCGGCGACGCCGGCGAGCTGCGGGCCCAGCACGGTTCCGACCGTCTCGGGATACCGCTGCTCGAGGAACACGACCAGGGCCAGTGCGCCGGCGATTCCGAGCAGGAGGGCGGCCTCGCCGACGAGGGTCGCGAACACGGCAGCCGCCTTGTTCGTGGCCCCCTTGAACACCTGCGCGTGCCGACGGACGAGCGCGCCCTGGAACATCGTGTACTCGTCGACGCGCTCCTGGATCGTCAGCGCGGTCAGGTAGCCCCCGAGCGATCGGCGGACGAGCTCCGGCCCGAGCAGCGCGTCGAGCGCGCGCGACTCCGCCTTCGCGAAGTACTGCTGCAACACGCGCGTGTAGTTCGCGTCCGGGTACAGGCGATCGAGCGACATGTCCAGCGTCATCAGCGCCCGCCGGATGCGCAGCCAGCCCCACTGCATCGTGCACCGGTAGCGGACCAGCACCCGCAGCACCTCCACGAAGGCGTTGTCGACGGACTTCTCCCGGTAGGGCAGTTCCTTCACGAGCGTCCGGGTGGCCCAGGCGCGAAGCGACCGGACCAGCTCCTCCTTCACCTCTTCGGTGTCGATGTTGGGCAGCACGGCGCAGAGCATGAAGCTCACGTCCGCCGCTTTCGAGTAGTCCCGCACGGCCAGGGCCTTGACGAACAGCCGGAACTTCTCCAAATACTCCCGCTCGGTGAAGGTCGTGGCCGTGAACTCGATGAGGGCCAGCCGGCTGTTGCGGAGCAGCACGATGTGCCGGGGGTT
>JADZCN010000145.1 GCA_020851565.1 Acidobacteriota bacterium | reverse complement strand
TTCAAGCGCAAGGTGCAGCAGGAAGACATCATCAAGGACATCAAGAAGCACTCCTTCTATCTGAAGCCGGGCGACAAGCGCCGCGCGAAGCAGGCGCTGGCGCGCAAGCGCAACCGGAAGAAGATGCGCCGGGAGACCGACTAGCTTGTGGTAACATTCGGCACCTTTTTGCGGGCATAAGCGCCCGTTCTTCAAGGGTTTCAACACACGTCAGGGGATACCGGGCATGGAAATCGCCGAGCGCACGGTGAACGACGTCACGATTCTCGACCTGAAGGGCAAGATGACCCTCGGCGAGGGTGACGAGCTGCTGAAGGACCGGATCAACAGCCTTCTCGCGGCAGGCCGCAAGAAGCTGTTGCTGAATCTGGAAGGTGTGCCGTACATCGACAGCGCGGGTCTCGGCGAGGTCGTCCGGACCTACACCACGGTGAGCCGCCAGGGGGGCAGCCTGAAGCTGCTGAACCTGACCAAGCGCATCGAGGACCTGCTGTCGATCACGAAGCTGCTGACGGTATTCGAGACGTTCGACTCGGAGGCAGAGGCCGTCCAGAGCTACAAGTAACGTGGAGGGGCGGTCCCCCGTGATGAGCGTCCTGTTGTCGCTCAGACCGGATCAGTGGACCAAGAACCTCATTGTCTTCGCGGCGCTGATTTTCGCGCGCCGCCTGCTCGACCCAGCCGCCGTCGCGCTCGCGTTGGCGGCCTTTTTGATTTTCTGCGCGCTCTCCGGGGCCGTCTACCTGTTGAACGACGTCTCCGATCGCGAGGCCGACCGGCTGCACCCGCGCAAGTCGCAGCGGCCGATCGCCTCGGGCGCGCTGTCTGCGGGGGCCGCGCTGTCGTGGGCGGTGGCGCTCATCGGCGCCGGCGTGGCCGTCGCGTTCTGGCTCCAGCCGTCGTTTGGCTGGGCGGCCGCCGCGTATGTCGCGTTGCAGGCGCTCTACACGAGCGTCCTCAAGCACATCGTCATCGTCGATGTCATGGCGATTGCGATGGGCTTCGTGCTCCGCGCCGTCGCAGGCGGCCTGGTGATCGGGGTGCCGGTCAGCGACTGGCTGCTGGTCTGCACCATCCTGCTGGCCTTGTTCCTGGGCCTCAGCAAGCGGCGGCACGAAATCACGCTGCTCGCCGCCGGGGCCGCGGGACATCGCCGCATTCTGGAGGAGTACGATCCGTATTTGCTCGATCAGATGATCGCGGTGGTCGCCGCCTCGACGCTGGTGGCCTACATCATCTACTGCCTGAGCCCCGAGACGACCGAGCGGTTCGGCACGCACTGGCTGGTGCTGACCGTCCCGTTCCCGATCTACGGCCTCTTCCGGTACCTCTACCTCGTCCACCGCAAGGACGCGGGCGGGAGCCCATCGGACGCGCTGCTGAACGATCGGCCGCTGATGACCTGCGTGGCGGTGTGGGGGCTGGCGGTGGCCGCGATCATCTATCGGCCATTCGGGTCGTGACCAACGCATGGCACGCTCGACGGTCGCGATACTGAAAACGTCGCCCGCGACAGTCCTCGCGGACTACCACGAGCTGATGAACCTGGCCGGTTACCAGGACGTCCTGGCCAAGGACGCCGATACCGCGCTCAAGGTCAACATCTCGTGGCACTTCTTCTTTCCAGGATCGTCCACCACGCCGTGGCAGCTCGACGGCGTCACGCGCGCCCTGCTGGCGGACGGCTATTCCCGCGACCTCATCCACGCCTGCCACAACCGGACCGTCGTCATCGACGCACACCTGGGTGAGCGCGAGAACAAGCAGCTGAACGTCGTCGAAGCCCACGGGCTGCGGAACATCCACCTCTACGAGGGCGATGAACCGTGGATCCACATCCGGGACGCCGTCGGCGACCTGGCGAAGCAGTTCCTCTGCCTGAACGACGTCTACCCGGACGGGTTCATGATCCCTCGCCGGTTCATCGGCGAGAACATCGTCCACCTCCCCACCGTGAAGACGCACGTCTTCACGACCACGACCGGTGCGATGAAGAACGCGTTCGGCGGGCTGCTGAACGAGCGGCGGCACTGGACGCACCCGGTCATCCACGAGACGCTCGTGGATCTCCTGATGATCCAGAAGCGGATCCACCGCGGGGTCTTCGCGGTGATGGACGGCACCTTCGCGGGCGACGGCCCGGGGCCGCGCTGCATGGTGCCGCATCTGAAGAACGTGATCCTCGCCAGCGCCGACCAGGTGGCCATCGACGCGGTGGCGGCCCGGCTGATGGGATTCGATCCGCTGTCCATCAAGTACATCCGCCTGGCCCACGACGCGGGCCTCGGCTGCGGTGACCCGCGCGAAATCGAGATCGTCGGCGACGTCGAGGCCGCAGCGGAGCGATGGAACTTCGTCGGACCATTCCGCGAGATGACGTTCGCGGCGCGCATGCAGCACAAGATCTACTGGGGGCCGCTCAGGAAGCCGATCGAGTGGTCGCTGAAGACCGTGCTGGCGCCGTGGGCCTATCTCGCCAGCGTGCTGTATCACGACAGTTACTGGTACCCGCTGCTCGCGGAGCGCCAGATGAAGCAGGTGCTGGACAGCCCCTGGGGGAGGCTGTTCCAGAACTGGGAGAGGCTGACGCCGGACACGAGCGGCTTCCCGCAGGTTGGCGACCCGCCGGCGGCGGTGCCCCGCACGGGCATGCGGGCGTTCGCGAAGTCGATCGGCATCCTGGGCACGTGCCTGAAAGAAGCACCCGAGTTTGCCAGCCGCCGGCGGCACAAGCAGCCGCGATCGGCGGCGTGAGGAGTTCCATGGCCGATTTCAACATCCGATCCGAGTCGGTGGACGTCGAGCAGATCATGACCCAGATCCGCGGGCGCATCGCCGAGAAGCGCGGAGTGGACTACACCGAAGAGCAGATCCGCGAGCTGGCCAACGTCCGGCTCGAGAAGTTCCTCGATCCGAAGAACCTCCGTTCGGACCTGCTCGAGCAGTTCCGTCGAAGCCGCCCGGCCATCAAGGTCGACCCGGCGGCGTTCGAGCCGCCCTACACGTTCGACGACCAGACGCTGTTCGCGTCGCACCGCGCGCCGCTCCGGTTCATCCGGAAGCTGCTGCTGCCGATCCTGAAGCTGTTCTTCAATCCGAACACGCTCAACCAGGTGCTGCACACGCAGGCACAGTTCAACGTCGAGCTCCTCAAGCGCGACGCCACGCGCCGCATCGAGCGCGCCGAGTGGAACGCCCTGTACTACGAGGTGCTGCACAACCTCGTGCTCGAGACCACGCGGATGGGTATCGAGGTCAAGAACCTGCGGATGCGCGTCGAGTCGCTCTCGAGCCGCCTCGACTTCAGCGAGCGCCGCGTGCGCGCGCTCGAGGGCGTGGTGCAGTATCGGCCGGAGGCGATGCGTTCCCGGGAGCGGCGCGAGCTTCCGCCGGAAGCGGCGGCGGGCGCGGCCACGGAGGGCGTCGTGGCCGAGGGGCTCCAGGCCGCCGGTGAGATGGCGCAGGCCGGGGCCCGTCCCGAGGGTGACGGCGCGTCGCGTCGCCGGCGGCGGCGCCGCCGCGGCCGGCGCGGCGGGCGAGAGGGCCTGCCGGGTGAGGCGCCCGTCGCCGGCGGAGATGACACGCAGGCCGCGGACGCAGGCGGCGAGGCCGGAGCCGACGCCGACGCCGACGCGGATGCTTACGTGGACGAGGGTCCTGACACCGAGGATCCGTCCACGCCAGACGCGCAGTGAAGGTCGCGATTGTCGTCCAGCGCTACGGCGCGGACATCAGCGGCGGCGCGGAGCTGCACGCCCGGTACGTCGCCGAGCACCTGGCCCGCCACGTGGCGGTCGAGGTCCTGACGACGTGCGCGTCGGACTACATCACGTGGCGCAACGAGCGCCCGGAGGGCGTGGCGTCCGTCAACGGCGTGCCGGTCCGCCGGTTCCCGGTGGCCCGCGAACGCGTGCCGAAGGAGTTCGGTGACTGGTCCGCCCGCGTGTTCGACGAGGCGCACTCCGTCGGCGACGAACTCGCCTGGCTCGAGGCCGAGGGACCGACGAGCCCGGCGCTGGTGCAGTACATCCAGTCGCACGCCGGCGACTACGACTTCTTCGTGTTCTTCAGCTTCCGCTACTACCACGCCTTTCACGGCGCCAGGGCGGCGGCAGGAAAGGCCATCCTCGTGCCGACGGCGGAGCGCGACGGCGCCCTGGGCTTGAGCCTGTTCCCGCCCGTCTTCCGGGGCGTGCGGGCGATCATGTACAACTCGTGGGAGGAGCGTGCGCTGATCAGCGCCGTGTCGGGCAATGCGGACGTGCCCGGCGTCGTGGTGGGCGTGGGGTCGGACATCCCCGAGCAGACGAATCCGGCCCGGTTCCGGCAGAAGTTCGGGTTGCGCGATCGGTTCGCCATCTACGTCGGCCGCATCGACGAGAACAAGGGCTGCAAGGAGCTGTTCGAGTTCTTCGAGCACTACTCCTCGGCACTCGTCGATGGCCTCCACCTGGTGCTGATCGGCACGCCGGTCATCGAGATTCCGAAGCACCCGCGCATCCACCACCTGGGGTTCGTGACGGACGAGGACAAATTCGACGCCATCGCGGCCTCCGAGCTGCTGATCATGCCGTCCTATTTCGAGAGCCTGTCGATGGTGGCGCTCGAGGCCTGGGCGCTCGGCAAGCCCGTGCTGGCCAATGCCGCCTGCGACGTGCTGCACGGGCAGTGCCTGCGGAGCAACGCGGGCCTGTTCTACAGCGGGTTCCAGGAGTTCTTCGAGACGCTTCGGACCCTCGACGGCAACAGCTCACTCGCGGCGGCCCTCGGCCAGAACGGGCACGCATACTTCCAGCGCCACTACACATGGCCCGTCATCGAGCGCAAGTACACGGACATGCTCGATCGCCTGAAGCGCGAGCCCGCCACGAGGGTGATGGAATCGCTGCCAGGCTGGTGGGCGCGGCGCCGGCGGGTGCTTGAGCCCGCGAGCGCGGTCGTGGCGCGCCTGCCGCGGGGCGCTGTGAAGGAGCCGGCGTCTGCCGGGGCGGAAGGGCGTTCGCGCATGGATGAACCGAAGCCGGCACGAGTCGGGGGCGGCGACCGTCGTCCCCCTGCCGGCGAGGCTCGGCCGCTCTCCGAGCGGCGAGGCGGGCCCCGGAGGGACGCCCGGGAGGACCGCCCCGCGAAGCCCGGCGCGAGACCCGCCGACGCGCCCGTCGCAGCGGCGCGCGATCGGCAGCCGTCGCCGGATCGCCAGTCGCCGGCCCCAAAGGGGGATCGCGGGCGGCGGCGCCCCTTCCGTGGCCGTCGCCGCGCGCCAGGAGGGCGATGAGCATGCCTCCAGCCGTCCACCAGGTCCTGGCCACACTCGGCTACGGCGACGCGATCGGCAACGAGGTGCTGGGCATCCAGCGCGTGCTGCGGGGCGCTGGCTACGAGTCCGAGATCTTCGTCGAGACCGCGGATTCCAGGCTCGAGCACCTGACCGAGGACTACCGTGATCTGCCCGGTGTCAGCCATCCCGACAACATCCTGCTGCACCACTTCTCGCTGGGCTCGAGGGCGTCCCGGATGGCTTACGCCCTCCCGGAGCGGATGGCGCTCATCTATCACAACATCACGCCACCGGAGTACTTCATCGACATCCATCCGCGGCTGGTGCAACTCTGCTATCTGGGTCGTCGGGAGCTGGGCCTGTACGCCAATCGGTGTGAGCTGGGGCTCGGCGACTCGGAGTACAACCGCCAGGAGCTCGAGGCGCTCGGCTTCCCCCGGACCGACGTCCTGCCGGTCGTCCCCGATTTCTCGCACCTGGCCGGCCCTCCCAACTTCATGCAGGCGGGCGCCTTCGACGACGCCTGGGTCAACGTACTGTTCGTGGGCCGGATGATTCCCAACAAGCGGATCGACGACGTGATCCGCTGCTTCCACGCGTACAACCGCTGGTTCAACCCGCGCTCGCGCCTGCTCCTGGTGGGGTCGCACGCCGGTTTCGAGCGGTACGTCTCGATGCTGCAGGACATGGTCGATCGCCTGGGCGTGCCCCACGTGCACTTCCTCGGCCACGTCAGCAACGACGAGCTCGCAGCCTACTACGAGCTGGCGGACGTGTTCCTGTGCGCGAGCGAGCACGAGGGCTTCTGCGTGCCCCTCGTGGAGTCTTTCCACATCGGCGTTCCCGTGCTGGCATACGCGGCAGCCGCGGTGCCGGGAACCATGGACGGGGCTGGCATCCTCTACCACCAGAAGGATCCGCTGAAGGTCGCGGCGCTGATCGACCTGATCGCCACCGACCGGGACCTTGCGGCCCGCATCGTGCAGGGCCAGGACGAGGCCCTGGACCGGCTCGAACGGAAGGACTTCGCGGGGACGCTCCTTCGCGTCGTGGACCAGCTCCGGGCAGCCCCGCCGCGCGAGCACCCGCCCGTGGCCTTCGACTTCTGGGAGCAGGTCACCGAGGCGGAGGAACTGGACGAGATTCGTCCATTCCGCCCGGCGGCGTTCCAGGCGCTGCCGAAAGCCCAGGGAGTCGCCAGTCTGGAACCGGACGTCAGGGCGAGCGAGGCATCGGAAGCGCCATGATCGTCAACCAGTGGGTACCCGCGGCGCACCGGGGCGATGCGGTCGGCGATTCCGCGCGGCGAGTACGAGACCTCCTTCGCGGCATGGGCCACCAGTCCGACGTCTTCGCGCTCACGATCGACGATGACCTGCACGGCGACGTCCGGCCGTTCGCTGAACCAGAATCGCGCCGTGGCGACCTCACGATCTTCCACTTCGCGCTCGTCTCGCCGATGACGGCGGAGTTCGCGCAGCTGCCCCGTGGCCGGGTCCTGCAGTACCACAACGTGACGCCGGCCCACTTCTTCGGCCCGTGGGATCCGGCGATGTTCCGCCTGGCGGAGCTCAGCCGCGACGACCTGAGGTCGCTCGTCGGCCACACGGACATCGCCCTCGGCGACTCGGACTACAACCGGCAGGAGCTCGAACGGCTCGGGTTCACCAACACCGGCGTGTTCCCCATCGCGGTCGACCTGTCGCGAGTCACGGCGCCGAGCGCGCGGCCGGCGCTCGAGGCCGTCCTGAACGACGGGCTGGAGAACTTCCTGTTCGTCGGGCGCATCGCGCCGAACAAGAAGATCGAGGATCACATTCGCCTCGCGGAGTTCTACAAGCGCTACGTGGACGAGCGCTACCGCTTCATCTTCGTCGGCAAGACCGACGGCGTGCCCCGGTACTACAACATGGTGCGGGCGCTGATCGCCGAGTTCCAGATGCCCCCGGATCGCTTCATCTTCACCGGACCGGTGCCGGACGAGGAGCTGGCCGTGTACTACAGGACAGCCAGCGTCTACCTGTCGCTGTCGGAGCACGAGGGCTTCTGCGTGCCGCTGCTCGAGGCCATGGCGGCCGACGTCCCGGTGCTGGCGTACGCGTCGACCGCGGTGCCCGACACGCTCGGCGGCGCCGGAATCTCGTTCGCTCCGAAGGATCTCGAGTACGCAGCGGAGCTGCTGGGCGAGCTGGCGTTCAACGATCGGCTGCGGGCGTCGGTCATCGCCGGCCAGCGCCGGCGGCTGAAGGACTTCGGCGACCATCGGATCATCCGGGAGCTGGAACAGCTCGTCGGCAGGACACAAGGCGGGGCATCGTGAAGATTGCATTCATCGTCCAGCGCTACGGCGCCGAGATCCTCGGCGGCTCGGAGTACCACTGCCGGCTCATCGCCGAGCGGATGGCAGCGAAGCACGACGTGGAGGTGCTCACCACGTGCGCGCAGGACTACATCACCTGGAAGAACGAGTACCCGGAGGGCACCGACCGCATCCGCGGCGTCACGGTCCGGCGCTTCGCCAATGCCCGGGCCCGAGATATCCAGCGCTTCAACCAGTACTCGGACTGGATCTTCAACCACGACCACACGCGCGACGACGAGATGCGCTGGCTCGAGGAGCAGGGCCCCTGGTGCCCGGCGCTCATCGACTATCTCGGCCGGCACCACAAGTCCTACGACGCCCTGATCTTCTTCACGTACCTCTACGCGCCGACAGTGCTCGGCCTCGGGATCGATCCTGCGCGCAGCATCCTCGTGCCCACTGCGCACGATGAGCCCGCCATCCACCTGGGCATCTACCGGGAGCTCTTCGGCCGCGCCACCGCGGTGGCCTTCAACACCGAGGTCGAAAGGAACTTCCTCAAGACGACGTTCGAGATGCGGCTGATCGGCGAGGAGACGGTGGGCTGCGGCGTGGACCTGCTGCAGGACGAGCCGCTCCAGCCGCACGAGGAGCCCGAAGACGAGGAAGAGGCGCACAAGCAGCTGCCGCCGCACCTGCGGGCCAGGGGCACGTCGTTCCGGCGCCGGCATCGCCTCCACGGGCAGTTCCTGCTCTACGGCGGGCGCATCGACGCGGGCAAGGGCTGCGAGGAGCTCATCGAGTACTTCACGAGCTACAAGGAACAGGGTGGCGACGCCACGCTGGCGCTGATGGGCGTGAAGCTGATGCAGATCCCCGAGGTGCCGTGGGTGAAGTTCGCGGGCCTGCTCTCCGAGCGCGAGCGGCTCCAGGCGCTCGAGGCGGCCACCATCGTCGTCGTGCCGTCGCCCTTCGAGAGCCTGTCCCTGCTGGCGCTGGAGGCGATGGCGGTCGGCACGCCCGTCCTGTGCAACGCGAGGGCGGAGGTGCTCGTGGAGCACTGCCGCAGCAGCAACGCCGGCCTCTACTACCAGGACCGGGACGAGTTCATCGAGTGCACGAAGCTGCTGCTGGCCGACGACCGGCTGCGCGAGCGGATGGGCCGGAACGGCCGGGAGTACGTGAAGCGCAACTACCGGTGGGACGTGATCATGAGCAAGTACGACCGGCTGATCGCGGCGCTCAGGCGGTAGCGCAGGGTCCGCCGGCGCGTTCCCGCGCCAGGCGCAACGCAGGAATCACTCGACGTCGGACCCCACGGGCTCGAGCTCGTCGCCGGCTTCGGCCGGCACCTCTGCCGTCCCCTCCGCCGGGTGGCCACCGGCCGACGCCTTCTTCCGCCGGGGCCGGATGTCGTAACGCTTGATCATCTCGTTCAGCGTGGTCGGCTTGATGCGCAGCAGCTCCGCCGCGCGCTTCTGAACGCCACCGGCCGCCTCGAGCGCCGACTCGATCCACTGCCGCTCGTAGGCCGCAGTCACTTCCTTCAACGACACGCCCTCGGCCGGCATCACCACCTGCGGCAGGTGGAAACGGGGCGCCTTGCGCACGTTCTCCGGGATGCGATCCGCCGCGATGACGCTGCCGCTGCTCAGCACCACCGCCCGCTCGATGACGTTCTCGAGCTCGCGCACGTTGCCGGGCCAGTCGTACTCCATGAGCAGCTCGAGCGCATCTGGCGCGAGCTCGAGCGCCGGCCGGCCGTTCTCCAGCGCGTACTTCTCGAGGAAGTGCTGCACGAGCAGCGGGATGTCGTCCCGGCGATCGCGAAGCGACGGCAGCTCGATGCTGATGACGTGGAGGCGATAGAAGAGGTCCTCGCGGAACCGGCCGTCCTCCATCTCGCGCCGCAGGTCCACGTTGGTGGCCGCGATGATGCGCACGTCCACCTTGATGGTCTCCATCCCGCCGAGGCGCATGAACTCCCGCTCCTGCATCACCCGGAGGAGCTTGGCCTGCGTCTCCATCGGGATGTTGCCGATCTCGTCGAAGAAGATGCTGCCCTTGTCCGCGAGGTCGAACAGGCCCTTCTTCGGATACACGGCCCCGGTGAATGCGCCCTTCACGTGGCCGAAGAGCGTGGACTCCAGCAGGTCGGGCGGCAGGTTGCCGGAGTTGACCGTGACGAACGCCTTGTCGGCACGCGCCGAGTTGCTGTGGATGGCGCGCGCCACCAGCTCCTTGCCCGTGCCGCTCTCGCCGGTGATGAGGATCGTCGAGCGGCTGGGCGCCGCCTGCGCGATGAGCTCGAACACCTGCATCATCCGCGGGCTGCGGCCGATGATGCCCGAGAACTTGTGGTACCGCCTGGCGGCCTCGCTCTTGAGCTGGGTGTTCTCCTCCCGCAGGCGGTGGTGCTCGATGGCGTTCCGGAGCACCACCAGGACCTCGTCGTTCTTGAAGGGCTTGGTGATGTAGTCGAACGCGCCCAGCTTCATCGCGCGGATGGCCGTGTCCATCGACGCGTACGCCGTGATCATGAGCACGGGCAGCGCGTCGTCCTGCTTCTTCAGCTCCTCGAGGACCTGCAGCCCGTCGATGCCCGGCATCATGACGTCCACGATCACGGCATCGAAGGGCAGCGCGCGGGCCAGCTCCAGCCCTTCCTGCCCAGACGCGGCCATGCGGACGGCGTACCCCTCCCGTTCCAGGAGGGCCTGCAGGATCTCCCGCATGATCTCTTCGTCGTCGATGACGAGAACCGAACCGTTACGCCGCATAGGACTGCTCCGGCACCCCGTGGCGCGCC
>JADZCN010000144.1 GCA_020851565.1 Acidobacteriota bacterium | reverse complement strand
TCATGCTCGGGCTGACGAAGAAGGAGGTGCAGAAGCGCTTCGACGAGATCGTCGAGTTCGCCGAGCTGCAGGACTTCATCGACGCGCCCGTCAAGACCTACTCGTCCGGCATGTACATGCGGCTCGGGTTCGCGGTGGCCATCCACGTGGACCCGGAGGTGCTGCTCATCGACGAGGTGCTCGCCGTCGGCGACCAGGGCTTCACGCTCAAGTGCCTGGACAAGTTCGCGGAGTTCCGCCGCCGCAACAAGACCATCCTGCTCGTCACGCACTCCCTCGACCTGGTCGAGAAGTTCTGCGACCAGGCGCTGTGGCTCGACAAGGGCCAGACGAAGGCCGAGGGCGAGCCCAAGCGCGTCGTCGCCGCGTACATCATCGACGTCGAGAAGAGCGAGGAGCAGGAGCTCTCGAAGGCCGAGTCCGCGCGCCTGGCCGCCTCGGCGAAAGGTGAGGGCGCGGCCCCCGGAGGGAAGCTGCCGGACAACCCCGTCGAGTCCGGAGAGGCTCCGGCCGACATGTTCAAGGCAACCGAGGGCCGCTGGGGCACGCGCGAGCTCGAGATCACCGGCGTCACCCTGCTGGGCGAGGACGGGCAGCCGGGCCACGTCTTCCAGTACGGCGAGGCCGTGCGCGTGAAGATGAACGTGCGTGCCCATCAGCCGCTCAAGGACTTCGTCTTCGGCTTCGGCATCTTCAACGCCGATGGCGTGTGTTGCTATGGCACGAACACGAACCTCGAGGAGCTGCAGCCGGACGAGATCTCGGGCGAGGGCGAGGTGACCTTCGCCATCGACAGCCTGAAACTCGTCGAGGGGACGTACCGCCTGGACCTGGCCGCGCACAAGCTCGACGGGTATCCGTACGACTACCACCGGCTGCTCTACTCGTTCCGCGTGAAGTCGCGCACGAAAGACGTCGGCATCTACCGGCCGGACCACCGCTGGCACTTCTCGCCCACCATCCGCTTCAAGAGCGGCAGCGGGTCCGGCCGCGGCTAGGGCCTCGGCGCAGCGAGGGCACCGTGAGCCGCATCCTCTCCCAGGACGACGCCGTGGCGCTCGTCGAACGACTGCGCCGACGCGGGCGGGTCGTCGTGTTCACCAACGGGGTCTTCGACATCCTGCATCCCGGCCACGTGCGCTACCTGGCCGAGGCGCGCCGGCAGGGCGACGCGCTCATCGTGGGGCTGAACTCGGACGACTCGGTCCGCAGGCTCGCGAAGGGGCCTGGCCGACCGGTGAATCCGGAGAGCGAGCGCGCGGAGGTCCTGTCCGCCCTGGCGTCCGTGGACGCTGTCGTCATCTTCGACGAGGACACGCCGCTCGAGATCGTGACGGCGCTGCAGCCCGACGTGCTGGTCAAGGGGGCGGACTGGGCGGCCGACGCCATCGTGGGGCGTGACGTCGTCGAGGCCCGCGGCGGAAGCGTGGTCCGCGTGCCGATGGCAGAGGGCTACTCCACGTCGTCCATCCTCGAGCGCCTGCAGCGCCGCTGATCCAGTCGCCCGCCTCGCGCGACATTGGAGGGCATGGGACAATAGATCGAAAGACCGCCAAGATCCTCGGCCCGTTTCGAAACGGGCGCGGGGATAGGTGTCTGTACTGAATGAGCACGACCACCACTCCATCCCTGGCCCTGCAGTCGCTGCTGCTCGGCGCCGCCACGAGAATCGGCCTCATGCAGCCGGCGACCCGCCTGACCGGGATCGGCGGGAGCGCACGCGCGCTTGCCGTGGCTGCCCTGGCTCACCGCGTCCGTCCCGCGCCCGTCCTGCTCGTCCTGTCATCGGATGCCGCGCTCGACGATGCCGTGGACGACGTGCGGTTCATGCTGCGAGCACTGGAAGGCCTGGCGGACACGGCCGTCGAACGGGTCGTCCTGCCCTTCCCTTCGCTGCAGGTGGACCCCTATCGCGGGCTGGCGCCGCACTTCCGCGCCGCTTCCGCGCGGGCTCAGGCACTTCACGCGCTGGCCATGGGCCAGGTCCGGGTGCTGGTGGCGTCCGCGCCGGCGCTGCTGCCGCGGCTGGCGCCACCCAGGATGGTGCGCGAACTGTCAGCGACGCTGAAGCCCGGGCAGGACATCGCACCGGACACCCTGGTGACGATGCTCGCCGAAGGCGGCTTCGAGCGGCAGGACCCGGTGGACGAGCACGGCGAGTTCTGCCTGAGGGGCGGCATCCTCGACATCTTCGGCGCCGGCGACACGATGCCGGTTCGCATCGAGTTCGTCGGCGACACGGTGGAATCCATTCGCCGGTTCGATCCCTCGACGCAGCGGTCCACCGACACCATCGACCAGTTCGCTGTCATTCCCGTGCGCGACTTCGCGCTGGCGGCGGCGTCTCCGGCCGGTGAACCGGCGTCGTCGGTGGCGGAGTACCTCGGCGAAGCTCACGTCGTGGTCGCGGAGCCGGAGGATGTCCGCGCCCAGGCGGATCAGGCGTGGGCGAGCGTGCGGGCGTCCTATGAGGAGCGAGTGCCCCAGGACCGCGCCGCGGCGATTCGCGCGCCCGAGGAGCTGATGGTCGGCTGGCACGATGTCGAGCCCCTGCTCGCGCGGGGCACGGCGATCGAAGAGCTCGCGCTCGAACCGGACGAGCGGGCCGTGCACGTGGCCTATCAACCGCCGCAGGAGTTCAAGGGCCGTATCCCCGATTGGGTCAACGACGTGCGCCAGGCGCTGGCACGAGAGGAAACGGTGCTGTTCGTGGCCGGCTCGCGTGGCCGGGCCGAGCGCACCGTGGAGCTCCTGCGTGACTACGACGTGCGCGCCACGTGGGCCGGCCACGCCGACGAGCACCACGCTGCGGGCGCGGTCATCGTGGTGGACGGCCAGCTCTCGCGGGGCTTCCGGCTGCCCGACGCGGGCCTGCTGGTCCACGCCGCCGGGGATGTCTTCGAGGAGGAGCGGCACCGGGCCGAGAGGCGCGGGGCCCGGCGATCCGCGGCCGCCACGTTCCTGTCGGACCTGCGCGATCTGAAGGTGGGCGACCTGATCGTCCACGTCGACCACGGCATCGGCCAGTTCGTGGGGCTGAAGCAGATCGCGGTCGGCGACGACGTGAAGGAGTTCCTGGAGCTCCGCTACCACGGCGAGGACAAGCTCTTCGTGCCGGTCGAGCGGCTGGACCTGATCCAGAAGTACAGCGGCGGCACCCGGCCCCCGCTGGATCGCCTCGGCGGCACGACGTGGGAGCGCGCCAAGACGAAGGTGAAGAAGGCCATGCGCGACATGGCGGAGGAGCTGCTGAAGCTCTACGCCGCCCGCCGCGCGGTGCCGGGCCACGCCTTCAGCGCCGACACGCACTGGCAGGAGGAATTCGAAGGGGCATTCCCCTACGAGCTGACGCCGGACCAGGCCTCGGCCGTGACGGACATCAAGCGTGACATGGAGTCGTCCACGCCGATGGACCGCCTCCTGTGCGGTGACGTCGGCTACGGCAAGACCGAGGTCGCCATGCGCGCCGCGTTCAAAGCCGTCATGGACGGCAAGCAGGTGGCAGTGCTCGCGCCGACCACCGTGCTCGCCTTCCAGCACCTGAAGACGTTCAGGGAGCGCTTCGCGGCGTTTCCGGCGCGCATCGACATGGTCAGCCGCTTCAGGACGAAGCAGGAGATTGCCGAAACGCTGGAGGCGCTCGCTGCGGGCCGGCTGGACATCATCGTCGGCACGCACCGGCTGCTCTCGAAGGACGTGCAGTTCCGCGACCTCGGCCTGCTCATCGTGGACGAGGAGCAGCGCTTCGGGGTGACGCACAAGGAGCGCATCAAGCAGATGCGCAAGAAGGTGGACGTCCTGACGATGACGGCCACGCCCATTCCGCGGACCTTGAACATGTCGCTGGTGGGCATCCGCGACATGTCGATCATCGAGACGCCGCCGCGTGACCGCCTGGCCATCCAGACCAACGTGGTGAAGTTCGACCAGGACGTCATCTCGCGCGGCATCAGGGCCGAGATGGCCCGCGGCGGCCAGGTGTTCTTCGTGCACAACCGCGTGGAATCCATCTTCTCGATGGGCAACCTCCTCCAGCGGCTGGTGCCGGAGGCACGGATCGTGATCGGGCACGGCCAGATGAACGAGGACGTGCTCGAGCGCGCCATGCTCGACTTCATGGCGCACAAATTCGACGTGCTGCTCGCGACGACCATTGTCGAGAACGGCCTGGACATCCCGAACGCGAACACCATCGTCATCAACCGGGCGGACCGGTACGGCCTCTCACAGCTCTACCAGCTGCGCGGTCGCGTCGGGCGCAGCGACCGCGCGGCCTACGCGTACCTGCTGATTCCGCCCGAGCAGTCGCTCTCGCCCGTGGCGCGCAAGCGGCTGGCCGCGATCAAGGAGTTCAGCGACCTCGGGAGCGGCTTCCGCGTGGCGGCACTCGACCTCGAGATCCGCGGCGCCGGAAACCTGCTGGGCGGGCAGCAGAGCGGGCACATCGACGCCGTGGGCTTCGAGATGTACATGAAGCTGCTCGAGGAGACCATTCGCGAGCTGAAGGGCGAGGACCTCGAGGACGACGTGCGGGCGGTGGTGAACCTGAAGGTGGACTTCAGGCTTCCCGAGGCCTATGTGCCCGACATGAACCAGCGCCTCACCATCTACCGGCGCGTGGCGGGCGCGCGCTCCGAGGACGAGATCGCGCGCATCGTGGACGAGGTTCGGGACCGCTATGGCTCGGCGCCGACCTCGCTCCTGAACCTCGCGGACTACGCGCGCATCCGCGTGCTGGCGGACGGGCTGGGGCTCGAGACGCTCGACCGGGAAGGCTCCGCCGTCGTCTTGAAGTTCAGGGAGAAGAAGACCACGGTGGACCCGGTGCGGATCATCAACCTGGTCAGGGAGCGGGACGACCTGCGCCTCTTCCCGCCGGCGACGTTGAAGCTGGACTTGTCCGTCGCCGGTCGGGAGTCGGGAGCCGGGAGTCGGGAGTCGGAAACAGCCTCGCAGCCGCGAGCCGGGGGCCGTAGCGCTGGCCCGCTGGCCGATGCGGGGGCCAGGGCCGGAGGCGGCCGTGCGCGTCGTCCGGCACGCAAGCCGGCGTGGTGGGCCGAGCGTGCCACGGCCGGGGCCGTCACGCCGGGCTTCTCCAAGGCCGAGATCCTGAAGGCGGCCCCCGAGGATCCACGAGCGCCGGATGGCGTATTGGACCGGGTGACCGTCCTGTTGCTGGCCCTGTCGGACGCGGTAAACTAAAAGATTGCGGGGATTTACCCAAATGACAAGACGCACGATGGCGGTTTCGGCGGCGTTGCTCGTGGCGGCCCTCGCGGTGCCCCGTGCCGACATCCTGGAGCAGGTCCTGGTGAAGGTGAACGGCGACATCATCACCAAGACCGACCTGGAGCAGCGGCAGGTTGCGACGCTCCGGCAGAGGGACCCCAACCTCCAGCCGAACAACGAGGCGGCGCTCCAGAAGGCCCTGGCCGAGATCACCCCGGGGGTGATCGTGGACGCGGTGGACGAGCTGCTCATCCTGCAGCGCGGGCGCGAGCTCGGCTACGCGATGTCCAACGAGCAGTTCGACAGCATCGTCGAGAACATCAAGAAGGAGAACAAGCTCGAGGACGAGGCCCAGTTCCAGGCCGCGTTGAAGCAGGAGGGCATGACGATGGCCGACCTGCGGAGACAGCTCGAGCGCACGATGATCATCCAGCGCGTGCAGCAGACCGAGATCATGAGCAAGCTGCAGGTCACCGATGCCGAGCTGAAGATGTATTACGACAGCCACCGCGAGACCTTCACGACCAGGCCGCAGCTGACGCTCCGGGAGATCCTCGTGGCGGTGCCGGCGAGCGATCGCGGCGTGAACGTAGGCCTCGAGGAAGAGGCAAAGGGGAAGGCGGAGGACATCCGCAAGCGGCTCGTGGACGGCGAGCCCTTCGCGCGGCTGGCGGCGGATTTGTCGGACTCACCGTCGAAGGCCAACGGCGGCCTGGTCGGCCCCGTGACGATGGACGTGCTCGCCCCCGAGTTCCAGGAGGCGCTGAAGGGCCTGAAGGCCGGCGATCTGACGCCCGTGCTCCGGACGAGCCGCGGCTACCAGGTCGTGAAGCTCGAGACCATGGAGACGGCGACGGTGAAGCCGTTCGAGCAATCCCGGGACGAGATCGCGGACCGGATTGCCACCGAGAAGCGCCGTGGCGAGTTCACGAAGTTCCTCGAGAAGCTGCGGGGACAGGCGATCATCGACTGGAAGAACGAAGAGATCAAGAAGGCCTGGGAGCTCGGCCTGAAGCAGGCGGCCGAGGCCACGCCGAGCGCGCGATGAGCCACGAGCCGGAGCTGCACGAACCCCACTGGTACGCCATCTGGACGCGCTCCCGCCACGAGAAGGTCGTCCGCGACCAGCTGGAGAAGAAGGCGATCGAGGTCTTCCTCCCGACCATCGGCAAGTGGAGCCGGTGGAAGGACCGGAAGAAGAGGATTGAGTGGCCGCTGTTCCCCGGCTACTGCTTCGCGCGCTTCGACGCGACGAACCGGCTGCCGGTGCTCACGTGCGACGGTGTCGTGCAGATCATCGGCATCGAGGGCGTGCCGTCCCCGATTCCCGAGATCGAGGTCGAGAGCATCAGGCAGCTGGTCGAGAGCGAGCTGTCGTACGATCCGTGCCCGCTGGTGAAGGAAGGCCAGATGGTGAAGGTGGTGTCCGGCCCGCTGCGCGGCGTCGTGGGTCGCCTGCAGCGCAAGGGCGCGCACGCGCGCCTGGTGCTGTCGGTGGACCTGATTGGGCAGGCGGTGAGCGTCGAGGTGGACGCCGCCGACGTCCGCGCGTACTGAATCACCCAATCACCCAATCACCCAATCGCCCAATCCATTGACCAATCGCACAATCATCAATCATCAGTGAATCGTCAATCGTCAATCACCAATCATCAATGAGAATTGGCCCCGTCCCCCTCCCCTCCCCGTTCGTCGTCTCGCCCATGGCGGGGATGACGGACACCGCATTCCGCCGGCTGGTGAAGCGGCAGGGAGGCTGCGGGCTGGTCGTCTCCGAGATGGTCAGCAGCGAGGGGCTGGTGCGCGGCATCGATCGAACGCTCGAGTACGCGGAGTACACCGAGGAAGAGCGCCCCGTGTCGATCCAGATCTTCGGTGGCGATCCCGATCGCATGGCCGAGGCCGCGCGCGTGGTGGAGGACATGGGCGCCGACATCGTGGACGTGAACATGGGCTGCCCCGTGCCGAAGATCGCGAAGCACCACGCAGGGTGCAGCCTCATGCGCGAGCCCGGCCATGCGGCAACCATCATCGCGGCGATGGTGAAGGCGGTGCGCATCCCCGTGACGGTGAAGATGCGGAAGGGCTGGGACGACTCCGACCTGAGCGCCCCCGAGGTGGCGCGGCGTGTCGAAGACGCCGGCGCAGCGGCCATCGCCATCCACGGGCGCACCGCGAAGCAGTCCTACTCGGGCCAGGCGGACTGGGACTTCGTGGCCGGCGTCGCCCAGTCCGTGCGGATCCCCGTGTTCGGCTCGGGCGATTGCGTGGAGCCCGAGCAGGTCGTGGAACGCCTGCGGGCCGGCGTGAGCGGCGTGTTCGTGGGCCGAGGGGTCCTCCGCAACCCGTGGATCCTGGCGCAGGCCCAGGACCTGCTGGAGGGACGCGCGGCGAGGGCGGTATCGGCCGAGGCCCGCGGCCGCTTCCTGCTGGACTACATGCAGCTGCTGCTCGACGAGCGGACGGGCGAAAGCGAGGGCTTCCGCCACGTCGCGCCTGGGCAGGCGATGGCGACGCCCGCGCCCCCGCGCGGGCGCGAGCGGTGGGTGATCAACAAGCTGCGCGCCCTCTGCACGTGGTACACGAAGGGCATGGAGGGCGGCTCGCAGCTGAGAACCGCGGTGAACGCGGCCGAGTCGGTGCCGCAGCTGCGTGAGCTGATCGAGGCGTCCTTCCTGTCCGGCGCCCGGCCCGTCCGCTCGCCCGAACTGGTGACCCGGTGAGCCTGCGCGTGGCCTTCGACATGGACGGCACCGTGGCAGACATGTACGCGGTGCTGCGGAAGGTGTCCGAAGAGATCTTCGCCGCGCCTGCAGGCAAGGGCGCGGCGGCTGCAGATGCGGAAGCGGGCGAGTCATCGGCCATCCCCGGCCCATCGGTGGACGAACTGCACCTGACTGCGGCGCAGCAGCGCCAGCTGTGGGAGCACGTCGGGGGCATCGAGAACTTCTGGACGACGCTGCCGGAGGCCGAGCCCGGCATCATCGCGCGAATCGCCGACACGGCGCGCCGAAGGCGCTGGGAGGTGTTGTTCATCACGACGCGCCCGTCGAGCGCCGGCGACACCACGCAGGTGCAGACACAGCGGTGGCTCCACGCGCACGGGTTCCACCTTCCGTCCGTGTTCGTGGTCCCGCGCTCGCGCGGCAAGCTGGCCGACGCGCTTCAGCTGGACGCCGTCGTGGATGACCGGCCCGAGAACTGCCTGGACGTGGCCATGGACAGCAAGGCGACCCCCGTGCTGGTCTGGCCGTCCACCTCCGGCGCGGCGCCCTCGGCGGCGCGTCACCTCGGCGTTCGCACCGTCGGATCGATCACGGAAGCGATCGCACTGCTCGAGCGCATGGACGACGAGCGGCGGCAGCCCGCGGTGGTCCGGCGCATCCGCCGGATGCTCAAGCGGGAATCGCGCGATTAGAGGTTCACCAGCTGGCGGATGCCGCCCGCGTCCACGATCTCGAAATCGTGCGCGACGGCCACGGCAGCCGACGACGTGAAGCGCTGGCCTATCTCCGCGTGAGCGGGGTGCTGCAGGTAGGCATGCAGATCGGCTTCCGAGTCGAACTCGAGAATGGCCGCGTACTCGAAATGCACGGGTGAGATCGTGTCGTAGGCGTAGCCAAGGACCCGCCGGCGCCCGACACGGACGCGCCTGATCTGCGGGATATCCGAGCACGCGCGCTCCAGGGAGGCGACGAGCGCCTCCTGCGCCGCAGGGTCGAGGTCGGCCCTCGGCGTGAAGAGGACGACATGCGCGATCATTCCTCTTCCCCCGGCTTGCGCCGCTTCCGTTCCACCCCCTGCCGGACGCGCTGCTTGAATCGCGTCCACTTGGCCTTCTTCGCGTCCTTGTACTTCTGGCGCGGATCCCGATGGGTTCCGCCCGGGCGCCACTTGCGATCCCGCGGGGGGCTCTCGGCCGCCCGCTTCTTCCGTTCCTCGGCGCGACGCGCGGCGGTGGCCGCATCCTGAGCCTCGAGCCGCGAGCGCCAGAGCTTTCCGCCCTGGAACCACATCATCACGGCGGAGGGATGTTTCTCCTTGAGGCGGTTGAACGTGGGGAGCAGCTCGTCCTGATCCGCGGCGCGGAACGCCGTGGCCTGGCCGTCCACGATGATCGTCCAGTAGGCAAAACGCGGCGGCACGGAAGGTATCCTATCCCGAGATGCAGCTGGTCGTCGCCACCCTGGAGGGCCTTCGGGCTGAACTGTCGTCCGCATTCGAGCAGCAGGTCGCGACCGGCCCGCTCTCGTGCGGCCTCTCGGGCGGCGCCACCGCGCTCATCTACCTGGGGGCGCTTCGCACGGCCGCCGTGGACTGGACGCGCGTGTCGCTCTTCTGGGTGGACGAGTGCGCGGTGCCGGTCACCGACCCGGAGTCGAGCGCCGGCCTCGCGCGGCAAATGCTCATCGATCCGATGGAAGGCGGACGCCCGCGCGTGTTCCCCATGCACGCGGCCGGGCCGGACCTCGAAGAGGCCGCGCTCGATTACGACCACGTGCTGGACCGGGAGCTGGCCGGCGAGCCGCTCGACCTGGCCATTGTCGGCGTGGGCGAGGACGGCCACGTGGGCGCGATCTTCGCCGGCTCGCCTGCCATCGAGGCGCAGACCCGCGTCGTGGCCATCCACGACGCGCCGCGCATTCCGCGCCGCCGGCTGTCGCTCTCGCTCCCCTTCCTGGTCAGCACGCGCCGCATCTGGGTCGTGGCCATCGGCGGCCGAAAGCGCGCCATCGTCCAGTCCGTCGTGGGACGATCCGGCGGGGACACGCCCCTCCACCTGCTCGCGCGTTACGCCGAGGACGTCACGATCTTCACGGATCAGGCCGTGCACCGCGGCGGCCGCTAGCTAGATTCGCTTCAGCTTCTCCACCAGTGTGGTGCGCTTCAGCCCGAGCAGGCGCGCCGCTGCCCCGCGGTTGCCGTCGGTCCGCGCCAGGGCCTGATCGATCAGCTGGCGCTCGATGTCCGCGATGAGCTTCGGCAGGTCGACGCCGGTCTCCGCCAGGTGCGTCGCGGCCGTCGTCGGTGCCAGCTCGCCACGCAGATCGGCGGGGAGGTCGTCCACCTCGATGCGCCGGCGCCCACCGCCGAGCGCGAGCGCCCGCTCGATCACGTTCTCGAGCTGCCGCACGTTGCCCGGCCACTCGTACGCCATCAGGCGCCGCATCGCGTCCTGCGATACCACCACGGGCTCCCGGCCGTCGGAGGGGGACTGCAGTTTCCCGATGAACCGCGCGACGAGCAGCGGGATGTCCTCGGGCCGCGCCCTGAGCGGCGGCAGCTCCACGTGGACGACGTTGAGGCGGTAGAAGAGGTCCTCGCGGAACGAGCCTTCCTTCACCATGCGCGGCAGGTCCGCGTTGGTGGCGGCCACGACTCGCACGTCCACCTTGATGGTGCGCGGGTCGCCGATGCGCTCGAACTCACGCTCCTGGAGCACGCGCAGCAGCTTCATCTGGAGCGCCGTCGGCATGTTGCCCACCTCGTCCAGGAACAGCGTGCCCTTGTCGGCCTGCTCGATGCGGCCCTGGCGCGACCCGACGGCGCCGGTGAACGCGCCGCGGACGTGCCCGAACAGCTCGGCCTCGAGCAGCGGCTCGGGGATGGCGCTGCAGTTGATGGCGACGAAGCGGTGCTGGCGGCGGAGGCTGCACTGATGAATGGCGCGGGCCACCATCTCCTTGCCGGTGCCGGTCTCGCCGGTGATGAGCACCGTGGCCCCCGACGTGGCGACGGTTTCGATCAACTGGTAGAGCGCCCGCATCGCCGCGCTCTTTCCCACCATGGCCCCGAGGCCGAAGCGCTCGTCGAGCTGCTGCCTCAGATAGGCGTTCTCGTCTTTCAGCCGCCGCTGTTCGAGCGCCGTGGTGATGACGTGCAGGAGCTCGTCGAACTGGAACGGCTTGGCCACGAAATCCGCCGCGCCCCGCTTGATGGTGTCCACCGCGTCCTTCACCGTGGCGTAACCGGTCACGACGATGGCGATGATGCCGGGGTACCGCTCCAGGGCGGCGTCGATGACCCCCCGGCCGTCGATGCCGGGCAGCCGCAGATCGGAGACGACGACGTCGAAGGCAAATCCCTGCAGCTGCTCGAGGGCTTCTTCCCCGGATGCGGCCTGGGCGACCTCGAACCCCTCGTCCACGAGCCGTTCCGCCACCACCCCCCTCAGCGCATCCTCATCGTCTACGAGGAGGATATTTGGTTTGGAATCAGTCATTTGGCGAGATTGTCAAAGAATTGACAGCATTTGTCAAGGCTGCACGCCTAATCTCACCGTGGCAGGAACCGATAGTTGAACTTGAGTGCGGCACCCGCCGGGTTTGGCAG
The DNA here is from genome assembly GCA_020851565.1 of Acidobacteriota bacterium. Classification (GTDB taxonomy): domain Bacteria; phylum Acidobacteriota; class Vicinamibacteria; order Vicinamibacterales; family UBA2999; genus VFZN01. The sequence goes on along the minus strand of JADZCN010000144.1, from coordinate 22,568 downwards.
GGGCCACACGGAGACATCAGTGCCGGCGGCTACGGCCAGGAGGCAGGACACGTGGAACGTCAAACTGTGAGCATCATGAAGGCGTGCGAGCTCGTGGGCGTGAGCCGGCGCACGATCTACAACTGGATCGCGGCGGGCAAGGTCGAATACGTGCGGACCGCCGGCGGCAGCATCCGCATTTTCGTGGATACGCTGTGGCGGCAGCCCGACGGATCGGCGCCCACGGCCCCCAACGTGGCGGTGTGACGGCCGTGCTGACGGGACCGCAGGTGCCACCACTCGGGACACCCATGGACGGCTCCTTGTCGGGCGTCGACGCCGACAACCTGCGGTCGCTTCTCCACCGCCTGAACAACCAGCTTGGCGTCATCCTCGCGCACGCCGAGTTGCTCGAGGCCAAGGCCCCGGACGAGGGCCAGCGTGCGCGTGCCACCCAGGTCGTCTCGGCTGCGCTGCAGGCCATGAGCCTCGCGCGCGAGATCCGCACGACCATGGCCCAGACCGAGTAGGCACGTTTTTCGTTTCTTCGACCGGTCGCAATCCTGGCGACCGACCGACAATTTCGTCAATTGATTACGAAATAGTGATCGGGCCCTCCAAGGGGCCCGATCCGGGCCTGTTTTTGCGCAGAGATGCACGAAAACGCCCGCTGAAACACGTCAATGCCTTGACGATTTCAGCGTCAGAATCGTCAAGAGACTGACGGCCGAGCTGGATCGCGCCGGTCCGGTCTACCCGCGGCAGAATTGAACAACCACTTGAAATTCAACAAGTTACTGACTCGATCAGCGTCGATGCTCGTCGCTCCACGCGGCTGCACAACCTTGGCATCGAGGTTGCCTTAGCAGGGGGCGCGACCTAACCCTGGGTCCGGAGGATGTGAGACGAATGAGTGTCGACGCCAGCGCCGCTACCAACCGCGTGGAAGCAGGATTGCCCTTCGTAGAAGCTCTTGCCCGGAGAATGGCGGCCACCATGCCGCACTCGATCGATCTCGGAGACCTGGTCCAGGACGGCGTGATCGGGCTCATCGACGCGGCCCAGCGCTTCGACGGGAGCCGCGGGATCAAGTTCGAGACCTTCGCCGAGCGGCGCATCCGCGGAGCCATGATCGATGCCCTGCGGAAGGACGCCTGGCCGCGGGGCGTCCGGCGCGTGCGTCGCGAGCTGGAAGCCGCTCGCGAGAAGCTGCGGGCCGAGCTGGGGCACGAGCCATCGCTGGCCGACCTGGCGGCCGCCGTGGGGTCCGACGAGAAGCGGCTCGGCAGGACCATCGTTCGCATCAACACCATCGAGTCCACGTCGCCCTATTCGACCGCCGAGCAGGTGGACGAGCAGCAGCTGCCCGCGGTGCTGATGCCGGCCGAGCCCGTGCGGCCCGACGCGCTCTACGAGCAAAGCGAGGTTCGCGAGCGCGTGCAGCGCGCCGTGGCCACGCTTCCCGCCCGCGAGCAGCGCGTGATCTCGCTCTACTACTACGGCGAAGTGACGATGAAGGAGATCGGCACCGAGCTGGGCGTGAACGAATCGCGTGTCTCGCAGCTGCACGCCCGGGCGCTGCGCCGCCTGCGCGAGGCGCTCGGCGCGGACACGACGCCGGCGGTTGCGGTCAAGGCCATCCGTTCGGCCATCCTGGCCTTCCAGGTGAAGCCGGTCATGGCGAAGGCGTCGTTGCCCATGTCCGACACGCGCGTGGCCCTGCAGGCGGAGCGCCGCGTGACCTCCGCGGTCGTGGTGCCCTACGAGAGAGTGTCGCGGGCGGCACGGAGCAAGTCGCCCAGCCTGAACGGCTTGGACAGCCAGCGGCACCCCGTCTCCTCGAGGAACCGCTCGGCATCGGTGCCCGCCACGTCGCCGGTGACGAAGATGACGCGACGAGCCAGGGCCGGCGTGGCGGCGGCCATGGCGCGGTAGAACTGCATCCCGTCGATGCGCGGCATCTTCAGGTCGCAGACGATGAGCTCGTAGGACTGTTCGGCGAGGCGGGTGAGCCCCTCCTCGCCGTCGCCTGCCCGATCCACGACGAAGCCGGCGTCGCCAAGCGCCTCCGACACAGCCACGGCCAGCGCAGGCTCGTCCTCCACCACCAGCACGCGGGCACCCTTGAATTGATCGAGCGACGGCGACGCGGGCGGTGGAGGGGCGGCACCCGCTGCGGGCGCCGGCCGCATGGCCACGGGCAGCTCCACGAAGAACGAGGCACCGGTCGGGCCCTCCGATTTGACCCAGATGCGGCCGCCGTGCTCCTGGACGAGGGCGTACGCCACGCTCAGGCCGAGCCCGGTGCCCTTCCCCACTTCCTTCGTGGTGAAGAACGGATCGAAGATCCTCGACTCGACCTCGGGAGAGACGCCCGGCCCGTCGTCGTTGATCTCGAGCAGCACATGGCCCTTCTCGGGGTCGTGCCACGTGCGGACCACGAGCGTGCCGCGGCCGTGCGCGGTCAGCATGGCCTGCTCGGCGTTGATGACGAGATTGAGCAGCACCTGCTTGATCTGGTGCGCGTCGGCGAAGACCTGCGGCAGCCCCGAGGCGAGCGCCTCGATGAGGGTGATGTTCGAGACACGCTGCTCGTAGGTGCGCAGCGCGAGCGTCTCCTTCACCACCTGGTTGACGTCCACCATCGCCCGGGTGCTCTGGCGCTTGCGGGCGAAGGTGAGCAGGTTCCGGACAATGCGCGCGGCGCGCTCGGCCTCGCCGAGGATGACCGCCAGGCCCCGCCGCGTCTTCTCGTCCGGAGGCTGATCGCTCAAGCGCTCGGCCCACGAGAGGATGGTGGCGAGCGGGTTGTTGAGCTCGTGTGCGACGCCGGAGATGGTGTGGCCGAGGGCCGCCATCTTCTCGGCCTGGAGGAGCTGCGCCTGGATATCACGCGACTGATCGTCGAGCTTCCGGCGCTCGCCCACGTCGCGGAGGATGGCCTCGACGCGAAGGCCCTCGCCCGGGGCGCCGGGCTCCGCGCTGGCCGTCACCTCGACCCACGCGATGGAGTTGTCGAGCCGCCGCAGGCGGAGCAGGTGGTCGGACACCGATCCGGCCTTGCGCAGGCGGCCGAGCAGGGAAGCGCGGGCCTCGGGATCGACGAACCGGGGCGGGTCGAAGGCGCGGACCTGCTCGTCCGGGAGCTCGGGTGGGTAGCCGAGTATGAGCTTCAGGTGGGCGTTGGCGGCGAAGGTCGTGGACGCCGCCTCGTCCAGCGTGCCGATGTAAAAGCCCTCGTGGGCCCCCTCGAAGAAGCGCGCGAAGGGCGCCGCGTCCGCCACTGCGCCCATCAATGTAGCGCATCTCGGGCGTTTGACACGCCCAGGGCGTGCAGCTAGGCTCAGCGTGGGCATGAAAATCTTCGGCCGCCAGGACATCCTGCCGCTCGTCGGTCTCGCGGCTGCCGTTGTCGTCCTGTTCTCCGCGCCGATCTCACGGTTGTTCTCGCTCGCCCGACAGGTCGAGGAACAGAGCGGCCTGTCGCTCGTGCCGGCGCTCGTCATGCTGGCGGTCGTCCTCATCTTCCACGAGTTGCGCAAGCGCCATCAGGCCCAGACCGCGGCCGCCGTTGCGGAAACCGTTCGTCGCGAAGCCGACGTCCGGATGGAGGAGATCGAGCGGCTCGTCGCGTTCGGACAGGCGCTGGGCCGGTCCAGCGACTTCGACGCCATCCGGGTGAGCATTGCACGCTACCTGCCCTCCATTGCGGGCACGGACCGGCTGTGGGTGCTGGTGCGCGAGGGCACGCAGTGGGAGGCGCTCGCAGGCGTCACGCGCGGGAGCGAGGAGACGCTGCGGTGGGGCGACCTCGCGGAGCAGCTGCTGGCGGGCCAGGGCGGGACCGGCGAGGAAGCGCACGCCGTCGGCTTTCCCCTGATGGCTGGTGCGTCCGCGGTCGGCGTGCTCGGCGTCCGCATGATCGACGGGCCGCTGCCGCCGGAACGGCGCCGGGCCGTGGAGGCGGCGGCCCCGCTGCTGGCGCTTGCCATCCGGCACGCGCAGCTCGGTCGCGAAGTCCGCGAGAACAGCGTGCGCGACGCGCTCACGGGCTGCTTCACCCGCGGGCATGCCATGGAGGTCATCGACGCGGAGCTGCGTCGTGCGCGGCGCAGCCAGGCACCCGTGTCGCTGATCGTCTTCGACATCGACCGCCTGAAGGACGTCAACGACCGCCACGGCCACCTGTGCGGCGACGCGGTGCTCGCGGTGATTGGCAAGCGGATGCGGGAGGTCCTGCGCGGCTCGGACCTCAAGTGCCGCTACTCGGGGGAGCAGTTCCTCGTCCTGCTTCCCGAGACGCCACTCCCCGGAGCGCGCCGCGTGGCCGAGACGCTTCGACGCGAGGTGGCCGACCGGCCCGTGCCGTGGGCAGGCGAGGACCTGCGCATCACCGCCAGCTTCGGCCTGGCCCAGGCGCTGCCGGGCGAGGTGAACGTGCAGGCACTCATCGCCCGGGCCGATCTCGCGCAGTATCGGGCCAAGGAAGAGGGCGGCAATTGCGTCCGCTTCGCAGCGGAGACCGCGCCCGTGACCGCCGACGCCGACCGCCATCACGCGCAGTGATCACCCCGGAAGGCCGGGACCCTTCGTACCCATGACCCGTGAGCAGAAGCTGGCCTGGCTGGCGTGGGCCACCATCTGCATCGTCTGGGGCACCACCTATCTCGCGATCCGCGTGGCCCTCGAGACCGTGCCCGTGTTCCTGGTCGCGGGACTCCGGTGGATCGCGGCCGGCCTGGTGCTCTCGCTCGTCGCGCTGGCGATGGGCCGGGCCCTGCCGCCGCCGCGGACGTGGGGAAGCCTGGCGCTGCTCGGGTTCCTGATGAACGTCGTCGGCAACGGCTTCGTTGTCTGGGCCGAGCAGCACGTGGCCAGCGGCCTCACCGCGGTGGTGATTGCGTCGGTCCCGTTCTGGTCGGTGGGCGTCGAGGCGCTCCTGCCCGACGGCGAGCGGCTCCGATGGGCGACGCTGGCCGGCCTTGCGGTGGGATTCTCGGGCATCGTCGTGCTGGTGTTCCCCGAGATTCTGGCCGGAGGCAGCGAGGGGCGGGCCGTCTTCTGGGGCGTCATGGCCCTGCAGGTGGCGTGTCTGGGGTGGGCGATCGGCACGTCGTACACCAGGCGGCATGCCGCGGTGGGCGATGCGCTGACCGCGTCAGCCGTTCAGATGCTGTTCAGCGGCGTGATGCTGCTCGGGCTGGCAACCGCGGCGGGCGAGTGGAGCGCCCTTCACTTCTCGCCGCGGAGCCTCGCCGCGATGGTCTACCTCACTCTCGCGGGCTCCACGCTCGCCTACACCGCCTACGTCTACGCCATCGCGCATCTCCCGATCTCCACGGTGTCGCTCTACGCGTACGTCAATCCACTGATCGCGGTCGTGCTCGGGTGGCTGCTGCTCGGCGAGGCCTTCTCCATCCGCATCGTGGCGGCCGCCGTGCTGGTCCTGGCGGGTATCGCCGTAGTACGGGGAGTACAATCGATGAGTGCCTCGTCTGCCCCGCCTCGTCGAACTCGCACCTGACTCCGCCGGCTGGGGCTTCTTCCTCTGCTCGTCGAAGGAGATGCGCACGAGCCGGAACGGCGCGGACTTCCTCGTCCTGACGTTGCAGGACGTCTCGGCACAGATCACCGCCAAGATCTTCGACGATGTCGCCAGGTTCGCGGGCGAGTTCGACGCGGGCGAGTTCGTTCGCGTGGAGGGCAAGGCCAGCGTGTTCAACGGCCAGCTGCAGCTGGTCGCGTCCTCGATTCGTCGTGTGTACGCCGAGCAGGACCGGCTGGAAGGATTCCGCGAAGACGAGTGCGTCCTGAGCGCGCCGAGGCCCATCGACGACATGTGGGCCGAGCTCGACGCGCGCGTCGCCGCGATGCGGGAGGGGCACCTGCGGGTGCTCGTGAGGCGCATCCTCGTCGATCACGAGGCCCAGCTGCGCGAGTGGCCGGCGGCCCAGGCCATCCACCACGCCTATCGCGGCGGGTTCCTCGAGCACCTCGTGAAGATGGCGGAGGTGGCAGACGGCGTGTCACGCGCGTACGGCGCGGACGCGGACCTGGTGCTGGCGGGCGTCATCCTGCACGACATCGGCAAGCTGCAGGAGCTGGCGTACGAGGCGGGTACGGCCAGCTACACGCGCGAGGGCAACCTGATCGGGCACATCGCCCTCGGGCTCATCCTCGTCCGCGAGACGGCCGCCGGGATTTCGGGGTTCCCCCTGGACCTGCGCTCGCAGCTCGAACACCTCGTGCTCTCGCACCACGGCTCACGCGAGCACGGATCCCCCGTCGAGCCGAAGACGATCGAGGCGTTCATCCTGGCGATGGTCGATGAGCTGGACGCGAAGATCAACCAGGTGAGGCGGGCTGTGCGGGAGGACGCTAGCGAGGGCGAATTCACCGCCTGGCACAAGCGGTTGGGCAGGGTGCTCTACAAGGGCGGGTCGTAGAAGTTCTGGGGTTCTGGGGTTCTGGGGTTCTGAGGTTCTGAGGTTCTCGGGTTCCCGGTTCAGCCCGCCAGCTGGCCGCCCTGCTCGCTCTCCCTCGTGCCGAGCGCGAAGGTCATCGTGCCGTTGGCGACAATCCGGTCGCCGACTTTCGCACGGCCTTCGAGGACGCCCATCCGGTTGCGCAGGCGCTTGACGCGGGCTTCCACCACCAGCACGTCGCCGGCGTGGACGGGGCCGCGGTAGCGGACGCGCTCGATGCCACGGAAGAAGATCAGCAGGTCGTGGTATTCGGGCTTCGCCAGGATGAGGATGGCCCCGACCTGCGCGACGATTTCGGTGAGGATGGTCGGCGGCAGCGCCGCACGCCCGCCGGGCGACGACGGGGACAGGTAACGCTCGTTGAGCGACACGTTCTTGATGCCGACAATGCGCTTGTCCGGCTCGAACTCGGTGATGCGATCCACCAGCAGGAACGGGTAGCGGTGGGGAAGAATGCGCTCGATGGCGGCGTAGTCGAACGGCAGCGTCAGGGCGGGGTCTTTCTGCATCCGTATCTCCCTCAGTATACTGCTCGTGAAACCCCATGACCGACCCGATCGGCAGGGTCGCGCACGCGGGGCCTGACGACGCCCCGGCCGACCAGCCTGCCATCCGCAACGCGGCCGAACTGGCCGTCCTCACCGAGCTTGGCCGCGAGGTCACCTCGGTGCTCGACCTGAACGAGCTGCTCGAGAAGATCCCGCTGCTGATCTCGCGCCTCACCTCGTTCACGGTGTTCTCCGTCTATCTGCTCGACGAGCGCCGCAACGACCTGCACATCGCCTACGCGGTCGGCTACCCGGAGGAGGTCGTCCGGAACTTCCGCCTCAAGGTCGGGGACGGGACGGTCGGGGCCGCCGTGGCCGAGAACCAGCCCATCCTGCTCGACGACGTGGACAGCGACCCGCGGTACCACGCGGTCGTGCCCGGCGTGAAATCACAGCTCGCCGTGCCGATGCGCCACAAGGGCCAGGTCATCGGGGCGCTCAACCTGCTGAGCGACAAGCCGGCGGCGTTCACCGGACGGGACGAGGTCATCCTGCGGCAGTTCGCCGTTCACGTGGCCCAGGCCATCGTCAACGCGCGGCTGTTCGAGTCGGAGCGCGAGTACGCCGACACGCTCGAGACGCTCGCCGAGATCGGGCGCGAGATGAGCGCCATCCTCGACCTGGACGAGCTGCTCACGCGGCTCGCCCACCTCGTGAAGCGCATCATCAACTACCGTATCTTCGGCATCGCGCTCCTGGACGAACCGTCCGGGATGCTGGAGATGAAGATCGCGATCCAGTACGGCGACAACCCGCGCGCGCTGGAGCCCGTGAAGCTGGGCGAGGGGCTGGTCGGGTATGCCGCGCTGAAGCGCGAGCCCGTGCTCGTGGACGACGTGACGAAGGATCCGCGTTACATCGCCGCCGTGGAGGGCGTCCGGTCCGAGATGGCGATCCCGCTGCTCCTGAAGGACCGCTGCATCGGCGTCTTCGATCTCGAGAGCCCGGACCTGGCGGCCTTCAGCAAGAAGCACGTGGAGCTGCTCACGCTCCTGGCCTCGCAGGCGGCGGTGGCGATCGAGAACGCGCGGCTCTACGAGTCCATCCGCGAGAACGAGGAGCGGATGGAGAAGGAGCTGCGCTTCGCCCAGCGCGTGCAGATGGCGCTCCTCCCGCAGGAGCTGCCGAAGCGGCTGCGGGGCGTCGACGTGGCCTGGCACTTCGATGCGGCACGCGAGCTCGGCGGCGACGTGTACGACTTCCTGGCACCCGAGCCGCACACGCTCGTCGTGTCGGTGGGCGACGTCTCGGGGAAGGGGGTGCCCGCGGCGCTCTACAGCGCGTTCGTGGGCGAGCTGGTGCGCGGGCGCACGTTCCGCCGCCGCCTCGAGACCAGGCGCAGCACGCCGGCGGTCGTGCTGAACGCCATGAACCGCATCCTGAACGAGCGGCAGCTGGAGGAGTACTACTGCACGCTCTGCTACGCGATGTTCGACCTGCGGCGGCGCCAGGTGACGTTCGCCAACTCGGGCCTGCCCTTCCCCATCCGCTACCACGGCGGCCGCGCCAGGCAGGTGCCCATGCCGGGCGTGCCGCTCGGATCGTTCGCCGGCTCGACCTACGACGAGATCACGCTCGATCTCGAGATGGGCGACGTGTTCGTGTTCTGCTCCGACGGGATCTTCGAGGCCTTCAACGAGGAAGGCGTGGAGTTCGGTGCCGGCCGCATCATCGAGGTGGTCGAACGAACCCACGCCCAGCCCGCCACGGACATCGTCCGCGCCATCTTCGACGCCATGCAGGCGTTCAGGGGGGATGCGGAGCAGGCCGACGACCAGACGGTCGTCGTGGTGAAGATCACCGCGTAGCGACGCAGCAGAAGTGGATCCCCACCGGCGCTCTCGCGCCGGCCCTGCCGAGGGTCCACACCGGCCCACCCGCGAAGGGGCCTTCGTCTAGTGGTGTTCGTCCACCGCGACGGCAGCGCTCAGGTAGATGGCGCCCAGCGTCAGGAAGATGAACGCCTGGAGCGTGCCCACGACGAGCCCGAGGAACTGGATGGGCAGCGGCATCAGGAAGGGCACGATGCTGGCGATGATGAGCACGACGAGGTGCTCGCCGAAGATGTTGCCGAAGAGACGCAGCGTGAGCGAGAGCACGCGCGAGAGGTGGCTGATGATCTCGATCACGAAGATCACCGGCGCCATGACGATGGGCACGCCCGGCATGATCGCGAAGTGCTTGATGTAGCTGAACGGGCCCTGCGCGCGGATGCCCTGGTAGTGGTAGTAGAGCCAGAGCGTGATGGCACACGCGAACGGCACGTTCACGTTGCTCGTGGGCGCCCCGAGCCCGGGGATCTGGCCCATCATGTTGCCGATCCAGATGAACACGAAGAGCCCGCCGAGCAGCGGCAGGAATTGACGGCCCTTGGGGCCGATCGTGTTCTCGATCTGCGAGACGAAGAAGCTGACGACGTCCTCGAGGATGATCTGCAGCTTGCCGGGGTTGTCTACGCTGAGCCTCGAGCGCAGCATGAGCCCCAGCACGAGGACGATGAGACAGATGAGCGCCGAGAACACCACGTGGTCGGGCACGTGGATGTGCAGGGGCGCGAAGAGGGCGTTGATCAGCTCAACGAGCGGTGATGGGTGTTCGAGGGCTTCCACAACCGGACGATTGTACTAGATTTTCACAAACGTCGATCGGTCGCGGAAGGGGCAACGCCGCAGATGCCGCAGATAACTTCTTTGACTACAATACTTTAAGGCTGCGCTCCCTGAGGTGGAGCCCGACCGAGCGGCCCCCGAGGACGGCGAACTCCTCGACTTCGCCCCTGACCCGCACCCGGGCGCCTTTCGTGGGGGTGCGCCGGCCGTCGGACAGGACCAGGATTTCGGCGGAGCCGTCACTCACGCGATACATCCGGTACGGCACCAGGGGAATCCCCCAGGACGAGGTGACGACCCCCGTGACGTTGACCGTGCGATCCACGTAGTGTCCCGGGTTCGACTGGACCTCGGAGATGGAGGTGGTCCCGCCCAAGGTCGCGCACGCGCCCGACAGGCCCGCGGCGAGCAGGATCGCGGCAAAGAGTGCTCTGTGGCGACGAGTCGTCATGGCGGTCCCTCCCGAGACGAAACAGCCGCGGACGGATCGTGAGTGAAGCAGCCGGAGCGCACGATGCCAGCGCCTGCCTGATAGTGGCACCCCGGTGATCCGCCGCGGCTGCTTCCCATCGATACAACCCGCGTGCCAATGCGCGAAAGGCCGGAAACGGAGGGAAAACCGGCGGAAACACGCCAGCTCGCTGAGGTGGCCGTCCTGAGACGCGGACGGGGGCGCTATCGGGTGCGGACAGGTGCGAACGGGTGCGGGCGGGTGCGAACGGGTGCGGGCAGGTGCGAACGGGTGCGGGCAGGTGCGAACGGGTGCGGGCAGGTGCGAACGGGTGCGAACGGGTGCGCGGGTGCGGGCCGTGCCGGTAGGTGCGAACCCGGGCGGTCGGCGGGGTGTTTGTCTCACCCTAGCTGCGCTTCGGTCCTGCGCTCCGGTCCGCGCACTCGCCCGCACCTGCCCGCACCCGCCGCACCTGCCGCACCTGCCGCACCCGTCAATACACGCCGAGGTATCGGTCCATCTCCCACGGCGATACGTGGCGGATGTAGTCGGCCCACTCCTCGCGCTTGGCTTCCAGGAAGTGGTGGAAGATGTGCTCCCCGAGTGTCTCGCGCACGAGGTCGTCCTTCTCGAACTCGTCGAGGGCCTCGGAAAGGTTCACGGGCAGGTCGTCGATGCGCAGGTGCCGCCGCTCGCGGTGGCTCATCTTGTAGATGTTCTTGTTCACCGGCGGGCCGGGGTCGATCTGCTGATCGATGCCGTCCAGCCCTGCCCGGAGCATCACGGCAAGGGCGAGGTAGGGATTGCAGGAGGGATCGGGCAGCCGCAGCTCGATGCGCGTGGACGCTCCGCGCGCCGCCGGGACCCGGACCAACGGGCTGCGGTTCTTGCCCGACCAGGCAATCGCCGTCGGCGCCTCGTATCCCGGCACAAGCCGTTTGTAGGAGTTCACCAGCGGATTGGTGATGGCGCAGCAGCCCTTGGCATGCCGGAGGAGGCCGCCGATGTAGTGCAGGCACGTGGCGCTCAGTTGCCCCTCCGCGTGCTCGTCGTGGAACGCGTTGTGGCCGTCACGGAAGAGCGACTGGTGCGTGTGCATGCCAGAGCCGGCCACGCCGAAGATGGGTTTCGGCATGAACGTGGCGTGGAGGTTGTTCCGGAGCGCGACGTTCTTCACGATGAAGCGGCACGTGCTCACGTTGTCGGCCGTCGCCAGCACATCGTCGTAGTGGAAGTCGATTTCGTGCTGGCCCGGTGCCACTTCGTGGTGCGCGGCCTCGACGTGCATGCCCATCTGCTCGAGCGCGAGGACGATCTCGCGGCGCACGTCCTCGCCCAGGTCCACGGGGGCGAGGTCGAAATAGCTGGCCGAGTCGTGAGTCTCGGTGGTCGGGCGCCCGTCACGCCGCTGGAACAGGAAGAACTCGGTCTCGGGACCGGCCTTCACCGTGAAGCCCCGTTCCGCGGCCAATCCGATCACGCGCTTGAGCGCGCCTCGCGGACACCCGGCAAACGGGCTGCCGTCGGGGTTGGCAATGTCACAGATGAGACGCCCGACCCTCGCCCCGCTCGGGTCGGTCCATGGGAACACCTGGAAGGTGGAGAGGTCGGGCTTCAAGTACATGTCCGACTCCTCGATGCGGACGAAGCCCTCGATGGAGGAGCCATCGAACATGATGCCGCCGTCCAGCGCCTCGCCGAACTGGCGGTCCGGAACCTCGACGTTCTTGATGACACCGAGGATGTCGGTGAACTGGAGCCGCAGGAACTTGACCCGCTGCTTCTCGGCCCGCTCCATGATGACCCGCCGGAGCTCGGCGAGGTTGGTCCCGGGTTTTCCCATACCCGGATTCTAGTGCCCCAACCGCCGGGAGGACACGGGCGTCTCAAAGCACGGGGGGTTCGAAGCACAGGGGTTCGAAGCACAGGGGTTCTCAGCACGGAGGGTTTCAAATGTCAGCGAAGGTTCGGTTCTGGTCGCTCGGCGCGGCACTCGGAGTGGGGCTCGTCCTGGCCGTCACGTCGCTGGTGGCGCAGGATCGCGGACGGCCGGAGGCGCCGGAGCGCGGCGGCCGGCGGGAGATGTTCCTGCTGGACGGGCGGGGAAGCCGGCTGGGAGTGACGGTGCGCGACCTCGAAGCGGCGGAAGTGACGGCCGCTGTCCCCGGGGGCGTGAAGGTCGACGATGTGGACCGCGACAGCCCCGCCGAGAAGGCCGGCCTGAGGGCCGGAGACGTGGTGGTGGAATACGACGGGGAACGCGTGCGCAGCGCGCGGCAGTTCACGCGGCTGGTGCAGGAAACGCCGGAAGGGCGGCAGGTGACCCTGGCCGTGCTGCGGGATGGCTCGCGCCAGACGCTCACCGCCACCCCGGAGGCGCGTGGGTTCTCCTGGAACATGGACATCGACGGCGAGCGGCTCGGGCGAGAGGTGGAGCGCGGCATGCGCGGCCTGGAGGGGCTGCGCGAGTTCAGGATGGATCCACCGGCGTTCGATTTCCGGTTCGACCCGGACGCGTGGCCGATGGGGCGTGGGAGGCTGGGAGTGACACTTCAGACCCTCACCAACCAGCTGGCGCAGTACTTCGGCGCGTCCGACGGCGGTGCGCTCGTGACGAGCGTCCGCGAGGGCTCTCCGGCGGAGAAGGCAGGCCTGAAGGCCGGAGACGTCATCACCTCCGTCAATGGCGAAGCGGTGCGGGATGCCGGCGACGTGATGGCGCACGTCCGACGTGCCTCCGCAGACGAGGTGACCATCGGGTACCTGCGGGACCGCAAGGCCGCGTCCGTCAAGGCCACGCTCGAGCCCCGTTCCGAGCGCGGCAGGCGCACGGTGAGGCCGGCCGCCTACACACGGGGCGCGTAGAGCACGAAAAGCGATCGGGGGAGAGCGGAACGTCAGGAAGTCAGAAGTGAGGGCTTGGAAGCGCGGAAAGTGGTAGTGGTCCCAAGCCTCTCACTTCTCATTTCTGACTTCTCAGGTGGCCGCTCGTTCCGCCAATGGTTCGGGTGCGGGAAAGAGGTTGGCCATCTGCGCGGCAACCACCGCTGCCAGCGCGACGGACTGATCGATGTCGGCCTCCGGGCGTACTTCCGCGGCGAGAACGCCGGCTGGCCCATTCGCGGTGACAATGGGCACGGCCACCGCTGCCGCTCGATCTGACGTGGCCGGGCTCGTGGCCGGCACGCCGGAACGAAACGCCGATGCCGTGAGATTGTCGGCACTGAGCGCGACGGCGCCCATGCGCGCCATCACGACGGGGTCGTAGCCGTACGCGAAAGCCGGTGCGAGACCCTGAGTCTGGTCGGTGAGCAGCCACACGACCAGGCCCTTCGCACCGAGCAGCGTCGTGGCGCGCGCCAGGAGCGGCTCGAGATCGCCCGCCTCCGACACGCGGCCCAGGTCGCCGCACAGGCTGGCCAGGTCGCGAAGCACCGGCGTCGGGCCCGGCGCCTGCGGCGCCGCGACCACAACCGGAGGGGCGGGAGCGGGTCCTTCAGCCGTCACGGCGGCGGCGAGGCCGGACGACTCGGCCACGGCAGCGGCGGGCGTCGTTGCCGGGTTCACCACGGCGGCGGGCACCGGTGGCGACTCCGGGGCCTTCACGTCCGCGAGGGAGAGCGTGGTCACGGGCGTCGTGGGGGGCGGCCCTGCCGCCCGCGGCACGGGCACCAGCAGGATCAATGCGACAATCCACACCGCCATCACGGCGCCTGCCAGCAGCGACTGCTCGTTGGTCATCCCGGCCTCGCGGGCCGACGTGGCGCGCGCCATGGATTGGCGGGCCGATGACAGTTCGCGGGTCATGGCATCGATGAGATCCCGAGCCTCGACGAAGATGATGTCCCCGGCGGCCAGCGGCTGGCCGGTCCGCGCATAGTCCTGCGCGCGGCGCGCGGAGGCTGCCAGGCGGTCCACGCCGTCGAGGGCCGTGGCCAGCGAGTAACCGGCCGCGGTCGACGCCGGGTCGATTTCGAGCAGGCGCGCGCGCACGTTGTCCAGGAGATCCGCGGCGCGGGCAGACCAGAACGACTCGCTCTGCCCGGGGGCTACGTAGGCATGAAGGCTGGCGCGCAGGTCGGCCAGCAGCCACGTGGCCTCGGCGGCCGTGGCATCCGCGTGCTGGGACGCCATGCGCGCACGGCCGCGTGTCTGCTCGTTCGTCGTGACGCGCCAGACGGCCCCGGCCGTGAGGAGCGTCGTGAGCAGCAGCACGAAGAGGCGCGCGGGGAGTCGGCGCATCGCGGGCTCAGGGTATCCCGGCCGGGGTCAGTCCGACGCGCGTGAGATCTCGTCGACCACCAGCTTCAGGGGAATGACGGTCGGCGAGGGCGACTGCTCCATCTGCACGTTGTGCCCCTTCACCGGTGGCAGGTCCTCGAACATGTCGTGCCACTTCATCCGCTCCATCGGATTGCTGGCCTGGAGCCAGTGCTCAGCGGCCATGGGCCGGTTGAAGGCCACGTCGCCGAGCGCCGCGTAAGCGGGCTGGTCGGCCAGGGCCGTGGCCACGTCGGCCCGCACCTGCTGCGAGGAGGTGTACGAGTAGGGCAGGCCAAGGGCGGCCGCCACGCTCGTGAGGATCTGCCAGTCGTCCACGGCCTCCCCCGGGGGGTTGATCGCACGCGAGGCCGCCTGCACGTGCCCCTGGTCGTTGGTGTAGGTGGCGTCCTTCTCCACCCATGCCGAGCCCGGCAGCACCACGTCCGCCACTTTCGACACCGGCGTCGCCAGTACGCCCTGATAGATCAGGACCGGCAGCCGTCCGCTCTTCCGTGCGTCCACGAGCCACTGCAGATCGCCCATCGAGCCATCGGGCCCCGGGTCGAGCACGTAGAGCACGGCCACGCGGCCCTGGTCCACGGCGGACCGCAAGCCGGACAAGTCGGCCTCGCCCTCCAGGCCCGCGCCGACGTGCAGCCCGAGCGCGCGCGCGCCGGACACGTTCGGCGCGTCGGTGGCGGGGACACGGAACTTCGTCCCGGCCGGCTGCTGCTTCCCGGTGCGCTTCCAGGCGACGTGCACGTGCGCGATGCCCTCCTCGCCCTTCATGTCCACGGCCAGCCGCTTGAGGAGAAAGAGCTCCTCGTGCGAGGCATGCGCCGAGGCCAGCATGCGCACCGAGCCCGGATCCTGCCGGCCGGCCGCGTTCAGCAGGTCGCGCACCTTGAGCAGCGCGTCCTTCCAGGTGACCGCCTGCTGCAGGCCGTCCTTCGCCAGCAGCTGCGGGCGGCGCAGGCGATCGTCGCCCTCCACCCAGAGATACTGGAAACGGCCGATGTCGCACATCCAGTAATCGTTCACGGCGGGGTTGTAGCGCGGCGTGATGCGCACCAGGCGCGAACTTTTCGCCCACTCGGGCTTGGCCTTCAACCACGCGGTGGTACTGCAGCCCTTCGAGCAGAGCGTGCACGTGGTGTCCACGGCGTGCGGGTTGTCCCACGGCCGCGAGCGGAACCGGTACTGCTTGGTGGTGATCGCGCCCACCGGGCAGACGTCCATGAGATTGCCGGAGAGCAGGGAGTGGATGCCCTGATCGTTGAACGTGGCGATCTCGCTGCCGTTGCCCCGGTTGATCACGCCGATCTGCGCGTCGCCGTCCACCTCGCGCATGAAACGCTCGCACCGCGTGCACATGATGCAGCGGTTGCGGTTGAGCATCAGCGTCGGGCCGAAGTCGACGTCGGCCTTCACGCCCTCGCCGTCGAAGGTGCGCCGCGGGAAATCCATGCGGCTCGCGGCGTTGCCGAACTTGTACGAGAAGTCCTGCAACGGGCACTCGCCGCCCTTGTCGCACACCGGGCAATCGAGGGGGTGGTTGATCAGCAGGAACTCGAACACGCCGGCGCGGCCTTCCACCGCCTCGGGGTCCTTCGTGTGCACCACCATGCCTTCGGCCACCGGCGTCGAGCACGACGTCTGCAGCTTCGGCATCTTCTCGATCTTCACGAGGCAGACGCGGCACGACGCGTCGATGCCGAGACCGGGGTGGTAGCAGTAGAAGGGAATCTGGATTCCGGCTTCGATGGCGGCCTGCAGGACGGTCGTGCCCTTCGGCACCGACACGTGGCGCCCATCGATTGTCAGCGTGACTTTTTCCACTCGGAAATGATACTTCAGGGGCGACAGCACGCGCAGGAGCCCCGATGCGGTCCTTTGGCGAATGGGTGGTCGCGCTTGGCGTCCTTGGCGGCGCCGCCTGGGCGGGGGCCCCGTACGTCCAGCGGTGGCTGCCGGAGATGTCCTCGACCGTCACGCTGGTCGAGTCGGCGCTGCCGGCCCTGCCTACGGGGGTGCCCCCGGGGGCGGAAAGCGTGCCCTTCCTGGTGCTGCTCGACGGCACGGAAATCCACCCCGGGATGAGCGAAAGCGAGTTGAGGAGCCTGGGCGTCGCACGGTGGACGACCGGCCCTGCCATCGCGGAGGCCGGCGTCATCGGTCAGCGGCACATCCTGCCGTGCCGCGCCGGCGGCACACGCTTCTGGGTGGTGCTGGACCGGACCGAGAGGGGGAAGGAGCGGAGCGTGACCGCCATCTACCTCCCGTAGCCGGGAGGCCCCTCAGCGCGCGCGCTCGAAGTAGGCTAGGGCCGCTTCGTCCTGGTTCAGCTCGACGGCCCGGACGCCCCCGGAGACGGGGAAGCGCGCCTCGGTTACCGCCTCGGTGGCCAGCACGATCTCCTCCGAGACCCGGCCGTCGGCATGCTGAATCGTGACGGTCACGGGCACGTCGTACACCTCGCCAGACTGCTCGATTCGCACGGTCACCTCTTCGGGCGAGACCGCCGTCGAGTAGCGCAGCCGGGGAATCCCGGAGTCGAAAATCCAGCGGGCGAAGAAGCGCGACAGGTCGCGGCCGCTCTCGGCCTCCATGGCCCTTCGGAGATCCTCGGTGCCTGCCTTGCGGAAGCGGTTCTCGCGGTAATACCGCCGCAGGCCCCTGAAGAAGGCGTCGTCGCCCACCAGCCGGCGCAGCATGTGCAGCACCGATGCCCCCTTGTTGTAGACCAGCGCGCGGAAGACGCGCGGCTCGCCCTTGATGTGCCCGAGGCGGTACCCGAGGAAGATCGGGCCCTCATCCGATTCCTCCAGGCCCCAGCGGCGGAACTGCTTGAGGATGGCGCGGAACGTGGACTCGCCCCGCTGCTCGCGCGCGAAGAGCGCCGCCATGTACTGCGCCACGCCCTCGCTCAGCCACTGCTCATGGTAGTTCTTCCATCCGACCGCCTGGCCGAACCACTGGTGTGCCAGCTCGTGCGCGAGGAAGAACTCGGGGAATCCCGAGAAGTGTGCCGGGTCGTTCCTCCACGAGAACGGCGAGGTCGGCAACGGGTTGTTGATGACCGCAACGTAGCCGGGCGCGTGGCCGCCCGGCAGCTCGTGCTCCACCATCGCCACCGTCAGCGCGTCGTACGGGACGTCCCCCATCATTGCGGCATAGAACCGCAGGCCCTCCGCGACGGTAGGCAGTGCATTTCGGCCGCGGCCCTCCTGGCGCCGGTTGGCTTCGATCGCCAGCTCCACCGTGTTGCGGGATCCCACGGGAGGGAGCGTCGGAACCGGCTGGAGAGCGCCGCCGTTCGTGCCGGCCGCCTTCACCTCCGTCGGCGGGATGATGTCCAGGGCGACGGTGGCGGCATCCGCCCGCGACATCCGGCTGACGACCATGCTGAGGTAGCGCACGGGCTGGGGGGTGGTGAACGCGTAGAGCGACCGGCCCCCCTGTCCGTTGGGCTGGGCGCCCATGGTCACGGGCGAGCCCGACGCCTGCACGCCGCTGGCGACGACCGCGTACTCCGAGGGCACCGTGATGCGCATCGTCGCCGTGGCGTAATCCGTCACCGATGCCTGGGGATACCACTGCGCGCGGTTGCTGAACAGCCAGTTGGGCTCGGGCGCGACGAGTGGCAGGCCCTCTTCGGGCTGCTCGAACGACCTCGAGCGGCCGGGGCCCTGCTGGTCGGCCGACACCTCCAACGAGTCCTCGTTGATGCCCTGCTGGGGCAGCCGGCCCTGGTACGAGATGGTGAGCGTGAGCTGGAAGTCGCGGGCCACCGGCGACGGCAGGTTCACGACGATGCCGTTCTGGTTGCGGACGCGGAGGAAGAGCAGCCGCCCGAACTGCTCGCTCACCACGGAGTTCACCGTGAGCGCGTCGGCCAGTTTCAGCTGGACGGCGGAGAGCGCGAAGGCCCGCACGCGAAGCCGCACCTTCGTGGTGCCCTCGAGCCAGTCGCGCTCCGGGGCAAACGTGGTGTCCACGGTGTAGTCGAGCACGTCGTACTCGACGAGGTCGTCCTCGTTGTAGAACTCGCCCCGGCTGGCGAGCTTCTCCTCGGACGCGTAGATGGAGATATTGCGCTTCCGTCCCCGCTGGAACAGCGACACGTCCTCGGGCTCCCCGGTCGAGCGCGCGTAGGTGAGCTTGTCGAAGCGGCGCGTGCGCACCTCGGCGACGAAGTCGCCCGGCTGCGGGAGCAACGACCACGTTTCGCGGCTGAGATCGCTCAGGTCCAGCGTGAACGAATTACCGATGTCGTCCTCGAAGACCTGCTGTGCGCGACGGAAAGCGCGGTTGTCCACCGTCTCTGCGGGCACGAGCGACGACTCGGCCACCAGGGTGCGGTACTCGAAGGGGCTGACGCGGAGCATCGCCGCCGTGAACGCCGCCTCCAGTTCGTCGGCGCCGGCGAAGATCCGCACCTGTCCCCGCTCGACCTTCGGCGCTGGCGAGAAGACGATGGTGCCGTCGCCCAGCAGGACGAGCGCCGTGACGCCCTCCGGGGTCTCGGCCACGAACACCTGCCCGGATGAGAGGCGCACCTGGAAGTCCACCGACTTGATCACCAGGTCCTTGGCTGCGTACTGCTTGTCGGGATGGAGCACCAGCCGGTGCAGCCCTTCGATGGACGACAGGCGGTCCTGCGAGACGATGCGCCAGGGCTGCCGGTCCTCGATGTCGCCGCGGGGCTTGCGAATGTCGAGGGTCCAGGTGGCGATCCGGCCCCGCGGACCGGTTTCCATGAACACCTCGGTGACGAGGCTGAAGCCGTCCCCGGGCAAGGTGCCGAGCAGCTGCGCCCGGGCCCGCTCCTTGACCACCACGCGCGTGATGCCCTGCGGCACCATGGCGTCGAAGAAGTCCAGGGCCTGCTCCCGGTCGGCGTTGGCCGACAGCAGCTCGGTCCAGCGCTGCCGGTCCATGGTCGAAATGGCGGTCTCGACGGCCTGCAGGAAGGCCTGGATGGACAGATCTTCAGCGCTCAGCGGCTCGGTTTGCGCGGCCGCCGGCTGGACGGACACCAGGGTCGCGAGGCAGAGGACCAGCAGCCCTCGCATAACGGAATTAGACGCCAGACCCGGCTAGGTGGCTACCGAATTCGTCACCCGGCTCAACACCAGTACTGTGAGGTCGTCCGAGAGGCGCTGGTCGCGGCGGTGGCGCTCGACAGCGCCAAAGATTGCTCGACCCAGCTCGGCCGCGGCCGAGGTGCCGTAGGCCCCGGCGTGCAGCGCGAGGGTGCGCTCGAGCCCCGCCTCGTCGAAGGGGGTCCCGTCCGGGCTCTCGGCCTCGGTGATGCCATCGCTGTACATGATGAGGGCGTCGCCGGGCCCGAGGTCGATGTGCCCTTGTTCGTACTCGGAGCCCTCGAACATCCCCAGCGCGACGCCGCCCGTGTTGAGGCGCACGATGCTGCCGTCCTGCCGGCGCAACAGCGGTGGGGTCTGCCCGGCGTTGACGAAGTGCAGGCGGCCGGTGGCAGGGTTGTACGAGGCGAGGAACAGTGTGATGAACCGTGAGGCCGGCGCGTGTCTGGCGACCTGGACGTTCAGCCGGCGTGCCAGGGCCGGCAGGGGCATGTTGTCGTCCACGAGGGTCCGGAGGATGGCCAGCAGCAGCGCCATCAGGAGGGCAGCCGGACTGGCCTTCCCCGCGACGTCACCCAGGGCAATGATGACCGTGCCGTCGGGTCTGGGCAGGATGTCGTAGAAGTCCCCGCCCACCGTGTTGGCCGGCTGGGTGAGGCCGAAGGCCTCGACATCGGGGCCCGACCACGTACCCTCGGGCAGCATGGCCCTCTGGATTTCGCGCGCGACCTCGAGGTCGCGCTTGAGCGATAGCCGGTCCGCGACCTCCAGCAACACCAGCAGGTTGAGGAGCAGGAAGCCCGTGAGCAGCCAGAGCGTGCCGTCGGAGAAGAGCGGCCCTGGGATTCCGAAGCGCACGAAGAACAGCGCGATGGGCAACCGGAAGCTGAGGATGCCGAAGCCCTGGAAGAGCTCGAACAGGCCGATCACGGAAGTGAAGAGCGCCAGTCCGTAAATGGCGCGCCTGGCCGGAGACAGGCGCATCGTGAAGGCCAGGAAGAACGCCTGGACGTACTTCACCGCGCGGCGATGCCACGACAGGCCCTCGAGCTCCGCCGTGTTCACGCCGCGGGCAAAGAACCGGTAGGCCTCGGGGGTCTCGCGCGTGAAGAGCTTGCCCAGGTCCTCGGCGTTGAGGTCCTGGGTGTAGGTGGACAGGAAGTCCCGCGCCTTCGACCCGGCAGGCATGAGCAGTACTACGACCCCGTGAAAGGCCCGGTTCCCGCCCCGGACCCGCTATTCAAGGCGATACGCCGCCATCTCGTCGAAGATCTCGCCAAGCTCCTGCGGCGACGCCAGGAAGACGACGCGGAAGAAGCCATCGCCGGCGTCGGTCCCGAAGCCGGAGCCGTAGACGACGAGGATGCCCGTCGCCTTGAGCAGGCCGAGAACGTAGTCCTTGTCGGTCTTTCCCGGCGGCAGGGTCATCTTCGGCATGGCGTAGAACGCGCCCTTCGGCGCCACGCACGACATGCCCGGGATCTTGTTCAACCTCTCGGTGGTGAGATCGGCGCGCAGGCGCAGCTCGCGTCGGAACGTGTCCTGGTGCGAGCGGTCGCCGGTGAGCGCCGCGGTCACCGCGTACTGCATGGGGCCCGGGCTGCAGAGCCGCCCGTCCGCCAGCTTCTTGATGGCCGCCAGGGCCGGATCGAGCCGCGGCGAGCGGCCGACCGCCATCCAGCCCGCTCGCCAGCCCGGCGCGAGGTACGCCTTCGAGAGGCTGGAGTAGGAAATGATCGCGGCATCCGGTGCGAGGAGCGCCATTGGCGGGACCGGCCCGTCGTACGCCAGGTCGCCGTAGACCTCGTCGGCCAGGATCACCAGCCCGTGCGCTTCCGCGATGGCGATGAGTGCAAGGCGCGTCTCGTCCGAGTAGATGGCGCCGGTCGGGTTGTTGGGATCGATGACCACCAGCGCGCGTGTCTTCGGCGTGATGGCCTTCCGGATGTGATCGAGATCCGGCTGCCACGCGTTGGTGTGGTCCGTCCGGTAGTAGACCGGCGTCGCGCCGATCTTGGCGAGCACCGCCGTGTACAGTGGGTACGTCGGCGCGGGCACCAGGACTTCCTCGCCCTCGTCCACGATGCCGGTGAGCGCCAGCTCGATGCCCTCGGACGTGCCCGAGGTGATGAGGACGCGATCCGGCGAGGTCTCGACGCCGCGGCTCGTGAAGTCGGCCGCGACCGCCTCGCGCGCTTCGGGTATGCCGGGTGAGGCGGTGTATCCGTTGTGGCCGTCCCGCATGGCCTTCGCCACGGCCTCGATGAGGTGCGGGGGCGTCACGAATCCGAACTGGTTCGGATCCCCGATGTTGAGGTAGCGGACCTTCTTCCCGGCTGCCTCGACCTTCTTTGCCTCGGCAACGATATTGCGAATGGCGTAGGTGAAGCGGTCGACGCGTTTCGCGGTGCGGATGGGAGTGGTCGCGGGGGTCGTGATGGCCATCGGAGACATGGTAGCAGGGGTGCTGGGTGCAAGGGTGCAGGGTGCAAGGGTGCAGGGGTGCAAGGGTGCAGGGGTGCAGGGGTGCAGGGTGCGGGGTGGCGGAGCCGATAGAGGCGTCGAAGGGACATCACGGCGACGTGTAAAACCTACACGGTTACATGAAGGCGGACGGCTCCTCCGGGAATGGCGACAGCGGCTTATGGCAATGTTTTCAAGTACTTACATGCTTGGCACGGTTCGTGGATATGGGATGGGCATGCAGCGGCGCCTCCTCGCCGGAAGCATGCTGGGTGTTTGGCTGTTCCTGATGCCTTCCCCGGCACCGGCGCAAGAACCGGAAGGGGGCCAGGCGGTATTCAAGTCGGGCGTCGACCTCGTGACGGTGAGTGCGACGGTCCGCGACAGAAAGGGGCGGCTCGTGACTGGCCTCCAGGCCCGGGACTTCGAGGTGATCGATCGCGGCGAGCGCCGTGTCATCAGCCAGTTCCGCACGGACCGCGCGCCGATCAGCCTGGCGATCCTGTTCGATATCAGCGGCAGCATGGACGTTGCCGCTCGATTCACCGCTGCGAAGTTTGCGGCCCATCACCTCCTGTCATGGCTGGAGCCGGGTCGCGACGAGGCCGCGCTGTTCGCGTTTGACAGCCGGCTGCACGAGGTGGCCCCGTTTACGGTCGATACGC
>JADZCN010000143.1 GCA_020851565.1 Acidobacteriota bacterium | reverse complement strand
CGGTTCTTAGGTTCTGGGGTTCTGGGGTTCTGGGGTTCTGGGGTTCTGGGGTTCTGAGGTTCTGAGGTTCTGAGGTTCTGTTTTCCGGAATCTGCGCAATCTGCGCCATCTGCGGCCCTGCGTCATCTGGGGCCCTGCGCCATCCTCTTCAGAGTCGGCGCTCGGCGTCGGGGAAGGACTGCCACACCGGGACGCCGCAGAAATGCGTGCCCTCGGTGCACCGGGGCGAGACGATGCGGTTGCGCAGCACGCAGGGCGGGCCGAGGAACTTGCCGAGCTGCGGGTGGACGGCCTGCACCTGCGCGATCTCGTCCATCGACGCCAGGTAGATCTCCTCCTGGGCGTTGAAGCAGGTGCGCAGCGTCCACTTGTGCTGCAGCGCGATGAACGAGCCGGACTCGACCATCCGCAGCGCCTTCGCGTTGGGCAGCAGGTACAGGGCGAACTCGAGCGGGACGCCCAGCGCAAGCAGCCGGTTCTTCGACGCCCAGGCGTCCTTCACCGCGCGATCGAAGACGGCGCGGGCCGCCGGGTTCTGCCGGAGCAGCCGCGGCGCGATCACGTCCGGCTCCATGGTGTCGGCAAACGTCATCATCGGCCGCGAGGCCGGCACCATGCGGTGCCGCTGGTCCTGCGAGTCCGCGGTGTGGCTGAGGCGCTTCTCGAAGACGTAGGCAGGGTGATTGAGCGCGCGCATCAGCGGCGAGTGATGCGACACGTTCAGCATGTCGATGCGGTAGGGATTGCGCGCCGGGTTCATCACGCGGTCGATGGCCTCGGCGTCGTGCATCTCGGCGGTCGTCAGGCCGAAGGTGGCGCGGACGGCGTCGGCCACGACGCGCTCGGCCCCGGCCGACCAGTCGCGCAGCCGCGACACCCGGTTGCCGAGCCGCCGGTCGAACTCGCGGGCGAAGGCGTCGCCCGAGGAAGTCGGGCGCGGGATGGCCGACTCGGGCAGCTGCTCGTGGTCGAGCGTGGTGAGGCCCACCTTCTCGAAGAACATCGGGTCGGCCTCCTTCACGAGGTCGACCATGGCCCCAATCACCATCTGCGCCTCGTACGGCGTGTCGCCCGCGTTCGCCATCCGGTGCAGGCGGTGCAGCACGAGCCCCGACACGGTGTGCACCATGGACGTGAAGGCGCCGATGGGGATCACGTACCGCGCCGTCTCGATGGCCTTCTTCTCCGCCTCCCGTTCCACGGCCTTCAGCCGCGCCGGGGTGTTGGTGGGCCGGACGTACCGCAGCTCCTTCAGGATGGCCCACGCATCGTCCTTGAGCAGCGCCGAGAGCTCGGCGTAGGCATCCCACGCGCGAAGCACGGCCCGCTCGTAGACATCGCGCGCTTCCCCCTCGAGCGGCGGCACGAAGGCCCGCGGCTCGTTCAGCTTCACGTAGCGCTGGCTGGACTGTTCGGAGTTGTAGAAGGGGTAGGCGTGCAGGATGCTCCACACGAACTGCCGGGAGACATTCTCGAGCCCGAACTCGAAGTGCGCGTGCTGGAAGACGGTGTGGTGGCCGCCCTCGAAGGTGAGCGGGCCGATCGAGTCCCGCTGCTTGTCGGTGACCTCCTCCCGCGCGATGACACGCGGGGAATAGCACGTGCGGGCGGCCGCGATGGCGCCGTCGTACGGCGCCTGGGGAGCGCTGAGCAGGGTGACGCGTGGAGGGGCGGTGCTGAGTGCGACGGCGGGCATCCGTGGGAAAGTATAAAGTTTCGTCGCACCCGTGCGGCAAAGAGAAAGTAGGATGGCGTCGCCGTGTCCCCCCACCGCCAGATTGAGGCCATCGCGCTCCTCGGGCGCTACCTCTGGCAGGACCATTCCATCGACGAGCTCGTGCAGGAGGCGGCCCGCCTGGCCGTCGAGGGCACACGTGCCGATGCCGCCCTCGTCCTCGAGCGGACGGTCGGCAACCGCCTGTCCACGGCCCGGGCGAGCCTCGGGTGGGCCGAGCCCCCAGGCATACGCGACCTCACGCTCGGCACCGGCTGGCACGGGCCGGCCGTGCTCGAGGCCCCCGGGGTGGTGGCCATCATCGACGACCTGCGCGATCGGCCGGAGGAACCGCCCGTCTTTGCCGCCCGGGGCTTCAGGGCGGCTGCCGCCACTCTCATCGGCGACCCGGCCCGCCCGTTTGGCGTGCTGGGCGTCTACAGCCGCACGCGCGGAGCACTCGACACGGGCATCGTGCCCTTCCTCTCGAGCCTCGCGACGACGCTGGGCCTCGCCATCCGGCGAGCCCAGCTGACCGCGGAGCTCAATCGCGAGCGCGAGGAGCGCTTTCGCCTGGGCTCGCTCGTCGAGGGCTCCGACGATGCCATCGTGACGGCGACCCTGCACGGCACGATCCTCTCGTGGAACCCCGGCGCGGAGCGCCTGTACGGCTACGCCGCCCACGAGATCGTCGGCCAGGACGTCTCGGTACTCGTGCCAGCCGAGCGCGACCCGGACCGCCAGCGCCTGCTGGAGCGCGTGTGCGCCGGTGAGCGCATCCCCGCCTTCGACGCCGGGCACCGACGCAAGGACGGATCGCCCGTCACCGTGTCCCTGAGCCTGTCGCCCGTGCGCGGGCGGGAGGGCGAGATCGTCGCGCTGGCCGGCATCGCGCACGACGTCACCGAGACGCGCCGCCTGGAATCGCACCTGCGGCAGTCGGCCAAGATGGAGGCGGTCGGCCGGCTCGCCGGGGGCGTAGCGCACGACTTCAACAACATGCTCACCGTCATCGACGGTTACAGCGAGCTGGCGCTGCTGAAGCTTCCCGGCGACAGCCCCGTGCGGTCGCTGGTGGAGGAGATTCACAAGGCCGGAGAACGGGCCGCAGAGCTGACGCGCCAGCTCATGGCGTTCAGCCGCAAGTCGATGGCCGAGCCGCAGGTGCTGGACTTGAGCGAGGTGGTCGAGGCCACGGTGACCACGCTCACCCGCATCATCGGCGAGGACGTGCGGATCGAGACGCGCCTGGCCCCGGACCTCCGGAACGTGATGGCCGATCGCTCGCAGCTCGACCAGGTCCTCTTCAACCTGATCATCAACGCGCGCGACGCGATGCCGCTGGGCGGCACCATCACCATCGAGACGGCCAACGTCGAGTTCGACTCAGCGCACGGCGTGGGCCCGCGGGAGGTCCCGCCCGGCCAGTACGTGCTGCTAGCCGTCACCGACACGGGAGTCGGCATGGACGCCGCCACGCGCGCGCGGATCTTCGAGCCGTTCTTCACCACCAAGGGCAGCGGGCGCGGCACGGGCCTCGGCCTCGCGATGGTGCAGAACTTCGTGGTGCAGAGCGGCGGCCACCTCGCCGTCTACAGCGAGCCCGGCCACGGGAGCGCCTTCAAGCTCTACCTGCCGACGGTGACCCTCCCGGTCGCGGCCACCCGGAGCGAGAGCGCCGCCGACGCGCCCGCCGGCACCGAAACCATCCTCGTGGTCGAAGACGACGACGCCGTGCGCGTGTTCACCGAGGCCGTGCTGAACGCGGCAGGGTACGAGGTGCTGGCCGCCTCGAACGGCGCAGAGGCGCTGGAGCGGGCCCAGGCCACGTCCACGGCCATCCACCTGCTGATGTCCGACGTGGTGATGCCCGTCCTCGGCGGCCACGCGCTCGCCGAGCAGATGCGGTCCATCCACCCGGAAGCGCGCGTGCTCTTCACGTCGGGCTACACGCCGGATGCGGTGAGCCGGAAGGGGATTGCCATCCCGCCGCGGTACTTCCTGCAGAAGCCGTACTCACCGGCCGCCCTGTGCCGCAAGGTGCGCGGCGTGCTCGACCAGTGAGTGGCGTGTCCATTGGAGATTGCCGATTGGCGATTGAGTGATTCATTGGGTGATTGGCGATTGGGGCATTGCGCATTGGATTGGCTGATTGGGTGATTGAGGCATCGGGCGATTCGTCGCTGGCCGACGACATCGTGCCCACGGCCCATGCCCCAATGCCGCAATCCGCCAATGCGCCAATGCGCCAATGCGCCAATGCGCCAATCCGAATGCCCAATGCCCCAATCGCCAATCACCCAATGAATCACCCGATTGGCAATCGGCAATCGTCAATGGGCACGCCTCACTCGTCCTCCTCCTCCCGCCGTGCGTGGTAGCGCGAGTACTCCTCCATGAAGGTGAGCGACTCGAACGCGCGCATGCGGTCGAAGAAGAGGATGCCGTCCAGGTGGTCGGTTTCGTGCTGGATGACCCGCGCCGGGAAGTCGTGCGCCTCGATCTCCACGCGCCGGCCCTCGCGGTTGAGCGCGCTCACGCGGATGTGCGGGGATCGCGGGACGCGGCCGCGGATGTCGGGAATGCTCAGGCAGCCCTCCCAGCCCTCCACGAGGTCCTTGCCGAGGACGGTGATCTCCGGGTTGATCAGGGCCGTCGCCTCACCCTCGCCCCGCCCCTCGGGATCCAGCACGGCCACGAACAGCCGCAGGCTCTCGTGCACCTGCGGCGCGGCCAGGCCGATGCCTGAATACTCGTCCATCGTGTCGATCATGTCGTCGATGAGCTTCTGAAACGCGGGCGTGCGAATCTCGTGCTTGTCCACCGCGCGGGCCCGCTGGCGCAGCACAGGGTGGCCCATGCGGGACACTTTCAGGATCGACATTGGTCGATTTTATACTGTGCGGACGGGTGCGGACGGGTGCGCACAGGTGCCGACAGGTGCGGACGGGTGCGGGCGGGTGCGGACAGGTGCGTGAGGGAGGCCAAGTGCGGTGAGCGCCACGTTTCGGTTCTGCCCGGTCTGCGGATCGCCGCTCGAGCCGCGCGTGCTGCGCGTGGGCGAGCCGCCGCGCCTCGTGTGCACCAACGAGCCGTGCGGGTTCGTCTTCTACCTCGACCCGAAGGTCGCCGTCGGCACGATCATCTCCGGGCCCGACGGCCGGATCGTCCTCGTGCGGCGCGCCATCGAGCCGGGGTACGGCAAGTGGGTGTTTCCCGGCGGCTACGTCGACCGCGGTGAGGAAGTGATGATGGCGGCGCTGCGCGAGGCCCGCGAGGAAGCCGGACTCGAGGTGCGCATCGACCGGCTCATCGGCATCTATTCCTACGCCGGCCGCACGCCCATCATCATCGTCTACGCCGCGACGATGGTCGGCGGCGAGCTCGCCGTGGACGAGGAGGGGCTCGAGGTGCAGTGGTTCGAGCCCTCCTCCATTCCCTGGGACGACCTCGCGTTTGCCAGCACGCGCGAGGCGATCAGGGACTACCTGGGCTGAGCGCCCGCGAGAATGGCCCGCTTCAGGTATCATGCCCTCCGCTTCCAGGAGATCGCATGCCGACCACACCCGATCGACGCACCTTCATCACCGCTCTCGGCGGCGTCGCCGCCTTCGCCACCATGTCCGCCGCGGAGGCCGCGCAGGCGCCAGCCCAGCCCGCCCCTGGCGCCGCCATCGACATCGGCTGGTTCGACGCCTTCAAGGGGAAACACAAGCAGGTCTTCGACCTCCAGCGCTTCGATCTCTCGCTCGACACGCCCCTGCGCCAGGTGATGACCTACCTGGCCGCGCACCGCGAGGTCAACAAGCTCGACCCGCCGGATGACATCAACGTGGCGGTCGGCATCTCGCACAAGGCGTTCCCGATGAACGCGGTCGACGCGCTGTGGGAGAAGTACGCGCTCGGCGAGCACTGGCGCATCAAGGATCCCGCCACGGACAAGCCGTCCGTCCGGAACATCTTCATGGACGGGCCCGTGGCCGGCCCCGCCACGGTCCGCGCGCTCCAGGGCCGGGGCGTCGTGTTCTGGCAGTGCAGCATGGCCCTCACCTCCATCTCCGCGGAGCTCGCCGCGAAGACCGGCGGCAAGGCGGCCGACATACGAGCCGACCTCGTCGCGGGGCTGCGGCCCGGCGTCCGGCTGGTGCCGGCGCACACGTGGGCGGTGGGCTTCGCGCAGGAGCGCGGGTTCACCTACATGAGCCTCTGACCTCACCGCACGAGGTGCAGCTCCGTCTGGCGGCGCAGCGACCACTGCATCACGCCGTCGGGGCGCACCTCGGCCTCCTCCTCGAGCGCCATGCGCACCTTCTGCCCGTTCCACTCGGGCACGGCCGTGGTCACCTGCAGCTCGGTGGAGAACCACATGTTCGGCAGCACGGGCACGTCGCCACGGCCCGGCACGCCCTCCTGGTAGTCCCACAAGCCGATCAGCGGCCCCGCGCCGTGGCCGTGATCGCCAATCGGGTGCGAGTACATCGTCCCCTCCAGGCCCTCGGCGTTCATCTGCCCGAGGACCTCGCGCAGAACCTGGTTGCCGCTCTTCCCGGGCGTCGTCTTCTCGAGCAGGATGTCCTGCAGGCGATTGGCCCGGGCGAGCGCGGTCCTCAGGCCCGCGGGCGCGTCGGTCTCGCCGTCGCGGAGCACGTAGGCCATGTGCTGCGTGTCGGTGTTGAGGCCCATCGCGGTGATGCCGAAGTCGCAGTGCAGGACGTCGCCGCGCTGGATGACCGGGTTGTCGCCGAGGTCCTTCTCCGTGGCGCCCCTGCGCTGCACGTCCACCGACGGCTGGAACCAGGTGCCGAGGCCCATGTCGTTCACGCGCTGGCGCATCCACCACACCACGTCCTGGGTCGTGGTCACGCCGGGTGTGATCACCAGGTTCGAGAACGCGGCGCCGATCACCTCGTGCACGATGGCCTGCAGGCGGCGGTACGTCGGCGCCATGCCCGGCACGCGCAGGGCCAGGTAGTCGATGGCCAGGCGCGCGTTCCGGACAACGCGCTTCTCCAGCTCGGGGCCGAGGGCCTCCTTCATCTGTTCCCACTCACCCGCCGTGAGGCCGTCGGCGAAGTTGTGATCGGCCGAGATGTTCACCGCGATGGCCTTCGGGTCGCGCTCCCTCACGAGCCGCGCGAACAGCCGCCATTGCTCCATCCCCCACAACTCCGCTTTCTGCGTCGTGGAGGTGGACTGCTCGCCGCGATACACCTCGTACAGCCCTCCCTGCGAAGTGCCGCCAAGCGCCAGCCGCTCCACGCCCTTCGCGGGACCGCGGTCGAAGAAGATGTAGATGGAGCGCCGGCGCGCGGCGAACGTGGTGGCCGACACGAGGCCGCGGAACACCGGGTCCTCGTTGTACTCGCGCATCGTCACCACCCACATGTCCACGCCGTGGGCGCGCATGACGGCGGGGAGATTGACCTCGAGGCGCTCCTTCAGCCACGCCTGGTGGACCTCGGCCTGCTGGCGGAGCGTGCCGAAGGGCCTGGCGGCGGAATAGGGGCCGGTCTCCTGCGCGGCGGCCGCACCGGACGTGAGCAGGGTCCAGGCGAGGAGCAGGACGGGAGCGGCGAACCGATGGCTCATGAGTGATCTCCAAGCGCGTCGGGCTGAGACGTCCGGATTCTAGCGGTTTCGTGCCGCCGGTGCTCGGCGTTCGCCTGTAGGCCCGGCGGGCCGAAGGGGGTTAGAATCGCAGCCGTGGCCAGCATAGAATCCATCCTCGGAGCAGACGCCCGCGCGCTGCTCGATCATCGCTGCCAGACCGTCCCGAAGGAGAGCCTGCACCTGCCGGGGCCCGACTTCGTCGAACGCCTGCACCTGTCGTCCGACCGCCCGACGCGGGTGCTGGCCAGCCTGCAGTCGCTCTTCGATCACGGCCGCCTCGGCGGCACCGGGTATGTCTCCATCCTGCCCGTGGACCAGGGCATCGAGCACTCGGCCGGCGCGTCGTTCGCGCCCAACCCGATGTACTTCGATCCCGAGAACATCGTGAAGCTCGCCATCGAGGGCGGGTGCAACTGCGTCGCCTCCACGCTGGGCGTGCTGGGCATGGTGGCGCGCAAGTACGCGCACCGCATCCCGTTCATGCTGAAGCTGAACCACAACGAGTTCCTCTCCTACCCGAACTCGTACGACCAGATCCGCTTCGCCAGCGTCAAGCAGGCCTTCGACATGGGCGCCATGGGAGTCGGCGCCACCATCTACTTCGGCTCCGAGGAGTCGAAGCGGCAGCTCCAGGAAGTGACCGAGATGTTCCAGCGCGCGCACGAGCTGGGCATGTTCACCGTGCTCTGGTGCTACACGCGCAACTCGGCCTTCAAGACGAAGGAGG
>JADZCN010000142.1 GCA_020851565.1 Acidobacteriota bacterium | reverse complement strand
CTTCGTGTACCCGTCGAAGGCGCCGTGGTATACTCGACGGTCTCCACCGACGGCCAGGTAGCTCAGTTGGTAGAGCACGTGACTGAAAATCACGGTGTCGGCGGTTCGATCCCGTCCCTGGCCACCAATCGAATCAACAACTTACGGGGATTCAGCAAAACCGGCCGGAGCCGCGGTGTAACCCTGGTGTAACCGCGGAACGCCCCTTGGAAAATCACGGGGTACCGCCCACGGGCGCGCCCGGCCCTCGGCCTGTCGGCGCGCCCGGATAGGTTCGCTAGAGCGGGAACTCGTCTGGTCGCCGTCGTTCACCAGCGCCCACGCGGCCAGGTGGCAGCACCGGATCATGTCGCGCAGCTCGAAGAGTACCTCTTCGGTGCCGCGCGGTTGCAGACGTGGCCGGAGAGGAGCGGACGTCAGATTGCCGAGCAGGTGGGGTGTGCTTTGAGCTACTTGCAGCGAATCAAGGACGAGGTGACCCCCAGTGGTCACCTGCCCTCCCACGTCACCGGCAAGGACGGCAAGCGGTATCCAGCCACGCGGGAAAGACGGCACCGCCCGCGCCTCCTGTGCCCGTGCTGGACATGCGCGCAGCCACGGGCGGCCAGGCTACGGGTTGTAGGCCGGGATGATGTAGTAGGTCCCGTTGATCTTGATCTTCAGGTAGCCCGCCGGGTTGGCGGTGAGGGCCGACGCGGACCCATTCGCGCCGATCGTCGTCTGCGTCAACTGGTTCTCGAGCTGCAACTCGCCGTTCAACCGGATCTGGTGCGTGGTGATGGGGTCGCCCGTGTAGGCCGCGGCCGTGATGACCACTTCGGCCAGGTCGGCGTAGGCTGTGGCCGTGACCGCGGCAATGGATTGGTTGCCGCCACTGGACGCATCGTAGATCGACGACAGGCTGGTATTCAGGACCGTCGAGGTCGTGGACCCTGAGTAGTAGCCCTGGAGCATCAAATCGTACTGATTGCTGTTGAACTGCGCCTTGGTGCCGAGAAACCCATCGGTCACGTCCCAGCGGTACGAGGTGGTGTCCGAGAACCCGCTCGGCACGCTGAAGCGCACGCCCGACTGGTCGATCGTGATGCTCTGACTGACGATCGTGAGGTTGGTGCCATCCCAATGCTCGCCGTGCCGTGTCGGGGTGAGCCAACGCGCACCCTGTGCGTCGAGGATGGCGATGTGTGACGGGCCGCCAACCTTCACGGATTGCCTGGCCGCGGCCGTCAGGATGCCCGTGGCGAGCTCGCGCAGCCGGGCCTCGGTGGGCGTGGTCTGCTGCAGCTCCCGCTGCGTGACCTGCACGAGCCCGTCTCGCGCCGCGCCGCCGTCGTCCCAGCCGAGCGTGAAGGCGAACGGCGGGGCGGGCCGCGCGTCTTCGAGGATGGTGGGCGCGCCGTCCGGGGCGATGGTCACCTTCGCCACGTAGGCGTCCAGGAACGCGCCAAACCGCAGGATGCCGATCGCGGCCTCCTGCCCCTCGTCGTCGGGCACCACGGCGGCCAGGACGCGGCGAGCCAGGGCCTCCGCGGATTCACCCGGCCGCGGCGCCGTCGCCGTCCAGGCGTCGAACACGCCCGGCCATCCGGTCATCATGAAGGCGTAGCCGGCGCGCACGTCCACCTTGCGGGCGGTGTCGCCGCCGGCCACGTCGCGCTGGGTGTCCCACGTCCGCGAATCCGACGCCAGCACGCACCGCTCGGGCGTGCAGAGCGCCACGGCGAGACTCGCCGCGGACGGGGACGGGATGAGCAGCGCCACGAGCGCCGCGAGACTGATCGGTCGAATCATGTGATTACCCTTCTTCACTCGAAACCGTGGCCGCTGGGCGTATCCGCTGCCGGAGCGCGGCGCCGGCCGCGGCCCGCACCCGGCCGTCATCGAGCCCGGCCACGCCGCACCAGAACGACAACCACGCACCTGGCGTGGTCAACCACTGGGCCGCCCGCGGATCGCCGTGTTGCGCGTCCTGCAGCGCCCGTTGCAGCACCGATGCGCCCAACAGCCGATACGCCCAGTCGTGCATGCGGCCCGCCTTCCTCGCAGATGCCGCCGCCCGCGCGCGGCCCGGACATGCGCCGGGCCACACGCGCGAACGACAGGTGCGGCGACGGGTCATCTGCGAGTGCCAGGAGAGCACCCGCCGGGCACCCCGTCGCCGCGAGGTTGTGCCCGCGTGCGATGTCGCGTTTACTGCCGGACGCCGGTCAGCACTTCAACCGCCGCGTCGAAGATCACGCCCAGGCCCCACCGCGTGGTCGTCCGGATCGCGTGCTGGTCGCTCTGCGAGTAGCTGTACGGGTCGAGCAGCACGCTCATGCTCTGCCGCTGCGCCACAACCACGTACCGCATGTCGGCGATGATGATCGCGCTGCAATCACTGTTCGCCGCGTTGTCGCTGTCCTCGGTGATCGAGAGCTGCGAGCTGAGGTAGACGGGCACCCCGAAGAGCTGCCGCACGAACGGCTGCGTCGGGTCGGGCGACAACTGCTTGCGGGTCTGCGTGTCCTCGAGCTTGCGGATCGTGTTCCACGTCCGCGGGTGCATGAAGATGGCCGACGGGAGGGCGTTGTTCGCCTCCATGCGGTACAGCGCGTCGAGGATGTTGTTGAGCGTCGGCGCCGCGCCGGCCGCGGCCAACGACGTGGCCGTGCCCTGGTAGCGCAGCCCCACCACCGACGATCCGGAGCTGCCCTGGAGGAAGTCACTATCCAGCTGCGCGGCGAGCTGCCGCCGGTGGTCGTTCTCGATGATCTGCCGCGGCCCGTACCCCGCATCGGCCAACCATTCGTTGCCGGCCAGGGAGTAGCACCCGTACTTCTGCATCGGGATGCGCCCGGTGAACAACGCCGCATCGCTGGCCGTGATCGTGGCGAGCTCGCCGACGCGATAGGCCGTCGTGGATGACGTGAGCCGCGGCACGTTCAGCGCGTCGGAGTCACACGGCAGGATCATCGGCCCGGCGGCCAGGACGACGGACTCGGGGCGCAGGCGATCGAAGAACGGCCCCAGCGTGGCGGTCACGAGGTAGCCGCCCGAGGGGTCCACGCCCGTCTGCATGGTCTTGTACTCGACCATCGACGGGATCACACTGCGCCAGGTCGAGCCGGCCGGCGCGCTGCGCTCGACCGTGCCCACCGCCGCCATCCGGTTCACCACGGTTTCGATCGCGCCGATGCGCTCGTCGTTCTTCGCGCGGAACTCGCCGAAGTGCTCGTTGAGCCGGTCCACGGCCTCGATGGCCGTCTGTAGGTTGTCGTTCATGGAAGAATCCTCACGGCCGCGGCGCGCGGACTCGCACCCGCTGCGACACACGGCGGCCGTCGTACCTGAAGAGTGAACGTGGAGCGCGCGCCGTTCTCCCGCGCGCCTGTGGGCGACAGCCGCCGGCCGGATCCCCCGGGCGTCGGTGTCGTGCTCGCGCGCATCCCGCGGGCGAGCGGTAGGTCAACCGTCGCGCCCACGGCACATATCCCATGCGCTGCGCGGGCGGAACGGTCGAACGGTGCTGAAATCTTAGCATGCTTCGCCTTCAACACGACGCTGCAGCCACGGGATCGCCACGCCGAGCCGGCGCGCGTGCGCCTCGATGGTCGCGCGATGCTCCTGCCAGTACGCGGCCAGGTCGGACGGGCGCGTGGGCACGTCGAACACCGCCCACACGGTGAACGTCGAGCCGTAGAGCCGCCGCCCGTCGTTGTCCGTCAACATCTCACCCGTGGCGCAGTAGTGCAATTGAGCCGCCGGCAGGGTGGACTTGGCCGATCGACGTTTCGTCACGCGCCTGGTGGGCATCGCCTACGCCCTCCCCTGATACCGGCCGCGCAGTCGCGGCGGCCGGCTGTCTTCCGGTTCGTCGCCGCCTTCGAGGGCCAGCTCGCGCACGGCCCGGAGGAAGGCGACCCGCGCATCCCGCTCGATGGCGACGGCCGGGTGCGGCCGCTTCTCGCCGTGCTTCGTCGTGAACGTGAGCCCTTCCGCGGTCAGCACGTCGCGCGCCTGGTCCTTGCGGTCCCACGCCTCACACGCCGCCGTGAGCGTCCGGAGCTGGTGGTCGGCGAGCGCGTAGTCCCGCACGATGGCCTTCCACCAGGCGCGTGAGGGTGCCGACAGGTGCCGCGGGGGTGTGGGTGTGGATGCGGTTGTCATCGTTCAACCTCGACGAGCGCGGTTGTGGGCGAACCGGGGCACCCGTTGTGCGAGCGGAGGACCGGACACGGTTTCGGATGATTACGCTGTAGACATTTTGCCCCACCCCCGTGGTTTGCTCCTTCGGTTTGAGAACGAACAGTCCTGAACTTTTGACCCGCCCCCCGGTGCCGCATGCCGCGCCGTCGCGCAGCGCCGGGCCAGGACGCGCGATCGTCTCGGTGTCCGCGCATTAGTGCGGCCGTCCGTCTGCGCCGTCCACAGGCGCCACCGCAGGCAACCACGACGAGGTCCATGTGCCCAGCTCGTCGGGGTTGGACGGGTCGAGTCCGACGCGCCCGATCTCGACGGCCTCGATGATGTTGCCGGCCGGCCGCAACAGGTGCACGATCGCCCGGCGCCCGGACACGTCGAGACCCACATGCCAGCGCACGAGGGCCGGATCATCCACGAGCGCCCCGATCCCTTCGGGGTCTTCGGCGATGGCGCGCTTGATCAGATCGTTCGCCATCTCGTGCAGGAGCACGGCGTGAAATTGCCAGGGGTTGCACGGGGTCGGGACGGTGGGCTCGCTCATGGTGGTTTACTCCTGTGTGGGTGGTCGGTCGAATGTGCAGCGCCGCGCGGGGGCGTGAGCGCCAGAATCCGGGGTCAGGCATGGGGCGCCTCGAAGACACGCGCGCAGCACGCGCACCAGTAGCGGCCGGCGCCGATGGGCTCGGCCGGGAGGGTCGAGTCGCAGTAGGGGCACAGGGGCGCGGATTCGGGCTCGACTTCGCGGGTAATGTTCGCAGCCATTCCCGTTCCCACGGGCGTTACCGTTACCGTTACCCCTATAGGGGGGGTAACGGGTAACGTTCGGGGTAACGTTGCCGGGAAACGGACGGGAAACGCTCGGGTAACGCTCATGGGGTGCTCCCTGCCAGCAGGGCGAGCCCGGACGGCGTGACGGTGTACGGCTCGCCACGGCGGCCCTCGGCGACGTGCCCGGCGCGTAGAAGTCGGGCGACGGCATCCGTCACGATGCCGGTCCGGAGCCCCACATAGGGGCGCAGGCGCGTGATGCTCGTGGCGGCCGGGTAGTCGCGCATGGCTTGCAGGACGCGGCGGTCGGTCTCGGCGAATTGGGCGTCGAGGGTCGCCACGCGCTCGGCCTCGATGTCCTGATGGGTGCGTCGGTCCGGTTCGATGATGCAGGAGTCAAGCGGCCGGCCCCGGCGGTCGAACACGGCGAGGTCCACGCGGCGCCGGATCAGATGGAGCGGCGCCGGCCGCTCACCGTCGCGGACCTTGAGCGCACGGAGGGTGAGCGGCGCCTCGCCGCGCTCCCGGTCGTACTCGCCCGCTTCGAGGTAGAGCGTGGCATCGACGTTGCCGCGCCAGGCGGATGAACCGCGCTCGCGTTTCCGTTGCGTGTCACCGTCCTGCCAGCCGGCATGATGCGCCAGGAGCACGCCCGCGCCGGGCACGACGGCCATGCAGCGCCGGACGGCGCGCAGATAGGCCGAGACATGCTCCGAGCTGTCCTCCGAGCCCGACAAGGACGCGCGCACGGTGTCAATCACGACGAGCCGGATCGGCGGCAGACTCCGCGTGGTGAGATCGGCGGCCAGCAGCTCGAGCTGCGTGGTGAGGGCGCGCTCGCCGGGTGAGCAGGCCTCGCCGTCGTGGGTCACCCGCGGCGAGAGCGGTTCATGGGCGCGCAGCACATACACGTGTTCGAGCCGATGGCCGCGAATGTCGCGCGCGGCCCGGAAGCGGAGGTTGAGCGCGTCTCCCTCGTACGACACGTAGGCGACGGCGCCCTGTTGCGTGTCGCGGCCATGCCAGGGCGTGCCCGCACTCACGGCCGCGCTCAGGTCAATCTGCACGAACGTCTTGCCGGCGCCGGATTCGGCCGCCAAGACCGTGAGGCAGTTCTCCCAGACGGCGCCCTCGACGATGGGATCGGGCGCCGGTTCGCTGATGATGCCGGCCGCGGACTGAAAGCGGAGCGCCGGCCGGGCCGGTTGCGGGTGCGCCGGATCGGGCGGCAGATGATCCTCGCAGGACTCGCGCCCGCACACGTCGCACAGCTCCACGCCCTCGTAGGCGTCGGCGGGGATCACGAGACGAGCCCTCCAACGGGCTCGGTGCCGTACTTGCGCGCGTTCTCCACCTTGCGGCGCACCCATTCGTAGGTCCAGCCAGGCCGCCCGCCGGCCCACTGCCAGAGCAGCGCCGTGGCCTCGGATTCGCTGAGCCCGAATCCGCGCACGAGTCGGCACGCCGCGGTGAGCGTGGCCTGGTCGCTGCCCTGCCCGATCTCCGGACGAGGCATCTGCGCGAGGTAGCGCCGGGCGCGCGCCACGACGTCACCGGAGGGCCGCCACTGCGAGGAGTCGAGCGCCGGGCGTGCAGGTCGCTCGGGGCGTGCCAGCCAGCCAGGCCAGAAGCGGGGCACGTCGTCGCGCGTCCAATCGCCCGCGGGAAGGTAGATGGCGCCGCTCGCATGCACGGAGCCCGGCCCGATCACGTACCCGCCGTCGCCGCGCACATCAACATCGATCCGCCCGTCGCGGGTGTCGAGCTTGGCGCGGTTGCGGACCGTGACGCCGGGGTGCCTGAAATACAGGTGATAGCCCCGCGACGTGCGGACCTGCCACGGCGTGTACGGCAGGTGCCGCACGCACCAGCGCAGCCCCTCACGCGAGTCAGCATCGACCACCACGAGGTTGGAGAGGGCGCCCGTGATGATGGCCAGGTTGGAGGGCGCGCCGCCGAACCACGCGCGGATCTCCGCCTCGGTGGGGCGCCGGGCCTGGTATTCGCGCCAGGCCATCGCCGGCACCTTGCCGTCGTGGCGGCCATCCGGGCGCGGGACCGGGATCACGCTCAGGAGGCGGCGCCACAGGGTGAGCGCCTGATCGAGCACGTCAGCCACGGCCGTCTTTGCTGATGTGCACGGCGAGCACCTCCGTGGTGATCGCCTTCGGCAGCTCGCCGCACCGCTGTTTCCGCCAGAGGGTGGTGCGCGAGATGCCGAGACGAATGCAGGCCTCAGCCGTCGAGACGCGCCGGCCCGGCGTGAGTGGCAGCGCGAGGAGCGGCGCCAGTCGAGCGCACTGCCGAGCGAGTTGTTCCGTGCGTGTGGCTTTGGGTGCGCGCTGTTGCATGGGGTTCATCGTGCGCCCCATGCCGGCCCTTGGGGAGGGTCGGTTTTGTGACTTGTGCGGTCAGGGCAGAGTCAGACCTATCCGGTCGGTGAGCGCGCGCACGCGCCGCCTGACGAGCCGAACGTCTGTCAGGCCAGCCCGCTCGCACACGTTCGCCCACGACGCGCCCCGCAGTCGCCACGCGCACCAACGCAGATGATCGGGCGTCACCTGCCAGCGCGCCGCATCGGGCACGCCGCGCCACGCGCCCATCCGGTGCCGATACTGCCGCACCCGGGCCAGGAAGCGCCGGAGCCCGCCGGGTTCACGCCCCGGCAGAGCTGGCCGTGCCGGCCGATGGGCGCCGGCGGAGTTCGTCTCGGCCGTCCATCCGCCGTCTGTCGGCAGGTCGAGTATGAACGTGGACGGGCACGCGCCGCCCTGGAATCGCTCCGCGTGGGCCAGTGTGTCACGGGCGGCCTCGTGGATCCACGCATCGCGGAGCCCATGCCGCGCGGCCCATGCCGTCACGTCCCGATCGCGCCACAGGTCGTGGAGTAGGCCCGGCGCCTCGTCCGCCAGCACGTCGAGGAACGCCCCGCGCAGCTCGGCCCGCGACGTGAACACATAGCGAGCTCGCGGATCGTTCGTCACGCCCGCCCCCGCATCGGCACGACGCGCGCCTTGGGCTTCGGCCGGTTCTCGATGATGCGCTTCAACTCCGCGTCCCAACTGTCGAGGGCGGTGCGCTTCTCGCCGTCGTACTGAAACTGGTTGTAGACCGTCGCCGTCACGCCGCGCTTGGCGTGGTTCACCACGCGCCCGATCAGGTCTTCCCCGAACCCGAGCGCCGCGAGGCGCGTGACCACCGTCCGCCGCAAGTCGTGCCAGCGGTAGGCGTCCCCGTGGATAGCCCCGAGCGCCCGCAGATCCTTCCGCTGGTGATACAGGCCAGGGAAGACAGGCCCGGTTGGCAGGTTTCCACTCATGGAAACCTCGTTCGTGGGCAGGTTAGTGGTAGCACTCACCTGCAAGGCAGATTGCACCTGCTGGTGTCGCGTCTTCAGGATCTGCAGCGCCGTGGCGGCCAGGGGCACACGGTGCGCGCGCCGGTTCTTGCTGGCCGTCGCCGGAATCGTCCAGACGGCGCCGTCGAGATCCACGTCGGCCCACGTCAGGGTATGCACTTCCCCCCCCCGCTGGCCGGTCAGGAGGCGCAAACGGACGGCGGCCGCGGCATCGCCCCCCTCGGCGTCCAGGGCCGCCCAGAGCGCCCGCAGCGCGTCGTCGTCCAGCACCGTGGCCCGCACACGTTCCGGGGCCCGCTTCGCCATCCGGTGACACGGGTTCACCTCGACGTGGCCGCGGTCGATGGCGAAGTTCCAGAGCTTCGAGATCAGGGCTTGGGTGCGGTTCGCCTGAATGGGTTTCCCGTCCGCGGCGATGCCGTCGAGCAGGGCATGCACGTCCTGCCGGGTGATGTCCCGGACCGGGCGTGACTTCCACGCCGGCAGCAGGTACTTGTCGATGCGCCACTGGTCGTCCTTCCAGGTGCGCTTATGCGTCTTCGCGTAGGACTCGATGAACAGCTTGCAGAGGGCGCCCACGGTGAAGACGTCGCGGGCTTCCTTCCGCTCGTAGGCGGGATCGGCGTCGTCGCGTTCGATGCGGACGCGCTCATCCCGCGCCGCCGCCCGTGCCTTCGCCAACTCCAGCGCCGGCCATGTGCCGAGCTTCACGCGCCGCGTGGTGCGGCCACGCTTGTAGAACAGGAACCAGCTTTTGGCGCCGCCGGGCGAGACGTGCAGCGCCAGGCCCGGGGTCCGCACGTCGAACCAATCGACGGCGTGCGCTTCGGGCGTCAGGCTGCTGATACTGCGGGCGGTGAACGCCTTGCGGCGGTTCGTGCGGCGGGCCTTGCGTCGAGTCACGGTGCCTCCAGTGTAACCACAGTGTAACCACGCGACGTAACTTGAGGTTACACCGTGAAACACGTTGAGGCAATAAATATCAGACTCGACAGGGGATTAGCGTTTCACGCTGTCACGGTGCGTTTCAATTTCCCGGACTGAAAATCACGGTGTCGGCGGTTCGATCCCGTCCCTGGCCACCAGCCCCAACCACACCCCTTCGCCCGTCTGCGCCTCAGGGCATTCGCATCGAGTCGTCGAACGTCACCGACACGCGGG
>JADZCN010000141.1 GCA_020851565.1 Acidobacteriota bacterium | reverse complement strand
GCCGCTGTACCAGGCGTAGAACGCTTCCATCGTGTAGCCGTAGCCGACCATGAGGCCCGTCGCCAGCATGACCTTCGCCATGTTGTCGATGTGCCGCATCGTGATGAGGTCCTCCAGGCGGTAGGCCGCCCGGATGGGAATGGCCAGCGTCAGCACCATCGCGAAGCCCGAGTAGATGGCGCCGGCGACGAAGTAGGGCGGGAAGATCGTGGCGTGCCAGCCGGGCATCACCGACACCGCGAAGTCGAAGCTCACCACGGTGTGCACCGAGAGCACCAGCGGGGTGGAGAGGCCGGCCAGGATGAGCGAGGCCACCTCGTAGCGGTGCCAGTGGCGGGCCGAGCCGCGCCAGCCCAGCGAGAAGATCCCGAAGATGACCTTCTTCACCCGCGACACCGCGCGGTCGCGCATCGTCGCCAGGTCGGGCACCAGGCCCACGTACCAGAACACGATCGAGACCGTCGCGTAGGTCGAGACCGCGAACACGTCCCAGATGAGCGGGCTGCGGAACTGCGGCCAGAGCGCCATCGTGTTCGGGTACGGGAACAGCCAGTAGGCCGCCAGCCACGGCCGCCCGGTGTGGAACACCGGGAAGATGGCGGCGCAGGCCACGGCGAAGATCGTCATCGCCTCGGCGAAGCGGCTGATCGACATGCGCCACTGCTGCTTGAAGAGGAGCAGGATGGCCGAGATGAGCGTCCCGGCGTGGCCGATGCCGATCCACCAGACGAAGTTGACGATCGGGAAGGCCCACCCGACCGGGATGTTCGTGCCCCAGATGCCGATGCCCTTCACCACCAGGTAGCCGAGCGACACCTGCAGCAGCATCAGCAGCGAGAAGCCGATGAGGAAGCCGAAGACCCAGCCGAGCGGCGTGCGCTTCGCCAGCGGGATCTGCGCGACCGTCTCGGTGACCGTCTCGAAGTCGTGCCCCGGCCCGATGACCGGCGTCTCGAGGACCGACGTGGACCTGGCGTGTGCGTGAACGTTGTTCGCCATCAGTGTTCGCCCGCCGTTTCGTGCTCAGTCGTCGCGTGGTGGCCGCCGACGCCCGGGTTCGCCGGCAGCGCCGGATCGGGGTTCGGGTTGCGCACCGCCGCCAGGTAGGTCGTCCGCGCCCGCGTGTTCAGCTCGGCCAGCAGCGAGTAGTTGAGCGGGCTGGCCTTCAGCCGCGCCACCCGGCTGTTCGGGTCGTTGATGTTCCCGAACACGATGGCTTCCGCCGGGCAGACCGACTGGCACGCCGTCATCACTTCGCCGTCGCGGATGTCGCGCTCCTCGCGCTTCGACTGGACGCGCGCCGCGTTGATGCGCTGGACGCAGTAGGTGCACTTCTCCATGACGCCGCGGCTCCGCACCGTGACGTCCGGGTTCCGCTGCAGCTTGAACTGCGGCGTGTCCCAGTCCTGGTAGAGCAGGAAGTTGAAGCGCCGCACCTTGTAGGGGCAGTTGTTCGAGCAGTACCGCGTGCCCACGCAGCGGTTGTAGACCATGTCGTTCAGGCCTTCCGCGCTGTGGGTCGTGGCCGCCACCGGGCACACCACCTCGCAGGGCGCGTTCTCGCACTGCTGGCAGGGCATCGGCTGGAAGTAGGTGTCCGGGTTGTCGAGGCTGCCGGCGTAGTAGCGATCCACGCGGAGCCAGTGCATCTCGCGGTTCCGCTGCACCTGCTCCTTGCCGACGACCGGGATGTTGTTCTCGGCCACGCACGCCACGACGCACGCGCCGCAGCCCGTGCAGGCGTTGATGTCGATGGCCATGCCCCAGGCGTAGCCGGTGTACTCCTTGTGGGGCATCAGCGTGATGCCCTGGTCCAGCTTCAGGTGCTCCATCTCGCGCGCGAAGTCCGGCTTCGCCTTGAACTCCTCGAGATGGGCCGAGCGGACCACGTTGCGGCCCTCGAGCGCCCAGTGATCCTGCGTGCTGACGAGCTCGTACTCGTCGCCGCTGGCGGCGGCTTCCCCGGCCCCGAACCACGGCGACGCGCTCCCGCGCAGCGCGTAGGAGTTGAAGCCCGTGCCGTTCCCCACCCGGCCCGCGCGCGTGCGGCCGTACCCCACGGTCAGGGTCACCGCGTCGGCCACATGGCCCGGCATGATCCACGCGGGCACGCGCAGGAGCCGTCCCTCGTGGCGCAGCTCCAGGACGTCGCCGTTCTCCACGCCCAGCGACTCGGCCGTCGCCGGCGCGATGAGCGCCGCGTTGTCCCACGTGAGCTTCGTCATCGGCTTCGGCATTTCCTGCAGCCAGCCGTTGTTGGCGAAGCGCCCGTCGTAGACCGTCGGATCGCGACGGAAGTTCACCTCGAGGCCCGCCACCGCCGCGGTCGCCGCCGCGCGCGACGCCCAGTCCGCCGCCAGGGCCACGGTCTTCGGCGCGTGGGCCGTGCCCCCGATGACCCCGTCGTGCAGCCAGCGCCGCCAGGCCTTCTCGAACGCCGCCGCGTCGCCGCCGGCCTGCGGCTGCTTCATCCAGTACTCGCGAACGATGTCGTAGCCGCTGCGATCCGGCAGATCGGTCAGCGTCGCCATCACCTCGTGGGCCGACTTGCCGCCGTACATCGGCTGGATGAGCGGCTGCACGATGGAGGTCGTGCCGTCGAGGGTGCGCGCGTCGCTCCAGGCCTCGAGGTAGTGCGCGGCCGGCACGTGCCAGTGGCAGAGGACCGCGGTCTCGTCGAGGAAGAGCCCCGAGTGCACGCGCATCGGCACCTTGCCAAGCGCATCGGCGAAGTTGAGGTCCGCCGGCGCCGAGTGCACCGGGTTCGACTCGCCGATCATCAGCAGCACCTGGACGCGGCCCGCGTCCATGTCGCTGGCCAGCGCGCGAAGATCCGCCACCTGCTCGCTGGGCACCGCCTCGG
The DNA here is from genome assembly GCA_020851565.1 of Acidobacteriota bacterium. Taxonomy (GTDB): domain Bacteria; phylum Acidobacteriota; class Vicinamibacteria; order Vicinamibacterales; family UBA2999; genus VFZN01. The sequence continues at coordinate 43,244 of JADZCN010000141.1, read as the reverse complement.
GCGTCGCCAGGTAGGTCACGGTCTGGCCGGTGTTGCCGAGCGCCTCGTTCATGGCGTGGGCCAGCGCGTGCACGCCCGCCGGCTGCGCGTCGCCCGCGATGACGATGCAGCGCCCGCGATGCGCGGCGAGATCCTTCGCAATGGCCTCGGCCGCGGCGTCAGTGCCCGCGGGCGCCGTGCCCGTGACGCCGGCCACGCCGACGCGCGACGCGACGGCGCGCGCAAAGGCGTCCACCTGGCTCGTCTTCATCGGCAGGCGATGGTCGGCCTTCGCGCCCGTGACCGAATGGGCCGCCTCCGCCACGTAGAGGCGGTTCAGGCCCTCGCCGGTGCCTTCGATCCGGCGCCGCGAGGCGAACTGCCGCGTGTAGCGGAGGTTCGCCGGGCCGTCCGAGGCGAGGAAGTCGGCGTCGAGCGAGAGCACGACGTCGGCCTTCGTGAAGTCGTAGAGCGGCTCGACGTACTCGCCGAAGGCGAGGCGGGCGCCGGCTCGCGCGTTGTCGCGCGGCATCGCGTCCCACTGGATCCATTTCGCCTCGGGGTAGGCCGCGAGCACCTGCTGGATCTGCGCGGCCAGCGAGGGCGAGCTCACCGTCTCGGTGACGATGCGCAGGCCCGCGCCCTTCGACGCCGCCTGGCCCGAGAGCGCCGACTTCACCGCCGTCAGGAACGTGGCCCACGGCCGGATCTCGCCGAGCTGCACGAGGGACTGCGAGCGATCCGGATCGTAGAGCGTCAGGACGGATCCCTGCGCGAAGAGGTCCGTCGCGCCGAGGCTCCCCGGGTGATCCGGGTTGCCCTCGACCTTCGTCGGCCGGCCCTGGTGGCTCTCGACGAGCAGGCCGGTGGCCACGCCGCCAAGGGCCATGGCCGTGGCGAAGAAGAGCGGCTTGCCGGGGATCTCCTCCTCGGGCTGCCGCACGTAGGGCACGATGAGCTCGGTCGGCTGCACCGTGCAGGCGCTCACGCCCGCCAGCGCCGCCGAGGCGCCCATCAGCTTGAGGAACGAGCGGCGGCCGACCGGGTCGGTCCACTCCGACGCGTTCACCGGGAACTCGCGGTGCAGGAACTCCTGGAACTCCGGGGTCTCGGCGACCGATTCGAGGCTGCGCCAGTACTGCGGTCCGCCGGCCTTCTCCAGCCGCGCGCGGATCGCTTTGATGTCGAGAGACTCTGCGCTCATGTCGTCCTTCGGGCTCTTCGTCACGTCGCCGGCTCTAGCGGTGGCAGACCGAGCAGCTGGTCATGTGCTCGACGCCCGCGATGTTGTAGGCCTTGACGAGCTGGGCGCCGAGTTCGGCCTGCGTCGTCCCCTCCGGCACCTGGTAGCCCATCGTCGTGATTTGATCGCGCGGGCGGACGTATTGCGACGGGTCGCGGTGGCAGTTGAGGCACCACTCCATCTGCAGCGAGGAGGCCTGCAGCATGAGGGGCATGCGATCGACGCGTCCGTGGCAGGTCTCGCAGCCCACGCCCTGCTTCACGTGGATGCTGTGATTGAAGTAGACGAAGTCCGGCAGGTCGTGCACGCGGATCCACTGGAGCGGCTTGTCATCGCGGAAGCTCGCGCGGACCGGCTCCAGGTAGGGGCTCGTGGACCAGATCTGCGAGTGGCAGTTGATGCACGTCTTGGTGGGCGGGATGCCCGCCGACGGCGAGACCTCGACCGCGGTGTGACAGTACCGGCAGTCGATGCCGATGCCACCGACGTGGTGCTGGTGGCTGAACTGCACGGGCTGCTCGATGAACGAGTTGGCCTGGGTGACGAAGTCGGATCGCTGGATGGTGAGGATCGTCCATCCCAGGCTCGCCAGGATGAACAGCCCGGCGATGATGCTGCCCCGCGACCAGTTATTGGCACTCTTCGGGAATACCTGCATGTCCCCTACACACTCCCTCACTGCAAAACGCAGCACTCTACCGCGCTTTGGCCTTCAGGAGCTAATTGTGAAAATTTTCGCAAGGAGGGTTTTATCACAGAGAACCGGCGGGTTCAAGGAACACCCCGCGCGGCAGCGACGTATATAAGCGGTCACCGCCGCGCTCGATAGCAGCTCTACACTAACGGCCCAACCATATATAGTGTTGGGCATTCCCCCGAACACCTACCTGTTGATTCCTGATGAGCTGCTGCGCGGTTTCTCGTCCCTGCCCGCCACTTCCGGGATCGGCTCCCACTCGTACGACCGCCCGTGCACCCACCGCTCGAACCACTCCATCTCCACCTGCAGCTTGAACAGGCGGTGCCGCAGCTCGGTCCACCCGTGTCCCTCGCGCGGCGCCACGTAGAGGTGGGTCGGCACGCCGTTGCTCCGCAGCGCGCGATACATCTCCACCGACTGCGGCAAGGGCACGCGCGGGTCCTCCTCGCCCACGAGGAAGATCGTCGGCGTCTTCACCTTCGCGACGTCCTTCAGCGGTGAGTGCTCCCAGTAGAGATCGATCGGCGCATCCGCCTGCCACGGCGTGCCGCCGAACCACGGCGTCCGGAACTCGCGGTTGTCCGACTGTGCGTACATCGAGATCCAGTTCGCCGCGCCCGCGCCGCTGCTCGCCGCCTTGAAGCGGTCGGTGAACGTGATGACCTTGTTCGTCATGTGACCGCCGGCGCTCCATCCCATCTTCACGAGCTTCTCCGGATCCGCCAGGCCCTTCGCGATCACCGCGTCGGTCCCGGTCATCACGTCGAGGTGTGACTGCTTGAAATACCCCTTCGACATCTCACGCAGGAACGCGTCCCCGTATCCCGTGCTGCCGCGGTAGTTCGGCTTCAGCACCGCGTAGCCCTTGCCCGCATAGACCTGCGCGTCGTGGCTGAAACCGAACTTGTCGGATGAAGCCGGGCCGCCGTGCGTGGCGACGATCAGCGGGTAGCGCTCGCCCTCGCGGTATCCCACAGGGTAGAAGAGCAGCCCCTCGATCATCTGCCCGTCCTGCCCTTTCCACGTGAAGCGCTCCTGCCGCGCGAGCAGGAAGCGCGCCGACAGATCCCTGAACACCGTCGTCACCCTCGACATCGATCCGCCGGTCGAGCCCGCCACGTGCACCTCGGCGGGATGCTCCGGCGTGTTGCGCGTGAACACGAAGCGGTCCGCGGTCTCGACGTATCGCCACCCGCCCAGGCTGTGCTGGCCGCTCGTGAGGTTGGTGGCCGCGCGCGACTCGGGATCGAGCACGAAGATCTCGTCGTGCACCCCGAGATTGGCGACGAAGTAGATGCGGGAGCCGTCCCTCGACCAGTCCGCGCTCGAGACGTCGTAGGCGGCCGAGGCCGGCGTCACCTGCCGAGGGCGCCCGCCGGCCAGCGGCAGCACGAACACCTTCCCGTTGTGGTACCCCTCCATCGCCTCGTTCGCGCCGGCCGTGAAGAGCAGCCGCGTGTTGTCGGGCGAGATGGCGAGGCCGCGCTCCGCGATGCGGTTCCCGGACGTGAGCTGCCGGGCATTGGCCCCGCTGGCGTCCATCACCCACACATCGGCGAGATGCGAGAACTCGAGCAGCGGCGACGGCGCGCGCGTGAGCGCGATGCGCGATCCATCCGGCGAGAGCGTGTACTGCTCGACCGAGAAGTCGCCGGCGGTCAGCTTGGTCGTCGTTCCCTCGAGGTCCACGGCCCAGAGGTGCCGGTGCTTGAAGTTCGTCTCCTCGAACCGGTAGACGTCGTCCTGGAGCCGATCGCGCTCGCGTTCCTCGGGCGTCTTCTCGTCGCTGGCCGTGAAGTACAGGCGCGTGCCGTCGGGCGCCCACGCCAGGTTGCCGGGCGCGGCCGGGTGGCGCGTGAGGCGGCGTGCCTCGCCGCCGGCGCTCTGCAGCAGGTAGATCTGGTTGTGCTCGTCGGCCTCGCGGCGCGCGAGGAACGCCACGCGCGTGCCATCCGGCGACCATCGCGGGCTCGACTCGCCACGCTCGCCGAAGGTGAGCTGCACCTGGCCGGTGCCATCGACGTTGATCCGGTGGATGTGGCCGATGCGCCGGTTGGCCTTCCAGTCCGGACCGTCCATGACGAACAGCACCTGCTGGCCGTCCGGCGAGAGCTGCGGGTCCTGGATGACCGGCAGTGTGAGCGAGTCCACGAAGCTCATGGGCCGGCGATCCTGCCCGGCCGCGGGCCCGGCCCAGAGGGCGATGACCGCGACAACCGACCCGATTCCCCTGCACGTGCGACGCATGGACATTCCTCCGTCAGCCTGAGCGCATGATACCGGCCCACCGGGCCAACCCGGCAGGCTTGACATTGTCATCCCCTTGTCGCATAACAGTCATGCCGCTCACTCATGGTGAGTGGCCGCACCCGGCGCTTCCCCTCGTTGTGGCCCCGGTGCAGCCAGTGCCAGGGTCGCCCCCGCGGCCCTGGCACACCTCATCGGGCGGCTGCGTTTCTCTTCTCACTTTTCGCATTTTCAGCGGAGATCTTTGCTAGAGTCTGCGCCATGAAGCGCATTTCACGTGGCGAGTTCCTCGGCTACGGTGCGGCGCTGGCGGGAGCTGGTGCCGTCGCCTCTTCCGGGCTCGACGCCCTTGCGGCTGCCGGCGCCCAGCAGCCACCCGCGAGCACGCCGGTTCTCGAGGCCGACCTCGTGGTGGTCAACGCGCGCGTCTACACCGTCGACCCCGCCCGCCCGCGCGCCGAGGCCTTCGCCGTGAAGGACGGCCGCTTCATCGCGGTGGGATCGACGTCGGACATCCGCAACCTCGCGAGCGCGCGCACGCGCGTCATCGACGCGGGCGGCCAGACGATCACGCCCGGGTTCATCGATACCCACTGCCACGTCAGCGGCGTCGGCGAGCTCTACAGCGTGAATGCCAACGTGCCCCGCGTCCGCGAGCTGCAGGCGGCGCTCAAGGCGAAGGCGGACAAGACGCCGCCCGGCCAGTGGGTCGAAGGCATCATGTTCGACGACACGAAGCTCGACGTCGTCCTCACCAGGCGCTTCCTGGACGAAGTGACGCGCGATCACCCGCTCGTGGTGAACCACCGCGGCGGGCACACGAGCTGGTACAACTCGAAAGCCTTCGAGCTGGCGGGCATCACGAAGGACACGCCGGATCCGGATCACGGCCGCTTCTTCCGGGACGAGAGCGGGGAGCTCACCGGGCGCGTCGCCGAGCTGGCGCGCGGGGTCTTCGCCAAGGTGGGGACGCGCGAAACCTTCACGCCCGAGCAGCAGCGCGAGCGCGGCCGGAACGGCATGCGCTACATCTCGGAGCTGCTCACGGCGGCGGGCCTCACCTCCGTGCACGACGCCGGCGCCAACCGCGACCGCATCCAGGCCTATGAGGACGCGCGCGCCAATGGCGAGCTGCGCCACCGGGCGGGCTTCCTCGCGCGCGGCGCCGACACCTTCGCCGGCTTCAAGGCGGCGGGCATCCACTACGGCTTCGGCGACGAGTGGATCCGCGTCGTGGGCGTGAAGTACGCGGCCGATGGCTCCGCCTCGGAGCGCACCATGCGCATGAGCACGCCGTACGTCGGCACCAGCGACTACGGCATCCTCACGATGACGCAGCAGGAGATCGACGAGGCGGTCGAGGACGCCTGGCGCCACAACTTCCGCGTCGCCATCCACGCCAACGGCGACGTCACCATCGACATGGTGCTGAAGGCGTACGAGCGGGTGCAGAAGCAGTGGCCGCGGCCCGACCCGCGCAACCGCATCGAGCACTGCTCGCTCGTGAACCCGGATCTGCTCCGCCGCATCAAGGCGCTCGGCGTCATCCCCACGCCCTTCTGGACCTACGCGCACTATCACGGCGAGAAGTGGAAGGAGTACGGCGACGAGAAGATGAACTGGATGTTCGCCCACAAGTCCTTCCTCGAGTACGACATCCCCGTGCCCGGCGCGTCCGACTACGGTCCGGGGCCGTTCGAGCCGCTGATGGCCCTCCAGAGCATGGTCACGCGCAAGGACTTCAGCGGCAACGTCTGGGGCCCGAAACAGCGCGTGACGGTGGACGAGGCGCTGAAGATCGCCACCATCCACGGCGCCTACGCGTCTCACGAGGAGAACGTCAAGGGATCCATCACCCCCGGCAAGTACGCCGACTTCGTGATGCTGGCGAAGGACCCCCACGACGTGAACCCCGACGAGATCAAGACCATCCCGATCTCCCGAACGGTAGTTGGAGGCAAGACGATGTATCCGAAGGGTGAAGCGTAGGTGAGCGACCGCAAGTACCGCCAGCGCGGGTACCAGGACGACGGGCGCGAGCGCGCACCGCGCCCGGCGCCGGCCGGCCAGCGGCCCGATCGCGAGCCCGGCGCACCCGCCGGCGCGCGGCGCATCTCCTCGGAGGGTGCCCGCAACCCGCGCATGATGGGCTACCGCGAGGTGGCCCGCTGCGCGCGCTGCGGGACCCTCGTGGACGCCCAGATCCTCTCTCGCAGCACCTGCCCGAAGTGCAACCAGGACCTGCGCTCGTGCGTCCAGTGCACGCACTTCGACCCCGCGGCGCGCTTCGAGTGCGTGCAGCCGGTGCCCGCCCGGGTCGCGCCGAAGGACGTTGCCAATGAATGCGCCTTCTTCGAGGCGCGCACCAGCCTCGAGCGCGAGACCACCGCGGCGGGCGCCAGCCCGTCCGCAGGCGCCAGTGGCGGAGCGCAGGGCGGTGCGCAGTCGTCCACCGCGCGCAAGGCGTTCGACGACCTCTTCAAGTTCTGATCACCGGCGGGCCCGGCGGCCCGGGCCTATAATCCGGAGATGGGACTACTTTCCGAAAGCGATACCCAGGTGCTGCGGCAGCACCTCTCGGCCATCGAGACCCCGGTCACGCTCCTCCTCTTCACACAGACCTTCGGCGGCTCTGAAGGCGGGCCCATTGCCAAGCAGGTGCTGGACGAGGTGGCCTCCCTCAACGACAAGATCTCGGTCGTCGAGAAGAACTTCGTCCTCGATACAGAGGACCGCACGAAGTACGGTGTCGAACGCGAGCCGGCCATCGTCGTCCTCCGGGACGGCGAGGACACGCGGATGCGCTTTCTCGGGGCGCCGACCGGCTACGAGTTCGTGCCGCTCGTCGAGTCCATCCTGCTCGCCGGCACGGGCAACGCGGAGCTCGAGCCCGCGACGGTGAAGATGCTCGAGGGAGTGACCTCGCCCACGGAGATCAAGGTCTTCTCCACCCCCACCTGACCGCACTGTCCGAGGGCGGTCGTCCTCGCGCACAAGATGGCGTTCAGCAGCCCGCACATCACGGCCACGGCCGTGGAGGCCACGTCGTTCATGGACCTGTCGCGGAAGTACCACGTGACGGGTGTCCCCAAGACCATCGTCAACGACAACATCGAGATCCTCGGCGCGCTGCCGGAGCAGCAGTTCGTCGAGGCCGCGCTTCAGCCCGCGGGTCAGTAGTCCACGGGAACACGAAGGACACGAAGGACGCGAAGAAGGCCACGAAGTTTATCGGGTCGGATCGGTACGGGTCGACAGCTTCCTGAGTTACGCTCACTTGCATGCGAGCAGCGCGCTTTTTCGTGCCGGCCTTCGTGGCCTTCGTGGTCTTCGTGGTCCCGGTGACGCCGGCAGGGGCGCAGGGGAAGAAGGTCTACATCTCCGTCGACATGGAGGGCATCTCCGGCGTCAACGGCGATGACCAGACGAGCGCGGGCGGGGCGGAGTACGGCCGCGCACGCAAGCTGATGGCCGAGGACGCCAACGCGGCCATCCGCGGCGCCTTCGAGGGTGGGGCGACGGAAGTCGTCGTGAACGACTCGCACGGCAGCCAGCGCAACCTGCTGCCCGAGGATCTCGATCCGCGGGTCCGCCTGATCAGCCACAGTTTCAAGCGCTACGGCATGATGGAAGGCCTCGACGACACCTTCGACGCCATCGTCTTCGTCGGCTATCACGCCAAGGCCGACGCGCCCCGCGGCGTCTTCGCTCACACCGGCTCGGGCGTCGTCCGGGATCTCCAGGTGAACGGCGTGTCCGTCGGCGAGGGAGGAATGAACGCCGCCCTTGCGCGCTGGTACGGCGTCCCCGTCGTCGCGGTCAGCGGAGACGACACCGCGGTGGAGGAGGTCACACGATCGGTGCCGGGCATACGCGGCGCCGTCGTGAAGCGGGCCATCAACACGCGCGCGGTGGAGCTGCGGCCCCTGGCCGACGCGCGGAAGGACATTCAGGCCGCGGCCCGCGAGGGCGTCCAGTCCGCGCGGAAGTCCACGCCCGAGCGCGCCGCCGCCTACCAGGTGCGCATGCAGTTCCGCAACTTCATCATTCCCGAGGTGGCGGCCGCCTTCAGCGACATCACCGTCGTCGCGCCCGATACCGTCCAGTTCCAGCGCGCCTCGATGCCGGAGGCGTACCGGCTGATCCGCGTGCTCTACAGGTTCATCAATACGAACTGAGGGTGCGGGCGGGTGCGAACAGGTGCGGGCGGGTGCGGGCGGGTGCTACGCTCGCTGCGGTAGCCAGCCCTGGCCCTCCTTCAGCACGAATCGCGTCTCCTCGGGCACTTCCCATCCCTCAATCGTCGGGAACGTCGGGTCGCCGGGCAGCGTCAGGATGCTTTCCCCGGCGGCCTTCACGAAACCCGGCTCGACGCGCACGATCGAGCGCTGCCGCGCCCAGCTGACGATGTCCTCCACGGTGCGGTGGCGCTCGAGTTGGCGCAGGGTCGTCCACGTGGGGGGCGGCAGCATGATCTGCCCTCGCCGGCACTGGTCGATGGCTTCCGAAGGCGCGAGCCACGCCAGCTCGGTCATTTCGCCCTCGTCGTGCCTGGCCTCCTGGCCGGCTGGCATGACCGCGAGGTAGAAGCGCGTGTCGTAGCGGCGAATCTCGATCTCCGGCGTCACCCAGTGCGCGAACGGCACGAGGTCGTCCACGCCGATGACGACGCTGGCCTCCTCGGCCAGCTCGCGCACGGCCGCCGCGCGAAAGCCGTGCTCCTCGGCCGGCGAGAGATCCTGGAAACGCGAGGGCTCGTGCAGGAAGCGCGCGTCCGGCACCGCCGCTCGATCGGCATCATCCACGCGGCCGCCGGGAAACACGTACGCGCCCGCCATGAACGCCACGCGATCGTTGCGCTTCACGAGCAGCACCTCGACGCCGCCTCGCGCTGACGGCCGCAGCACCACGACCGTCGCCGCCGGCCGCAGCTCGGCGATTTTCCTCTCGCTCATGACGCTCTCTTCCGTTCGAACACTGCCACGGCCTCGATGTGGTCCGTGTGCGGAAACATGTCCACGCCCCGCAGGCGTGCCAGTCGATAACCAGCGCGCTCGATCCGCGCCCTCTCCACCGCCAGCTTCTCAGGGTTGCACGACACGTAGACGACACGCCGGGCCCCGAGCCGCCCGACGGCGTCGAGCACCGACTCCGGGCATCCCTGGCGCGGCGGATCCAACACGACGACGTCGAACCGCTCGCGTGAGAGCCGCGCCACGGCGTCCTCGGTGCGAGCTGCCACCAGGCGAACCGTACCGTCGGGCACACGGTTGACGCGGACGTTGGCCTCCGCGTCCTTCACTGCCTGCCGGTTCTCCTCCACGGCCACGACTCGCGCGCCGCTCCTGGCCAACGGGATGGCGAAGAGGCCGCTCCCGCTGTAGAGGTCCAGCACCCGGCCGGCATCGCCGGCCTCGTTCAGCACCACCCGCAGCAGCTCGCGCGCCGCTCTCACGTTCGTCTGGAAGAACGCGGTCGGGGAGATGAGGAAGCTCGTGCCCAGCACGTCCTCGCGCACGGGCGCGCGGCCGTCAATCCTGATCGTCTCGCGGCCCACCATGTAGGGCCCCGGCCGATCGTGGATGTTGATGAACAAGCCGTCGGGACGCTCCGGTGAGTCGAGCAGCGCGCGCACCGGCGCCCGCAACGCCTTGTGGTTGGCCGTCACCACCAGCATCGCCACCGCCTCCCGGCCATCGTCCGTCGTCCGGACGAGCAGGTGCCGCAGAATCCCTGGCGGCACGCGCCCGCGGGCCAGGTGGTCTCGCAGCGCGAACGCCAGCTCGTTTCCGCGATCGCTGTGCACCGGGCACTCCTCGATGCGGACGATGCGCGTGGAGCCTGCCTGGTAGTGCCCCATCACGAGGCTGGCGCTGCCGGTGTTCGGCGCGAAGACGAACGCCACCTTGTGCCGGAAGCCCTCCTCGATGGGTGAAGGCACCATTGGCGCCGGCTCCGCGTCCGGGAACAGGTGTGCAAGCCGCGCCTGCTTGTCGGCCACCTGGCGGGCGTATGGCACGCCCGGGAGGCTGCAGCCTCCGCACACCCCGAAGTGCCGGCAGTTCACGGCTGGTAACCGCGCGCGCGGCGGCCGGGCCCCTGCCGGCCGCCCTGCGCACGCTACTTCACACCGAGCAGCTCGACCTCGAACAGCAGCGTCGCGTTCGGCGGGATGACGCCGCCGGCACCGCGCGCGCCGTAGCCCATGTCGGCCGGAATGGTGAGCACCCGCTTGCCGCCCACCTTCATGCCCTTCACGCCTTCGTCCCAACCGCGGATGACCTCCCCGGCGCCGAGCGAGAACTCGAACGGCTCGTTGCGGTCGCGCGAGCTGTCGAACTTCGTGCCCTTCTTCTCGGCCTGGCTGTCGTCGTACAGCCATCCCGTGTAGTGGACGACGACGGTGCGGCCAGGCGTGGCCTCGGCGCCGTTGCCCGTGGTAGTGTCGGTGATCTGGAATGGCATGCCCGGTTGTCCTCCGCACGCCGCAAGCAGAAGCACCAGGAGCGCGCTCGACATCAGTTTGAGTGTCATCGGTCGCGGCCATTGTACGACGCGGGACCGTCGAGGGCGAAGCTCGGCACCTGGACATCGGGCCAGACAGCTGGGAAGGAGGCTCAGATGAGCGTGACCTTGTATCCCCGCCCACCGCTTGCCGTCATGGCTGCCACCGTGCTGGCAGGCGTGCTCCTCCACCCGCCCGGGGCGTGGGCCCAGGCGAAAGATGCGTTCCCGAACGGCTGCGTAGACTGCCATACCTCCACATCGAAGGCCGGCGACACGCGTCTCAGCACGCACCTGAAGGAGTGGATGAACGCGATCCCACCGGCGCTGCTGGAGAAGACGAAGGCCTCGGTCACGGACCCGTCGAAGATCAAGGGCAAGCACCCCGCGGTCCCGAAGGCCGCCGCGGCCACGCCTCAGAGCTGCATGACCACCTGCCACCGGCGGGGGTCCACGATGGCACCGCCCTTCGCAACGCTGATGCACGCCGTGCACCTCACTGGCTCAGGCAACCAGTTCGTGTCGCAGTTCCAGGGCCAGTGCACGCACTGCCACAAGATGGATCCGAAGTCGGGGGCGTGGAGGATTCCGAGCGGGGCGGAAAAGTAGAGGCGCCCCGCCGCCGGCGAGCAGCGCGAAGCGTGGCGGAGGGAGAGGGATTCGAACCCCCGGTACGGTTTCCCGTACAGTGGTTTTCAAGACCACCGCCATCGACCGCTCGGCCATCCCTCCGCGAAGAGAAGTCAGAAGTGAGTAAGTGAGAAGTGAGAAGTCAGAGGGTTCTTTCTTCCGACTTCTCGCTTCTCACTTCGATTCTATCCGCTCCCGCCCGCCCATGAAGGGCCGGAGGGCCTCGGGAATCATCACGGACCCGTCCTTCTGCTGGTAGTTCTCGAGGATCGCGATCAGCGTCCGCCCCACGGCCAGCCCTGAGCCGTTCAGCGTGTGCACGAACTCGGCCTTGCCCACGCCACCCGGGCGGTACTTGATGTTCGCCCGGCGGGCCTGGAACGCCTCGCAATTCGAGCACGACGAGATCTCGCGGTACGTCTGCTGGCTCGGCAGCCACACCTCGATGTCGTAGGTCTTCGCGGACGAGAAGCCGATGTCGCCGGTGCAGAGCGCGACCGTCCGGTACGCCAGCCCGAGCAGTTGCAGGACCTGCTCGGCATCGGCCGTCAGTCGCTCCAGCTCGTCGTACGAGGTCTCGGGCGTCGTGAACTTGACCAGCTCCACCTTGTCGAACTGGTGCTGCCTGATGAGGCCGCGCACGTCAGCACCGTGCGAGCCGGCCTCGCTGCGGAAGCACGGCGTGTAGGCCGTGTACTTCAGCGGCAGCTGGCGGCCGTCGAGGATCTCGCCGCGATACAGGTTCGTCACGGGCACTTCGGCCGTCGGGATGAGGTAGAGATCCCAGTCGCCCGAGATCTTGAACAGGTCCTGCTCGAACTTCGGCAGCTGCCCCGTGCCGTAGAGCGTCGATCCCGACACCAGGAACGGCGGCTCCACTTCCGTGTAGCCGTGCTTCGTGGTGTGCAGCGTGAGCATGAAGTTGATGAGCGCCCGCTCGAGCTGCGCGCCGGCGCCCATCAGCACGGCGAAGCGCGCGCCGGAGATCTTCGTCGCGCGCTCGAAGTCGATGATGCCGAGCTCCGGGCCGAGGTCCCAGTGTGCCTTCGGCTCGAAGTCGAACACCGGCTTGTCGCCCCAGGCACGCACCACGGCGTTGTCGGCAGACGAAGCGCCCCTGGGCACGCTGGCGTGCGGCAGGTTCGGCAGCGTCTCGAGGATCATCGTCCGATGCCGCTCGATCTGGTCGAGCTCGATGTCCAGCTGCTTGATTTTCTGGGCACGCTGGCGGTTGGCCTCGAAGATGTGCGAGGCGTCCTGTCCCTGGCGCTTGGCCCGTGCTACCTCGTCCCCGGCGGCGTTCTGCTCGCGTTTCAGGCCCTCCACCTGTGGAATCAACCGACGGCGATGGGCCTCGAGCGAGGCCAGCTGCTCCAGCTCGGTGCCGGCGTCGAGGCCCCGCGACTGGAGCCCCTGCCGCACCTCGTCGAGATGGTCACGGACGAAAACAGGGTCAAGCATGATTGGAGTGCATTATTCTAGTTCGGATGCCCTCTCCGGTCCGAAAAGCCGTCTTCCCCGCCGCGGGCCTCGGCACCCGGTTCCTGCCGGCCACCAAGGCCCAGCCCAAGGAGATGCTGCCGCTGGTGGACAAGCCCACCATCCAGTACGGCGTCGAGGAGGCCGTGGCCTCCGGAGTCTCGAACATCATTCTCGTGACGGGCCGCGGCAAGAACGCCATCGAGGATCACTTCGACGTCTCGACCGAGCTCGAGACGTTCCTCGAGAGCCGGGGCAAGCTCGAGCAGCTCGAGGAGATCCGCGCCATCTCGAGCCTGATCAACGTGTCGTACGTCCGCCAGGGCGAGCCGCTGGGGCTCGGCCACGCCGTGCTGGTCACCGAGGCCATGGTCGCGGGCGAGCCCTTCGCGGTCATCCTTGGCGACGATGTGATCGACGCGGACCCGCCGGCGCTGAAACAGATGATCGACGTGTTCGACCGGGCCGGCGGCCCGGTCATCGCCGTGGAGCGCGTGCCCGAGGAACAGGTCTCCAGTTACGGCATCGTGGACGTCGAGCCGGCGCCGGAGCTGGGCCGCGGCGTGTACCGGATCAAGGACCTCGTCGAGAAGCCACCCCGACACGAGGCGCCGTCGAACCTGGCCATCATCGGGCGGTACATCCTCACGCCGGACATCTTCGACGCCTTGCGGGAAACCACCAGGGATCGCTCCGGTGAGATCCAGCTGACCAACGGCATGCGGCGCCTGCTGCAGTCGCGGCCGCTCTACGCCTACGAAATCGACGGCGTCCGGCACGACACGGGCAACAAGCTCGGGTTCCTGAAGGCCGTGGTCTACTTCGCGCTGAAGCGCCCGGATCTGGCGGGGCCGTTCCGCGAGTACCTGGACTCGCTCAACTTGACGCCGACGTCGAAGGGCTAGGCGTCGACTCCTTCTTCGCCTCGCTCTTCGTCTCGCCCTTCGTCTCGGGCTTGCTCCCGCCGGACGAACCGCCCGACTCGTTGGTGCCCGACGCGACATTGGCGCTGTCCGACTTGCCCGCCCTTGCGTAATCGGTGATGTACCACCCCGATCCCTTGAACTGGATCGCCGGGGACGAGAGCAGCTTCTTCACCGCGCCGCCGCACTTCGGGCAGGTCTCGATGGGGGCGTCCGAGAACTTCTGGATGACCTCGAACCGGTGGGCGCACGCGTCGCACTGGTATTCGTACAGGGGCATGGTGAGGGTTACTCCAGGACGTCGCCGGTTGCGTGGTCCAGCATGAGGCGCCGGAGCGCCGGGAACGAGGCCGCGCCCTGCGCGAGGAAGGCGTCGTGGAACGCGCGCAGGGAGGGCTTGCCGCGCTGCTCCTCCTGCCAGTCGTGGCGCAGCTTGAGCAGCATCAGCTTGCCGGCCGAGTAGACGAGGTAAGTGGGATCGAACGTGCCGCGCTCGGCCTCCCGCCTCGCGCTGGCGTCTTCGAGGAACGCCTCTTCCTTGAAGAAGCGCACGCCCTGCTCCACCGACCAGTCGTCGGTGTGCAGCCGGATCCCCACGACGAAGCGGGCCAGGCGGACCAGGGCCTCGCCCAGCTGTCCCAGCCGGAGCGCGTGATCGCCGCGGCCGAAGCCCGCCTCCAGCATCATCTGCTCGCAGTAGTGCGCCCAGCCTTCCACGTACGACGCCGGCGCGAACAAGGTGGAGCGTCGCACCTTGGACGCGACGCGGCGAAGGTGCTGGTAGTGCAGGTAGTGGCCGGGATACACCTCGTGGATCGAAATGGTCCACAGGGTCGGAAGATTGAAATCGCGCAGGTGCTCGCGCTTTCGGTCGTCGGGCCACGAGGCCTCGGCGTCGGTCAGGTAGTACATCGCGCGCGACGCGCGCGTCTCGAACGGTCCCGGCGTCCACATGCTGGCAAACGACCACCGGAAGAACTCCGGCGTGGCGGCGACGTCGATGCCGTCGCCGTCGCCCGGCGGAAGCTCGACAACGGGATTGCGGGCGAGGAACGTTCGCAGCTCGTCCAGCTGCCCGCGCGCGGTGGCGATGAGCGTGCCAGGGGCGGGGTGCGCCTCGCGTGCTTTTCGCCACGCGTCCATCGGATCGCCGCCGTTGATGCGCCCGGCGACGGAGCGGAACTCCTCCTGCGTGTTCGCGAGCTCACGCAGGGCGATGGTGAGCAGCCGCTCGATCGGGAGGCCAATGCCCTCCTCCAGGCGCAGCTTCTGCTCGAAGCGCTCGCGGCCCAGCCGGAACGATCCCTTGGCCCGGGGGCGAAGGTCGTTCTCCAGGTAGTCGATGTACCCGGTTACCGCCTGCACCGCCTCGGTCGAGGCGTCGGCCAGGTCGGACAGGAGGTGCAGGTCGTCCACGCCCGAGAAGGCGCGCGGCAGGTCGGCGTCGATGAAGGTCTTGATGCCGCGCCAGGTGTCCAGGCCTACCTTGATGAAGATGGCCGGGGGCTCCTTGACGTTGTCGCGGGCGGCCTGGATGAGGCGTGGCACCTGATGGAGCTTCGAGAGGACCCGGCGCGCGCGCTCGGCTTCCGGCGCGTAGGTGAAGATGGCCTGGGCGGCCAGGCTCGAGGCCAGCGCTTCACCGTAGAGGTGGGGGCTCCGTTCCCATGTCCGGACCTCCTCGAGCTCGTGCATCCGGGCGCGAATGTTCGATCCGATGATGGCGTGATCCACCTGCTCGTGCAGCGGGAGCAGGTCCACCGGAATCGCGTCCAGGCGCCGGGCGAAGCCCGCCAGCGCCCCGAGATGCGTTTCGACGGCGGCCCGGCGGAAGTCCTCCAGGAGGTCGTCGTGCTGGTGCACCCCGTCGAGTGTCGCGTTGGTCGGCCGGGCCTCGTACAGGTAGGCCACGTAGTCGTCGACGAAGTGTGTGAGCGGTTCCGCGGCGTGCATGTCTGGCGATCACGGCCGCCCCCTCCGGCGAGCGGCCATCTCCCAATGGTACAATAAAATATGGCCGGGACGCTCTTCGTTGTCGCGACGCCAATCGGCCATCTCGAGGACATTTCCGCCCGGGCCCTTCGCGTCCTGCGCGAGGTGGCCATCGTCGCCGCCGAGGACACCCGGCGGACGGGCAACCTGCTCCGACACTTCAGTATCCCGACCCGGATCCTGAGTCTTCACCAGCACAACGAGCGCTCTCGGGCACCCGAGCTGTTATCCCGCCTCCGGCGGGGGGAATCCGTGGCCCTGGTGTCCGACGCGGGCACGCCCGGGGTGTCGGACCCGGGGGCCGAGCTCGTGCGCCTGGCCCGTGAGTCCGGTGTCGCCGTGGAGGCCGTTCCCGGGCCGAGCGCGGTTGCCACCGCCATTTCCCTGTCAGGGCTGGACGACCCGGAGTTCGCATTTCTGGGCTTTCCACCGATTAGGTCAAAAGAGCGAAACGAGTGGTTCGAGCGTCTGGTTCGTTATCAGGCCGATCTGGCCGTGGTGTGCTTCGAGGCCCCTCACCGCATCCGGAAGACGCTCGAGGAACTCGGCAACTATATCAAATGCCCAATTCTAGTGTTTCGCGAGCTGACCAAGCTCCACGAGGAGTGCCTGAGCGGCCTCCCCGTCGAGATCCTGGCGAGACTCGAACACCCCCAGGGCGAGTTCACGCTGGTGTTCCCCAGGACGGAACCGGATCAGACCGCGCAGCCGGTGGTGTCCGTCGATGTATTGCGGCACGAATTAGGCTTGTTGACCAAAAATGACGCACGGTCCAAACGAGAGGCTGCCCGCCTTGTAGCGCAGAAATTCGGGTTGTCGACCAAATACGTCTACGACGCCGTCCGCGACTAGCACCCCAACCTGACACGCGCTGCGACCGATAAGATCCACGTCAGTGAACTCCATCCACATCGTTATCCTGGCCGCGGGTAAGGGCACCCGGATGCGGTCCGCCAGGCCGAAGGTCCTGCATCCCATTTGCGGTGTCGCCCTCATCGACCGCGTTCTCGAGGCAGCGTCAGCCCTCGGGCCCGAAACTACGACCGTGGTGGTCGGCCACGAAGCCGCCAGGGTCCGTCACCACCTCGGCGAGAAGCCGCAGCTGTTCACGGTCGTGCAGGAACCACAGCTCGGGACCGGTCACGCGCTGCTCCAGGCCGAGCCGGTCCTGAAGGACCGCTCGGGCACCGTCGTGCTCCTGTCAGGCGACGTCCCGCTCCTCACCCCGGCCACGCTCCAGGCGCTGGTCCAGGCTCACCACCAGGCGGGGGCCGCGGCCACCGTCGTAACAGCCACCGTGCCGCGTCCCTTCGGCTATGGCCGTGTGATCCGCAAGGAAGGCGAGATCGTGCGCATCGTCGAGGAACGGGACGCCTCCCCGGCTGAGCGCGAGATCAGGGAGATCAACTCGGGCATCTACGCCTTCGACCTGGCGCCACTCTTCGAGGCCCTCCGCGGCATCGGCGCCGCCAACGCGCAGGGCGAGTACTATCTGCCCGACCTCGTCGGCATCTACCGGCGCCAGGGCCGGATCGTCACGACCTGGCACGTCCCGAACGCAAACGAAATTCGAGGAATCAACAGCCGATCGGAGCTGGCGGAGGTCAGTGAAATGGTTCGACAGGGGAAGAACGAGGAACTGATGGCCGCGGGGGTCACCCTGGTCGATCCGGCCACGACCTATGTCGACAGCGGTGTCGAGGTGGGGCCCGACACCGTGATTCATCCGGGCGTGTACCTCGAGGGTTCGACACACATCGGCAGCGCCTGCGAGATCCACTCGGGCACCCGCGTGGTCAACTCGACAGTGGGCGATCGCGTGACGCTGCTGAATCACTCGGTCGTGACCGACTCGACCATCGGGGCGGGCTGCAGCGTGGGCCCGTTTGCGCACTTGAGGCCGGGAACGGTCATCGGAGCCGAGGCCCGCGTCGGCAACTTCGTCGAGCTCAAGAACACGGCGCTGGGGGACGGCGCGAAGGCCAATCACCTCGCCTACCTCGGCGACGCGACCATCGGCGAGCGCTCGAACATCGGCGCCGGCACCATCACGTGCAACTACGACGGCGCCCGCAAGCACCGGACGGTGGTCGGCAAGGGCGCCTTCGTCGGCAGCAACTCCACGCTGGTTGCCCCGGTCACGATCGGCGACAACGCCTACGTCGCTGCCGGGTCAGCCGTCACCCAGGACGTGCCTGCGGACGCGCTCGGCATCGGCCGCGCCCGGCAGGAGAACAAGGCGGGTTGGGTGACCCGGCGCAAAGAGGAAGTGAACAGTGAGAAGTGAGACGAATTAGATGTGCGGGATCATTGGCTACATCGGCTCGAAGCCCGTCGTCCCCGTCATCCTGGACGGGCTGAAGCGGCTCGAGTATCGCGGTTACGACTCGGCCGGTATTGCCGTGGTCAACGACGGCCGCCTCGATATCCGCCGCAGCGCGGGCAAGCTCGCGAACCTCGAGCAGTCGCTCGCGAAATCGCCGCTCGAGGGTCAGTACGGCCTCGGCCATACCAGGTGGGCCACGCACGGGCGGCCCACCGAGGAGAACGCGCACCCACATCGTGACGGCACGGGACGGCTGGTGGTGGTTCACAACGGGATCATCGAGAACTACCTGGAATTGAAGCGGGAGCTCCTCGCGAAGGGCCACGCGTTCCAGTCCGAGACCGACACCGAGGTGGTGGCGCACCTGGTCCAGGACGAGTGGCGCGGCGACGGCCTCGAGAACGCCGTTCAACGGGCGATGGCGCGGATCCGCGGGCTCTTCGCCCTGGTGCTGCTCACGGCCGACGATCCGGACAAGCTCGTCGCCGTGCGCAACGGCCCGCCCATCGTGGTCGGGCTGGGCGAGGGCGAGTACTTCGTCGCGAGCGACGTGCCCGCCATCCTCGCGCACACGCGGAACGTCGTCTTCATGGACGACCGCGAGATGGCCGTGGTCACGCCCGCCGGCGCCACGTTCAGGTCGCTCGACGGCACCGAGGTCACGCACGTGCCCACGCGGGTGACCTGGGACCCGGTCATGGCCGAGAAGGCCGGCTACAAGCACTTCATGCTGAAGGAGATCATCGAGCAGCCACACGCGCTGCGCGAGACCATCCTCGGCCGCGTCTCCGTGGACTCCGCGCAGACGTTCCTGGACGAACTCGCCATCAGCCCGGCCGACCTGGCGGAGGTGACCAAGGTCACGATGGTGGCGTGCGGCACGTCGTGGCACGCGGCGCTGGTCGGCAAGTTCATGATCGAGCAGCTGGCCCGCATCCCGGTCGAGGTGGACTACGGCTCCGAGTTCAGGTACCGCGATCCCATCGTGGACCGCCACTCGCTGACCGTCGCGATTACCCAGTCGGGCGAGACCGCCGACACGCTGGCGGCCCTTCGCGAAGCAAAGGCCAAGGGCGCCCGCAGCGTCGCCATCTGCAACGTCGTTGGGAGCATGGCCACGCGCGAGGCCGAGGGCACCATCTACACGCATGCCGGCCCGGAGATCGGCGTCGCCTCCACGAAGGCCTTCACCACCCAGCTGGTGGCGCTCTACCTTCTCGCGCTCCGCCTCTCCGAAATCCGTGAGACGCTCACGATCGAGCAGCGCCGCACCGCCATCGACGCGCTGATGCGCCTGCCCCAGGTCGTCGAGGGCGCGATCCAGGCGTCGAAGGCGACCGAAGACATCGCGGCGCGCTTCTACAACCGGTCGGACTTCCTCTATCTCGGCCGCGGCGTGAACTATCCCATCGCCCTCGAAGGCGCGCTGAAGCTGAAGGAGATCTCCTACATTCACGCCGAGGGCTACCCGGCTGGCGAGATGAAACACGGGCCCATCGCCCTCATCGACGAGGCCATGCCGGTGGTGGCACTGGCCCCGCGTGACTCGGTGTTCGAGAAGATGCTGGGCAACATCCAGGAGGCCAAGGCACGGGGCGGCTCGGTCATCGCGGTCACCAACGAGGGGGATAGTCCCCTTACGGATCTCCTGGATGGCCATTCCGACGCCCTGGTGGCAATTCCTGCAACGACTCCGCTGCTGACGTCGGTGGCCATGACGATCCCGCTGCAGCTCCTCGCGTATCACATCGCCATCCGGCGCGGCTGCGACGTCGATCAGCCGAGGAACCTCGCCAAGAGCGTCACGGTAGAATAGGAGGGTTGGATCTCCTCTCTTCCCTGAATCCCGAGCAGCAGGCCGCGGTCCGCCACACGGAAGGCCCGCTGCTCATTCTCGCGGGGGCGGGCTCGGGCAAGACGCGCGTCATCGCGCATCGCATCGCCTACCTCGTCTCCGAGCGCGTGGCCCATCCGGACGAAGTCGTCGCGGTCACGTTCACCAACAAGGCCGCCGCCGAGATGCGCGAGCGGGTGGAGGCCCTGCTCGACATCGACTGCCGCGCGATGTGGATCTCCACCTTTCATGCCCTCTGCGCGCGCCTGCTGAGGCGCGAGGCCGGGCACATCGGCCTCAGCCGCGACTTCACCATCTACGATTCGGCCGATCAGCAGTCCGTGGTCAAGCAGCTGGTCAAGGAGTACGGGCTCGACGACAGCACGTACCAGGCTCGCATGGTGCTGGGGCGCATCAGCCACGCCAAGAACCGGATGGAGGGGCCCGAGTCGTTCGAGAACACGTGGAACCCCCGCGATCGCGAGATCGGCCGGCTGTTCCTCGGCTACAACCGCGCCCTGGCCGAGGCGAGCGCGCTCGATTTCGACGACCTGCTGCTCAGGACCGTGGAGCTCTTCGAGCGGAACCCGGCCCTGCGCGAGCGGTACGCCCGCCGGTTCAGGTTCGTCATGGTGGACGAGTATCAGGACACCAACCGCCCGCAGTACATGCTCGTGAAGCAGCTCGCCGGAGGCCATCGCAACCTCTGCGTCGTCGGTGACCCCGATCAGTCCATCTACAAGTGGCGCGGGGCGGATCTCCGCAACATCATGGACTTCGAGCAGGACTTCCCCGAGGCCGAGGTCGTGCGCCTCGAGCGGAACTACCGCTCGACACAGGTCATCCTCGACGCGGCCTCGGCCGTCATCGGCAACAACCGCAACCGCAAGGAGAAGGCCCTCTGGACCGACCGGAAGGGCGGCGCCCGGATCGTGTACTTCCGGGCATCCGACGAGCTCGAGGAAGCGGAGTTCATCGCTCGCACCGCCCGCAACACGATGCGCGAAGACATCGATGCGACGATGGCGGTGCTGTATCGAACGAACGCGCAGTCCCGGTCGGTGGAAGACGCGCTCAGGGCGGCGGGCATCCCGTACCTCATCCTGGGGGGCGTCGGCTTCTACGAGCGCCGTGAGATCAAGGACGCGCTCGCCTACCTCAAGCTGATCCTCAACCCGCACGACGATGTCGCGTTGAGGCGGGTCATCAACACGCCCGCGCGCGGGATCGGCAAGGGCGTCATGGACGCCCTCGAGCAGGTGCACGCCGGCGAAGCGGCCGAGGACCTCCCGCCGCTGCTCGCGGGGCTTCAGGCCGCCGTGGCCTCGAACTCGCTCTGGACGAAGCTGGTGACCGCCGTGGATCGACGGCTCCTCAATCCCCGGCAGGTCGCATCGCTGGCCGCGTTTCGTGACTTGATCACCTCGCTCTCCGACACGGCCCGGCACGAGACCGTGGCCATCACGCTGGGCAAGGCCCTGGACCAGTCAGGCTACCTCCGCGACCTGCGCGAGGACCGGAGCGAGGAGTCGCAGGCCCGCATCGAGAACCTGATGGAGCTCGTGTCGGCGGCGAGGGAGTACGAGGCCCGCGAGGTTGACACATCCCTTGGAGGGTTCGTCGATCGGCTGTCGCTGCTCTCCGACGTGGACAAGGAACAGGGCGGGCGCGACGCCCGCGTGCTGATGATGACGCTGCACTCGGCCAAGGGCCTCGAGTTCCCGGTCGTCGTCATGGCCGGCCTCGAAGAGGGCCTCTTCCCTCACTCCCGCGCGCGCGAGGACGATGCGGAGCTGGAGGAGGAACGGCGGCTGTGCTACGTCGGCATCACCCGGGCTCGCAAGCGGCTGGTCCTGACCAGCGCCGCGCGCCGGCGGGTCTTCGGCGAGTACCAGGCCACCGAGCCATCGCGCTTCATCGACGAGATTCCCGCGGATCTCATCGAGCAGGAGTTCTCGTCCCTGTCGTCACCGTACCGCGGCACCCGCGGCGGATGGGAATACCGGGCGAACCCCTATGCACGCCCGCCGAGGCGCGGGCCCGATCGTACGCGGGAGGAACCGCCGCCGTTCATGTACGAGGACGAGGACCAGTCCACGGGCCTTCGCCCCGGGCTGCGCGTCAAGCACGGCCAGTTCGGCGTCGGCATGGTGGTCAGCGTGGAGGAGCTGGAGGACGACCAGAAGCTGGTCGTGCGGTTCGTCTCGGTCGGGCAGAAGACGCTGCGGGCGAAGTATGCGAAGCTCGAACGCGCGTGACTGTCACGCGCGTTCCCTGGGCCTTCCGCCTTCCTGCTCCTGCGTCCCTCAGAGCCCCGCGATCTTCGTGATGATCCACTTGCCCTCGCGGGCCGTGCCGGCCTGCGTGCCGACCGCCTTCGAGAGCGTAATGGTCAGGTCCTTCTCGGCGGTCTGCCCGTCGGGGCCTTTCACCTGCGCGCGGATGGCGACATCCTTGCTCACCATCTCCCCCTCGAAGGCCTTGACGTCGAACTCGGGCTGGCCGGGCTGCGCCAGTGACGCCTCCGGAAGCGCGGTCGCGGCGGTCGCGGCCGCGCGCGCGGTGCTCAGGTTCTTCACGAACATGGCCGTGTCGGCACGCCACTTGTCCCACTCGGGCTTGACCTTGGCCTGCAGCGGGGTGAACTTCACGTTCGGCTGGTTCTCGATCTTGAGGATTTCCTCGATGGTCGCAAGGTTGGCGTCGGAGTACTCCTTCTTCCGGCGCTGGAACTCGGCTTCCTCCTGACGCGCCTTCTCGGCGGCCTCCATCAGGGCCTTGTGCGGCAGCGGTTCCCGCCGCTCCGCGCCGACGGAGGTGATCGAGAAGTCCTCGACCGAGCCCTGGGTGCGCGGGTCGAGCGCAACGGTGGCCATCATCGCCGCCGTCGTGTTGTCCCGGTTGCGCGCCGCCCGGAAGAACTGGTTGAGCATCTGCTGCTCGGGGGGACGCGAGCACGCGACCTCGAGCGCGGCAACGGGCAGCAACAGCAGCACAGCCTTCAGAGTGGATCGCACGCGGGACCTCCCCATCCTTCCCTCCTCGGAATCGTTGTGAGAAAGGCCGAGCCTACTACTCTTGCCCCGGCTCGACAAGGTCATCAGGAGCCCCTGGCCCTTCCGCCGGTTCGTCGACGGCCCTCGGCACCAGCGCGATGGACACGACGCGGTCGCCTTCCTCGAGGTCCATCAGGCGCACCCCTTGCGTGGCCCGTCCGGCGGTCCGGATGTCGCCCGCCGGCGTCCGCAGGATCTTCCCCTGCTCGGTGATGACCAGCAGCTCGTCGTCCTCGTGGACCTGCGCGATGTTGACGACGCGGCCGTTCTTGTCCGTGATCTCGACGTTCTTCACGCCCAGCCCGCCGCGGCTGGTGACGCGGTACTCGTCGATCTCGGTCTGCTTCGCGTAGCCGCGTTCGGTCACCGTCAGCAGCGTGCCGCCCGGCTTGGCCACCTGCATCGCCACCACTTCGTCGCCCTCCCGAAGCTGGATGCCGCGCACCCCGTAGGCGGTGCGTCCCATCGGGCGGACCTCGTCCTCGGGGAAGCGGATGGCCTTGCCCTCGCGGGTGCCGATGAACACCTCGCTGGTGCCGTCCGAGAGCTGCACCGCCATGACGGCGTCGCCCTCGTCCACACCCATCGCGATGATGCCGCCGGCGCGGGGGTTGCTGAACGCCGAGAGCTCGGTCTTCTTCACCGTCCCCTTGCGCGTGCCCATTACGATGAAGTGCTGGTCGTCGAACTCGCGAAGGGCCAGCATGTCAGCGATGCGCTCGCCGGGCTCCATCTGGACCAGGTTCGCGATGGACTTGCCGCGCCCGTCCGCGCCGACGTCCGGAATCTCGTGCACCTTCAGCCAGTAGGCCCGGCCCCGGTCCGAGAACACCATGAGCACCGAGTGCGTGGACGCCGCGAAGAGGTGGTTCACCACGTCTTCTTCGCGCGTCCGCATGCCGATGCGTCCGCGGCCGCCTCGGCGCTGCGCGCGGTAGGTCGTGATGGGCGTCCGCTTGATGTACCCCGTGTCGGTGACCGTGACCGCGACGTCCTCCTCGGCGATGAGGTCCTCGATGCTGAGCTCGCCCTCCTCCTCGAGGATCTGCGTGCGACGGTCGTCGCCGAAACGGGCCTGCACCGCCTTCAGCTCGTCCACGACGATCTGCAGGAGCAGCTGCTGGTTGGCCAGGATGGCCCGGAGGCGCTCGATGAGCTTCATCAGCTCGGCGAGCTCATCGAGGATCTTCTGGCGCTCCAGGCCCGTCAGCCGCTGTAGCTGCATGTCCAGGATGGCCTGCGCCTGGATCTCGCTGAGCCCGAACCGGGTCACGAGGCCAACCTTGGCCTCCGCCGGGTTCTTCGAGTTGCGGATGAGGGTGATGACCGCGTCGAGGTGATCCAGCGCGATGCGCAGGCCTTCGAGGATGTGCGCGCGGGCCTCGGCCTTGCGCAGCTCGAACTCGGTCCGCCGCCGCACCACTTCGCGGCGGAAGTCGATGAAGTGATCGACGATCTCGAGCAGGTTCAGCACCCGCGGCCGGCCGGCCACGATGGCCAGCAGGATGATCCCGAACGTCTGCTGGAGCTGGGTGTGCTTGTAGAGGTTGTTCAGCACCACCTCGCCCACCGCGTCCCGCTTCAGCTCGATGACCACGCGCATCCCGTCGCGGTCCGACTCGTCGCGGATGTCCGAGATGCCCTCGATGGTCTTCTCGCGCACGAGGTCCGCCATGCGCTCGAGCAGGTTCTTCTTGTTCACCTGGTAGGGGATCTCGTGGACGACGATCTGGGTGCGGTCACCCTTCTTCGTCTGCTCGATCTCCGCCCGCGCGCGCACCTGGATGCCGCCCCGGCCGGTGAGGTAGGCCTCGTGGATGCCGCGGCGCCCGACGATGAGGCCGCCGGTCGGGAAGTCGGGACCCGGCACCAGCTTCAGCAACTCGCGCAGCTTCTGCTCCCGCGTCAGCTTCGGCGCATCCGCCGGCGCCATGAGGGTCTTCTCGATGACCCAGATGACGCCATCGATGACCTCGCGCATGTTGTGCGGCGGGATGTTGGTGGCCATCCCCACCGCGATGCCCGTGGACCCGTTCACGAGCAGGTTGGGGAACGCCGTCGGGAGCACCGTGGGCTCGTCGGTCGTTTCGTCGAAGTTCGGGACGAAGTCGACGGTGTCCTTCTCGAGGTCCTCCATCATCGCCTCGGCGAGGGCCTCGAGGCGGGCTTCGGTGTACCGGTACGCGGCCGGCGGATCCCCGTCCACCGAGCCGAAGTTCCCCTGGCCGTCCACCAGGGTGTAGCGCATGTTGAAGTCCTGCGCCAGGCGCACCAGCGTGTCGTACGCCGGGGCATCGCCGTGGGGATGGTAGTTGCCGATGACCTCGCCGACGATCTTCGCGCACTTGCGGTACGCGCGATTGCTGGCCAGCCCCATCTGCCGCATCGCGTAGAGCACGCGCCGGTGCGCGGGCTTGAGCCCGTCGCGCACGTCCGGCAGCGCCCGCCCGATGATTACGCTCATCGCGTAATCCAGGTACGAGCGCTTCATCTCGTCTTCGATGTTGACGGGGATTCTGGATTCGGTCGTGGACATTCAGGTCAGGGTTCAGGGATCAGGGATCAGGGATCAGGGGTCACGTCAGATGTCGAGGTTGCGCACGTCGAGCGCGTTGTCCTCGATGAACTTGCGACGCGGTTCCACCTGGTCGCCCATCAGCGTGGTGAACATCTGGTCCGCCTCGGTGTGGTCCTCGGCCCGCACCTGCAGCAGCGTGCGCGTCTCCGGGTTCATCGTCGTCGCCCAGAGCGTGTCCGGGTTCATCTCGCCGAGGCCCTTGTACCGGTTGATCGCCACGCCCTTCCTGCCCAGGGCGATGAAGTGCTCGACGAGATCATCCAGCGTGGCGATGAAGACCGGCTCCGGCTCCCGGCGTCCGGCGGCAGGTGCCGGCGTGGCCGCCACGGGCTCCGCGTCCGGCGCGGTGTCCGCCGCCTCATCCTCCGGCTCGACCGGCTCCTCCACGGCCCTGGCACCCGAGATGACGCGCACCTCGATTGGCCCCTTGCGGAGGGCGCGCACGAAGTCCTTGATCTCGCCGTAGCTCGCGCCCAGCGTCCGGTACTCCCCGGACAGCGCGAACTCGAGGCCGATGATGCTCACGCGCGAGTAGCCCGATGACCGGTCGTCCACGCGGAGGGCGAAGGTGTTGTGCTCCTCGTCCTTGACGGCCGACACGCCGCGGAGGGGCGTGGTCAGTTCGCGAGCCAGGGCCTGGACCTGCGCCTCGTCGTCGAAGAAGCTGCGGTCCTTCACCTCGCGGTCGAGGAGCCCTTCGACCACCTCGCGCGCGTGGCCCCTGCGCTGCACCAGCTGCAGCACCTTCTGGTACCCGATGATCCCGTGCAGCGCCTTCTCGAGCGCCGGCCCGGAGATCTCGGTGCCGTCGGCCAGCTTCACGACCCGCGATTCCACGGCGCGGTGCACCAGGAAGTTCTCGAGCGCGCGCTCGTCCTTGATGTAGGTCTCCACGCGGCCGCGCTTGGCCCGGAACAGCGGCGGCTGCGCGATGTAGATGTGGCCGCGCTCCACCAGCTGCGCCATCTGCCGGTAGAAGAACGTGAGCAGGAGCGTGCGGATGTGGGATCCGTCCACGTCCGCGTCGGTCATGATGATGATCCGGTGGTACCGGAGCTTGTCGATGTCGAAGTCCTCGGTGCCGATGCCGCACCCGAGAGCGGCGATCATCGTCTTGATCTCGTCGGAGCTCAGCATCCGGTCCAGCCGCGCGCGCTCGACGTTCAGGATCTTGCCCTTGATGGGCAGGATGGCCTGGAACCGCCGATCGCGGCCCTGCTTGGCCGAGCCGCCGGCCGATTCGCCCTCCACGATGTAGATTTCCGACTGCGCGGGATCCCGTTCCTGGCAGTCGGCGAGCTTCCCCGGGAGCGAGCCGCCATCCAGCGCGCCCTTCCGGCGCACCAGGTCCCGCGCCTTCCGAGCCGCCTCGCGCGCGCGGGCGGCCTCGGCCGCCTTCGACACGACTCGCTTCGCGACAGCGGGATTCTCCTCGAGGTACGCCCCGAGCCTGTCGTTCACGATAGCCTCGACGATGCCCTTCACCTCGGTATTCCCGAGCTTCGTCTTCGTCTGGCCCTCGAACTGCGGGCGCGGGATCTTGACGCTGATGACCGCCGTCATCCCCTCGCGGATGTCGTCACCGCTGATCGTGGCGTCCTTGAGGTCCTTCGTCAGGTTGTTCCGCGTCGCGTAGACGTTGATGGTGCGCGTGAGCGCGGACCGGAAGCCGGAGAGGTGCGTGCCGCCCTCGTGGGTGTTGATGTTGTTGGCGAACGAGAATTCCTGCGGGTTGTACCCGTCGTTCCACTGCAGTGCGATCTCGGCGTCGATGCCCTCGCGCTCGCCGTGCATGTGGATGGGCTTCTCGTTCACGAGCCCCTTGTGCTTGTTCAGGTGCTCCACGAACGAGACGATGCCGCCCTCGTAGTGGAATCGGTGGCTCTTCCCGTCGCGCTCGTCGTCGAGCGTGATGACGAGCCCGGCGTTGAGGAACGCCAGCTCGCGCAGGCGCTGCGCCAGCGTGTCGAAGCTGAAGTCCGTCGTCTCGAAGATCTGCTCGTCCGGCTTGAAGGTGATCTTCGTGCCCCGCCGCTGCGTCGTCCCGGTGACGACGAGGTCTCCCTGCGGCGCCCCGCGCTCGTAGGTCTGCTGGTAGACCTGGCTATTGCGCCAGATTTCCAGCTCCAGGCGCTCGGAGAGCGCGTTGACTACGGACGAGCCCACGCCGTGCAGGCCGCCCGACACCTTGTAGCTCTTGTTGTCGAACTTGCCGCCCGCGTGGAGCACGGTCAACACGACTTCCGCCGCGGGTCGGCCGGTCTCGTGCATCTCGGTCGGAATGCCGCGCCCGTTGTCCACGACCGTGACGGACTTGTCCAGGTGGAGCGTGACGCCGATTTCCGTGCAGTGCCCGGCCAGCGCCTCGTCGATGGAGTTGTCGACGATCTCGTACACCAGGTGGTGCAGGCCCGCCGGGCCCGTGGACCCGATGTACATGGCCGGCCGCTTGCGGACGGCCTCCAGTCCCTCGAGAACCTTGATGCTCTCCGCGCCGTAGTCCTGCGGGCCCGCGCCCTGCGGAACCGTCTGTTCCATCTCTGACACGCTGATGTCTCTGTCTCCAGTCATCACACCCGCATGGGCATGATCACGTAGGTGTAGTCGTACCCTTCCACGCCCACCGGCTTCATCACGGCCTGGCTCACGTCGTCCTTGAGATCCAACGCCACGATGTCGGACTCGGCGGCGTTCAGGAAGTCGAGCACGTACTGCGCGTTGAAGCAGATGGTGATGTCCGGGCCCGTGTAATCCACCGCGATCGGCTCGCGGGCCTCGCCGAATTCCGGGCTGCTGGAGGTGACCTCGACCTTGCCCGTCTCGACCTGGAACTTCACCGCGCGCGATCGTTCGTTCGAGAGCAGCGCCACCCGCCGGACCGCATTGGTGAGCCGGTCCCGCTCGAACTCGACGTGCTTGTCGTTGTTCTTCGGCACGACCTTCTCGTAGGCCGGGAACTGCCCGTCGATCATCCGCGACATCAGCAGCCGCGGCCCGATCTCGAAGAACAGGTGGTTCTCGCCTCGCTCGTACTGCACCTCGCCGTCCGACTCCGCCAGCAGCCGCCCGAGCTCGGCCAGGGCCTTGCGAGGCAGGATCGCCTTCACGTCCTCGCCCTTGTGCGTGCCTTCGCGGTCCGCGTGCACCAGCGCAAGACGATGCCCGTCGGTGGCAACCATCGTCATCTTGTCGGGACCGAGCACGAACTGGGCGCCGTTCAGGTAGTAGCGCGTGTCCTCGCCCGTGATGGCGAACTGCGTCTTCGCAATCATCTGCGCGAGCGTCGATCCCTTGATGCCGGCCCTGGCCGCTCCAGGCGGTTCGGTGATGGTCGGGAAGTCCTCGCGGGGCAGCGTCGGCATGCGGGAGCTGAACTGCCCTCCCGACACCTTCACGCCGTTGCCCCCCTTCTCGGTCTCGATGTTCACGTCGCCGTCCGGCAGGGCCCGGACAACCTCGTACAGCTTCTTGGCGGGCAGCGTCACCGCGCCGTGACGCGACACGGCGGCTTCGGCCCGGCTGCGCAGGGTGACCTCGAGGTCCGTGGCCAGGAGCGTGATTTCGTTGCCGGTCGCCTCGATGAGCACGTTGGCCAGGATCGGGATCGTGTTCTTGCGCTCCACGATCTGCTGGAAGAACTGCAGTTCACGCACAAGATCGGCTTTTCGAGCGACCAGTTCCATGTGCTGCTTAACCTCTGGGGAAAAGAGAAAAGGCGAAGACAAATAATTATACAGGAACTAGGCCCGGTTCAGGAAATAAACTCGGCCGGTAAGTCCTTATAATTCAGGTATTTACCTTGTGGGATTTTCTGTGGACCGCGTGTGGATGTCGCGGGCCTCCCGACAGGGGCTTTCGCCCCATGCACAGGCGTCCACAAGCCGCCCCAGCCTCGGCTGTGGATTCCGTTGACGGGGTTCGGAACCTACCTGAACGACTCGAGAAAATTGTTCACCTGGTTGTTGAAGTCGGTGCTGCCCTTGCGCAGTTCTTCCACTTTCTTGATCGAGTGGATGACCGTCGAATGGTGCTTGCCGCCAAAGCTGCGGCCGATCTCCGGCAGCGAGGCGTGAGTCAGCATCTTGCACAGATACATGGCCACCTGACGGGGCATGGCCACCGATTTGGAGTTGTTGCGCGACTTGAGGTCGGTGAGCTTCAACTGGTAGTAGTCGGCCACGAACTTCTGGATCTGCTCGATGGTGACCGCCCGGTCGTCGTGGTCCAGCACGTTCTTGAGCACGTCCTGGGCGAGTTCGATGGTCAGCGGACGGCCAGTGAGGGAGGCGTAGGCCAGCAATCGGATGAGCGAGCCCTCGAGTTCCCGGATGTTCGACTTGATGCGGCTGGCGATGTACATCGCAACGTTGTCCGGCAGCGGCACCGCCTCGGTCTCGGCCTTCTTCTTCAGGATGGCCGTCTTCGTCTCGATGTCCGGCGACTGGATGTCGGCAATGAGGCCCCACTCGAATCGCGAGCGAAGACGTTCCTCGAGCGCAGGGATCTCGTGTGGAGGCCGATCGCTGCTGATGACGATCTGCTTCTGCGCGTCGTGCAGCGCGTTGAACGTGTGGAAGAACTCCGTCTGGGTGCCTTCCTTGCCGGAGACGAACTGGATGTCATCCACGAGCAGCACGTCCACGCTGCGATAGCGCGCGCGGAATTCCAGGATGCGATCGAAGCGCACCGCGTTGATCATCTCGTTCATGAAGCGCTCGGAAGAGATGTAGGTGAGCGTCAAGGACGGGTTGTGCTGCACGACGTAGTGTCCGATGGCGTGCATCAGGTGCGTCTTGCCCAGGCCCACGCCGCCGTAGATGAACAGGGGGTTGTACGAGCGGGACGGGGCCTCGGCCACCGCGCGGCAGGCCGCGTGCGCGAACTGGTTCGAGGGGCCGACGATGAACGTGTCGAAGGTGTAGCGGGGATTGAGCCCCCCGGGGATGACGGGACCCGGCGCCGCAGGCTCGGCCTTGAAGGCGCTTGTCGGTAAGGCCGCCTCCACGTCCGGTTTCGGTGAGGGTTCCTGGGCCGGCGGCTCGACGGCACCTGGAGCGACGAGCGGGGCTTCGGCAGAGCCCACCTCGAAGACCAGCTGCGTCTGTGGGCGCCCGACCTCGGTCAGCGACTCGGCCAGGACGACGGAGTAGTGGCGTGGAAGCCACTCGACGTAGAGCGGCGCGGGAACCCGGACCACCAGTGAGCGCCCCTCGTCTGCCTTGAGCGAGGTGGGCTTGAACCAGGTCGAGAAGCTGTGGGGGCCAACCTTCCCCTCAATGATGGCCAGCACCTGGTCCCAGACGTTCGTCGGAGGCATTTTCAGAAAAAAGGGCGAAGAATAAGCGAAAAAACCGGGTTTCTGGCGGTCGTTCCGGCGTGATTTCCGGCCTTTTCCACAAGGTTTTCCACAGGTGTGGAAAACTCGGACAGGCGGAACGCACACTCTAGCACGCCGTTGGGCCTTTACACCGGGGGAGCGGGGCCATACAATCGGAGGTTCGTTCAGAGGGAAAACATGGCCAGATCCAAGAAGGGTAAGCGTACGTTCCAACCGAACACCCGTCGCCGGGCCAAGACCCACGGGTTCCTGGTGCGGATGTCCACAAAGGACGGGCGGCAGGTGCTCAAGCGGCGTCGAGCCAAGGGCCGCAAGCGCCTCACGGTGTCGGACGAAGCCTGAGATGCCCTCGTTTCGCGCTGACGAACACATCCGTAAGCGCGAAGATTTCGAGCGAATCTACAACACCGGGCATCGTCACTCAGGGCGCCTGATGACGATGTTCGTCAGTCCCAATGGACGGGCTGGAGCGAGACTTGGTATCGCCGCCACCCGGAAAATGGGCTCGGCCGTCGTCAGGAACCGAGCCAAGCGCCTGGTTCGGGACC
This sequence comes from Acidobacteriota bacterium, assembly GCA_020851565.1. Taxonomy (GTDB): domain Bacteria; phylum Acidobacteriota; class Vicinamibacteria; order Vicinamibacterales; family UBA2999; genus VFZN01. The sequence continues at coordinate 11,867 of JADZCN010000141.1, read as the reverse complement.
TGTTCCGCCACCACAAACCACCTGGGGGGGTCGACATCGTCGTCGTGCCTCGCCGCGAGATGCTCGATGCGTCCTATGTCACCCTCGAGGCCGAATTCCGAGCGCTTCTCGACCGGCGAAACCAGCCCGGACGACCCCGTACCAACCGGACCGGCGCAGGTCGGCCTCGTCCTCATTCGGGCGTATAAGGCCGTGTTCTCTCCATGGTTTGCGGGCAGCTGCCGCTTTGTCCCCGGCTGCGCCGATTACACTTCGGAAGCCGTCGCCCGGTTCGGGATCCTCCGGGGAGGCTGGCTCGGCGCCAAGCGCTTGTGCCGCTGCCATCCGCTGGGCGGCCACGGCTACGATCCGGTGCCCCAGCGGCATCCTCACTAGGTATCCCCGAGTCTTCGGCCCCCTCTTCAATGGAACGCCGCGTTCTTATCGCCATCTCACTCTCTTTTCTGGTGCTGTTCGCCTACCAGAACTATTTCGCCCCGCCCGCGCCGCCACCAGCGGACAGTCCGGCTGGCGCCGCCGCACCTGCCGCGGGTGTCAGCGCGCCGCAGGCAGGGGCTGCCGGTAGCCAGGCACCTGCGCCGTCCACACCGGTGGCCCCGGCCGCCCCGCCCGCCGCGGCGAGCACGGTCGTAACGGGTGAGAGCGACGAGCGGGACATCACCGTCGAGACTCGCACGGTCCGGGCGGTGTTCACCAATCGGGGCGCCCGCCTCCGCCACTGGGTGCTGAAGCAGTACCAGAACGAAGCGGGCCAGCCGCTGGACCTCGTGCCGGCGCCCGAGAACGTCAATGAGGCCCTGACGCCGTTCTCGTTGCGCCTGGAAGATCCCGACCAGACCTCGCGCGTCAACGGTGCGCTCTACCGGAGCGCCTCCCCGGCAACCCTGGATGCGACGTCGCAGGCAGTCACCCTGTCGTTCGAATGGCAGGACGCGCAGGGTCTTCGAGTGGGCAAGACCTTCACGCTTCAGCCGGACGGCTACATCGTTTCGGTCGCGGTGACCGCCCAGGCGGGTTCGCAGCTCCTGAACCCGGCGATCGACTGGGGCCCCGGGCTGGACGACGACAACGCGCATGCGGCGCAGGGCAGCTTCCTGGCGCCGAGCTATTCGACGCCGGCACAGGCGATCGTGCACCAGGACAACGCCGTGAAGCGGCTGGGGCCCGCCGCGGGGACGCAGAACGGGTCGTTCTTGTATGCGGGCATCGACGACCACTACTTCGCCGCGCTCGCGCTGAACGATCCGGATCAGCCGGCGCCGATGCAGTTCGATCACACCTCGTTCGTCGTACCGCCGAAGGCGCCGGACGCCCCGCCCGGACGCTATGCCGCCTTTGGCGTGAAGTTCCAGGCGCCGCAGGCCACGCAGCGGTTCTACTTCGGCCCGAAGGCGTTGGACGACCTGAAGGCCATCAACACCGAGATGGTGCGCGTCATCAACTTCGGTATCTTCGCGTGGCTCGCCGTGCCGCTGCTGGACGCGCTGAAGTGGGTCCACCAGTACGTCGGCAACTGGGGATGGGCCATCGTCGCCCTCACGCTGCTCATCAACCTCGCGATGTTCCCCCTTCGTCAGAAGTCGGTGAAGTCCATGCGCAAGATGCAGGAGATTCAGCCGCAGATGAAGGCCATCCAGGCCCGCTACGCGCAATACAAGATCACCGATCCCCAGCGCCAGAAGATGAACGAGGAAGTGATGGCGCTCTACAAGGAGAAGGGCGTCAATCCCGCCAGCGGCTGCGTGCCGATGCTGCTGACGTTCCCCTTCCTGTTCGCCTTCTACGCGATGCTCTCGCAGGCCATCGAGATTCGCGGTGCGGAGTTCCTCGGATGGATCGTGGACCTCTCCCGGCCGGATCCGCTCTACATCACTCCCCTGCTGATGGGTGCGACGATGTTCTGGCAGCAGAAGATCATGCCGACCTCGGCCGACCCGGTGCAGCAGCGCGTGATGATGATCATGCCGATCATGTTCACGTTCATGTTCCTCGCCTACCCGAGCGGCTTGGTGATCTACTGGACTATCAGTAACCTGTGGGCCATCGGCCAGCAGTACCTGACCATGTCGCTGATGCCGCCGCCCGCGAAGGCAAAGGGCTGAGGGAGACCGGAGAAACCATGGCCAACACCAGCGAGATTACCGACTTCGTCCAGACCGTCGCCGAGAAGATGGGCCTCCGCCTCACCGCCTCGGCCGAGGAGATGCCGGACGGCGTGCGGATCAACCTCGACGGCGAGGACGGCAACGTGCTGACCCGCAGGCAGGGCGAGGCCCTGGCCGCGCTGCAGCACGTCGTGTCAGCCGTGTATCGGAACGATGCCACCGAGAGCCGCCGGCTCGTGGTCGATTGCATGGGCTACCGCAAGGGCAAGGACGCCGAGCTGCGACAGATGGCGATCTTCCTTGGCGAGAAGGCCAGGACCACGGGCCTGGCCCAGGAGATCGGACCGCTCAACCCCTACGAACGCCGCATCGTCCACCTGGCGGTCAAGGAGGTCCCGGGCGTGTCGTCCGAGAGCATCGGCGACGCGTTCGAGAAGACGGTCATCATCTCGGTGGACTAGCCGGGTCACACAGGACTGCCCCGCCTATCGAGGGCGGGTTGCGCGGGGCCGATGTTCTCCACCACCGACACCATCGTCGCGGTGGCCACGCCGCACGGGCGAGGCGGCCTCGGCGTGGTGCGGCTGAGCGGTCCGGATGCGATGCGCCTCGCCGCAGCGCTCACGCACCGGGCTGTGCCGTTCGAGCCGCGTCGGGCCACGTTCGCGCGAGTCAGCGTCCGAGCCCCCGAGACGGACTCGCCGCTGCTCGACGAAGTCGTCGTCACGATATTCCCGGCGCCGCACTCGTACACCGGCGAGGACGTCGCGGAGGTTTCCGCGCACGGCAGTCCCGTCGTCCTGGCCGGCATCCTGAGATCGGCGGTGCTGCTGGGCGCGCGCCTGGCCGAGCCCGGCGAGTTCACGCTTCGGGCCTTCCTGAACGGGAAGCGTGACCTGGTGCAGGCGGAGGCGGTGGCGGATCTCATCGACGCGGTGACGCCGCTTCAGGCACGCGCGGCATTTGACCAGCTCGAGGGGACGCTGACGGAAGCCATCGGGGCCATCGAGGTGGGTCTCTTCGATCTCTCGGCGCGCCTCGAGGCGTCACTCGATTTCCCCGAAGAGGGCTACCACTTCATCGACGCCGGCGAATTGGCTGCCTCGCTCGATGGGGTCATACGCGAGCTGAATCGCCTGCTTGCCGATGCCAGCCGTGGAAGGCTCGTGCGGGAGGGCGCCATGGTGTCCATCGTCGGGGCCCCGAACGTCGGGAAGTCGAGCCTCTTCAATACCCTGCTGAACGCCAATCGCGCCATTGTGACAGAGGTTCCGGGGACGACCCGCGACCTGCTGACCGAGCGGTGTGACATCGGCGGGCTGTCGCTGGCGCTGGTGGACACCGCCGGGATCCGCGAGACCGACGACGTGGTGGAGCGTGAGGGTGTGCAGCGAGCGCAGGGCTCGTTGCGCGTGTCTGACCTGGCAATCGTGGTGCTCGACCGATCGCGCCCGCTCGGCGAAGAAGATCTGCAGGTGGCCGAAGCAACGGGAGACCGTTCGCGCGTGGTCGTGGTGAACAAGGTCGATCTGCCATCGGCCTGGAGCGGACGCCCGCCGGCATGGGCCGACGAGGCCGTGCACGTGTCGGTGCGCACGGGTGCAGGCCTCGAGGATCTCGCGAGGCGCATCGTCTACGCGTTGTCGGGTGCCCATGCGCTGCGTGACGCCCCTGCCGTGACCAACGTGCGGCACATCACGCTGCTGGAGGACGCGCGCACCGCAGTGATTCGTGCCCGCGCGGCATTCGAGAGCGGCTCGGGGGCGCTGCCGGAAGAGTTCGTGCTCGCCGATCTGCAGGACGCGCTGGATCGACTGCAGGAGGTGACCGGCCGGCGGACATCCGACGACCTGCTGCGGCACATCTTCCAGCGTTTCTGCATCGGCAAGTAGGCCGGGCACGAACACCTCGTGTCTTGCGGCAGCTACGCATCTGGCGGCCGTGTGGTAGCGTGTGGCGATCTTTCAGACAATCCCTTTTACGAATCTTAAATCATAGATACATGACCAGATTCGATGTAATTGTGATCGGCGCCGGTCATGCGGGCGTCGAGGCGGCCTGGGTGGCGGCGCGGATGGGCTGCCATGTGGGGCTCTGCACGTTGACGAAAGAGACAGTCGCCCACATGCCGTGCAATCCGGCCATCGGAGGAACCGCGAAAGGGCACCTCGTCCGGGAGATCGATGCGCTTGGCGGGCTGATGGGTCGAGCCATCGACGCGACCGGGATCCAGTTCAAGCTGCTGAATCGCAGCCGTGGCCCGGCTGTGTGGTCTCCACGGGCCCAGGCTGACAAAGTTCTTTATGGTCAATGGGTTAGACGTGAGATAGAGCAGCAACAAGGCATCGAGTGGATTGAGGGTCGGGCGGGCCGGATTCTTACCGCTGGCGGTGAGGTGTCGGGCCTGGCCCTTGAGGACGGCCGTCAGCTTGGTTGCCGGGCATTGGTCGTTACCACGGGTACCTTTCTGAACGGGCTGGTCCACGTCGGACCGGAGCAACGGCCCGCCGGGCGAGCGGATGAACCCCCGAGCCGCGAGCTGGCTGAGTCGCTGAAGAGCTTCGGCTTCAGGACGGGTCGACTGAAGACGGGGACTCCCCCGCGTCTGGACGCGGAGTCAATTGACTTCGATGGTGGGATGCGGTCGGGCGTGTTCCACGTGGAACATGGGGATCCGCTTCCGGTGCCGTTTTCCTATGCGACCGTGACGCCGCCAAGGAATCGGATTGCCTGCTGGCTGCTTCACACGAACCAGCAGGCACACGATCTGGTCCGCTCACATATCGGACAATCTCCGCTTTTCAATGGGCAGATCAAAGGAGTGGGTCCACGATACTGCCCTTCGCTGGAGGACAAGGTGATGCGCTTCCCGGATCGGGAGCGCCATCAGTTGTTCCTCGAGCCAGAAGGTGTCGATTCCCGATCGATCTACGTCAACGGCTACTCGATGAGCTTGCCGGTCGAGGTACAGGAGCGCCTGGTCCACGCTCTGCCGGGCTTGGAGAAGGCGCGGATCCTCCGACCCGGGTATGCCATCGAGTACGACTTCGTCCAACCGACGGAGCTTGGGCCCTCTCTGGAGGCTAAACGCCTCCCGGGCATGTTTCTGGCTGGCCAGATCAATGGAACGTCCGGATATGAGGAGGCAGCTGGCCAGGGCCTGCTGGCGGGGGCAAACGCCGGGCGGAGGGCGATGGGCCGCACGCCGGTGGTTCTACGGCGGGACCAGGCATACATCGGCATCATGGTTGACGACCTCGTCACGAAAGGCTGTCTGGAGCCTTACCGGATGTTCACCTCGCGAGCGGAGTTCCGGCTGCTGCTTCGCATCGATAACGCCGATCTGAGGTTGACCGAGATAGGACGGGACGCGGGTTTGGTCGCAGACGATGACTGGGAGCGATTCGTAGAGCGAAGGGAGCGGTACAACCGGAACGTCGACCGCTTGAGAGCTGCCACGATACGTACGCCAAAGGGTCGCCAGCTGGCTGCTTTGGCGCTTCGCCAGCCGGCAGTGAGACTGGAATCCCTCCTGGACGACGGATCGGTCCAGCTGGATATCTCCCCGACGGGGGCTGCAGTTGACATTGCTTCGGTAGAAACCGCACTGAAGTTCGAGGGATACCTCATGCGTCAGCAGCAGTCGGTGGAGCGTGCGAAACGCCAGGAGTCCCGCCGAATTCCAGGGGAGTTCTCTTACCGCCGCGTGCCAGGGCTTTCCACCGAGATGGTTCATCGTTTGGAGGAAGTTCGGCCTGCGACACTTGGACAGGCCCTGCGGATCCCCGGGGTTACGCCTGCTGCCGTCGCCGTCGTTGGCGCTTACGTGGAGCGACACGTCGATGAGCGGGCGTGAGTTTCGCGAGCGTGTGCGCCGCCGGGCCAGGCACGCCAACCTCACGATCGGTCCCGAGCTGCTCCAGGGCCTCGAGCAGTATTACCAGTTGCTGGCTCGATGGAATGCCAAGGTCAATCTGACGGCCTTCAAACTGGCCCCCGGTGGAGAGGACGAGGCCGTGGATCGGCTGCTGCTGGAGCCCGTAGCGGCCGCCAAGTACCTTCCTCCCGACGCCAGACAATTACTGGACGCCGGCTCGGGTGGCGGATCCCCTGCCATCCCGCTCAAACTGGCGGCACCTCACCTCCACCTCCGGATGGTTGAGGTGAAGACCAGGAAGGCTGTGTTTCTGCGCGAGGCCGTTCGGGATCTGGCGCTGACCGACGTGGTGGTCGAGACCGCGCGATTCGAAGAACTTCTCTCCCGTCCGGACCTCCACGAGTCGGCCGACGTGATTACAGTTCGCGCGGTGCGCATCGAACCCCGCGTGCTGATGACCCTCCAGGCGTTTCTGAAGCCTGGCGGCCAGATGTTCCTCTTCCGAGGTCCCGGCGGAGGCGATCTTGCCGAATCAGCCACCCCTCCCCTCATGTGGAAGGCCACATTCCCCCTGCTCGAAGCCCTCAGGAGCCGTTTAGTCGTGCTCGAAAAGGTCCGAATCGGGTGAGAATAGAAGCCAACCGGCGTTCCACGTGGAACACTTGGTTGTTTCAGGTCGTTTGAGATAAATGAGCATCATCGCCGTCACCAACCAGAAGGGCGGGGTTGGCAAGACCACAACCGTCATCAACCTCGGCGCCGGACTCGCCGCCGCAGGCCAGCGCGTCCTGCTCGTCGACATGGACCCCCAGGCCAATGCCACCAGCGGCGTCGGCTGCAAGGGCGCCTCCGCGCCCGGCGGCACCGTCTACGACGCCCTCACCCACACCGAGCCCCCAAGGCCCGCCAGGGACTTCATCGTCCCCACGTCCACTGAGCGCCTCTTCCTCATCCCGGCCTCCCGAGAGCTCGCCGGCGCCGAAATCGAGCTGATCGGCCTTCCCAACCGTGAGCGGCGGCTGCGCGACGTCCTCGAGCTGCTCAGGCTCGAGTTCGACACGATCCTCGTGGACAGCCCGCCGTCCCTTGGTCTCCTGACGTTGAACGCGCTCGTCGCCGCGGACCGCGTGCTCATCCCGCTGCACTGCGAGTACTTCGCCCTCGAAGGCCTTGCCGATCTCGTCGGGACGATGCGCCGCGTGCGCGCCGGACTCAATCCCACACTCGACATCGAGGGCGTGCTGCTCACGATGAGCGACGAGCGCACCAACCTCGGGCAGCAGGTCGCGCGCGACGTGCGGGAGTTCTTCAAGGAGAAGGTGTACGGCACCGTGATCCCGCGCAACGTGCGGCTGGCAGAGGCGCCAAGTCATGGCGTCCCGGTCCTCGCCTACGACGCCAGGTCGCGCGGCGCCGAAGCGTACTCGGCCTTCGCCGAGGAATTCAGACGACGACAACAGGCGGTGTGATGGTGGACAAGAAGCCAGCCCTCGGCAAGGGCCTCAGCGCGCTCATTCCCGACGTGACGGCGGGGCTCGAACCGCCGCGCACCTCGCTCGAAGTGGACATCGACCTGCTCGAGGCGAACGAGTACCAGCCGCGTACGCAGTACGACGACGCGCGCCTCGCCGAGCTCGCGCAGTCCATCTCCACCAATGGCATCATCCAGCCCATCATCGTCAGGCGGCTCCCGCCGGGCGCGGGCATGGAGCGGCAGCGCTACCAGATCATCGCCGGCGAGCGGCGCTGGCGCGCGGCCCAGCGCGCGGGACTGCTTCGCGTGCCGGTCGTCATCAAGGACGTGGCCGACAGCGATCATCGCCAGCAGCTCGAGATGGCGCTCATCGAGAACATCCAGCGTGAGAACCTGAACCCCATTGAGGAGGCGACGGCCTACCAGCGCCTCGTGGAGGAATTCGCGCTGCGACAGGAAGACATCGCGGCCCGCGTGGGGAAGGACCGCGCGACCGTGGCGAACGTGCTGCGCCTGCTGAAGCTGCCGGACGAAGTCCGCGGCAACGTCGCCTCGGGGGAGCTGGCCATGGGGCACGCCCGTGCGCTGCTGTCGCTCGCGTCGGCGGACGACCAGCGACGCCTCGCGCGCGAGGTGATCTCGCGTGGGCTCTCCGCGCGCGAGACCGAGGCCCTCGTGAAGCGCGAGGTGAGCGCGCCGAAGCCCGCCCACGAGAAAGCGCCGCAGAAGGACGTGCACACCCGCGCGGCCGAAGAGCAGCTCCGCCTTGCGCTCGGCACGCCTGTGAACATCCACCGCAAACGCAAGGGTGGCATGCTGGAGATCGCCTTCGCCAACGAGGAAGAGCTCCAGCGCCTGTACGAATACCTGACCGAGCGGAAGTAGTACAAACGGCGACCACGAAGTCACGAAGGAGACGAAGACAGCACGAAGACATCTTCTCGACTGCGCGTGTCGACCGAAGAGACTGGCGCAGATCGATCATGGTGGACTTCGTGATCTTCGTGATTCCCGTCGTGCCTTCGTGGTCTCTCTTCGCGTGTGAGAGGATTGACCGGTGAACCTCTTCGGAAAGAAGCGGCTGACCGAGATGGTCAGCTGCGCGGGTTGAGCGAGCAAACTCGCCGCTGGCGAGCTCGCTCAGGTCCTGAGCGGCATACCTCCCTCGTCTGATCCCCGTGTCCTCGTCGACTTCAGGACCGCGGACGATGCAGGTGTGTACGCGTGGGAGGGCGGGCCGGCGCTGGTCCAGACGGTGGACTTCTTCACCCCCATCGTGGACGACCCGTATCTCTACGGACAAATTGCCGCGGCGAACTCGGTGAGCGACGTGTACGCGATGGGCGGCCAGCCGCGCACGGCGCTGGCCATCGCCGCGTTTCCGAAGGAGGGGCTGGACCAGGCCGACATCGCGGCGATCTTCCGCGGCGGATACGAGAAGCTGCAGGAAGCCGGGACGGCGCTCCTCGGCGGGCACACCATCCAGGACCTCGAGATCAAGTTCGGCTATGCCATCACGGGCTCCGTGGATCCGGGCCGCATCCTGACGAACGGTGGCGCACGGGTCGGCGACACGCTGATCCTTACCAAGCCCATCGGCACCGGCATCGTGGGCACGGCCATCAAGTCGGGCCGGGTCCCGGCGGACCTCGTGGAACGCGCGGTGGCGTCGATGATCATCCTGAACAAGGTGGCCGCGGAAGTTATGACGGCCGTCGGCGGCGCGCACGCCTGCACGGATATCACCGGCTTCGGCCTCATCGGGCACGCGTCGGAGATGGCCTCGGCCAGCGCCGTGACCCTGGAGATTGTCGCCTCGGAAGTGCCTCTTCTCGAAGGGGTTATGCCGCTCGTATCGCGCAGCCGCTCTGGCGGGATGGCCACCAACCGCCAGCACTTTGCCGGGCGGACTCGGATGGCCGACTCGATCGACCGGGACCTGCAGGATCTGTTGTTCGATCCGCAAACGTCCGGGGGGCTGCTGATTGCCGTGGATAGGGCGACGGCGTTGCCGATGACCCGTGCGATGACCGAGGCCGGTGTCGCTGCCCGAGCCATCGGTCGCGTGGCTGAGTCATCACGCGACGGCGCACTAATTTCTGTCGATTAACCTAAACACGAATCACCAGGTCCACCCCGGCGCCTCGACGCGCATCGATCCGATCGATCGCGAGCTCGCACCCCGCCGGCCCGACGAGACCGAAGTGGCGGGGCGTTGCGCCGGGCGTGCCGTTCCCACCCGTGATATCCTTAGTCGTTTGCCATGATCCCGGATATCTCAACCCTGTGGGTCGTTTTCTTCCTCCTGGTCTGCACCGCCCTCCTCAACACGCTCGTCTTCCAGCCGATCCTGAAGGTCATCGACCAGCGGACGATGGCGGTGCGGGGCGCTCGTGAGCTTGCGGAGTCGGCCGCGACGAAGGCCGCGGCCGCGGCGGCGGAGTACGACCAGAAGCTGAACGCGGCGCGCGCCGAGGTCTACAAGCAGATCGACGACACTCGCCGTGCGGCGCTCGACAAGCGCGCCGCCCTGCTGGCGGACACGCGCGCCGTCGTCGAGCGCGAAGCCCGAGCCGCGACCGCGCGGGTGAGCCAGGAGTCGGCCGATGCGCGAGCAGCCCTCGATCGCGACGCGACGGGATTGGCGGACGCCATTGTCACGCGCGTGCTGGGTCGCGCTTCCTGAGATCAGCGGGTTATCGATGGAGAGAGTTGTGCCAGCACCGCGCATGAGCGCTTGTGAATTTATGCACAGAGTGCGTCGCTTCGCCGTGGCGGTCGCCGCGGTGGCTCTGGCCAGTGCGCCGGCGATGGCGGCCGCGGCCGAGGAGGCCGAGCACCACGAAGCCAGCCTGATGGACTTCTTCTGGCCGGTGGTGAACTTCGCCATCCTGTGCTGGGTCCTCTACTACTTCCTCAAGGCGCCGCTCAGCACCTACCTGAAGGATCGCGGCGCGTCCATCCGCAAGGACCTGGTGGACGCAGCGGCCATCAAGAACACGGCGACGGCGCAGCTCGAGGAGATCGACCGGAAGCTCAAGGCGCTGCCGGGTGAGATCGACTCGCTCCGGACGCGCGGCCAGGAGGAGATCGCCGCCGAGGAGCGGCGCATCGCCGAACAGGCCGCGGCCGAGCGCGATCGGCTCCTCGACCAGGCGCGGCGCGACATCGACGTCCAGGTCCGGCTGGCGAAGCGGGCGCTCACCGAGCACGCCGCCAACCTCGCGGTGAAGCTCGCGACCGACCGCATCGCCTCGGGCATGACGCCGGCCGATCAGGATCGGCTCGTGGATCGATACCTGGAGCAGGTGAAGCACTGACATGTCGACCCGCACCTCTGCCACCCGCTACGCGCGCGCGCTGTTCGACATCGCCCGGCAGGAATCGGACATCGCCAAGGTCGACCAGGATCTCGCGGCCGTGGTCTCCGCCATCGCGGAGAACGCGGAGCTCGCGCAGGTCCTCGCCAGCCGCGCCGTGCCCGAGGCCGCACGGCGCAACATCATCGTGGCCGTGGCCGCGAAGCTCGGGGCTGCCGCCCCGGTGACGAAGCTCGTCGGGCTGCTCGCCGAACGCCGCCGACTGGAACTGCTGCCCGAGATCGCCGAGGTCTACCAGGAGCGGCTGCTCGCCCACCAGAACATCGTGCAGGCGGACGTCACGACCGCGGCACCGCTGTCGCCCGACGCCACGAAGGTGCTCGAGGCCAGCCTGTCCGCGGCCACCGGCAAGAAGGTGAGCATGCGCGTCTCGGTGGATTCGTCGCTGCTCGGCGGCGTGGTGGCGCGCGTGGGGAGCACGGTCTACGACGGCAGCGTGAAGACGCAATTGCAGAAGATGCGCGACCAGCTGGTCGCCCAGGGCTAAACCATGAGCATTCGATCCGACGAGATTTCCAAGATCATCAAGGACCAGATCGGCAGCTTCGCCGTGGACGTGGACGTAGCCGAGGTGGGCACGGTCACCTCACTGGGCGACGGTATCGCCCGGCTGCACGGCTGCGAGCGCGCGATGGCGGGCGAGATGCTCGAGTTCCCGCACGGCGTCTTCGGCATCGCGCTGAACCTCGAAGAGGACAGCGTGGGCGCGGTGCTCCTGGGCGAGTACCGGGAGATTAAGGAGGGCGACCCGGTGAAGCGGACCGGCCGCATCATCTCCGTGCCCGTGGGCGAGGAGATGCTGGGCCGCGTGGTGAACGCCCTGGGGCAGCCCATCGACGGCAAGGGCCCCATCCTCACCAAGCAGTTCGCGCCGATCGAGCGGCTGGCGCCCGGTGTCGTGGACCGGCAGCCGGTGCGCGAGCCGATGCAGACGGGGCTGAAGGCCATCGACGGCATGGTGCCCATCGGCCGCGGCCAGCGCGAGCTCATCATCGGCGACCGCCAGACCGGCAAGACCGCCGTGGCGCTGG
>JADZCN010000140.1 GCA_020851565.1 Acidobacteriota bacterium | reverse complement strand
CGAGTTGTACGCGTTCGTCGTCCGTGAGAATCAATGCCACTTTGGGCCGAGCCATACTCGCCTCCTTGTAGACGAGTACGACTGGACCGCGCCAGTTATTTCACACTCTTCGCGGTCAGGACACTAGAAACCACGAAGGCCACGGAGGAACCCGAGAACCTGAGAACCCCAGAACCCGAGAACCCCAGAACCCCAGAACCCGAGAACCCCAGAACCCCAGAACCTCACCCACGCACCCCTTCCGGCTGCACGCCGCGCACGAGGTAGCGCGCCATCTCGTCGGCGATCTGCCCGGGCGTGCGCGCGCCGTCGGGCCGGTACCAGGTCACCACCCAGTTGAGCGCGCCGAGCATGGCGCGCGTCAACAGCGCCTCGTCCCCGGCGACGAAGGCGCCGCTGGCCATCCCGTCGGCCAGCAGCCGGCGCACGGCACGCTCGTAACGATCGCGCTTCTGCACGATGCGCGCACGCAGCGGCGGCGCCAGCGCCTCGACCTGCAGGTGCGCCGTCGCGCCCTCCACTTCGTCGAGCATCGTCAGGACGTGCGCGGCCAGAACGGACCGCAGGCGCCCGTCCGGGTCCACGGCCGCCCGCCGGGCCGCGGCCACGGCTGCCAGCATGCGGTCGAGCGCGCGATCCTGGCAGTAGAAGAGGATCTCGTCCTTACCCTTGAAGTAGTGGTAGAGGTTCGCGGGCGACAGGTCCGATGCGATCGCGATGTCGCGCATGCCGGTATCGGCAAAGCCCCGATCGCGGAAGATGCGGGCGGCCGCCCGCAGGATGGCGTCGCGCCGCGCGTCGTACCGCCGTGCGCGCGCCGGTCGTGGGGCGACGGCGGTCGGACGTGAAGTCGAACGGAGGTTCGAATCTCGAACCATTGTTCGGAGATCCTAGCACGCCCGCCAGCGCAGGTGCCCGCACCCGCCCGCACCCGCCCGCACCTGTTAGGATCCTCTGATCGTGATTCGCGCGGAGCTGAGACCGACCCTGCGCCTGGCCGTCCCGGTCATCCTCGCGGAGCTGGGCTGGATGTCCATGGGCCTGGTGGACACCATCATGGTGGGGCCCCTCGGGCCGGCCGCCATCGGCGCGGTGGGCGTCGGCAACTCGCTGCACCTGGGCTTCGCCATCTTCGGCATGGGCCTGCTCCTCGGGCTCGACACGCTCGTTTCGCAGGCCTATGGCGCGCGCGACCTTGCGCTCGGCCGGCGCTGGCTGGCGGCGGGAATTCGACTCGCCCTCCTGGCGACGCTGCCGCTCGTGGCGATCCTCCTGGCCGTCTACGCGGCGATTCCCGTGCTGGGCTTCAATCCGGAAACCATGGGCCTGCTGCAGGGCTACTACCTGGTCGTCATCGGGAGCACGCCGTTCCTGCTGCTCTACGCGGCGTTTCGGCGCTACCTGCAGAGCACCCATCACGTGGCGCCGGTAATGTTCGCCCTGGTCAGCGCGAATGTCGTCAACGCACTGGCGAACTGGGCATTCATCTACGGCAATCTGGGCATGCCGGCGCTGGGCGTCCCGGGTGCGGCCTGGGCCACCTTCGCCTCGCGCGTCTACATGAGCGGCCTGCTCGCGGGCGCCGTGTGGTGGGCCGACAGGGCCGCCCTTCACGCCACGAAGCAACTGTCTTCCGGGGAGGGACGCACCCCTCCCGAGGGCGGCCCGACTTCTCCGGAAGGCGGAACGACGCCACCTCGCGCGGGACACACACAGGGCGGCACGTCGATCCGGCGGCTGGTGGAGCTGGGACTTCCGGCGGCATCCACGGTCACGGCGGAAGTCGGCGTGTTCGCGCTCGCCACGGCCCTGGCCGGGCGCCTCGAGCCGGTCGCGACCGCGTCCCATCAGATCGCGCTCAACATCGCGGCCGTGGCGTTCATGATTCCACTTGGCCTGGCCTCCGCTGGTGCGGTCCGCGTGGGGAACGCGGTGGGCGCGCGGGATCCCAGAGGTGCGGCCGCTGCGGGCTGGACGGTCATCGCCCTTGGCGTGACCTTCATGCTGTTCTCGGGTCTGCTCTTCGTGGTCATCCCGCAGACGCTCATCGGCCTCTTCACGCGCGATACCGAGGTGCTGGCGCTCGGCAGCTCGCTCCTCCTCATCGCCGCCGTGTTCCAGCTCTTCGACGGCCTGCAGGGTGTCATCACCGGCACGCTGCGGGGGCTGGGCGACACGCGCACGCCCATGGTCACCAACCTCGGCGCCCACTGGCTGGTGGGCCTGCCCGTCGGCTACTCCCTCTGCTTCATTGCCGGCTGGGGCGCAGCCGGGCTGTGGTGGGGCCTGTCGGTCGGATTGATCCTCGCCGGCGGCATCCTCCTCACCGCCTGGGCCCGCAGCGTGCGGCGCTACCAGCGAACGGGGCGGATCTAGGGCCGCGCCTTCGGCGCGTGGGGACGAAATCCCACCGACGAGCCGCGCAGGCGGCAAGGCACACGGCTGCCAAGCAGCCGCCCACACCCGCGCGGCGTGCGCACGCGGGTGCCCACCGCGCCGAAGGCGCGGCCTACAATGTCCCCGTGATCTGCGACGCGCACGTCCACTTCTTCTCGCCCGGGTTCTTCGGCACGCTCGCCGCGCAGCGCGGCGTGGCCACCTCCGACGCCATCCGGCATCTGGGCTGGGACGATCCGATCTCTCCCGACGCGCTCGCCGATCGCTGGGTGGCCGAGATGGACGCACAGGGCGTGTCGCGCGCGGCCATCATCGCCAGCGTGCCCGGCGACGAGGATTCGGTCGCGGACGCCGTCACGCGGCACCCCTCGCGCCTCGTTGGCTACTTCATGCTCGACCCGACGCAGGAGTCTGCGGAGAACCGGGTTGTACGCGCGCTCGAGCGCGGCCTGCGCGGCGTGTGCCTGTTCCCCGCCATGCAGCGCTACTCGCTGCACGACGAGCGCGTCGGCCGGATTGCCGGGATCGTCGCAGGGTTTGGCCCCGCGAGCGAAACCCGCCCACCCGCCGAGGGCGGACCTTCCGGCGCCGTCCGCCGGCCGATCCTCTTCGTCCACTGCGGTGTGCTGTCCGTCGGGGCCCGAGCGAAGCTCGGCCTCCCCAGCCCTTTCGACATGAGCAAGGGCAACCCGCTCGACCTCCATACCCTCGCGCTCCGTTTTCCGTCACTCCCCATCGTCATCCCGCACTTCGGCGCCGGGATGTTCCGCGAGGCGCTGATGCTCGCGGACGTGTGCCCGAACGTGTACTTCGACACGTCGAGCTCGAACGGGTGGCTGAAGTACGCGCCGGGGCTCACCCTCGAGCAGGTGTTCGAGTCGGCGCTCGCCGTCGTGGGGCCCGAGCGGCTGCTCTTCGGGACCGACTCGTCCTTCTTTCCTCGTGGATGGCATCGCGCCATCTAGGAACGGCAGCGGCGGGTGCTGGCGGACATCGGGGTCAGCGAGGCGGCGCAGGCTGCCATCTTCGGAGGGAACTTCGAACGGCTCTTCGGGTAGGCAGCCGGCGAAGGCAGAGGCAGAAGGTAGAAGGCAGAAGTGAGAGCACAGAATCCAGGGGTCCGCGGGGGGTGGATCGTCGGCGCGCTCGTCGCCGTGCTGCTGGCGGCCGCCGCGCCCCGGGCCGATACGCGCCGCTCGTCGCCCTACGTCGGCATCACCCTGATCGAGCGGAGCGAGCACGCCCCGAGGCCCCTTCGCATGCACATCGCGCAGATCGACACGCGAGCCCCGGGGGTCCGCTTCACGGTGTCGCCGCCGGGCGGCACGCGCGAAGCGGTCCGGCAGACCACGCTCGCGTTCATGACCGCCGTGGGCGCGCAGCTGGCGATCAATGCCCATTTCTTCCTGCCGTTCCCCTCGCCCGACGCCGACGCCTGGATCATCGGCCTGGGCGCGTCCGAGGGACGGGTCTTCTCGGCGTTCGAAACGCCCGAGCAGAGCTACGCGCTGGTCGCCGATGCGCCGGCGCTGAACTTCGACGCGCGCCAGCGCCCACGCATCGTGCACCGGGATCGAGCGAAACGCGACGGCCTGCACGTTGGCGAGCGCGTCACGCTGTGGAACACCGTCGCGGGCTCGTCGCAGATCGTCACCGACGGGCGCGTAACAATCCCCCGGTATCGGGACGCGCGGCACCCCCGCGGCGCGCTGTCGACGGGCGGGCCATCCGACTACTCCAACGTCAGGTCATGGAACGACGTGGTGACGGCGCGCACCGTGATCGGTCTCTCGAGGAACCGGCGCGTAGTAACGCTGTTCACCGTCGACGCGCGCGGCGGAAGCGAGGGCATGCGCCTCGACGAGGTTGCCGTCATGCTCCGGCGCGACTACGGCGTGTGGAACGCGCTCAACCTGGATGGTGGCGGGTCCACCACCATGGCGTGGCAGAATCCCGACACCGGGCAGGCGGAGCTGCTCAATGTGTCATCGGACAACCCGGCCGGACGATCGGTGGCCACCAGCCTGGCGGTGTTCGCGCGCCGGCCCTGATGCGCATGCGGCGCGGGAGGGGCTGTGTCGAGCACAGCGTGGGGTCGAGGGGAAATCGGGGTAGGCTGTGCATCGAGACCGCATGCCGCCGCATCACGACGACGACCACGAGCGCCCGCACCATCTCCATCACAGGGACGGCCCGCCGCACCACCGGCATCACGCGCGCGACCGGACGCTCGCGCGATTCGTGGACCGCGACCGCATCGACCGGCTGCTGGCCCGGTGGGTGCCGGACGAGGACGACCGCGCCTTTGTCCTGCGGTGCCTCCTCGACGAGGGCCCGGTGCATCATCGCGGCGTGAACTGGATCCTGCTCTCGCTGCTCGGAGAGCTGGAGGGCGTACGGCCCACCACTCCACCAGTGGGCGAGCACGTTTGTGTGCCGCTTCGGCTCCCGCCTCACCTGCGGCGCGAGTACGGCGACGAAGACGAGGACGGAGCCTATCCCCTGCCATTGCCGCTGGCGCCGCTGCGGCGACTCGCCGGGAACGACGCCTGGGCCGTGGACGCGATGGTGGAGTGCCTGACCGACGGCCCGCCGCAGCACGCGCTGGCCAACGCCGCGATGGTGCTCCTCATCGACGCGTTGATGCGGCGATGACGCCGGAGGCAACCACGCCGCTCTCCGGCTTCGAGCCGGCCTTTCGCACGTGCGCCGGTGAGCTCGGCGTCTGGTCCGCAGCGCGGCTCTTCGTCAACGCCGCATGGGCCGCCGGGGGCGAGACCGCCGTCGAGGCGCTCCACGACGATCTCGGCCTCCGCTATCCCGTCGTGGATGACGTGGCGAGGCGCGTACTGACCGTGCGTGCCCCCCTCGGACCACCGCGCGTGGACGGTGTCCTGGCCCGCTGCGAGGGCCTCCGTGCCCTGGTGGTGGTGGGCGTCGAGGCCGCCCTGCTCGGGCCGGTCGTCGACAGCCTCCCTCCACAGGTGGACGTGGTGGCGCTCTTCGATTCCACGTTCCCCGTGGACGCGACGCGGGTGCAGGCGAGCTGGGCGCCGCGCGTGAGGCTGGCCGACCTCGCGTCGTTCCAGCGGGCGGCCGGCTCGCGAAGCGCGCTCGTCACACCGGTCTACGGCGCCGACGTCTTTCGTGCCGTCGTCGCGCCGATCTGGGTCCGGGCCCACGGCCCGGAGGTGCGGCTCCAGTTCCGCCGGCTGATCGGTGTCAACCTCGTGGGTCCCCGCATGGCCGCGTACCCGCGTTGGCTGATCGACACGCCGGCCGACGACTTCACCGACCTGGTCGAGACGGTATGACCGTCGTCCCGCTGGTGATCTTCGCGGCGGCCATCCTCGCGCAGGCCCGGCATCCGGATCGGCGGCTGCCGATCGTCCTGGTGGCCGCGGGGCTTGCGCTGCTGGCACTCGCGCTCGGAGGCGGACGAGCTCAGGCGGTCCTCGCGGCTCTCCCGTGGGACGTGCTCATCATCCTCGCCGCGCTCGGCGTCGTGTCCCGCGTGCTGGCCCTGTCCCATGTCTTCACGCGACTGGCCGTGGTCACGACACGAGGCATCGGCGCCTCGCCGGCGCTGCTCGTGCCGGTGGCGTCGGCGTCGATGTTCGTCATCAGCGGCCTCGTCAACAACATCACCGCGCTGGTGCTCGTGCTGCCCGTCGTCATCACCATCCTGCAGCTCTCGGGCACGACCGAGCGCCACCTCCGGTGGACCATCGGGTCGCTGCTGGTCGCGTGCAACCTGGGCGGAGCGGCGACGCCGATTGGCGACTTTCCCGCGGTCCTGCTCCTGGGCGCCGGTGCCATGGAGTTCGTCGCCTACCTGCGCCTAGCGCTCCCGACGGCCACGGCCGGCCTCGTCCTCTTCCTGGGCATCGTGGTGGCCGTGGTGCAGCCGGCGCGGGGGGTCCCCGTGGACGTGCTGCGCCGCCGAATTACCGTCGCGGTGGTGGAGGGCCTGCACGATCGCATCCGGCTCCAGCGCCGGCTCCTCGTGCCGGCCCTGCTCGCCCTGGGAAGCATGCTGGCCGCATGGACGCTGGTGCCGCCGCGCGTCGGCGTGCCCGTGCACCTGATCGCCTGGCTCGGCGCGGGGCTGCTGGTCTTCTTCCTCGGCTCGCGCGGACGTGCCGTGGTGATGGAGGGGGTGGACGTCGAGGCCACGCTCTTCATCTTCGGCCTGCTCGTCATGGTCGGCGCCGTCCGCGAGACGGGCCTCTTCACCACGCTGGCCGGCGCGCTCCAGGCGCTGCCGCTGCCACCGGCCGGGCACCTCGCCCTCTTCGTCGGCGTCGCCGCCGTCTCCACGGGATTCTTCTCGGCGGGGCCGAGCATGGCCGCCCTGCTCGAAGTGGCGGCACCACTGGTGAACCAGCTCGGGGCCGACGCCGTCTACATCGGGCTCGCGTTCGGCGTGTGCGCCGGTAGCTCGCTCTTCCTCACCGCGGCCACGTCGGGTCCACTGGCACAGAGCATGGTGGAGCGCGCCGGGCTCACTGACGTCGCCGGGCGCCGGCTGCAGTTCTCCTTCCTCTCGTTCGTCCCCGTGGGGCTCGTCGGGTTCGCCATCATCCTCACGGTCGGGATCGGCGCCGCGCTCATCATCTCCGGCCGCGTCGGCTCCTGAGAGGCCGCGCCGCCGCTGGGCGCGACGGTGTACAGCGAGCTGATCGCGAGCCCGAGCAAGGAAACCCCGAACGCCCAGATCGCCCAGGCCCTGCGCAGGAAGAGCCCAACCGAGCCAGCCAGGGCGCCCCAGACCCCGAGGGCCCAGCCAACCGTGGCCCAGGCCGGGAACCCGTAGGAACAGGCCAGCTGCTCCGGCGTGAACTGGCTCATGTAGAAGTCGAGCCGGTGCCTTCTGCCTTCTAGTGGGTCATCGCGTACAACAGGATGTCGATGCCAACGGCATACGCCTCCGGCGAGAACGTGTAGAAGTACTCGGGGTCCTCGCCTTCGCGCTCCCAGGCATCGGGCAGGTCGGTGTTGTGCACCATCACCACCATCAGCCGGCCGTGGGCGTCGGCGATCCCTCGAGCGTCGGGACCCGCGCCATCGTCGTTCCAGCGCTCCAGCGTGCCGCCGGTCCGCCGCCACGTCTGGATCGAGGCCATCTGGGGCAGACGCGACACCGGAAAGAGCGTGTTCCAGATTGGGTGATTGGGAGGCGTGAGGTCCACGATGGGATACTCGTTGCGCGGCAGGGCACGCCCGATCTCGGCGTCGAACTGATCCTTCGC
Source organism: Acidobacteriota bacterium (assembly GCA_020851565.1). Classification (GTDB taxonomy): domain Bacteria; phylum Acidobacteriota; class Vicinamibacteria; order Vicinamibacterales; family UBA2999; genus VFZN01. The sequence goes on along the minus strand of JADZCN010000140.1, from coordinate 91,756 downwards.
CCAGGTGCCGTGATAGTCGGACACCAGCAGGAATCCGCCCTTCAGCAGGTACTCCCGCAATCGCTGCACCTCGATGTCGCTGAAATGGGCCGTACCGGCGTCCTCCATCAGGGTGAACGGGCACTGGAACAGCGCGTCGTCGGTCAACCGGACGACCACGGCATCGGGCACCTCGCCTTCGCCGTCCTCGGGGACGAACTTCACGCGGACCTTCGTCAGCTCGGCCAGCCGGACACTGAAGTTGATGTCCGCGCCGGGGTAGTCGGTACGCCAGCCCTGCTTCTCGCGGCGGTTGCTCGTGAAGAGGATCCGGCAGAAGTGGAACGAGCCCTCGAACGTGGCGGGCGTGGGGAGCTTCGGCGGCGTGCGGCCATAGTAGCCGCCGCCCCAGATGCGCTGGGCATGGGCCGTGATGGCGCCGGCGCTCGCCAACGCGAAGGCGCCCGCCAGGGCCCAGACCACCCGCCTGCTGCCCGTTGTCACGCCTCCAGCCTAGCCCTTTCTCCGGACGCGCACCACCGTGGAGTCCGGCTGGCGGTCCGTCGGGAACCTCGTCCACGCGCCAGGTCCACGCCGCGGCATCGCCTCGGCCGCGGCCGGGGCGGGGCGGGGCGGGGCGGGGCGTCAGCATGAGTCGCGCTTGACTCCCCGCGCCAGCGGGTATAAATAGGCAAACAGGAACCGTAATACCTATTTAGGCCCGCGCCCGTCCCCACGCGGACCCGAGAGGCTGCCCATGCAGGTCTCGTCGTGGGTCGTCCGGGCGCCCGCCAGCCCGATGTCGCGCGAATCGCGCGAGGAGTCGGCCGGGGCCGGCGAGGTGATCGTCCAGGTGGCCGGGTGCGGCGTCTGCCACACCGACCTGGGCTTCTTCTACGACGGCGTCCCCACCCGCCATCCCTTCCCGCTCACGCTCGGCCACGAGATCAGCGGCATCGTCGTGGAGGCGGGCCCCGCCGCAGAGGGCTGGCTGGGAAAGGCCGCCGTGGTGCCCGCCGTGCTCCCATGCGGTGCGTGCGCGGCCTGCCGGGCGGGACGCGGGCAGGTCTGCCCGAAACAGATCTTCCCGGGCAACGACGTCCACGGCGGCTTCGCCACGCATGTGCGCCTGCCGGCCAGGGGGTTGTGCGCGGTGCCGGATCTCGCCGACCCCGCCCTCAACCCCGGTGGCGTCGAGCTGGCAGACCTCTCGGTCGTGGCCGACGCCATCTCCACGCCGTACCAGGCCATCGTCCGAAGCGGGCTCGACGCGGGCGACCTGGCCGTCTTCGTCGGCGCCGGAGGCGTGGGCGGGTTCGGCATCCAGGTGGCGGCGGCGATGGGCGCCGCGGTCGTAGCCATCGACGTGAGCACGGCCCGCCTCGGACAGGCGGCCGCGCACGGCGCGGCGCTCACCATCGAGCCGTCCGCCATGGACGTCAAGGAGCTCCGCAAGCAGGTGAAGGCCTTCGCGGAGTCGCGCGGCATCCCCACCTGGCGCACGAAGATCTTCGAGGCCTCGGGCACGCCGAAGGGACAGGCCACGGCCTTCGCGCTCCTCGGCCACGGCGGCTACCTGTCGGTGGTCGGCTACACGCCGCAGGCGGTGGAGCTGCGGCTCTCGAACCTGATGGCCTTCGACGCCACGGCCCAGGGCAACTGGGGCTGCCTGCCCGAGCACTACCCCGCCATCGTCGATCTCGTGCTCGGCGGGAAGGTTGCGCTGGGCCCGTTCGTCGAACGGCGGCCGCTCGCCAGCATCAACGATGTCTTCGCCGAGCTGCACGGCGGTGGCGTCACGCGCCGGTTCGTCCTCATCCCCGAGAGCGCATCATGACCTTCAAGGACCACGACCTCACCGCCCCGCACGCGGTGCCCGGCATTCGTTACGAGGAACTGCCGCTGATCGATCCCTCGGGCGCGCCGGTCCCCGGCCTGCACACCGTGCGCATCACGCTCGACAACCCGACGCAGCTCAACTCCTACACGACCGAGATGGTGAAGGGCGTCATCCTCGGGATACGCCGCGCCAGCAACGATCGAGCCGCGGTGGCCGTGGTGTTCACCGGCGGCGGCACGCGCGCGTTCTGCACCGGGGGCAACACCGCGGAGTACGCGGAGTACTACGCCGGGCGGCCGGAGGAGTACCGCCAGTACATGCGGCTCTTCAACGACATGGTGAGCGCCATCCTCATGTGCGACAAGCCGGTCATCTGCCGCGTGAACGGCATGCGCATCGCCGGCGGGCAGGAGATCGGCATGGCGTGCGACTTCTCGATGGCACAGGACATGGCGGTGTTCGGCCAGGCAGGCCCGCGCCACGGCTCGGCGCCGGATGGCGGCAGCACCGATTTCCTTCCGCTCTTCGTGGGCATCGAGGCCGCGATGGAGAGCTGCACCCTCTGCGAGCACTGGAGCGCGTACAAGGCTCATCGCCTGGGCCTGCTCACGTCCGTCGTGCCCGCCCTGAGGGTCGATGGCCAGCTCGTACCCAACCCGTTCGTCATCACCGATCGCTACGTGGACGGCGGCCGGATCGTGTACGGCGAGATGAAGTCGGGCGCCGCACGGGACGAGGCGAAGGCCCTGGTGGCGCGGGGCGAGGTCGACCTGTCTCGGCTCGACGCCGAAGTGGACGGGCTCGTCTACAAGCTGGCCAACACGTTCCCCGGCTGCCTGTCGAAGACGCTGGAGAGCGTGCGCAAGCACAAGCTCGAGCACTGGGACCGCAACAAGGAGACGAACCGCTCGTGGCTCGGGCTGAACATGATGACCGAGGCCCGGGCGGGCTTCCGCGCGTTCAACGAGGGGAGCAAGGAGTGCCGCGAGGCCGACATGCTGCTGCTCCGACGCCGGTTGGCCGGGGGCCAGACGTGGAGCGAGCCGCTGATGGACGAGATCCTGGCCCGCGCCCGACGCCGATGACACGGACCAGGCAGCCGCAGATGACGCAGATGCCGCAGATGAACACGTGGGCCGCAGATGACGCAGAACCTCAGAAATCGAGAACCTCAGAACCCGAGAACCCCGGCCGCCCAGGACCCGGGTCCGCGCGTCGGCCCCCTGACCCCGGCCGATCTTGCCGCCGTCGTCCGCCTCGACGCTCGCCTCACGGGCAGCTACAAGGCGAAGTACTGGAAGGCGCGCTTCGCCGAGTTCGTCGCCTCTGGACATGGGCGCGGTGGCGTCGGGCTGGCGGCACGGGAAGGTGACCGACTCTGCGGCTATCTGCTGGGCAATGTGCGTGCGTTCGAGTTCGGCTCGTCGCCATGCGGGTGGATCTTCGCGGTCGGGGTGGACCCCGACCACGCGCACCATGGTATCGGCTCCGCGCTGGTCGCCGAAGCCGTCCTCCGCTTCCGCCGCGCGGGGGTCCCCACGGTGCGGACGATGGTGAGGCGCACGGACGTGTCGATGCTGACGTTCTTCCGATCGAACGGATTCGTGGGCGGCAGCTTCACGCAGCTCGAGTTCGGCCTCGCGCCGGCCGAGGCGCCGGCCGATGCCCCGCAGGACACGAAGGGGACGACCGCGCGCCGCACCGCGGCATCGAGGAGATGACGATGGGGACGGGTCCGCTGGCAGTGGAACCACTCGACGGCGGCGCCACCTGGCGCGTGGCCATTGGCGGGTCGAAGGGCAACGTGCTGGATGCCGCGGCGATGGACGCGCTGGCGGCGCTCTTCCGCGAGGCCGCCGCGGCCCCGCATCTCAAGGCCATCGTGCTCCAGGGCCAGGGGCCGCACTTCTCCTTTGGCGCGAGCGTGCAGGAGCATCTGCCGCCGCACGTGGGTTCCATGCTCGCGCGCTTCCACGGCGCGCTCCTCGCGATGCTGGACAGTGCGGTGCCGGTGCTCGCGGCGGTTCGGGGGCAATGCCTCGGCGGCGGGCTGGAGCTCGTCTCGCTCTGCCACCGCGTCTTCGCCGCTCACGATGCGAAGCTGGGCCAGCCCGAAATCGTGCTGGGCGTCTTCGCGCCGGTCGCCTCCATCGTGCTGGCCGAGCGCGTGGGCCGCGGCGCCGCGGACGATCTCTGCCTCTCGGGACGATCCGTGACAGCCCAGGAGGCCCTGCGGCTCCGGCTCGTGGACGAAGTCACCGAGGGTGATCCGGCCGAGGCCGCTCTGGCCTGGGCCCGCACGCACCTGCTGCCCAAGTCGGCCTCGAGCCTTCGCTACGCGGTGCGCGCGGCAAGGGCATCGCTTCGCGCGCGGCTGGCGGAGGAACTGCCGCAGGTCGAACGCCTCTATCTGGACGGCCTGATGTCCACGACCGACGCCCTCGAAGGCCTCAACGCCTTCGTCGAGCGGCGGCCGGCCGTGTGGAGGGACGCATGACCCCCGATCCGCGCCTCTCCAACCTCGTGCAGCGCGCGGACGCGCTCTTCCGCGACCAGGCGCTTTCCGCCGTCAGCGAGTGGAAGACGCGCACGGGCGGCCTGGCGGTGGGATTCCTCCCTATCTACGTGCCCCGCGAGCTGCTGCACGCGCAGGGCGTGCTGCCGGTCGGGTTGATGGGCGGGCGGCCGGACCTCGAGATCATCAAGGGGGACGCGTACTACCAGAGCTACATCTGCCACCTGCCCCGCAGCACCATCGAGCTGGGCCTCAACGGCAGCTACGACGCGCTGGACGGCCTCATCTTCCCGGCCATCTGCGATGTCATCCGGAACCTCTCCGGCATGTGGCAGATGCTCTTCCCTCACGTCCTGGTGCACTACCTCGACGTGCCGCAGAACTTCGACCCCGCCATCGGCGGCGCGTTCTACCGCCGCGATCTCGAAATGCTCGCGCGGGCGCTCGAGGCCAGGGGAGCGCGGCCCCTCACCGATGACGCCCTCCGCCAGTCGATTGCCCTCTACAACGAGAACCGGCGCCTTGTCAGGGATCTCTACGCCCTTCGCCGGCGCGAGCCCTGGAAAGTGCCGACCGCCGAGCTCTACGTCGTCCTGCGTGCGGCGCTGCTCCTGCCGGTGGAGGAAGCGACGCCGCTCTTTGCCGAGTACCTCGAGCTTGCCGAATCGGACGAATCGCGGCGCCCGCAGGACCAGGCGCGCGTGCTCGTGGCCGGCTCGTTCTGCGAGCAGCCGCCGCTCGCGCTCATCAAGACGCTCGAGCGATCGGGCTGCTACATCGTGGACGACGACTTCGTGCAGGTGCACCGCTTCATCCGCTCCGACATCCCGTTGGACGGCGACCCGCTGCAGCGGCTCGTGGAGGCGTTCCTCACCGATGCGGTGGCCAGCCCGACGCGCTACATCGCCGACGGCGTGAAGGGCGCGGAGCTGGAGCAGCGGCTCGCGGAGAGCGGCGCCGAGGGCGTGCTCTTCTGCGCGCCCTCCTTCTGCGACCCCGCGCTGCTGGATCAGCCGATGGCCGTGCGTGCGGCCGAGCGCGCCGGCGTCCCGTGGACCGCGTTCAAGTACGCCGAGAACAGCGGCCAGTTCCAGGTGATCCGCGAGCAGGCCGGCACCTTCGCGGACTCCATCAAGCTCTGGAGCGGAGTATGAGCCCAGCACCCGTCACCCCGCCGCCCGCGCAGAAGGACAGCAGCCAGGTCCGGCAGAAGGCGATGATCGCGCGCCACTTCGACCGGCTGGCCGCCGCGCCGGAGACCGGTGCGCGCTCGGCCTACACCTTCGTCCCGGGCAACCTCACGGAGCTGCTCCTCAGCTTCGACGTGCTCCCCGTGCTGCCGGAGATCAATGCCCTGCAGTCGGCCATGCGCGGCAAGACGGCCGAGTACATCGCGATGGCCGAGAAGCTCGGGCACTCCGAGGACGTCTGCACCTACGTCAAGAGCGACATCGGGATGATGAAGTCGGGCAACGTGGGCCCGACGGGCCAGCGCCTGCCCACGCCCGACCTGCTGCTGCTCTCCTACACGGGCTGCTTCACGTTCATGAAGTGGTTCGAGCTGCTGCGCGAGGAGTATCACAGCCCGGTGGCGATGCTGCACGTGCCCTACCAGGCCGACGGCCGCATCACCGAGGCCATGCGCACCTACGTCGTCGACCAGCTGAAGACGGCCGTCATTCCGAAGCTCGAGGAGATCACGGGTCGGAATTACGACGAGGACCGCTTGAAGGCGCTCCTGGCCCGTTCGGCGCAGGCCGAGGACGACCTCGTATGGGTGCTGCAGTCCGCGAAGCACGTGCCCTCGCCCATCGACGCCTACTTCGGCGCCGTCTACTACGTGGGGCCCATCTTCAGCGCGTTCCGGGGCACCGAGGACGCGGTGCAGTACTACCGGGAGCTGCGCGAGGAGATCGCGGAGCGCATGCGGGAGGGCAAGGGCCCGGTCACGCCCGACGGCGAGATGGATCGCGAGCGGTTCCGCGTCGTCGTCGAGGGCCCGCCGAACTGGACCAGCTTCCGCCAGTTCTGGAAGATGTTCGCGGACGAGGGCGCCGTGGCGGTGGCATCCACCTACTCGAAGGTTGGCGGCGTGTACGACCTCGGGTTCCGCCACGACCCCGACCGCCCGCTCGAGACCCTGGCGGAGTACTGCCTGGGCTGCTACACCAACCTGAACCTGCCGACGCGCATCGATCTGTTGACCCGCTACGTGACCGAGTACCGGGCGGACGGCTTCCTCATCAACTCGGTGAAGAGCTGCAACTCCTTCAGCGCGGGCCAGCTGCACATCCTGCGCGAGGTCGAGGCCCGCTCCGGCCGGCCGGGAGGGTTCATCGAGAGCGACCTCGTGGACCCGCGCTACTTCTCGGCCGCCAACATCAAGAACCGGCTCGAGTCGTACTTCCAGATGCTCGACCAGAAGCGGCTGGGGGCGGCCTCATGAACTACACCGTCGGCATCGACCTCGGATCGACCACGACGAAGGCCGTGGTCCTCGGCGAGGATGGCGCGGTGCTGGGCCGCGGCATCACGAACTCGCGCAGCAACTACGACGTGGCCTGCCAGGTGGCGCTCAGCGAGGCGCTCATCAACACGCGCTTCTCGCTCATCGCGGGCGAGTTCCAGGCCGTCGCACGCGACCCGGGGAAGGTGCCCGCCCAGATTGCGGCGCTCGAGCGCCGATTCCGGGCCGAGCAGTACCGCTCGCAGCTGCGCGTCCTCGACCGAGAGCTGCACCGCTTCCTGTCGCGGCTGCTGACCAGGCCGCCCGGCGCCGCCGCCATCGTGGACCGCATCCTCGCGCGCATGGACGAGGAGGTGGACGATCTCTACGCGGAGGGCGCCCGGCGCAAGAGCGACTTCTTCCGGGACCTCGCCGGCAGCCGCTACCTGGCCCTGGCCGAGGATGAGGCCCGCGCCACCGGCGTCGGTTTCGACCTGCTGGCCGGGCTCTTCGACAAGGCCATCCTCGACGTCGAGAACTCCTCCGAGGCCGCGGGGCACTTCGACCAGCACGCCGCGGTGGCGCTGGGCGCGCTGACGGACGCGGATCCCGCGCTGGCCCCGGCGGTCGCGCGCGTGGCGTCCACGTCCCTCGATCAGATCGGCAGCGTCGGCACCGGCTACGGGCGCGCGCGCCTTCCGTTTCCAGAGGGGCACATCCGATCCGAGATCCTCTGCCACGGTCTCGGGGCGCACGCGATGTACCCGGGCACGCGCACCGTGCTCGACATCGGCGGGCAGGATACCAAGGCCATCCAGGTGGACGAGGATGGCATCGTCACATCGTTCCAGATGAACGATCGGTGCGCGGCGGGCTGCGGCCGCTACCTGGGCTACATCGCCGACGAGATGAGCCTGGGCCTGCACGAGCTGGGCCCGATCGCGAGCCAGTCGTCGGCGCCCGTGCGCATCAATTCCACGTGCACCGTGTTCGCCGGGGCGGAGCTGCGCGAGCGGCTGTCGCTCGGCGAGAAGCGGGAGGACATCCTCGCCGGGCTTCACCGCGCCATCATCCTCCGGGCCATGTCGCTGCTGGCGCGCTCGGGCGGCGTGAGGGACGAGTTCACGTTCACGGGAGGCGTGGCGCGCAACCAGGCCGGGGTCTCGGCGCTCTGCGAGCTGGTCGAGGAGAACTACGGCGCCCGCACGGTGAACATCTCGGACGATTCCATCTACACCGGCGCGCTCGGCGCGGCGCTCTTCGCGCTGCGCGCCGCCCATCGGGAGCCTCAGGCGGACGGCGAGGCTCCCGGGGAGCCGTCATGATCACCGCGGGCATCGACGTGGGATCGGCTGCCATCAAGGTGGTCGCCATGGACACCGACGGCCAGGGCGGCGAGCGCCTGCTCGCGGGCGTCGTCGAGCGCATCCGCCGGCGGGATCCGCTGGCCGTCGTGGACGGCATCTACGACTCGGTGATCTCCGACCTCGGCCTGCCGCGCGCCGACGTGGCCTACGTGGCCACGACCGGCGAGGGCGAAGGCGTGCGGTTCCGCACCGGGCACTTCTACGGCATGACCACGCACGCGCGCGGCGGGCTCTTCCTCGAGCCGGCGGCCCGCGCCGTCATCGACATCGGCGCGTTGCACACCCGCGCGGTCCGCATGGACGAGCGCGCGAAGGTGCTGGGCTACCGGATGACCAGCCAGTGCGCCTCGGGATCGGGGCAGTTCCTCGAGAACATCGCGCGCTACCTCGGCGTCACGCTCGAGGAGATCGGGCGGCTGTCGACCACGGGTGACAAGCCCGAGGCCTGCTCGTCCATCTGCGCGGTGCTGGCGGAGACCGACGTCATCAACATGGTCTCGCGCGGCATCACCATTCCCAACATCCTCCGGGGCATCCACCAGTCGATGGCGGGCCGCTACCTGAAGCTCGTCACCTCGTCTGGCGTGACGGGTGTGGTGCTCGTCACGGGCGGCCTCGCGGCAGACGAGGGGCTGATGGCGGCGCTCACCGAAGCCGCTGCCGCACAGAAGGCCGCGGTGGAGTTTTGCTGCCATGCCCAGTCCGCGCTGGCCGGGGCCATCGGCGCCGCGCTCTGGGGCGCCTACCGCGTGCGCCGCCTCGCCGAGCGCGGGCGCGCCCTTCCACCGAGTGCCGCATGACCGCTCTCCCCCTGCAGGATCGCGGTGCCATCGTCGCAGGCGGTGGCGGCGGCATCGGCCGCGCGGTGTGCGCGCGGCTGCTCGAGGCTGGCGCCGAGGTGGTGTCGATCGATCGCAACGGACACCCGCCGCCCGCCGGCGCCGAGTCCATCGCGTGCGACCTGACGGACAGCGCCAGCGTGGCGGCAGCCGTTGAGGCCGCAGCCGCCAGGGTTGGACAGATCGACATCGTCGTGCACTGCGCCGGCATCACGCGCGATGGACCGCTCACGCGCCTGAGCGACGACGACTGGCGCTCCGTGCTGGCGGCCAACCTCGACTCCGCCTTCTTCCTGCTGAGAAGCGTCGGGCCTCCGCTCCGAGCCTCCGGCGGTGGAAGCGTGGTGCTGGTCTCCTCCATCAACGGCGAGCGGGGCAAGGCGGGGCAGGCCAACTACGCGGCCAGCAAGGCCGGCCTCATCGCCCTGGGCCGCACGGCTGCGCGCGAGTGGGGCCGACATCACATCCGGGTGAATATCGTGTCGCCGGGCTGGACGGAGACCGCGATGACCGCGGAACTTCCGGACGACCTGCGCCAGAGAGCACTGGCCGAAGCCGTGCTCGGGCGTCTCGGGCGGCCAGACGACATCGCCGCGGCGGTGCTGTTCCTGTGCTCGGAGGCGAGCCGGCACATCACGGGTCAGGTGCTGCGGGTGGATGGCGGACAGTTGATCGGATAGGAACCGGGGAGAGAACATGGACGCGATCGATCCACTGACCACCGACATCGTCGTGCGCAACCTCCGGCCGTCGGACCTCGAGGCCGTCATCCGGCTCGACGCGAAGAACGTGGGCCGGCGGCGCGACGAGTTCTTCAAGCTGAAATTGAAGCAGGCGTTGTCGGACACCGGCATCACGGTGTCGCTCGCCGCGGAGCTCCAGGGCATCTTCGTCGGCTTCCTGCTCGCGCGCGTCTTCTACGGCGAGTTCGGCGTCACCGAGCGCGTGGCCGTTTTGGACGTCATCGACGTGCATCCCGACTTCCGCGGCCACCACGTGGCCGCCTCCCTGCTCGCGCAGCTCCGGACCAACCTGCTCGGTCTCGGCATCACCACGCTGCGCACCGAAGCCGGGTGGGACAGCCACGATCTGCTGGCCTTCTTCCGCCACGAGGGCTTCGTGATGGCCCAGCGCCTGTGCCTCGACCTCGACCTGAAGGCCACGCAAGCCAGGGCCGACCGATGATGCTCAGCAAGTTCTCGCGCTACGCGCTCTACGCCGCGGTCGAGATGGCACGGGCCGGCGACAGGCCCGTGACCGTGGCCGAGGTCGCGGAGCCGCACGGCATTCCCGCGGCGGCGCTGGCCAAGGTCTTCCAGCAGCTCGTGCGGGCCGGCATCGCGGTGGGCACGCGCGGTATCGGCGGCGGGTATCGCCTCGCGAGGCCCCGCACCGAGATCACGGTGCTCGACGTCGTGTCGGTGTTCGACTCGTTGCGAACGCCCGGCCACCATCTGCTGGACGCGCGGGCCGAATCGACGACGAGACCGCCGGACACCGACGCGATCCAGCGGCTGTTCGACGAAGTGGACGAAGGGATCCGCGCCACGCTCGCCTCGGTCACGCTCGACACGCTGATCCGGTGAGTCAGGCCGGTTCGCGGGCCGATCGCCCGTGGGCCCGGGCAAGGATGGTGCAGCCGTGCCAGGCGTTCACGAGCGTAGCCGCCAGCAGCGGCGCTGCCCCGCCAGCCACCAGGGACGCCTCTCGCATCATGAAACCGGCGCAGAGAAGCGGCACGCCGAACATCCACAGCAGGAACGTGGCGCGGGCCGCCGGAAGCGATGCAAGCGAGTGGGCCGAGATCGGCGGCGGCTCGCCCCCAAGCCGCTCCATCTCGCGATACCAGGCGTGCAGGGGCAGAAGGCGGCCCTGGATGCCCACGACCAGCTGCGAGACGAAGCCCACGAGGCCCGTGATGCCGTAGGCCCAGATCAGCGATGACGCCCCCTCGCCGGACGAGAGCACCGCGCCGAGCACGGCGGCCGCCACTCCATACGACAGGGCGAGGAACGTGTGGCGCGTGGACCAGTCGGGCCTGGGCAGGTCCGCTGGCGGCGGGCGCCGTGCCCGCAGCATCGCCAGGACGTGGGCGAAGAAGCTGGCGAACGCCGCGAGAACGAGCACGCCCCACGGACGCACGTCCCAGCCTCCGACGAGGGCTCCCGCAAGGCCGAGCGCGCCGGCCTGCAGCAGGACGGCGCTGACGGCGAGCGACTGGCCCGTGGGCATCGCGGCAGGGATGACCATCGGCACGAGCCGGTAGCCGACGCCGAAGATCATCATGCAGGCCCACCCGAGCACGCCGAGGTGGGCGTGCGCCACGTTCCACCGCAGGGGCCGGGACGACAGATGAAGCCCCATCGTGTCGAGCGTCATGACGAGGCCCGCCAGCCCGGCCAGCGCCACGTTGAGGAAGGCGAGCGCGACGTGGAGCGAGACACCCTTCGGCAGGCGCGCGTGCCTGAGCCCGCCGAGTATCCGAGCCGCCACCCAGGTCATCGCCCCGATGACGCAGGCCGCTCCGGCCGTTACGACATCGAAACGGCTCGACCAGAATCCGGCGGCCATGCCGGCCAGGCCAACGGCAAACGCGCCGCACGCGACCGAGTCCCCGACGCCCGCGCGCATCGGCACGCCCAGCGCGAGTGGCCCGACGATGTAGAGGGCGCCGAGGATGGAGCCGGAGATCCAGCCCAGCGTCACGAGGTGCAGGAGGGCGAAGAAGCGCGCGGCGGCGCCGGGGGCGATCGGCAGGCCCGGGTCCACGGCCAGCACCGCGAACGCGGCGGCAAGCGCCAGGTGCGCCAGGCCGAAATAGGCCAGCGGCAGCGTCGCCGGGGGAATCAGCGATCGGCGGTCAGGCATCGACGGGCGTCCGTCTCCGCCTCGTCGAATGCCGCCATCGCGGCGCCCACCTCGTCCAGCCCCGCGCGCCCGAGCAGCCGCTCGGCCATCGGAAAGAGGATCTGCTCTTCCTTGTAGAAGTGCATGTCGATGAGCTGGAGGATTTGCCCCGAGAGCTCTCGAAACACATCCGCGCTGCCTCCCTCGGCCAGCGACCACCGCAACTGCTCGCGCGTCGCCTCGATGCGCGGGTGCTCCACCTCGTTGAGCTCGCGGAGGGTGGCGCGCAGCAGCCGGCCCTGGCCGTGCAGGTCTTCGTGTTCCATGCGCATGACGGCGGTCGGCCCTTCGACGCCGATGACACGCTCCATGGCCGGGAAGAGCGTATCTTCCTCCTTTCGCGCGTGCCATTCCAGCCGGGTCTCCATGACCTCGCCAATCCGCCGCAGCACGGGCAGGATGTCCGGCACCGCGTCGTCGCCACGGGCGGCGAGGTCCTCAGCCGCCGCGCGAAGGGCGGCCATCTCGTTCATGATGAGGGCGTGCTCGTCGAGCAGGTGCCTGATCGGGTCCATGACTCTCTCCTTCCCCGAGGGTCCAGCCTCCCTTGTCGCTCAAGGGGTCGGCGTCGCCTATGACCGTGGTCATAGCCGCGGCCCGTTACCAGGAGAGAGACCGTCGCGTCAGATGAGGTAGAGGAGATCGTCCGTGGTTCAGGCTGTGACGAGCGTCATGGGGAGGGCACGGTTACTGTCTGCTCAGGCGTCGCCACGCTCGTCCCGCACGCGTTGGTGGCCGCAACGCTCAGGTGGTAGGTGCCCGGGCCAACCGTTCCACTCACCGATCGTCCCGCGGTCGGGATGCTCCCGGCGTAGGCCCCTGACACCCTCAGCACGTAGCCCGTCGCGGCCGGCCCGCTCGTCGGCGCATCCCACACCACGTGCACCGTACGCCCGATCCGGAATCCCACGAAGTTGGCTGGCGGCTGCGGCGCCCCTGAGCACGCCGTCGGAAACGTCAGCGCCACGGCGTTCGAATTCGGGCTCGAGCCTCCAGCGTTTGTGGCACGCAGGCTGAGCGTGTACGTGCCTGCCGGCACACCGGCAAACGAGAAGCGCTCGGAGAGCCCGATCGGGATGGACGTGACGATCGACCCGCTCACGTCCAGCACGAGCCCGCTCGGCGGTCCGCCCGCGAACGTGTTCGTCCAGGCCAACGACAGCGCCGAACCATCCACCAGCCCGGTGAGGCCGGCCGGCGCCGAGGGCGCCACCGGCACGTTCACGTGGAGCGGCACCTCATTGGAGGCCGGGCTCCTGTCCGTGCCCAGCACCCCGTGCATCCGGATGAAGTAGGACCCGGTGGGCGCCGTGAAGGTGAACACCGGCGCATCGCTGCCCGTCGGCAGGCTCGCCAGCACGTCGCCGGGACCAACGCCACCCTCGAGAACGAACCCGGCGGGCCTCGGCCCGATGGACGGCACGTCCCACCGCAAGGTCACCGTCGTCCCCACGACCGAATCCACGCGCAGGTTGTACGGCGCCTGCACCGTGGTCGCGTCCTGCACGACGATGGTGGCCTGCGCGACGGTGCCGGGACCGATGCCGTTCACGGCGCGGTAGGTGAACGCGTCGGCGCCCACGAACCCTCCGTCGGGCGTATAGCTGAAGCTGCCGTTGGCGTTGACGCTCACCACGCCGTGCGATGCGTTCGTCAGCAGCTGCGCCGACAGGGCGCCGCCGCCGTTGCTGCTGTCGTTGGCCAGCACGCCAGGTGCGCCCACGGCCAGCGGCGTGTTGAACGCCGTCGTGTAGTTGTCGTCCACAGTCGTCGGCAGGCCATCGTCGTTGAGGATGGTCGCCATCCCCTGCGCATCCACCAGCGTGGCATTGATGGGGTTCGACAGGTTCACGAAGAAGGTCTGGTCCTGCTCGATGATCGTGTCGCCGTTGACGGCCACGCTCACCGTCTGGGAAGTCGTACCCGCCGGGAAGAACACCTGGCCCGTGGCGTGGACGAAGTCCGGACCGATCGTGGGCGTGATCAGCAGGCTGAATCCATCCAGCTCCCCCGACCAGCCCGAACCGTCGTCGAACACGTACAGCCGCCATGTGCCGTTGGGGTCGGACCCGTTGAAGACCGACAGGGCGGTCCCGAAGTCCCCCGCAGGCGCCGGCGCAGGCATGGCATCGGACAGACCGTCGTCCCGGTTGGTCGGCGCATAGGTGCCGCTGACCAGTTCGAGAGGCGGATCGGGTGCCCCGTCCCGGAACGTGAGGGTGACATTGTTCACGATGCCCTGGCCGAGGTCCGACATGAACATCGACGCCTGCCCGCCAGGGCCGACGAGCAGCAGGTCGAGGTCGCGCGATTCGGAATGACTCAGGCCGTTGATCCGCACCGCGAGGCTGGTGATTTCTCCCTGCACACCGGACACGTTCAGCGTCACCGGATAGGGCGACGCGGCGCCCGACGGCGGAATGTCCGTCGCCTCGGCGGCGGTGAAGATGAACACCGGGACCGTGGCCGTCCCCTGCGCCGTGGCATACGACACCTGCGAATCGCCGAGCGACGGATGCGACAACGACACCGTGAAGGTGGCCGTCGTCGGGCCGCTGTCGCCTTCGACAACGGCCACGTCGTTGATCGACATGCCCGGGTTCGCCGTGCCCCCGCAGGCCGCCGGCACGTTGAAGCCATTGACGACGCCGCTCGTCGAGGAGGGCGAGGGGTTGACGGCGTTGGCGCCCAGCCCCCAGCCGGCAAAGGCGAACCAGAGCCGGCAGACGTCGGCGCCGCCGTTGATGAGCTGTGCGGCCTGGATGATGCCATCCCGGACCTGGGTGAAGCCGGGGCTGCACGACGTGAACTTCAAGCCCTCGTTGTGGTACAGCATCGCGCGCTGGTTCCCCGCTCCGCCCGTGGCGTTGTGGAGATCCGGGCTGAAGCCGTACGCGTTGACGAGCGCCCAGTAGACCTCCCACATCCCCTGCGCCCACACCGAGCCGACCGCGTGCGGGCCGGACATCGAAGTGATCGAGGCGTACGTCCACGGATTCACGGAGTTGTCGATGGTGTAGGGCAAGCCGCGGATTCCCGTGCCGCTCGCCGGCTCACCCGTCACATAGCTGCCAATGCCCCTGGCCAGCGACGCGGAGTCGGTCGATCGCGCGGTGTAGACGAGGGCCAGCCAGTCGCTGATACCTTCGCCGGGCTGCTGGGCGTTGCCGAGGCAGCTGACGTTGCTCGGACCGCCGACCAGCCGGTTCGAGATGCCGTGCCCGTACTCGTGCACGATGATGCCGGAGTCGAGGTCGCCGTCGCGATAGGGCGAGGTGTGGCTCCAGACGTACATCTGCATGCGCGGCTGCTGGCCGTCGGGGGGCGTCGCGAAGTTGGCGTTGTTGATGCCGTTCCCGTCCTGCGCCTCGGCGCGCACGCTGTCGGCGCCAGCGCCGCCACGCCCGTAGGTGTTCACCTGGAAATTGCCAGCCGCCTCGTCGAAGCCGTATCGGTACTGGATGTCGTGCACGAGGTTGGTCCAGTAGAACAGGTTCGTGACCGCGGCGGGCTTGTAGAACGCGGGCGACAGCGTCAGGAAGATCGAAAAGTCGCATTCGATGCTCGCGCCGCAGTCGGGCGGGCTGCCCGTATCCGGCAGGTTGTCCGCGTCCACGTCGGCATAGGCGGAGACGTTGTTGCCCTCGGTGGTCGTGAACTCGGCGCCGGCCACGCCGTTGGTGTCGTGCCAGCCGTACGGCGACGCGGTGGCGTCGGCCGGAGCAGAGACGAGCGCGCGTGTGCCCACGGGCGTCGCATGCCCGGGGCTTTGCACCGGGCGCGGGTACACGCGGTACTGATCGGCGGCCGCCCAGTCGATCCGCGTCCAGATGTGACCGGTCTCCGCATCCACGGTGAAGTCGAACGCGTGCTGGCCGTCCAGCGTCCACACCTGCAGGTTCCACACCAGCCGCGCCTCGCCGCGCTGGATCGGCAGGAGCATCAGCTGCGCCCCGATGGGCTCGGCCGACAGCTCCGGTGCGGCGAGGCTGGTGTCCTGCCGTTCACCCGGTGACGAGGCCCTGACCTCGGGGGACACGCCATCGACACCGAGGTGCTCCGCCACGAATGCCACCGCCGACGCCGCATCCATGGCCGGCCGCAGCGTGGGCACGGACGCCGTGAGGCTCGGGAGAAACGAGTTGTTGATGCTGAGGATGCGCCCGTCCTTCGTGATGTTGAACTGCAGCTGCGCGTTGTAGACGGGAATGCCACCCAGACGCTGCCGGTAGTAGAGGTGCGTGACGCCGGTGAGGCGCGAGTGTAGCGAGTCGGTGAGCTCGACGTCCACCACGTCGGCGTCCGACAGGCCGAGAAGCGTGGCGCGGGCCGCCACGAAATCCTCGGCAACCGCGCGCGGAGCGCGGCCGTCGGCCGGCGTGAGATAGCCGCCTGCGTTCCACAGCGACCGCGTGGCGCCGGTCGCCTGATCGAACTCCGCCCGCAGATCCGGCATCACCGATCGCAGGTCGTTGACCTCCGCCTGCTGCGCCTCGCGCGGCACGAACACGTGGAGCCCCCGGAGCCCGACCCTCGCGTCGAGGTTCCGCACGCCTCCGGGATCGGGCGCGGCGGCACGTGGCTGGTCGGGTTGTGCCAGGACGTGCACGGTCATCGCCCCTGCCGCCACCGTCAACAGCGCCAGGCGCAGCCATGTGCGCCGGGCCCGCGAAACATCACACATCGGCTCGACAGCACCAGCGGAAAGCGGTCCGCCGACTTTTCAATCCGTCACCGGGGCCGGGAAGGCAGGCGTCGGCCGTTGTTATCATGCGAGGCATGCGCTTCGTCACGGCGTTTGTCATCGCGTGCCTGGGCCTGGTTCAGTCCGGGCCTGCGGCCCTGACGCCGGCCACGGGCGTGCCCGTACCCGACGCACCGGCCAGCCCCCGTGCGCACCCGCCCGCACCCGCCAGCACCCGCTCGCACCAGCGCACACCCACGTCACACTGGACGGATGGTGTCCGGCGCGTCACGCTCGAGAACGGGCTGACGGTGCTGCTGCTCCAGCGCGGCACGCTGCCCATCGTCTCGGTGCAGGCCCTCTACAAGGTCGGCAGCCGCAACGAGTGGCCAGGCGCCACCGGATCGGCGCACTACATCGAGCACATGGCGTTCCGCCGGACGGAACGCATCAACAAGGGCGATCTGACCAACCAGGTGCTCCGCTGGGGCGGCCGATGGGGCGGCTACACCTCCTACGACCAGACGGTGTACAACGCGCACGCGCCAAGCGCGTACCTGGACTGGCTCGTCTTCATGGAGCGCCAGCGCATGCGCCACGTGCTCTTCGATGCGGAGAGCGTGGAACTGGAGCGCACGAGCGTCATCTCGGAGCTCCGAGAGTACGAGAACTCGCCGTCCTACACGATGGCGGAGCACCGGCTGCGGCGCGCGGCGATGGTGGCGCATCCCTACGGCTCGCCCATCATGGGCTGGGTCTCGGATCTCCAGACGGTCACGCCGGCGGATCTCGAGCGCTTCTATCGCGACCACTACGCGCCCAACAACCTGGTGCTCGTCATCGTCGGGCGGTTCGACGAGGCCGAGGCGCTGGCGCTGGTCCGCAAGCACTTCGCCGATGCGCCGGGCGATGGACGCCCGACACGGCTGCGCACCGTGGAGCCCGAGCAGACCGGCGCACGCCGCATCGTGCACCGCGGCCCGGGGTCGGCCAGCCACCTCGAGCTGCTCGTGCACGCTCCGGCGGTGAGCGACGCGCGGTATCCCACGCTGCTGGTGCTCGACGCCGTGCTTGCCGGCGGGAAGGCGGAGGGGCGCGCATCCGCGCGACCCGGCAGCCGTCTGCACACCGCCCTGGTCGGCACGGGGCTCGCCTACGGCGTCTCGACGGAAGTGGAGCTCTCTGAGCACCCGGGGCTGCACGCCATCGGCGTGAGCGCGGGCCCGGACGCGGACCTTGCGAAGGTCGAAGCCGCGCTCGATCGCGCGCTGGCGGCCGCGGGGCGGGACATCACGGACACCGAGGTGGCCGCCGCCGTCCAGCAGGTGCTCGCAGCGTTCGCTCTCCGTGACGACAGCAACCGCGCGATCGCCGATCGCCTGGCCCGCTTCGAGGGCATCGGCTCCTACACCTTGCTGCCCCGCATCGTCGACGCGGTCGGCACAGTGTCGGCCGCGGACGTGCGCGCGCTGGCGGCCGAGCTCTTCGCCGCGGATCGGCGGAATGTCGGCTGGTTCGTTCCGAAGGCAGAAGCCGCGAGGACACCGTCAGGGCAGGATGCGACAGCGCAGCAGGAGGGAGCCAAGGCGCCGCCGGAGGAGATTGCGCAGAAGCATCCCGGGACCGCGACGCCGCCGGCGCCCCGCCTCGATCTGCCGACGCTGCCATCGGTGTCGTTGACGACGCTACCCAATGGACTGACCGTCGGCGTGGCGCCGCTCGGCGGTGACATCGTCCACGTCCGCGTGCGCGTCGCGGCCGGCGCGCTGGCCGATCCCGGCGGGCGGGAAGGACTCGCGATGGTGGCGGCCCGCGCCATCACCGCACGAGCGGCCGAGGCCCACGCGGCCCAGCTTGGTGCGCGTGGCATCCGCATTCAGGGCTCGGCCAATTCGCTCGACGAGCCGTTCGACAATCGCGCGTTCGTGGAGTGGACCGCCACGATGCGGAGGGACGACCTGCAGGCCGTGCTGACGGCGCTGGCGGATGTGCTCGCGCGGCCCGAGTTCGGCACCGAGACGATCACACGCGCGCGCGACGGCCTGGCAGACGACGCCGGTTCGCTCCAGGACGACTCGCGGTGGCGCGCGAACGACGCCGCGTGGAGCGCGCTGTTCCCTGCCACTCACCCGCTGGGCCGTCCGGTCCAGGGAACGAGTACCAGCCTTACCTCGATCACGGTCGACGATGTGGCCCGGTTTCATCGTGCTCGCTACCATCCGGCCGGCACCACTGTCGTGGTATCCGGCGGCGTGAGCGAGCGCGATGCGGCCGCGGCCGTCACCGCGGCGTTCGGCCAGTGGCGCGCGTCCACCCCACCCGCGGGCACCGCCACCGGAGGTCGCGTCGTCTCGCTGACCTCCGGGGATATCCCCGTGCCCGGAGGCGGCGGGCGAGACGTCCACATCCCGATGCCGCACAAGGAGCAGGCCAGCATCACGGTGGCTCTGCCCGCCGCAGCCGCGGATTCGGCGGACTATCCCGCGCTGAGCCTGCTGAACTACCTCCTCGGCGAGACCGGCTATGCGGGACGTCTCGGCGAGCGGCTCGTGGACACCGGGATCGCCTACGCGGTCTACGCCTCGCTGTGGCCGCACCGCGGCACGGGGCCGCTGCTCGTCACGACCGACGCCGTGCTGTCGCGCGAGGCCGTGGCGCGCATGCGCGCCGCGCTCGCCGACTTCTCCACGCGCGGACTGACCGCGGCGCAGCTGGACGAGGCGAAGGGCTTCGCGCTCGGACGCCTGCTCTTCCGCTTCGAGACGCCGGCCGCCGCCTCGGCCGCCGTCGCCGACCTCGCGTCGCTCGGCCAGGGACCGAAGGGGCTGCAGTCGTTCGGCGAGCGGATCAAGGCAGTGACGCTGGAGCAGCTCAACGCCGCCGCCTCGAAGTACTACGACCCTGAGCGGGCCGTGTTCGTGGTGGTGGGAAGGTAGTGAGGCGTGTCCATTGACGATTGCTGATTGCCAATTGGGCGATTCATTGATGGTTGCGCGATTCGATCATTGCGCATTGGATTGGGTGATTGGGCGATTGGGCGATTGGATGATTGGATGATTGGATGATTGGATGATTGGATGATTCGTGATGCTGATGGTGTCATTGGTTTCAGCCAAGGCTCGATCCGACAGTCAGCCACCCCGAACGGTCCGCCGCTCGCGGCAATGAGGACCCAATCACCCGATGCCTCAATCGCGCAATCACTCAATCTAATGTCCAATCACCAATCACCCAATCTTCAATGAATCGCTCAATCAGCAATCAGCAATCGCTCAATGAGCAACCCGAGCGGCAAGATGCGCCGCGAGGGACACCAGTGCAGCCCGCCAGGCCTCGCGATGCGCCTCCACGGCGCCCGTGTCGGCCAGCTTCATCAGGGTGACGACGACGGAGGTCTTGCCCTTGCCCTTCGGTATCACGTGGAGCTGCACCGTGGCACTGCCCGACCTGTAGCGGAAGCGGCCCAGGCCGTCCGGGCGAATCACGAAGCGCTTCACGCCTGCCCCGGCGACGGCGGCCGAGAGCGCGCGGGAGAGTGCCGGGTCCGCGGCCGCCAGCCACTCCGCACGCCGGCGCGGATTGGTGAAGGCCTTCGCCACGGCCTTCGTATCGCCGCTCACCACTTTCGACACCGACACCTCGAAGTCGCCGCTGACCCGCTGGTTCCGCGTGCGCACGCCCCGCGCGCGCTCGTAGGCAACGGTGATGCCCTGTGAATACCAGCCCGAAACACCGAAGTCCGCGTTGAGATGCTTCGCCAGGGCGCCGTGGCCTTTCGCCGCGCCGCCGAAGCGGTCGAGCGCCGCGAACCAGTGATCGAGCCCGTGCCCGGTCTTCTCCCGGACCTTCTCGTCACTGACCGCGCCTTTCGCAAGCCCAGGGGCAGCCGTCGTCTCGGCTCCCCTCTTCTCGCGCGCGACCTTCGGGGCCGCGGCGACATCAGGTGCGGCCCGCTCGACAACGCGCGGGCCAGTCTGGGCGGCACGGGCGATGTCCTTCAGGACGTGGCGGCGCGCGGCGGTGTAGCGTTCGCCGGTCTTCGCAGCGCGGGCGCGGATGGTCTGCTTGAGAGCTCGAGCGCGGGTCATGATGGGTCCTTCCCTGGCCACACGACCCCCAGCCCCCGCCTGCTGGTCGCGCGACCGCGAAGAACCACGTTCACCGGCCCGGGGTTGTGGATCCCCTTTGCCTCGATAGTCAGCCTCGCGGGGGGAGGCCGGGTCGAGGTGGGGCGGTGGGCCGCCGCCGTCGGTGACTGTGCCAGAGCGGCAACCGGCACGTCAAGAGCCGGCGGCGGCCGCGTCCATTGCCGATTGCCGGATTGCCTATTGAGCGAATCATTGGGTGATTGGCGATGGGCGCATTGGGGCATTGGGGATTGAGGCATTGAGGGATTGGGGGATTGGGGGATTGGGGGATTGGGGAATTGGGGCATTGAGGCGGTGGGGAGCGGCTCTGGCGAGTGCCGCCGGATGCTCGCCGATCGGCTACGCTGTGTGCGCCGCTCGTCGGCTGAGGCAGCTCGACAGGCACACACGCAGGAGACACCCATGCGCGAACCGGCCGATGTCGTCCGCGAACATCTCGTGCGCGCACTCGATTGGGAGGACGCCCACGTGGGCTTCGACAGGGCCGTTGCGGAGCTCCCGCCGCCCGCGCGCGGGGTGCGGCCGCCCGGGTTCGACTACTCCGTCTGGGAGCTCCTCGAGCACATCCGGATCGCGCAGGCAGACATCCTGGACTTCTGCGTGAACGCGGGTTATGTCCACACCATGGCGTGGCCGGATGATTACTGGCCCGGGGATCCCGCGCCACCGGCCGAGAGCGCCTGGTCCGAGAGCATCGCCTCCTACGCGCGAGATCGCGAGCGGCTGAAGCGGCTCGCCCGCGAGGTCGAGGACCTCACGGCCCTGGTGCCGACGGGCCAGGGCTCGCAGACGTACCTCCGCGCGCTCCTGCTGACCGCCGATCACACGGCGTATCACGTGGGGCAGATCGTGGCCGTCCGCCGGGCGCTCCGCGCCTGGAGATAGCGCCGGATCCGTTCGCCCCGGACCGGGGGACACGCCTCCGGGTATAATCCGCGCCTCATGACCCGCACGTGACCGGCGGGCGGTCACGCAGGATTGAGGAGCGACCCATGTGCGATCAAGACCACTTCGAACACGACCGAGAGGACTACGAGGCGCGCGGGCTGGTCACGCGCCGGCAGTTCGGCGTGATGCTCGGCGCCGGCGTCGCCATGATCCTGCCGCCGGTATTGAATGCCGTCGCGGTGAGCGAGTCGGAGGTCAGTATCAAGACGCCGGATGGCACCTGCGACGCCTATTTCGTGCACCCGGCCAGTGGCACCGCACCTGGCGTTCTCGTGTGGCCCGACATCTTCGGGTTGCGGCCGGCGATGCGTCAGATGGGCAAGCGCCTTGCTGAATCCGGGTACTCGGTCGTCGTCGTCAACCCGTTCTACCGCTCGATGAAGGCGCCGACCGCGGCCAAGGGCGCCGCCACCGAGATCAAGGAGCTGATGCCGCTCTACCAGTCGCTCAACGAGACCACTCAGACGACGGATGCCAAGGCGTTCATCGCCTGGCTCGATCAGCAGCCGTCGGTGGCGAAGAACCGCAGGATCGGCACGCAGGGCTACTGCATGGGCGGGCCCTTCACGTTTCGCACCGCGGCCGCGATGCCCGACCGCGTGGGTGCCGCAGCCTCGTTCCATGGCGGCGGGCTCGTCACTAACGGTCCGAACAGCCCGCACCTGCAGGTGGCGAAGACGAAGGCGCAGCTCCTCATCGCCATCGCCGAGAACGACGACAAGCGTGCGCCGCAGGAGAAAGATGTCCTGAAGGCCACCTTCTCAAAGGCGGGTGTCCCGGCGGAGATCGAGGTCTACCCCGCCGCCCACGGCTGGTGCCCACCGGACTCGACCGTCTACAACGAGGGGCTGGCCGAGAAGGCGTGGAGCCGGTTGCTCGCGCTCTACGGCAAGGCGCTGGCCTAGCGAGGGCAATCACTCATCACCGTCGACAGAGCTGGTCAGTCACCGCGGAGGGGCAGGTCAAGGTGCTCGACTTCGGCCTCGCAAAGCCGTCGGACGTGGGCGGCAGGGGCCGGACCATGCAGCGCACTGCGGAGCACGACGACGCGGTAGTCCGCGACTTGCGGGTGGCGGTCAGCGGACCAGGGCCTCGGCCAGGGCCCGCCACGCGGCGGTCCCCGAGAGCGCCAGCCGCGCGGGGATCGACAGCGCCAGCAGCGTGCCGCCCCACACGTAGGCCGGGTGCACCCGCCCGCGTGAGACGCCGTCGTAGACCACCCCGGCGGCGACGAAGGTCAGCGACAGCCCGAGCCCCAGGAGTGGTCCGGCCCCTTGCGCCGCGCCAAGTCGGGCGGTGGCGGCGGTGAGGATGCTGGCGTAGGCGAGCAGCATGAGCCGCTTGTGCGCCTCCTTCCGGGTACGCAGCCAGATGGCCACGGTCATGAAGCCGGTGAAGCAGACCATGTCGAACACCGGCACGGCGAGAAACGCCAGCGGATCGACCCCGGGTGGCGCCGCGCCCCGGGCCGCGCCGACGATTGCCGTACGGAGACCGATGACCACCATGACCACCGCCAGCACCGCACCAGCCATGCCAAGCCGGCGATGGAGCGCGACCCGCCGGCTCGCGATGAGCGTCGTCTGCAGCGGGAAGAGCACGACCCAGGCACTGAACACCAACCCGTGGACGATGGTCAGCGTGGAGAGCGTCGACGTGCCCGAGACTGTGACGGGCGCACCGAACAGCGGGCGGAAGTAGAAGGTGGGACCGAAACCGGCGACCACGACCGCTGCCATGGCAAAGGCGACGGTGCTGTAGAACGCGCGGTCGTAGCTGCCGGGACGAACTGCGAGCCGGGGAATCGTCGCCTCAGCCATTCACTGCCTCCGGCGCGCCGCAGAGGGCCGCACGATGACGGCGCGTGCGCAGCAGAGCTTACTGCACGGAGGACGGTGAGGCAAGACGCGTCTCGGGTGAGGGAGGCAGGAGACGCGCGCGGCTACCCCATCCATGCGTCCGGCCGCTCAGATACGGATCACCGTCGCCGTCGGGGCCAGCCGCCTGATGTCGTCGACGTCCGCGGTCACGATCCGATGGTCGCGAGCGCGGGCGCACAGCACCACCGATGCGTCGATGACATCGTCACCTCCGCGCACGCCGCACAGCTGGCCGCAGGCACGGGCGCGGTGATCATCGAGCGATTCGACCTCGACGTGCGGTGCGGCCAGCAGCCTTTGGCCACCTCACCATTCGCCGTCGCGCCTTCGTTCAGCCCCGCGTGGCATCGCTCACCGCCTCCACTATCGAGTATGGCGACGTCGTGGGACTCACCCGCTCGACCACGAATCCGGCCTGCCGGAGCAGCGATGCGTACTCGGCGGGCGTCCGCTCGCGACCACCCGTGATGGCCATCATCAGCACATCGAGGAGCGTGCTCATGTGCGGTCCGGATGTCTCGGCGACGAGCGTCTCGATGATGAGCAGGCGTGCGGGCGGCGGCGCGGCCCGGCGGACAGCGGTCAGGATGCGAACCGCGTCCTCGTCGGACCAGTCGTGAATCACTTCCATGAGGAGGTAGAGATCCGCCGTCGGCCGCTGATCGCGGAAGAAGTCACCAGCCGCGAGCTGCACCCGATCGGAGGCGCGCGGAGCAGCCTCGTGGATCGCGCGACGCCGGGGTATGCGCATACCCGCCGGGCGCCAGGGCGAAGACGCCATACCCGGCCAGCAGGCGCAGGGTACGGTGCAGCGCGTCGGCATCCAGTCCGGTGTCGGCGGCGAGCTCGGCTGCCGGGCGCGGCTGGCCGTCGAGCGCGTCAGCGACGCCGCTTTCAGCCACCAGGTGCAGCCAGCGGGCCACCGCGTGCATGTTCGTCAGTGTCCACACGAGCTGTTCCGGCGGCAGGTCCGTCATCGACTGACTCCCTCCCTATAGGGATGAGCCTGCGCGATTGCCGCCACATCCTGATGCAGCTCCGCGCAGCATCTGCAAGCGGGTCACGCCGAGCCGCCCGGTGGCCGCGCGGAGCCCGGGACGAGCGCCACCGCCTTCTCGAGCCCCTCCACGAGCCGGTCGACCACGTCCGCGTTCCACAGCCAGCGCGCCCACACGCCGCGCGCCGCCTCTGTTTCGAGCAGCGCCGGATCGAAGCGGGCCAGCGCATCGAGCGCGGGCCTGGCGTCCTCCACGGTCCCGACCTGCCCGGCCGCTGCCGCCGCCGCGAGGTTGCCGGCCACGAACTTCGGCATGCCGATTCGCCTGGCATAGCCAAGCGCCGCGTTGAAGTTGCCCCGCTCGTACTCGTGAAGGAACGGCGCCAGTAGATACCAGCCCGGGTGCCGCGGGTTGAGCGACAGCGATCGATCCATCAGCTGCATGCCACGTGTCGTATCGCCCGAGAACGCCGTGAACAGGCCGAGCGTCGCCAGCGAGCGCGTGTGACACGGGTTGAGCGCCAGGGCGCGATCCGTCGCCGCCTGGAGGGCGGCGCGGTCCCGATCGAACAGCGCCGCCGTCGCCATGGCCACCCAGCCGTGCTGGATGGTTGGATCCAGCGTGTTCGCGCGCTCCGCCGCGCGGCGTAGCCGCGCAAGCGGATCCGGCTTCGGGTTCACGTCGAAGAAGATTTCCAGCGCGTGGATCATGGCCAGGCAGGCCCAGGCCGTCGCGGTTCCCGGCTCGCGTGCCACCACCGCCTCGAACGCGTCGCGTAGCTGCGCATGATCCGCGGCATCGAAGTGCTCGACAAAATCGCCGTGATAGCGCAGCACCAGCTCGTCGGCGTCCAGGTCCTCGATTCGCCGGTCCCGAACGCGGCTGGCAATCGTGCGGACCAGCACGCCGCCTGCATCGGCCACCGTCGCCGCAATGCGGCTGACGATGTCGTCCTGCGCGGCGAAGATGCCGCCGCCGAAGTCGCGATCGTAGGTGTCGGCCCACAGATGGGCACCGGACTGTGCGTCGGACAGGTGCGCGCTCACGCGCACGCGGCCGCTGGCCTCGCGCACCGCGCCCTCAAGCAGGAAGCGGGCGCCGAGCCGGCTGCCCGCCTCTACTGCCGCGCGGGTGCCGTCCAGCTCGCGCACCGTGGCCCGCGAGACCACCAGCAGGTACGGAAAGCGCGCCAGTGCCGTGGTGATGTCGTCGGTCAGTCCGTCCGCGAGCACCGCCGAATCCCCACCGCCACGCGCGCTGAACGGCAGCACCGCGAGCCGCATGGCGGCATCCGCACTGAGCGGCAGGGCTGCCGCTCCGCCTTCCAGCGTCTGTGCCTCGTTGCCCGACGCTGGCCGCGCAGGCTGGGGCCGGGCCGCGGTGCGGGTGCTGGTGCCGGGCTCGAGGACGAGTGCAGCCGCGTACCCGTCGACGAGCACCTCGAGCAGCTCGCCTTCCCAGATCCAGCGTGACCACTCGTGCCTCGCCGCGGCGGCACTCAGCAGATCCGGCCGGCTCTCGCCGACGAGCCGGATCCCGTCGCGCGCCTCGCGCTCGCGGCCGAACCGGCCCGCGGCCGCAACCGCGAACAGGCGTCCGCCCACGGGCAGGTGCGGCATGTTGATCCTCGCCGCGTGGGTGAATGCGGCATCCGCGTCGCCTCGCCGATACGCGTCGAGAAACGGGACGATGTGGAACCACCCAGGAAACCGCGGGTTGAGCGACATCGCGCGGGCGGCGAGCGCCGCGCCGCGGTCCGTGTCTCCGGCGAACGCGTTGAAGATGCCGAGGCCGCCGAGCGTTCGGCTATGCAGCGGGTTGAGCTCGATGGCGCGCTCGGCCGCCGACCGGAAGGCGGCGTCGTGCCGATCGAAGAACTCCGCCCCGGCCATGGCGTACCAGGCGGTCTGGTTGTCCGGCTCGAGCGTGACCGCGCGCTCGGCCGCGCGGCGCACCCGCGACACCGGATCGGGCCGCGGGTTGAAATCAAAGAATACCTCGTGACCGTACAGGATGGACAGGTACGCCCACTCGGTCGCGGTGTCCGGCTGCTGCGCGACGAGCGACTCCAGCCCGTCGCGCAAGGCGGCGTGCCTGTCGGGCGTGAAGTGCTCGACGTAGCCCGACCACGCCGCGAACAGGCCGGCACTCCGGGGATCCGCATCCCGCAGGACGTCGGCCAGTGCGCGGCCCAGGAGGCCGCCGCCGTCGGCGAGCGTTGCGACGATGCGGCTCGCCAGGTCGTCCTGCAGCACGAACAGGGTGGACGAGGCCTCGCGATCGTACTGCTCGGCCCACCAGTGCTCACCGGTGGCAACCTCGGTCAGCCGGGCGCTCACGCGGAACATGGATCCACTGCGGCGCACCGCGCCGTCGAGGACGTACGAGGTGCCTGCCGCCGCTCCGGCCCGCCGTGGATCCTGCCCCTCGTCTGCAGTCGTGATGGAGCGCACGCGTACGTAGCGGAACCGCGACAGCCCCGTCGTGACATTGTCGGTGAGGCCCCGCGCCACCTCGCCCGCCTCCGCATCGTCGGCGCGGGCGGTGAACGGCTGCACCGCGACCGAGAGAACGGTGCCGCGGCCGAGGCCGGCGCCCGAGGCGTCGGAGGCGGGGCCCGAGGTGCCGCTGTCGGAAGGCGCGCGCGAGTTGTCGCGTAGAGGCGGCGCCGGTGGACCAGACCGCGCGGCGACGGCGACGCTGCCCCCCGGGCGCGGTTCCGGCGGCGGAGCCACCAGCGCCAGCGCTTTCTCGAATCCTTCGGTGAGCCGCTGCACGAGCGCGGCGTCGCGGAGGATCCGCGCATACGCCTCGTGCGCGGCCGGGGCCTCGCACAGAGCCGGATCGATCCGGTAGAGGGCGTCGAGCGCCGCTCGTGCATCATCGACACAGCCCAACTGGCCCGCCGCCGCGGCCTGGCTGAGATGGCCCATCGACAGGGTGGGAATGTTGAAGCGCTTGGCCGAGGCGAGCGCCGCCTCGTCGTCGCCCCGCCGGTAGCTGTCGAGGAACAGTGCGAGGTGAACGTGGCCGGCGATGTGCGGGTTGAGGGACAAGGCGCGTCGAACCAGGCCGAGCCCTCGGTCCCAGTCGCCAAGCGCCGTGATGGCGTTGCCGACGAGCCCGACGACGTGCGAGTTGAGCGGGTTGAGCGCGACCGCACGCTCGGCGGCCTGTGTCGCCCCGGTGTGGTCGCCGGCGAAGAGCCGGTGCATGGCGAGGCCGAGCCACCCGTACTGGCAGGTCGCGTCGAGCGCCACCGCGCGCTCGGCGGCCGCGCGCTGCCGGCCGAGCGAGTCGGGCCGCGGGTTGAGACCGGGAGCGAACTCCTGCATGTAGAGGTCGCTCAGGCATCCCCACGCTGTGGCGTCGGAGGGTTCGCGTTCCAGCGCGTGCTCGAAGGCGTCCCGTAACGCGGCATGCCGCGCCGCATCGAACGTCTCCAGGTGGGCAAAGAACTGGAGCGTCAGCTCCGCGGTGGTCATCTGGTCGAGCGGCACGTGGGCGCGCGTCGCGGCCATGCTGCGCACGAGCGCGCCGCTGGGGTCGGCCACCTGGGACGTGATGCACGCCGAGAGATCGTCCTGAAGGGCGAAGATCCCGGAGGCGGCCTCGCGATCGAACGTCTCGGCCCACAGGTGGGCGCCGCTCTCGACGTCGGAGAGGCGCACGCTGACGCGCAACGCCGATCCCGCCTTCCGCACCGAACCTTCGAGCAGGAAGCGGGCGCCGAGCCTGACGCCGGCCGCGGGCGCCTCCTGGACGGGTCCGTCGAGGGCCGCGACCGCGGCGCGCGACACCACCTTGAGATACGGGAACCGGGCGAGCGCCGTCGTGATCTCATCCGTGAGGCCCTCGGCGAGTGCCGTCACCTCTTCACCGCCACGCGCGGTGAAGGGCAGCACGGCGACGCGCAGGCCGCTATCGTCGCGGGCAGCCGCCGCCAAGGGCATGGACCCGGATCGCGGCCGCTCGCCCAACGACGCGCCGGGACCCTGCCCCCCGGCGGTAAGCGCTGAGGCGGCGCCGGACGTGTCGCTCCGGATACCGCTCAGTGCAATGGCCTCGGCGAGGCCATCGACCAGGTTGTTGACGTGCGCCTCGTCCCAGATCCACAGCGCCACCGCCTGCCGCGCCGCCTCCGACTCGAGGAACCGGGCATCGAGACGGCGCAGGGCCTCGACGGCGGCCTGCGCCTCCGGTGCGGAGCCGACGCGCGCCGCCGCCGCCGCCGCCGAGATGTGCATCGTCGGCAGTTGCGGCATGTTGATCCGTTTCACTTCTGCGAGCGCGTCCGCGTACTCCCGCCGCTTGAAGTGCGTCGTGAACGGCGCGAAGTGATACCAGCCCGGATGCTGCGGCTTCACCCGCACCGCGCGTTCGAACAGTTCCATCGCGCGGTCGTCATCTCCGGCGCAGCTCAGGTACAGCGCGCACAGGCCGACGGTGTCGGCATCGAGCGGGTTGAGCGCGATGGCACGCTCCGCCGCGGCGCGCAGCGCCGTTCGGTCGCGCTCGAACATGTGCACGGCGACCATCCCCGTCCACCCGGCCTGGTTGTGCGGGTCGATCTGCAGCGCACGCTGCGCCGCTCGCCGTTGCCGGCCGAGGCTGTCGGGCAGCGGGTTGCGGCCCTGGGAGTACTCGTGCCCGTAGAGATTGGCCAGCCGCGCCCAGCCCTCGGCGACGTGCGGCTCGCGCTCGAGCGCCCGCTCCAGACCGCTGCGCAGGCGCGCGTGCTCATCGGCCTGGAAGTGCTCGACGTAGGCATGGAACCGGAGCACCAGCTCGCGGACGTTGAGCTCCTCGACCGGACGCTGCAACAGCGGGGCGCCCATCGATCGAGCGAGCACGCCGCTGGTGTCGCCGACGGTGGCGACGACGTAGCTCGCGATGTCGTCCTGGACTTCGAAGGCGGTCGGGCCGATGGGACGGTCGAAGGTCTCGGCCCAGAGGTTGACGCCCGTGCTGCCGTCGATCAAGCGCACCGTCACGCGGACGGCAGCGCCACGCTCCTGCACCCGTCCTTCGAGGAGATAGCGCACACCGGCCCGCGGCGCCGACTCCGGGGTGAGCGCCGCCGCGCTCGCCGCCGGAACGATCCGCAGGTGCGGGAATCGCGAGAGTCCGGTGGTGATGTCGTCGCCCAGCCCGTCGGCCAGCCCTGTCGCGAACTCGCCGCCGCGGGCGGTGAAGGGGAGGACGGCCACCCGCAGCTCACTCGACGTGGACGCCGGATGGCTGGCGCGGTCCGCGGTGCCCGACGAGAGAGGACGCGATGCGGGGCTCTCTCCGGCGAGCGCCAGCGCCTTCCCGAAGCCCTCCACGAGGCGATCCAGCAGCGGCCCATCCATCACCCAGACCCGCCAGGCCGTCCGCGCGCGCGCCGGGTCGAGCAGCGTCGCGTCGATCGCGGCGAGCGCGTCGAGCGCAAGCCGCGCATCGTGGGCGCGACCGAGCTGGCCGGCGGCGGCCGCCGAAGACCGGTGCGTCAGCGCCAGCTTCGGCATGTTGATCAGCCGGGCCTCGGCGAGCGCCTCCTCGTCCTGGCCCTGCACATAGAGCGCATTGAAGGTCGGGAAGTGATACCAGCCCGGATGCCGCGGCTTGTGGTGCATCGCCAGGCGCGCCAGCTGGAGGGCTCGCTCGTCGGCGCCGCCAGTCGAGATCAGCAGGGCACAGAACGCGAGGGCATCGGCGTTGAGCGGGTTGATGGCCACCGCCCGCTCCACGGCGCCATGCAGGGCGGGCATGTCCCCCGAGAACTTGTGCGCGCTCGCAACCGCCACCCAGACGCTCTGCGACGCGGAGTCGAGCTCGAGCGCGCGATAGGCCGCGTTCCGCTGTCGGGCGATCGAGTCCGGCCGAACGTTCAGGCGGTGCGCGTGCTCGTGCTCGTACAGCCTGGACAGGATCGCCCAGCCGAGGTGCGACTGCGGCTGACGCTCGACGGCTTGTTCCAGCGCCTGGCGCAGTCGAGCGTGATCCTCTGCGCGCAGATGCTCGGTGTAGCCGTGGTAGAGCAACATCAGCCCCTCGGCGCTGAGCTGCTCGATCGGCGTGTCGGAGAGCGCCGCCCGCATGGCCTTCGCGAGTGCGCCCGTCGGATCGCCCACGGTGGCGACGATGCGGCTGGCGAGGTCGTCCTGCTGGGTGAAGACGCCGGAGTCGCTGTCGAGATCGAAGTTTTCGGCCCAGACGTTTGCGCCGGTGTGCGCATCCGAGATGCGGACGCCGACGCGCACCGCGCGGCCGGCGGTCCTGACGGTGCCTTCGAGCGCGTAGCGCCACGGTCCTTCCCTTGGCGCGATCACCCTCTGGGCCCCGGCCGACGC
Source organism: Acidobacteriota bacterium (assembly GCA_020851565.1). Taxonomy (GTDB): domain Bacteria; phylum Acidobacteriota; class Vicinamibacteria; order Vicinamibacterales; family UBA2999; genus VFZN01. The sequence goes on along the minus strand of JADZCN010000140.1, from coordinate 60,870 downwards.
CATGACGCGGAGGTGCTCGAAACGGGAGAGGCCGGTCGTCACATCGTCGGTGAGGGCCTCGGCGAGCGCCACGGCCGTTGCGTCCCCGCCACGGGCGCTGAACGGCTGTACCGCGAGCGACAAATCGTCCGCGGACTGGAGGGCGCCAGTGATCTGCGGACTCGTTGCCGGCGCGCCGGTGCCGTTCGCGAACGACGCGCGGGACCCGAGCGCGGCAGGACTGGCCGCATGCCGGTCACCCGAGCCGTGCCCGGACTCGCCGGCCGCGGCCCCGGTCAAGGCCAGCGACTTCTCGAACCCCTCGACCAGACGGTCGAGCAGCGCCTCGCTCCACAGCCAGATGCTCCACTCCCCCCGTGCCGCCACCGGATCGAGCAGGTGCGGGGCGTGCTGGCGAAGCGTGTCGAGCGAGGCGCGCGCTTCATCCGTCCTTCCGAGCTGACCGGCGGCGGCAGCAGCCGCCATGGCCGCCAGCGACACCGCCGGCATGTTGATCTTCTTGGCGGCCTCGAGCGCGGCGTGGTCGTCACCACGCACGTAGTGCGCGTTGAAGACAGGGAAATAGAACCAGCCCTGGTGCCGCGGTTTCAGCTCCGTGGCCCGCGCGACCAGCGCCAGCGCCCGATCGAAGTCGCCGAAGCTCGTCAGAAAGATTGCCGCGTGTCCGAGCAGGTCGGCGTTCAGTGGATTGAGCGCCAGGGCACGATCGACGGCCGCCCGCGTCGCCGTGGCGTCGTGGGCGAACATGTGCGAGCGCGCCAGCGCCGTCCAGGCCAACGGGCTCTGCGGATCGAGCTCGACCGCGCGTTCGGCCGCCCGGCGCTCCCGCTCACGCGAGTCGGGTTGTGGGTTGAGGCCGAGCGCGTGCTCCTGCCCGTAGAGGTAGGCGAGGCTGGCCCACCCCTCCGCCACGTCCGGCTCCCGCTCCAGCGCACGCTCGAACGCCTCGCGCAGTCGTGCGTGCTCTCCCGGACGCAGCTGCCCGGTGTAGACATGAAACCGGATCACCAATTCCTGCACGCTCAGGCTTTCGTAATCCTTGTCGCCGATCGCCGTCGCCATTGCGGTCCCGAGCACGCCCGTCGGGTCGGCCACCGTGCTGACGATCCGGCTGCCCACATCGTCCTGAAGCGCAAACACGCCGCCCTCGGTGGTCCGATCGTAGGTGTCGGCCCAGATGTTCGCACCCGAAGCGGTGTCGATGACGCGGGCCGTCACGCGCAGGGCCTCGCCTGATTGCCGGACGCTGCCGCTTAGAACGTAGCGGGCGTTGCGGGCCAGCACCTTCAAATTGCCGAACCGCGATAGCCCCGTGGCGATGTCCTCGGTCAATCCGGCGGCAAGCGCGGTCGCCTGCGGTCCACCGCTGGCACCGAAGTCGTTCACGCTGATTGCCCAGCGACTCGAATCCGACGTCGCCGCGGCGGGTGAGGACGCGCGTGAGGTTGTCGGGCCGGACGAGGGCGGCCGCGAGCGCGCCTTCGCGTCCTCCCGCAATGCCACCGCCTTGCGGTAGCCAACCAGCATCTGCCCGGCGGCCGCGTCGTCCCACTTCCAGTTCCGCGTGGCTTCCGCGACGACCGCCGGGTCGGCCATGGCGGGCGCCAGCTGCTCGACCGCGTCCACCGCGGCTGCCGCTTCGGCCATGCGGCCCAGCTCGCCGGCGGCGATGGCGACCACCACATGCGCCCAGACGTGCTGGGGCATGTTGATCCGCTTCGCCGCGCGCAGCGCCTCCGCGTGCTCGCCGCGCACGAGATGGCGGTTGCTCATGGCGATGTGGTACCAGCCCGGGTGATCCGGGTTGAGCGCCATCGCCCGCTCGACCAGGGTGCAGCCGCGATCGAGCTCTCCGGCGTGCACGGTCAGCACGCCGATCCACGCCAGCGTGTTCGCGTTCCGCGGGTTGAGCGCGATGGCGCGCTCGGCCGCGTGTGCGAACCCCTCGGCATCGCGCTCGAAGAAGTAGGCGAGCGCGAGCGCCTCCCATCCGTGCTGGTCCACGGCGTCGAGCTCGAGGGCGCGGCCGAGGGCGCGACGCGCGCGCACGAGCGGGTCGGGCCGGGCGTTGAACCGGAAGCCGTGCTCGTGGCAGTAGAGGTGCGCGAGCGCAGACCAGGCGAACGCGCTGGCTGGCCGCTCCTCGACCAGCCGTTCGAAGGCATCACGGAGGAGCGCGTGCTGCGCCGGCGTGCTGGCGGTGGTAGGCCCAGTACCGCAGGGCCAGCGCGTCGGGGCCCAGCTGGTCCGCGGAGAGCTGCTCCACACCCTGGCTCATCGCACGCAGCAGCACGCCATGCGCGTCCGCGACCGTCGCGACGATCCGGTCCGTGAGATCGTCCTGCAGCGCCAGCCGGTCGGCGTTCGTGCCGGCCCGGTTGTAGGTCTCGCTCCACAGCTGCGCGCCGCTGGCCGTGTCCACGAGCCGGACGGTGAGGCGGAGCGCCGCGCCGACACGACGCGCGTTGCCGTCGAGGAGGTAGCGCGCGCCCAACGCCTCACCCAGCCGGCGCACGTCGGCGGTGCTGCCGCGGTACTGGCGCGCGGAGTGCGCCGCGACCACCGACAGATACGGGAAGCGGGAGAGTCCGGCGGTGATGTCCTCGGTGAGGCCGTCAGTGAGCGCCTGCGTGTCCGGATCACCGCTGGCGGCGGCGAACGGCACGACGGCGATCGAGCGATCGCGATCGGCCGCCAAGCCCGACCGGGGCCGTCCCGTCGCCTGACCCGCCTCCGCAGACGACGAGCGCGAAGGCACGGCCGCGTCGCTTCCCTCCGCACTGAGTGCGCGCGCCACACCATCGAGGAGGCACTCGATCAGGTCGGTCGGCCAGTACCAGCGGGTCACGAACTCGCGCAGGCTCGCCTCGTCCGCGAACGAGGGTGCCAGGGCGACCATGGCCTCGGCAGCCTTCTTCGCCTCGGAGCCGAGGCCGAGCTGCCCGGCGGCGGCGGCCACCGCGAAGTGCATCCACATGAACTCCGGCATGTTGACGCGGCGCGCGGCCTTGAGCGCCTCGTCGTACTCGCCGCGGGCGAAGTGGCGGTTGAACGGTGCGAAGTGATACCAGCCCGGATGCGCCGGGTTGAGCGTCATCGCCCGCCCGGTCAGCTCCGAGCCGCGGTCGTAGTCGCCAGCGTGGGTGCGGATGTTCCCCATCCACGCCAGCGCGTTGGAATTGCGTGGATTGAGACGGATGGCGCGATCGGCGGCCTCGATCATGCCTGCCTCGTCCTTCAGGTAGAAGGACGTGAGCGCCACCATCTCCCAACCCTCCTGGTTGCCTGGATCGATCTCGATGGCGCGCCGCGCCGCACGCATCGCCCGGCCGAGCGCGTCGGGCAGCGGGTTGAAGAACAGCGAGTGCTCGCAGATGTAGATGTTGGCGAGCTCGGCCCACAGGTGCGGGTTGTCGGAGCGGGCCTCGAGGTGGTGCTCCAGGGCGCGCCGCACCTCGGCCTGAACCTCCGGCATCGGCTGCCACTGGAACATCCAGCAGCGGAAGATCAACTCGCGCGCGCTCAGCTGCTCCATCGGGAGCTGGCGCAGCGCCTGCACCATCGACCGCGCCAGCACCCCGGCCTTGTCCGCAATCGTCGCGACGATGCGGTCGGTGACGTCGTCCTGGATGGTGAAGAGGTCGGTCCCGTCCAGCCGCTGATCGTAGGTATCCGTCCACAGGTGCGCGCCGTTGTGCGCATCCACCAGGTGGGCCGCGATCCGGACCGCGCTCGCGGACTTCCGCACCGTGCCGCCCAGCACGTAGCGCGCGCCCAGCCGCTCGGCAATCTGCCGCACGTCGAGCGGACTGTTCCTGAACGCCGCCGCCGATTGCGGCGCAATCACCGAGAGCGCGGGGAACCGCGACAGCCCGCCGGTGATGTCCTCGGTCAGCCCGGCGGCGAGGGCCTCGGAATCGGCATCGGCAGAGCGCGCGCCGAACGGCAGCACCGCCATCCAGAGCGACGCCTCCGTGCCGGAAGGCGCTCCGCTGCCCGAACGCCTCCCCGCCCCCGACTCGAGCTGCTTCTGAACGTGCCGCAACTCGTTGTGGACGTCGCGCGCCGTCTGCACGCGTTCCTCGGGGTGCTTCTCGAGGCACCGCGCGATCAGGCGCGCCAGCGTGTCGGGCACATCCGAGCGCCGCTCGGTGACCGGTGGCGGCACGTCACGAAGAATCGCCGACATCAGCGCCGGCGACGAGGGACCGGCGAACGGCCGCGACCCTGTGAGCATTTCGTAGAACATCACGCCGAGCGAGAAGAGGTCGCTCCGCGCGTCCAGCGCCCGTCCCTCCACCTGCTCGGGCGACATGTACGGCATCGTCCCCACGATCGTGCCCTCGTGGGTGAGCACGGCGCGGGTGGCGTCCATGGCCTGCTCGGGCGCGGCGGTCGCCACGCGTGCCAGCCCGAAATCGAGCACCTTGACCCGGCCGTCGGACGCCACCATCACGTTGCCCGGCTTGAGGTCGCGATGGGTAATCTGCTTCTGGTGCGCGGCCGTCAGCGCATCGGCCAGCGGCAGCGCCAGCTCGAGGAACCGCGTCACGGGCAGCCCGGCGCGCGGGATCAGCTCGTCGAGCGGGCGCCCCTCCACCAGCTCCATCGTCATGAAGCGAATGCCGTCGGCTTCCTCCGTCGAGTAGATCGTGACGATGTGCGGATGGTTGAGCGCAGCGACGGCACGGGCCTCGCGGGCGAAGCGCTCGAGGCGGACGGCGTCGCGCGCCACCTCGGGGTGCAGCACCTTGAGCGCGACGTCACGGCCGAGCCTGGCGTCGTGGGCGCGATACACCTCGCCCATTCCGCCGGCGCCGAGCGGCGCCCGGACCTCGTACTGGCCGATCCGGGTCCCGGGGGACAAGGACATCGGGACCGCCATTCTAGCCCCTCAGCTCACTTCGGTTGAGCATCCATCCGCTCGCTGACCCGCGGGAAACAGGCGCCGTCGGTCGGGAGTCCGATCCGATGGCGGACTCAACACAAGTGAACTGTGGGGTTAGTCTGCCTCGTCTGCGACCGAGCCCGCCGACCACGGCGAAGCGCCGGTCGCGGGTCCTGTCCTTCGTCCGGCGTCAACGTTTCGAGCCTGCGGCCCGTCCAACACCGGCGTGGGCACCCTTCTCCGCGATCTCACCTACACGCTCCGGACGCTCGCCGGCGCGCGCGTCTTCACGGCCACGGCCGTCCTCACGCTCGCCCTCGGCATCGGCGGCACCACGGCCATCTTCACGTTGATCCACGCCGTGATGCTGCGGTCGCTGCCGGTGGCCGACCCGTCCGGCCTCTACCGCGTCGGCGATGGCGACAACTGCTGTGTGCAGGGCGGGCCCCAGGACCGCTGGGGCCTGTTCTCGTATCCGCTGTTCGAGCGCCTCCGCGCGGAGGCGCCGGAGTTCGAGGCCTTAACCGCGTTCCAGGCGGGCAACAACCGCTTGAGCACCCGCCGCCAGGGCGTGGACGCCGCGCCGCGCCCCCTTCGCTCCATCTACGTCACTGGCAACTACTTCCAGGTCCTTGGTGTGCAGTCGTTTGCCGGACGCGTCTTCTCGCCCGAGGACGACACGCCGGCTTCCGCTCCCGTGGTCGTCATCGCCTACCACGCGTGGCAGGGGATCTACGGCGCCGACCCCGCGATGATCGGCGCCACGCTCGTAATCGAGGGACACCCATTCACCGTCGCCGGCGTCGCGCCTCCCGGGTTCTTCGGCGAGACGGTCAAGCCCGATCCGCCGGACATGTGGGTGCCTCTCCACCAGGAGCCGCTGATCACGGGAGCCACGACGTCCCTGCTGCGCCAGCCGATCTCATCGTGGCTGCGCGTGATCGGCCGGCTTCGCCCCGGCGCCACCACCGAGGGCATGGACGCGCGGCTCACGGGCATCCTTCGCCAGTGGATGCTGCACGAGGCCGGCTATCCCTCCAACTGGATGGCGAACATCGAGCGCACGCTGCCACAGCAGGCCATCGCCGTCGTGCCCGCCGGCGCGGGCGTGGGCATCATGAAGGAGCAGTACGGGCGCAGCCTCCGCATCCTGCTCGCGGTGTGCGCGCTCGTCCTCCTCATCGCGTGCGCCAATGTGGCCAACCTGCTGCTCGCTCGCGGGGTCGCGCGGCGCGGGCAGACCGCCGTCAGGTTGGCGATGGGTGCCTCGCGCCGGCAGATCGTCACCGAGGCGCTGGTGGAAAGCGTGGTGCTCGCCATCGGCGGCGCCATCGTCGGCCTCGTGGTGGCCATGGGGGCGGCGCGGCTCCTGCTGTCGCTGGCGTTCGCGGCCGCGACGATGCTGCCCATCGACACCACGCCGTCGCCGATGGTGCTCGCCTTCGCGACCGGCCTGGCGCTGGTGACCGGGCTCCTCTTCGGCGCCGCGCCGGCATGGTTCGCCACGCGCACGGATCCCATCGAGGCCCTGCGCGGCAGCGGGCGCACTGTGGGTGACCGGGCCTCGTTCGCACGCACGGCGCTGCTCGTGGCGCAGGCCGCGCTCTCCGTCGTGCTCGTGGCCGGCTCCGCGATGCTCGGCCGCAGTCTCGGCAACCTCGAGGGACAGGACTTCGGTTTCGAGAAGGACGGGCGCGTGCTGGTGTCCGTGGGCCGCCCCTCGGCGTCGTTCACGGACGCGCGGCTCACGGCGCTCTATCGGGACGTGGAGGCGCGCCTCGCCAGCCTTCCGGGCGTTCGGGGTGTCGGCCTGGCGCTCTACAACCCGCTCACGAACAACTGGGGCGAAGGCGTGCTCATCGCCGGCAAGCCGCTCCCCGCGCCGGGTGAGCAGACGGGGGCGTCGTGGGATCGCGTGAGCGCGAACTACCTCCAGAACCTCGGCGTCGAACTGGTGCGCGGCCGGCACTTCACCGAGGCCGACAACGAGACGTCGGAGAACGTGGCCGTCGTGAACGAGGCGTTCGTGAAGCGCTTCTTCAAACCGGAGGAGGATCCCCTGGATCAGCACTTCGGCCTGAACATGCCGGAGAACGTCAACTCGTTCCGCATCGTCGGCGTGGTGCGCGATCCCAGGTTCCAGGCGTTCCAGCTCGACCGGCCCGCGCGTCCGATGTTCTTCGTCCCGCTCGCGCAGACGGTGAACTACGCGAACGAGATGATGAGGCGCGTGGAGACCGCCTCGCACTTCGTCGGCGGGCTGCTGCTGGTGACCGACACGCCGCCAGGCGTGCTGGAGCCGCAGGTGGCCCGCGTCCTGGCCGAGGCGGACCCGAACATGGCGGTCATCGGCATCCGCACGCTCGGCGAGCAAATGGAGCGAACATTCGACCAGCAGCGGGCCGTGGCGAGCCTGGCGGGGCTCTTCGGCGGCGTGGCCCTGATCCTGGCGGCCATCGGGCTCTACGGCGTGACGGCCTACTCGGTGGCCCGCCGCACGAGCGAGATCGGGGTGCGCATGGCGCTCGGCGCGGATCGCGCGCGCGTCGTCCGCCTCGTGCTCGGCGGCGCGTTCAGTCGCGCCGCGATCGGCCTGGCACTGGGCCTGCCTCTAGCGGTTGGCGCCGGCTACCTGCTGTCGGCGCAGCTGTATGGTGTGTCGTTCTGGGACCCGGCCGCGCTGGGCGTGGCGGCAGGCGCTCTCGCCATAGCGGCGTTCGTGGCCTCGCTCGTGCCGGCCACGCGGGCGGCCGCCCTGGCGCCGATGAGCGCGCTGCGGACGGAGTAGTCCGTCAGCCCCGCACGAGCCCCCGCCGGCCGAAGCGTCGGCTCCGCGGCGCGCGACGTCACCGGTGCAGCAGCGTCAGGCGCGAGGACGTCAGCGCGAGCCCGCACGTTGACGCATGCGCGCCGCCATGACAGAATCGCCGCCTCACGCGGAGCCTCGCCGTGACCGAGTGCCACCCCAGCTCTCCGGCAGAGATCACTCGCCTGCTCCATGACTGGCAGGTTGGCAATCGGGACGCGCTCGATCGCCTCATACCCCTCGTCTACCAGGAACTGCGTGCCATTGCCTCGAGCCACGCCCGCCGGGAATGGCGCCAGGGCGCGCTGCGGACGACGGCGCTGGTCCACGAGGCGTACCTGAAGCTCCTTGGCCAGCGCGGCAGCAGCTGGGAGAACCGCGCGCACTTCTTCGCCATCGCCTCGAGGATCATGCGGCGGGTTCTGCTCGACGAAGCAAGAGGCGCGCGCAGGGCCAAGCGGGGCGGCGCGAGCGCCCGTGTGACCCTCGACGAGCTGTCGATGCCTGCGTCCGACGCACCGGTCAGCACGATCGACCTGCTCGATCTCGATCGCGCGCTGACGGGGTTGGAGCAGCTCGATCCCGATCAGGCCAGGCTCGTGGAGCTGCGCTTCTTCGGCGGTCTGACCGTCGAGGAAACGGCCATGGTGATGCGCACGTCACCCGCGACGGTCAAACGGGAATGGGCCGTCGCCAAGGGCTGGTTGCACCGGGCCCTGACCGAGGGCCAGGCGGCACCGGAGGCCTGACGCGCGGGATCCGCAGCCCGCCCACCCGCGTCCTGACACCTTCCGATGGATCCCGAGCTCTGGAGACGCGTCAAGGCCATTGCCGCCGACGCCTGGGAGCGCCCGCCAGCGGACCGGGCCGACTATGTGGCGGCGCGGTGCGAAGGCGATGACGCGCTCCGGCACGAGGCGCTGTCGCTGCTCGGTGCGATGGAGGGCGCCGGCGACGGTCTCGACACGCCGGTGTTCGACCCCGCGAGTGTCGCGCGGATGTCCCGAGTGATCGACGACTACCGATCGGTCCCGATTGGCGAGCGGCTGGGACCGTGGACGCTGGTTCGCGAGATCGGCCAGGGCGGCATGGGAACGGTGTACCTGGCCGAGCGGAGCGACGCGGAGTTCTCGCAGCGCGCCGCCGTGAAGATCGTGCGCGGCGGGAATGCCGACGACCTGCTCGTGAGGCGCCTTCGCGACGAGCGGCGCATCCTGGCGACATTGGAGCACCCGCACATCGCGCGGCTGATCGACGGCGGCGCCACGCCCCGCGGCCTGCCGTACGTCGTCATGGAGTACGTCGAGGGGCTGCCCATCGACCTCTACTGCGAGCAGCACGCGCTCGATCTCCGCCGACGCATCCACCTCTTCCGCCTCGTGTGCCTGGCGGTGGACTACGCGCACCAGCATCTGGTCGTGCACCGCGACATCAAGGCGTCGAACATCCTGGTGACCGTCGACGGCGTCCCGAAGCTGCTGGACTTCGGCATCGCCAAGGTGCTCCAGCAGGACTCGGCGGCCGAGCCGACGCTCGTGCGGATGATCACGCCGGAGAGCGCCAGCCCCGAGCAGCTGCGCGGCGAACCGATCACCACGGCCACGGACGTCTACGCGCTCGGCGTGCTGCTGTATCGCCTGGCCACCGGGCGAAGCCCGTACCGCCTCACGACGGGCTCCGACGCGGAGGTGATCGAGGCCGTCTGCGTGCAGGAGCCGGCTCCGCCCGGCACGATCGACGCCGACGTCGATCGCATCATCCTCAAGGCGATGCGCAAGGACCCGGAGCGGCGCTACAGCGGCGCCGACCAACTGTCCGACGATCTGCAGCGCTACCTGGAATCCCGCCCCGTGCTCGCCGCGCCCGACAGCCGGGCGTACCGGACGCGCAAGTTCGCGGCGCGTCATCGCCTCGGCCTGGCCGCGGCGGCGCTCGTCACGCTGGCCATCGCGGGCGGCAGTGCGGCGACCTTCTGGCAGGCGCGCGTGGCCGCGCGCGAGCGGGATCGGGCCGGCCGCCAGTTCAACGCCGTGCGGACCCTCGCCGGGTCGGTCCTCGGGGAGTTGCACGATGCGGTGGCGGTGCTGGCGGGCTCGACACCCGCACGAGAGCTCCTCCTGCGGCGCGCCACGGAGTACCTGGACACGCTGTCGCGCGAGGCCGGCGACCGCACGGACCTTCAGCGGGAGCTGGCCGCCGGCTACCGGCGGCTGGCGGAAGTGCAGGGGTCGCGCGGGGCGTCGAACGTGGGCGACGTGAACGCCGCGGTGACGAGCAGCCGGAAGGCCGTCGCGCTGCTGGAGCCGCTCGCCGCGCGCTTCGGAGAGACGCGCGACCGGCTGGCACTCGCCAACGCCTACGTCACGCTGTCGAATCTGGAGTCGAACATCGAGGAGCGTCGGGCGCGCACCCGTCAGGCCGCTGCGATGCTCGAGGCGATTCCGCGGGCGGAGCAGACCACCCCTGACGTACTCTCCACGGCCGTGCGCGTGTGGTTCGACCTCGGCCGCCAGCATATCGGTGCCCGGCAGTACACGGACGCACACGAGGCGTTCGTTCGCGCCGCGGAGGCCGCTGAAGCCGCGCTCGGCCTGGCACCCGAGAACCCGAACGCCGGCCGTAATCTGGCGCTCGCACTCCAGCAGCTGGGGACAACACTCGAGATGCTCGAGCGACCAGACGAGGCCATCGCCGCGTACCGGCGCGCCCTGTCGCTCGACCGCGAGCGCGCCGAGCGTCTGCAGGGCTCGGCCGATGCTCGCCTCGATCTGTCGTTCTCCCACGGGGCCCTCGGCGCCGCGCTGTTGAGCGCGGGCGACATCGGTGGCGCACGTGAACAGTACCAGCGGGCCATCGAACTGCGCCAGGCCGTCGCGGACGCCGATCCGGAGAACGACCGCGCGACCGTGGCCGTCGCATACGGCCATCAGCGCATGGCCTGGGTCGAGGGAGAGGGCGGCGACCTGGAAGCAGCCCTCGCGTCACATGAGCGAGCGCTGGCCGTTTACCGGCAGCGCTCGCTGGACCACCCCGAGCGGGATCGTCAATCGTCGGACTACGCCGACGCGCTGTTCGAGGCGGCCGGCGCCCTGGTCACCCTCCTGGAGTCGCGTCCGGCGACCGGCGTCGTCCGCCGGCTCGTGACCGCGCGTGTCACGCGAATGCTCGACGATCTCGTCGCCCTCCGAAGCCGATGGCGCGTCGACCAGCGCCCTGGCAGTCTCCCGCCGGCCGAAGAGGACCTGCAGCGGATGCTCGCCCGAGTCCAGCGCCTGTCGAACATTCAGAAGTAGGAAAGCAGAATTCAGAAACCTTACCGTTCCGCCTTCCGCCTTCCGCCTTCAAGCCCCCGCCGCCTCCCGTCCTCACCGCCGGTCCCCAGCCTCCCGCGCGGGCGTGAGCCCGATGTCCTTCGGTTGTCGCGTCAGGAGTGTCAGCAGGAATGTGAACGCCGGATCGCCGGCTCTTGTTCAAGAGGACACGAATCATGCGCGCAGCAATCGCAACACTCCGCAGGTCCCTCACGCGCGTCTCCGCCCTGGCGGCAGCGGCCGCCATCGCCATCCTGAGTGGAGCTCAGCCGGCGGCCCAGGCCCGGCTCCCGGGTCTCGTGTTCGGCACCCCCGGCACCGATGTGGGCGAGTTCCAGTGGCCGGGCCGTATGGACGTCGACACCGCCGGCAATATCTACGTGATCGATGCCGGCAACTCCCGGGTGCAGGTGTTCGAACCCTCGGGCGCGCCACTGCTCGCCTTCGGCTCGTACGGCTCGCTACCGGGCCAGTTCGACCAGCCCACCGACATCGCCGTCGCGGCCGACGGCAGCATCTACGTGGCCGACAGCGGCAACCTCCGTGTCCAGAAGTTCAGCCCTTCAGGGGTCCATGAGCTCAGCTTCGGAGCACCGGGACAGGAACCCGGTCAGTTCTTCAACCGCGTCATGTCCCTGGCGCTCGATGGCGACGGCAACGTCTACGTGGGGAGCGTGTTCCAGCTTCAGAAGTTCAGCGCGAACGGGACGTTGATCGAGGCCTTCGCGCTCGGAGGCATTCTGCCGGAGGCGCTGGCCATCGCGGGGAACGGCGACATCGTGATGTTCGAGAAGGACAACGGCACGATCGACGTGTTCGATGCCGAGGGAGACCTCGTCCGCCAATTCTCGAGCACCGGCTGCTACATGGATACCGGGTTCGGCTGCTCGACGGACCAGGAGGGCGCCATCGCGCCTGGCGACGGTGAGCTGGGCAGCGGCGCGGGCGCGCTCGAGGTGGACGCGCTCGGGAACATCTACGTGGCCGACAGCATCAACCACCGTATCCAGAAGTTCGGCCCCGACGGGCGCTTCCTCTGGAAGTTCGGCGGGCCCGGCACCGCCCAGGGGCAGTTCGGCGATGAGGTGGGGCCGCAAGGTCTGGCAATCGATGCGTCCGGGCGCCTCTACGTCGCCGACACCGACAATCACCGCATCCAGGTGTTCTGGGACAATCGCACCATCGCCATCGCGGACCAGTCGGTCCTGGAGGGAGATGCCGGCGTGGTCGAGGCTGTGTTCACGGTCTCGCTCTCGGCCCCGAGCAGCAGTATCGTCTCGGTGGACTTCACCACCGTCGAGGACAGCGCGCAGGCAGATGCCGACTATCGATCCGCCAGCGGCACGCTGACCTTCGCCCCGGGTGAGACGACCTCCACGGTCACGGTGCTCGTGGAGGGCGACACGGTGCAGGAGCCCGACGAGACGTTCACGATACTCCTCTCGAATCCCGACGGCGCGACGCTCGCCGATGACGAGGCGACCGGCACCATCGTGGACGACGATGACGACGGGGGAAGCGGCGACGACACGACGCCGCCGCTGGTGACGTATGCGATCGATCCGCCGCCGAACGCCGCCGGGTGGAACAACACGCCCGTTCAGCTCACGTGGACCGCATCGGACCCGGAATCCGGCATCGCCTCGACGTCGGGGTGCGAGACCCGCCAGCTCGCGGCGGATCCCACCGACCTCACGTTCACGTGCACGGCGACCAACGGCGAGGGGTTGAGCGCTGCCGTCACCGCGACGGTCCGGATCGACCGCACACCGCCGGCCGTGTCGTGCGGAACACCCGACGGCCTCTGGCACGCCACGGATGTGAGCATCCCGTGCACGGCCACGGATGCGGCGTCCGGCATCGCCTTCCCCGGGTCCGGCTTCGCTCTCTCGACGAGCGTCCCGGCGGGCACCGAAACCAGTGCGGCGGCCACGGGCATCGTGACGGTGATCGACCGCGCCGGCAACGCGACGCAGGCGGGTCCTGTCGCGCCAATCAGGGTCGACAAGAAGGCGCCCACCATTTCCCTCGTCTCGCCACAGCCCAGGAACTACGTCCTGCGAGAAGCGCTGTACGCGCAGTACTACTGCTCGGACGATGGGTCGCTGGTCGCGTCGTGCGCGGGAACGGAGGGACACGGATCGATGATGGTCCCGCAGGTCGGCACGCACCGCTTCGAGGTGAACGCCGCGGATCGGGTGGGCAACCGGTCGTCGGCCAGCGTCACCTACAGCGTGTCCTATGCCGTGTGCCTGCACTACGATCCGTCCTCCCCGATTCGGATCGGACCGGTCGCCCCAGTCTGGCTCGGCCTCTGCGACGCCAACGGCAACAACGTGTCGTCGTCGAGGGTGGCGCTGCGGGCGATCGAGCTGGTCAACGTGGCGACCGGCGAGGTGACGAGGCCGGTGAGCCCGCTGCCGCCCTTCGACGCGTTCTACTACGTGCCGTGGCCGGGACGAGGCAGCTACGTGTTCCCGCTGGTCACCTGGGGCCTGCAGCCGGGTCAGTACCAGCTCAGGTTCCGCGCGGGCGTCGATCCGACGGTCCACGGGGCACCGTTGTGGTTGAGATAGGGCAAACGGAGGCGACCCAGGAAGGGTCGCCTCCGCGCGCTTCGCACGTCGCAGCCCCTCAGCCGCGCACGATGTCCCGGCTCAGCGCCAGGAACCGATCGATGTCGTCCACGGTGTTGAACAGCGCCGGGGACACGCGCACCTGGCGCCCACTCTCCCTGATGCTCACGTCCACGCCTGCCTTGGTGAAGTAGCCGGCGGGGTCGCGCGCGGGATCCACGCTGAACGACACGATCGACGACCGGTTCCCGAGCGGTGTGACGACGCGCGCCCCCATGTCGCGCAATCCGCGGTTCAGGCGATCCGCCAGGGCCACCGTGTGGGTCTCAATGGCCGCGACACCCACGCGCTCCAGGAATGCGAGCGCGGCCCCGAGCTGGTAGATGGGGCCGAAGGCCGGCGTGGCGTAGTCGAAGCGCTTCGCGGTGCGGTAGATCTCGTAACGGAAGTCTCCCAGTTCCCGCTCGACGTGCAGGGCGCCGAAGCGGTCCAGCGGGATGCGGTCCAGCAAATCACGCCGGATGAAGAACGGTGCCACGCCGAAGCTCGCCAGCAGCCACTTGTAGGTCCCCGCGGCCATGAAGTCCACGCCGGCCGCGCCGATGTCGATGGGGAACATGCCCACCGCCTGCACGCCGTCCACGTAGAAGAACGCGCCGTGCGCGTGCGCGAGGTCGGCGATGGGGCGCATGTCGTGCCGAAACCCGTTCTGGTGCGACACCCACGCCACCGACACCAGCCGCGTGCGGCGGTCCACGTGGCGCGCGAAGTCGGACGCGTCCACGGCGCCGTCCCGCGCCTTGACGATCCGCAGCTCGATGCCGAGCGTCCGCTCCAGCTCGCGGTAGAGCACGAACGTCGTGTTGTAGTGCAGCTCGTCCACGACGACGTTGTCGCCCTTCTTCAGCCCGAGGCCACGCGCGACGATGTTCTCGCCCTCGCTGGTGGAGTAGAGGAACGCGATCTCGTCCGGCGACGCGCCGATGAGGGCCGCGTACTGGGCGCGGACCCTGTCCGCGGCGCGCTGCATCTCCCCGAGCGAGATGGGCCGCTCCATCTTCGCGTCGACGAAGGCGCGGCCGGCCGCCGCGACCGCGCGCGGCACGGGCGCGATGTAGGCCGAGTTCAGGTAGAGCCGATCCGCGGCGGCCGGAAACTCGGGCCGTACGCCCAGCGGGTCACCCGGCTGCGCGGCAAGTGGACGCACCGCGGCCGTCGCCGCCAGAGCCTGCAGGAACAGTCGTCGAGAGTGCTCCATCTTCAACATCCTCCATCCCACCGAAGACCCCACCCGAAGGGCCGACCCCAAGGGCCCACCCGAAGGGCCCCCTCGGAAGGGCCCCCTCGAGCCCAGGGCCATCAGCGCGCCACGCGGCGCCGCCACATGCCAGGCGCCTGCCCGAGCACCTTCTTGAACGCCCGGCTGAATGCGGGCTCCGAATCGTATCCGGCTTCCGCGGCCGCCTCGGCGACGGTGCCCCCGTCGAGCAGCCGCCGCGAGGCGACCTGCATCCGCCACATCGTGAGGTACTGAATCGGGGGCTGGCCGACGAGTGCCGCGAAGCGCTCGGCAAGCACCGACCGCGACGTGCCCACGTGGCGTGCGAGGCTGTCCACGGTCCACGCTTCCGCAGGAGCGGCGTGCAGGGCGGCCAGCGCCTGGCCGACGATCGGATCCCGCAAGCCGGCGAGCCACCCGGTCTGGTCGGCCGGCAACGTCTCGAGGTAGCGGCGGACGGTCTCGACGAACATCAGCTCGGACATCCGGGCGAGCACGTTCTCGCTGCCGGGACGCGCGTGCCGCGCTTCCCGCACGGCGGTCAGCAGCAGCCCGACGATCAAACCGTTGGCGCCCTCTGACACCGCCGCCGGAACGTGCAACATTCGGGGCAGCGCATCGAGCAGGGGGTTGAACGGCCGCTCGTCGCAGCCGAGGAAGCCGCAGATGATGCGAGCCTCCTCGGGCCCGCCGCCGCCGAGCTCGTAGAACAGGGGCAGCGGCGTCGAACCGCGCGCGTACCCGGCGATGTCTGGTGTCGCACGCATGCCCGGCGCGCTCGACAGCACGTGCGCGTCTCCCTGGGGGAACAGGAGCAGGTCCCCCTCGTGCAGCCGGGTCGGCGCCCGGCCGACCATGTGCCCCCAGCAGGCGCCCCGGGCGATCAGGTGGTACTCGATCACACGCTCGGCGCCCGGCATGACGACGGCCGCGATCTCCCGCGACGGGGGCGCTTCGGCCACCCAGGGCGAGCGCAGCTCGTAGTCGAAGTACACCGCACCGGTGAGCCGCACGGCGCGCAGCACGTCGGAGAGCACATCCGCGGTCACGCGGCGCCCCTCTCCGTCCGGACGCCCGGATCGATCACCCGGACGGGCGGAACATCTGCTCCGACTGCCGGAGCCTCTGCAACGAAGGCCGGACGCGCGCGCATGGCTGGAACCGCTGCCCTCCCCTACCGTGGAATTCGGCCGGCACACCTGCCGGGCCCACACAGGAGGAGGATTCTATGTCGGGATACAGCACGAAGGAACGAACCGCGGTGTGCGACGTCACCCAGGGCGAACCGGCCGGGGCGTCGGCCCGCGCGGCGGCGCTCGCGGAGCGCCTCGAACGCGGCGCGCGCGCACTCGGGGCCTTCGCGGCCGGCCTCAGCGATCGCGAGTGGACCACGCGGCTGCCACACGATGGGCGCACCGTCGGCGTCGTCGTGCATCACGTGGCCAGTGTCTATCCCATCGAGGTGGAGCTCGCCCAGCAGATCGCCCACGGCGCTCCCATCGAGGGCGTGACCATGGACGACGTGCACCAGATGAATGCGCGGCATGCCGCCGAGCACGCCGGCGCGAGCCGCGCCGAAGCGATCAGCCTGCTCGAGGCCAACAGCGCCGCCGCGGCCCGGGCCATCCGCGCGCTCGACGACGTCGCGCTGGATCGCGCGGCGCGCGCGTCGCTCTACGACGAGGCGCCGGTCACCTGCCAGTTCGTCCTGGAGGACCACGCCGTGCGCCACAGCTACCACCACCTCGCGGTCATCGCCCGGGCCCTCGGTCGTGCCGTGCCGCTGGTCGCCATCCTGGCGGCGGTCGCGTGCCTGTTGACAGCGACGCCGGCGGCCGCCCAGCCGTCGCCAACGCTCGTGGACACCGTCCGCGCGGCGACCGTCGAGCTCCGGGGGCCGGAGGCCGCCATTGCCGCCGGGTGGGCACCCGCGACGGGCTGCGTCAGCGGTCCGCAGTCGGGCGCGATGGGCGTCCACTACATCAACGGCTCGCTGGTGCCTGACGGCGACCTGGATCCCGAGCGGCCCGAGGCGCTCATCTTCGAGACGCGCGGTGGGCGCACGGCCCTGGTCGGCGTGGAGTTCGTTGTCATTGCCGAGCAGTGGCACGCGAAGCACGGGCCGCAGCCGCCGGTGTTGAAGGGGCAGCACTTCCATCTCGTCAGCGGCGCCAACCGCTACGGCCTCCCGGCCTTCTACGAGCTGCACGTGTGGGCGTGGAAGGCGAACCCGAGCGGCACCTTCACCGACTGGCATCCGCACGTCACGTGCGACGAGGTGACCGGCCGCTGATGCGTGGCCCGAACGCCGGACCGGATACGCGAGCGCCTGCTCTTCCGAGGGCGGGCACTCGCGTCCCAATCCTGCCGAAGGCCAGGCGCTACTTCGTGACGCCGATGTCCTCGATCGTCACGTCCAGCTGGTGGTTGACGCGGATGCCCCAGATCCCATCCGTCCTCAGGCCCGCCTTCGGCGCGGAGTGCACGGAGGTCCCGTTCACGACGAAGTCCACCTTGTCGCCGCCCACGCGCACCTCGAGCGTGTTCGTGGACGTGCCGCCGGCATCGGGCTTCCTGATGGCCTCGCTCGGCGTCCGGCCAACGACATCCTCCGTCTTGGGATCACCGAGGCGCCGCTTCACGATGAACGTCCCGTTCTGCCCGATCAGGAAGTAGAGGTACGCCTGGTCGGCGCCCTCGAGCGCGCTCCCGCCGAACACCAGGCCGTAGTAGTTGTTGTGGCCGCTGGGCTTGTTCAGCTTGAACGTGCCCTTCAGGGTGTAGGTCCCCGTCGCGGTGTTCGACGGGTGCCAGTAGACGGCGGCCGCGGGGTTCACGGCATGGAATCCCTTGCCCTCGGCCGTGAACTTGATCTCGCCGGCACCATCGGGATCCGACGCGCTCGTGCTGCGATCGGGGCGGATCTTCCATCCGGCCGTGGACTGCGCGGCAAGGGGGGCGAGCGCCAGGGTGAACAGGGTCGACAACAGGATCAACCGCCTCATGTGTACTCCTTTGCTGGAACGACGACCCTCGATCTTACACGCGGCGCGAAGCGCCGCCTACTTCGCCACCGCCTTCAGCGCCGGGAAGATCGCCCCCGCGCCCAGCATCTCCTTGACGAGCCCCGGCATCTTCGCCGCCGCGGCGTTCGCCTGATCGATCACGAGGGGCAACGCCGCCTTCACCTCGCGGATCTGCATGAGCTGCGTGTTCGTCGGCACCGCGGTGGATCCCATCACCTGGCCCTTCAACTGCCCGATGCGCCCGCGAACGTTCTCGGTGTTGCCGCCGAAGCCACCGCCCCCCGCCAGGCCGAGCCGGCGACGCAGCACGTCGAACTCCTTCTGCAACCCGTCCACCGACTGCTGTACGCCCGCCGCGAGCTTCTGCCCCTTCGACTGCTGCTGCAGCTGCTGGAACTGTGCGTACGCGTTCTGCACCAGCTCCGCGGCCTCGTTGGCCTTCGCCTGCACCTGGTGCAGGTCCATGGCCGTGTCGTGCCACACCTTGCGATCGGCATCGCTGATGGTGATCTCCGGATCGCCCGTCACGGCCACGCTCACCGACTGGGCATCGCGGCCGTCCACGGTCAGCGTCGCGCGGTACGTGCCCGGCAGCACGAACGGGCCGTTGTTGCCGCCGCCGCCGAAGAAGCCCCCACCGCCGCCACCCGCGCCCGCAGGTGCGCCCGGCGGGGGAGGCAGCGGCCGGAGCGGCTGCACGCGCAGGTCCCACTTCACGATGTTCAATCCCGCCTTGTTGCGGTCACGCACGTCGTCGCCCGAGATCTCGCGCACGACGCTGCCGCCGGCGTCGCGGATGGTCCACTTCACGTCCTTCGCGTCGGCCTTCAGGCGGTACGCAAGCGTCGCGCCCGGCGCCGGGTTCAGGCCGAGGAACAACCGGTCGCCCTCGAACCCCTTCATCTGGTCGTTCGCCGGGTTGAAGGCCACCGCAGGGTCTGGCTCGAACGCGTACGTATCAGCGCTCTCGCTCTTCGCCCACTGCTGGATGATGCCGAGGTCGTCCAGGATCCACACGCCGCGCGCGTGCGTCGCGAGGACCATGTCGTTGTCCCTCGGGTGCGTCTTGATTTCGTAGATGGGCATGGTCTGGAGGTTCGCCTTCACGCGCGTCCACTGCCCGCCCTTGTTCCACGACACCCACAGGCCGGTCTCGGTGCCCAGGTACAGCAGGTCCGGGTTCTTCCGATCCTCGGCAATCGTGCGCGCGACCTCGCCCTTCGGCAGGTTGCCGACAATGGAGCGCCAGGTGCTGCCGAAGTCCGTGGTCGTGAACACGTAGGTGGCGTAGTCGCCGCCCCGATGGCCGTCGAAGGTGACGTAGGCCGTTCCTGCCGCCGCGCGCGAGGGCACGACGTCCGAGACGTAGGTGAACTTCGGCACGCCCGGGATCTTCGACGTCACGTTCGCCCATGTCTTCCCTGCATCCTGCGTCACGCTCACCACACCGTCGTCGCTGCCCACCCAGACGACGCCCTGCCGTGCCGCGGATTCCTCCAGCGTGACGATGTTGCCGAAGCTGCCGACGCCGTCGTGCTTGGCGATGCGGATGTCCTTGCCGGGCACGCCCATGATGGACAGCGCCTCTCGATCCGTGTTCGTCGTCAGGTCCGGGCTGATGGGCTGGTACGAGCGGCCCTGGTCCGACGACTTCAGGACGACGTTGGCGCCGATGTAGATGGTCTTCGGGTCGAAGGGCGACAACTGCATCGCCGTGTCCCAGTTGAAGCGATACGTGGTGCTCGGCTCGAACGGCTTCTGCTCGGGCGGCTCGGGACGGACGAACGTCCGCTCGTTGGTGTTGCGGTCGATGCGGCTCATGCGCCCGTCCTGCGACTCGCCGTAGACGATGCGCGCGTCGGTGGGATCCATCAGCGGCTGGAAGCCGTCGCCCCCATTGATGACGTACCAGTCGTCGTTGTTGATGCCGCTGTTGGTACGTACCGCGCTCGGGCCGCACCAGGTGTTGTTGTCCTGCAGGCCCGTGCAGACGTGATAGGGCGTCTGCATGTCGAACTCCACGTGGTAACTCTGCGCCAGGAGCAGGTTCGGCAGGAACACCCACGTGGCCGACCGGTCGTACGTGAGGGCGACGCCGCCGTCATTGCCGATGATGGCGTGGCTCGGGTTGTTCGGGTTGATCCACATGGCGTGGTGATCCACGTGGATGCGCTCCGCCCCGTCGTTCCTGAACGTCCGCCCCCCGTCGTCCGACACGTGCAGCTGCACGCCGAGGACGTAGATGCGCGAGTCGGTCTGCGGATCGATGCGGATCTGGCTGAAGTACATGGGCCGCGGGTTCATGTCGCTCAGCTTGCGCCAGCTCGCGCCGCCATCGTCCGTGCGATACACACCGCCTTCGGTCGGGTGCTCGATGCGCGCGTAGAGGACATTCGGGTTCTTCCGGTAGATGTCCATCCCGATGCGGCCTTTCGGCCCCTCGGGAATGCCCTTCTCGAGCTTCGCCCAGGTCTCGCCGCCGTCGGTGGACTTCCAGATGCCGCTGCCGGGACCACCACCGTTCATGCCCCACTGCGCGCGACGGCGCTGGTAGGTGGCCGCGTAGAGCACCTTGTTGTTCGCGGGATCCATCACCAGCTCGGTGGCGCCCGTGTCGTCGTCCACATGGAGCGTGCGCTTCCAGGTGAGGCCGCCGTCGGTGGTCTTGTAGACGCCGCGCTCGCCGCCCGCGGCCCACAGGTCGCCGAGCGCCGCCACGTGGACGACGTCGAAGTCCACGGGGTCCACGATGATGCGCGCGATCTGCCGGCTGTCGCGGAGGCCCATGTTCTTCCACGTGCGGCCGCCGTCGGTGGACTTGTAGACGCCGTCGCCCCAGGAACTGCTCTGTCGGTTGTTGTTCTCGCCGGTGCCGACCCAGACGAGGTTCGCGTCCGTGGGCGCGATGGCGAGGTCACCGACCGAGGAGCTGCCCTCGTGATCGAAGACGGAAGTGAAGGTGGTGCCGTTGTTGGTGGTCTTGTGAACACCGCCGGTGGCCGTGCCCACGTAGAACGTGGACGGATCGCTTTCGAGCACGGCAAGGTCGTCCACCCGGCCGGATGGCGTGGCGGGGCCAATGGCGCGAAAGGCCAGGCGATCCAGCGGCCCCGTGCCGGGCGAGTCCGCCGTGAACACCGGCGTCGGCCGCGGCGGGGCCTGTGCCAACAGCGTGGTCCCCAGCACCGCGACCAACCCGACTGCCATCCAGTTCCGACCTGTCATGCGCATCTCTCCTATCGGTCCGCGCCCATTGGTGATTGCCAATTGACGAATGAGCGATTCATTGACGATCGTGCGATTCTCGCCATTGTCGAATTCGGGATCGCGACGGTGAATTCCCACCGGTGCGCCCGTGCCTGAACGTGATCGACGACGACGGCCATCCCCAATGCCCCAATGCGCCAATCCCCCATTGCCCCAATCCCAATGCCCAATGCCCAATCGCCAATCACCCAATGAATCACTCAATCGTCAATCGGCAATCGCCAATGGGCACCGGCCGCGCTAGGGTGCGCGGAGGAAGTCGACGGCAAGGGAGGTCAGCGCGCGCACGCCCACCGGCAGCGCCGCCTCGTCTGCGAAGAACAGCGGCGAGTGGTTCTGCGCGGCCGTCGCCTCGCGGCCAGGGGGCGTGACGCCGAGGAAGAAGAACAGCCCCGGCACCTGCTGCTGGAAGTACGAGAAGTCCTCGGCCGTGCCCGTGAGCGGCCCGACGATAGCCTTGCCCGGCCCGGCGACGCGCTGCAGCGTCGGTGCCATCTTGTCGGTGAGCGCCGGATCGTTGGTCGTCACCGGGTAGCCCAGCCCGAAGTCCACCTTCGCGGTGGCGCCGGCGGCCTCGGCGTACTTCGTGGCAATGTCGGTGATGCGCTGGCGGATCTTCGTGCGATCGCCCTCGTCGAACGCGCGCACGGTGCCGACGAGCTCGACCTTGTCGGGGATGATGTTCGAGCGGTTGCCGCCCGCGAACTTCCCGACCGTGACCACGGCAGGCGCCTGCGCGATGTTCACCGCGCGCGACACGATGCTCTGGAGCGACACGACGATCTGCGCGCCGATGACAATGGGATCCACGCCGCCCCACGGCACGGCGCCGTGCGTCTGCCGACCGATGATCTCGATGGTGAACTCGTCGGCGCTGGCCATCAGCGGCCCGGACCGATAGACGATGGTGCCCGCCGTGTAGGGAAAGACGTGGAGGCCGAACACAGCGTCCACTTTCGGGTTCTCGAGGACGCCCGCCTTCACCATCGGCTCCGCGCCGCCGGGGCCTTCTTCAGCAGGCTGGAAGATGAACTTCACGGTGCCGGGCAGCTCGCTTCCCATGCGCGAGAGGATGGTGGCCGCGCCCATCAGGATGGCCATGTGATTGTCGTGGCCGCAGGCGTGCATCACGCCGGTCTCCGCGCCGTTCCACATCGCCTTCTGCGTGGACTTGAACGGCAGGTCCACCTGCTCGGTGACCGGCAACCCGTCCATGTCGGAGCGGAGCGCCACCACCTTGCCCGGCTTCGCGCCCTTCAGGATGCCGACGACACCGGTGCCGGCAATGCCCGTCTGCACCTCCATCCCGAGGCTGCGCAGGTGGTCCGCGATGATCTTCGACGTCCGCACTTCCTGCATCCCGAGCTCGGGGTGCTGGTGGAAGTCGCGGCGCCACGCCACCACCTGCGGAAGGACCTCAGCCGTCGTGCGATCGATGGCGGCGGCCATCACGTCGGGCTGTGACGACTGCGCCCATCCGGGCATGGGGATTGCTGCAAGGAGGGCGAACAACAGGGCTCGTGAACACATGAACGGGGCCTTTCGGGTTTCGGGATTCTACTACCGGACAGCCGGTGTCCGGACTTGGGAAACGCCATGAGACACGCCCTTCGAACCTGGCGTCGCCACCCGCTGCTGGCCGGGGCGGCCATCGTGTCGCTGGCGATAGGCATCGGCGCCAACACGGCCATCTTCTCTGTGCTGAACGCCGTCGTGCTGCGGCCGCTGCCCTTCCACGATGCGGACCGGCTGGTGATGGCCTGGGAGACGAGCGCGGACAATCCGACACGGTGGGTGGCACCGGCCACCTATCTCGACTGGGCGCGCGAGGCGCGTTCATTCGCGTCACTGGCAGCGTTCGACAGTTTTTCGATGAACCTCACCGGGCGTGGTGAGCCCGAACGGCTGCGCGCCGGTGGCGCGTCGGGCAGCTTCTTCCGGACCCTCGGCGTGGAAGCTGCCGCGGGCCGCACGCTCCTGCCCCTGGACGACGAGCCCGGCGCCGACCCCGTGGCAGTCCTCAGCGATGGACTCGCGAGCCGGCTGTTCGGCGCACCTGCCCTGGCACTGCGACAGCTGTTGACCCTCGAAGGCCGGCCGCACACCGTCGTTGGCGTCCTGCCCGCGACCTTTGCGATGCCACTGATGCCGGACGTCGAGATCTGGACGGCAGGCGACCGCGGCATCCCGCGCAGCTTCCCCTTCCCGGGCGACATCACGCGCGTCCGCGACTCGCACATCCTGTTCGTGGTGGGGCGCCTGGCCGACGGCGTCGGGCCTGCCGCAGCGCGCGACGAGCTGGAGGCGATCATGGCTCGCCTCGCGCGCGAGTATCCGGACACCAACGCCGGCCTGGGCGCAAATGTCGTCGGCCTGCACGAGCAGGTGGTCGGCGACGCGCGGCCCATGCTTCTGCTGCTGCAACTCGCGGTGGGACTGATGCTGGCGATTGGGTGCGCGAACGTGGCCAACCTGATCATGGGGCAGTCCGCCGGGCGCCGGGCCGAGTTCGCGGCGCGTGTGGCGCTCGGCGCCAGCCGCGGGCAGCTCGTGCGGCAACTCCTGGCCGAGACGCTCGTGATCGCCGTGCCCGGCGGCGTCCTCGGTCTGCTGCTCGCGCTGTGGGGACTCGAGGCGCTGGCGGGTCTCGCACCCGCGGCGGTGCCGCGAGTGAAGGAGGTGGGCATCGACGTCGCGGTGCTTGCGTTCACCCTGCTGGTGACACTGGCCACCGCCCTGGCGTTCGGCCTGGGCCCGGCCCTGGCCAGCGCACGCCGCTCGGTGGCCGATGCCGCGAGACAGGGCCCGCGCGTGGCGGGCGACCGATCCGTGCGTCGCTGGCACCAGGTGATGGCCATTGGCCAGCTCACCGTGGCCCAGGTCCTGCTCGTCGGTGCCGGGCTGCTGCTCGCCAGCTTCCTGGCCGTGCAGCGCGTGGATCTCGGGTTCGTGCCCGAGGGACGCGTCGCCGCCGACTTGTCGCTCGTCCCGGGCCGCTACCTGCAGCCGCGGCCGGGCGGCGCCCCCGACGAATTCCGGGTGAACGCCGAGCCGAAGCGGCAACTGGTGGAATCCGTGCTGGCGCGGCTGCGGAACACACCGGGCGTGCGCGCCGTGGCGGCCTCGTTCACCGCGCCGCTGGCAGGCGCGCCGAACCGCGGGTTCACCATCGACCGGCCGGGCGAGAAGCTCACCGCGCAGGGGCCGGCGGCCGACTTCCAGGTCATCACCCCCGACTATTTCCGTGCGCTCGGCATCACGCTGGTGCGCGGGCGTGCCTTCGACGAAACCGACCGGGAGGGCCGCCCGCCGGTGGTGATCGTCAACCAGGTCTTCGTCGATCGCTTCATGCCGGGCGCCGATCCGCTGGGCCATACGCTCACGTTCGGCGGGAATAACCGGCACCAGATCGTCGGTGTCGTGGCCGACGCACGCTACCGCGACGTGGAGCGTCCGGCGGACCCCACGTTCTACATCCCCCTCCTGCAGAACGACGAGCGCTGGCCGTTCCTGTCGTTCACGGCGTGGACCGACGGGGACGCCGCCGCTCTGGCCAGCGTGTTCCGCGAGGCCGTGCGCGAGGCGGATCCGAACCAGCCCGTCGCACGCGTGCGCACCTACGAGGACCTGCTCGAGACGGCGCTGGCGCCAAGGCGGTTCAACACGCTGCTCGTCGGCCTGTTCGCGCTCACGGCCGTGGTGCTCGCCGCCGTGGGCACGTTCGGCGTGATGGCGTTCGCGGTGGCGACGCGCACCCGCGAGCTGGGCGTGCGCACGGCACTCGGCGCTTCGCCCGCGGATCTCCGGCGGATGGTGCTCGGACAAGGTGCGTGGTTGAGCGGCGTGGCCGTGGTCTCGGGGCTTGGCGCCGCCTGGCTGGCCACGCGGTGGATGGCCTCGCTGCTCTTCGAGGTGCAGCCGCAGGACCCCTGGACGTTCGGGGCTGTCGCAGCCGTTCTGTCCAGCGTGGCGCTCGTGGCGACGTGGCTCCCCGCGAGGATGGCCACGCGCGTGGACCCGATCAGGGCACTGCGGGAGCAGTAGGGTTCTGGGGTTCTCGGGTTCTGGGGTTCTGGGGTTCAGGGAGTCTCGCCCCGCTTGCCGAGCCACTTGAACGCCCCCGCTTCGCTCCGGTCCACCAGCTCCTGACCCGCGTACTTCTTGCTCACCTTCCACACGAAGTCCATCTCGCTCGTGATGGCGCCCAGCGCGAGGCGCGACTCGAGGACCAGCAGGACCGACGCGTAGAGCATCAGGAACGAGCCGGCCAGGCCCAGGACCACGGCCACCCACGTGAAGTCGCGCGCCACGGCCGAGACGATGGCGATGGCCACGCTCGCCGCCACGAAGATGGCCAGGGCGACGTAGAACGTGAGCATCGCCCGCTGCAGGAGCCGTGCGCGTGAGGTCTGACGATCCAGCTGCTGGAAGATGAGCGCGCGCCGCTCCTCGAACATGTCGTCCTGCTCGGGGTGCTTGGCCAGATTCTCGAACCGCTCCGACAACGATCGCACGCGATCCACCACGCGCCCCATGCGGGTGCTCGTGGAGAAGATGAGCGCGCCGCAGGCCGAGATGAGCACCGCCGGAGTGATCATCGCGGTCAGCACCGCCAGCGCGTTCTGCGGCGACTCGAGCCTGGCCAGCCAGTCCATGGGGCTGACTATACGACAGCTGCTCATTGGCGATTGCCGATTGACGATTGCGCGATTCATCGGGCGATTGGCGATTGAGCATTGCGCATTTCGATTGGGGAATCGTCGCATTGGGGCATTCGCGCAGTGACGCGGCGCCCCGGAATGCCCCAATCGCCCGATCACCCAATCGCCCAATCCAATGCCCCAATGCCCAATCACCAATCACCCAATGAATCGCTCAATCACCAATCACCAATCATCAATGGACCCGATCTAGAATCCCTTGCATGTTGGCAGTAGTAGCCCGTTCCTTCGGCCCCCCCGAAGTGCTCGCACTCGAGGAGCTCCCCGACCCCACGCCCGGCCCTTCCGAGGTGCTCGTCCGGGTCCACGCCGCCGGCGTGAATCCCTGCGACACCTACATGCGGGCCGGCGGCTACGCCCTCTCGCCGGAGCCGCCTTACATCCCCGGCGCGGACGCCGCCGGCATCGTCGAGGAAGTGGGCGAGGAGGTGACGGGCGTGCGGGAGGGCGACCGCGTCTACATCGGCGGCACAGCCGCCAGCCGCGCCTGGGGCGCGTATGCCACGCTGGTTGTCTGCAGACCGGACCAGGTGCACCCGCTGCCAGAACGGCTGTCCTTCGCCCAGGGCGCCGGCATCAATGTGCCCTATGCCACCGCGTGGCGCGCGGTCTTCCAGAGGGCCGAGGCCTCGCGGGGCGAGTCCATCCTCATCCATGGCGCGAGCGGTGCCGTCGGGCTGGCCGCCGTGCAGATGGCGCACGCGGCAGGGCTCACCGTGATCGGCACGGCGAGCACCGACGACGGCGCGGCGCTCGTCCGCGCGCAGGGCGCCGCCCACGTGCTCAACCATCGCTCGGCAGGTTATCTCGACCAGCTGGCGCTGCTCACCAATGGCGGGCCGGACATCATCGTCGAGATGCTCGCCAACCAGAACCTCGACAACGACCTCTCGGTCCTCGCGAAGTACGGCCGAATCGTCATCGTGGGGAACCGGGGACGCGTCGAAATCGACCCGCGGCGCATCATGAGCAAGGAAGCCACGGTCCGGGGCACGGCGTTCTGGAACCTGTCCGACGACGCCGTCGCACAGATCCACAGGGACATGGCGAGGGGATTCGAGGACGGGACACTCAACCCGGTGGTGGGGAGGGAACTGCCGCTCGCCGACGCTGCCATCGCGCACCAGCTCGTGCTCGAGCCCGGCGCACGAGGCAAGATTGTGCTGCGCGCCTGACCGGGTGGCGCGCTGGTGCGCGCGTGCTCATTGACGATTGCTTATTGCCAATCGGGTGATTCATTGGGCGATTGGCGATTGGGCATTGGGCATTCCGATTGGAGCATTGGGGGATTGGGGCATTGGCGCATTGGTGATCCCCTCTGCCCGTCCCACCTCCCTGGGTTGCCCGAAGGGCCGATCGCCGGCGGCTCGTCGATGGGGTAACCGAATCACCCAATCAGGCAATCACCCGCCCCAATCAAGAATGCGCAATGCCCAATCGCTCCTCGCCCAATGAATCACTCAATCATCAATAAGCAATCGCCAATGGGCACGGCTCGTGCCTACTTCGCGAGCCTCGCCAGTTCTTCGTCGATGACCTGCTGGAACACCTCGAACGGCTGCGCGCCGACGAGTGGACGGCCGTTGATGAAGATGCTCGGCGTCGAGTTCACCCCGATCTTCTCGCCCTCGGTTGCGCTGGCCTTCACCCGCGCCTCGTGCTTGCCCGAGTCGAGGCACTGGTCGAACGTGGCCTGGTTCAGCCTCAGCTTCGCGGCGCCCTGCTTGAGCTGCGGCACCGAGAGCGCGCTGATGTCCTCGAACATCAGGTCGTGCATCTCCCAGTACTTGCCCTGGTCACCCGCGCAGTGCGCGGCTTCAGCGGCTTTCTGGGCGTTCGGGTGCGTCGGCAGCGCGTAGTCCTTGTAGACGACGCGGACCTTGTTGCCGTAGGTGGCAAGGACCTTCTTGAGGGTCGGACCGACCCTCGCGCAGAACGGTCATTGATAGTCGGAGTACTCGACCAGCGTGATGGGCGCCGTCGATTCTCCGCGGACCGGATCGTCCGGCGACACTGCCACCTGCACGCGCGGCGGGTCGAGCAGCACGCGCACGTTGCCGGCCTTGCCCCTGAGCTCGTCCACCAGCTGCGCGCGCGCCTGCAGCTGCTTCTGGCTCTGCAGGAAGTCGGAGATGGGCCCTCGAAGCTGCTCGAGCGTGCGGCCCTGCGCGCGCTCCTTGTTCTCTTCGTAGAACCGCTGCACCTCGGCCTCGCTCACCGGCTGCGCGCGGCGCCTCAGCTCCCGCTCCAGGTACTCATCCGGCGTCGTGCCGGCGGCCTTCGCCGCCTCGGCAATCAACAGGTCGCCCACCATGACGTCGAGCAGGTTGCGGCGGTTCTGGTAGAGCAGTTGCGTAACACGGGCGCGCTCGGCGGCGTCGAACTCCTGCCACTTCGCGTCCACTTCACTGAGCGTGATCCGGCGATCGCCGACCTCGGCCACCACGGGATCGGCTCCCCCCTGCGCGGGCGCCTGGATGGGCGGCGCAGCCGGCGCCTGCGCGGCGGTTGGCGAGTTGCCACAGCCCACGGCCACCGAGGCCGCCAGCACGGCAATCGCCCTCAATCGTGCGATCTGCATCGAACGAGGATATCCCAGAACCGCGCCGGGACCGAACGACGGGAAGAGCGGGCGACGACGGGAGGGGTAGATAGTGACGGGAGGGGAATTGCGTCGGGAGGGGAATTGCGTCGGGAGCGGAACTGCGTCGGGAGCGGAACTGCGTCGGGAGCGGAACTGTCCCGGTCCGGTCCTCTCCCAGCGTGCTCTCCCTCCCGATTTCTCCCTCCCGTCGTAATCTCCTCCCGACGTGTTCTCGCTCCCGACGCGATCTCCCCTCCCGGTGCGCTCTCGCTCCCGACGCGATCTCCCCTCCCGACGCTATCCGCCCGTTCCCGTCGGCTCCCCCGCCTCGTGCCCCTGGCACACGCGCACGGGCAGGATGGGGTACTTGCGATAGTGCGGATCTGTGAACGAGCGACGGCACAGGTAGAATCGCGACCGCGTGGTCTCGACGACCTGGCAGTGCCGGCAGCGGCCACAGAGCCCGGGATCGTCCTCCATGGCAACGATCCTACGCCTGCCTGACAGGTAATAAGATGGATCCATGAAGGTCTCGGCGCTCGGTTCCGTGCTCGTCGCGGCCCTGGCCGGGGTGGCGCTCGCCGCCGCGCCAGCCGCGCAGGATCAACCGGTCTTCCGCTCGGCCGTCCGCACGGTGCCCATCTACGCCACGGTGCTCGACGCCAGTGGCCGCCTGGTGCCGGACCTCGAGCAGTCGAACTTCTCGGTGCTCGACAACGGCAAGCCCGCCGAGATCGCGCTCTTCTCCAGCGAGCCGCAGCCGTTCACCGCGGTCGTGATGCTGGACACCAGCGCCAGCATGACCGCGAACCTGAAGCTGCTGAACCGCGCGGCCGAGCAGTTCCTGCTCCGGCTCCTGCCCGTGGATCGCGCGCAGGTGGGCGCCTTCAACGACAAGATCCAGCTGAGCGGCGAGTTCACGAACGACCGCGACGCGCTGATCGCCGCCCTCGACGACCTCTACTTCGGCAACCCGACTCGGCTGAACGACGCCATCGCCGCCAGCCTCGACGCGCTGCAGGGCATCGACGGCCGCCGCGTCATCCTCGCCTTCACCGACGGCGAGGACACCGCGAGCCGCGTGCGGTTCAACACCGTGATGGATCGGGCGCGCGACGAAGAGGTGATGGTCTACTCGATCGGGCTCGAGTCGGAGTACTTCAACGGGGTGCGCGTCGTGCGGTCGCGGCCGACACGTGACCTGCGCAAGATCTCGGAGGAAACCGGCGGCGGGTACTTCGAACTGAAGGAGACCGCGGAGCTCGCGCCGACGTTCAGCCGGGTCGCACAGGAGCTACGAAGCCAGTACCTGATCGGATTCGCGCCAGCGGCGCTGGACGGGAAGGTGCACAAGCTCGAGGTGCGCGTGAACCGTCCGGGGATGACGGTCCGCGCGCGAAGGAGTTACCTGGCCGCAGCCGACCGCTCATGAGATCGAGCGGTCTCGGGGTCCGCCTCGAGTCCCAAGGCCCAAGACCCAGGGCCCAGGACCCTAGACAAACACCATCGCAACGAGCGTGATGGCCAGGAGCGCCCCGACGACGGCTTCGGCGGTGGCGGAGAAGTTCAACTCGTAGATGCGGAACATTGCGGATGCCTCCAGAGGGTTGGACGTGGCCCGCTGGTGGGCTGTTCCATCCCCTGACACGCCTCGCGCACCTGGCATACGAGGATCACCCTGGATGCCGCGAAGTACGTGGGACGGTTGAGGAAGGACGGGGACGGGCCCCCGCTAGTCCCTGAGGGCGGCGCGCAGGGCGGGCCAATCAGCCTGTCGCAGTGCCTGTTCCACCAGCGCCGCATTCCCGCTGATCGACACCACCATCCCCGCGCGTCCCCCGGGCGCGGCCGCGACCGGCACCGTTACATCCACCTGCGGGCCCGCACGAGGGCTGATCACGGCCACTCCCGCGTCGCCGAACACCAGCCAGGCCTGTTCCGCGCAGTAATGCTCCTCTGCGGGAGCGCCCGCCTCGGCGGCCACCTTGTAGACGTTGGCGGGCACGCGAATCACCATCGTGGGACCGGCCACCCCGTTCATTACCGCGGGCGGGATGCCGGTGGCCACACTGAAGGAGAGGTCGTCATCGAGCGGCGCGACCGAGACGAGGAGATGGCTGTCGGCGTCGTACCGCTCGCCCGCCACGCCGTCATCGTCGAGTGAGATCTCGCGAATGTTCGAGACGCGGCCGGTGCGTGCGAAGTCGCTGAGCGCCTGCTCGTAGTCGCCCTGCGAGCGGCGTTGCGAGCGCATGGCCGCCTTCTGGATCGCCTCCTCCGCTGCCAGCGCGCGCTCGCGGTTCTCCGGATGCAGCGGATTGGCCAGCACCTCGACCTGTCCGCCACCTCCCTCGGGCCAACGCACCACCCACACGGGCTGGGCCCCGCCGCTCGCCGGCGTGCCGTCGGGTCCGGCCGCGGGAAATGGCAGGGCGGGACGGAGCGCCAGGACAAGCGCCCGGACAAGTGCGTCATCCCCGGCTGGCTGGGCGCGAAGCGGCGCGGCGACGGCCAGTGCCGCCAGCAAGGCCGCCCAGGTGCAGCACCAGCGCATGAGGCGATTCTATCCAACCGGGCGCGCCGGTCCGCTACAATCGCGGGCGGCACGGAGGCCCACGATGCGACGAGTCCTCCTGGGGCTCTCGGGAGCAGCGCTCATCATGACGACGTCCGCGGCACAGCAGCCGATTCGTCCCGGCGATCGCCCGTCGGGCAACATCCTCGCCACGCGCTCGGCCGCGGTGGGCCGGCACGGGATGATCGCCACCAGCCAGGCGCTGGCCTCGGCTGCGGGACTGCGGGTCCTGCAGGAGGGAGGCAACGCCATCGACGCGGCCGTTACCGCCGCCGCGGTGCTGGCCGTCGTCGAGCCCTCGATGAACGGGATCGGCGGCGATCTCTTCGCGCTCGTCCACGACGCGAAGACGAAGCAGGTGTACGGCCTCGATTCGAGCGGCCGCTCCGCCTACCGCGCAACGCCCGAGGAGTTCGCCCGGCGGGGGCTGACGGAGATGGCCGAGGATGGCCCGCTCGCCGTGGATGTCCCGGGCGTGGTTGAAGGGTGGCATCAGCTGCTCACGCGGTTCGGCACCATCCCCCTCTCGAAGGCCTTGCAGCCCGCCATCGCCTACGCGCGCGACGGCTTCCCGGTGCAGGAGATCATGGCCGCGCAGTGGCAGGACGCGGCAGAGCGTCTCGCGGAAGACGCGGCCGCGGCCCGGACGTTCCTTCCCGGCGGCAAGGCGCCCCGCGAAGGCGAGATCTTCGCGAACCCCAACCTCGCGCGGAGCCTCGACCTGATTGCGAAGGAGGGACGCGACGCCTTCTACACCGGGGCCATCGCCAAGGCCATCGTCGCCGACATGAAGGCGCGCGACGGCCTGCTCGAGATGCGCGACTTCGTGGATCACAAAGCCGACTGGGTGGAGCCCCTCCGCACGAGCTACCGCGGCCACGACGTTGTCGAGATGCCGCCCAGTACTCAGGGCTTCGTCGCCCTCGAGATGCTGAACCTGATGGAAGGCTTCGACGTGAAGGCGATGGGCCACAACTCGGCCGACTACCTGCACCTGCTGAGCGAGGCGAAGAAGCTGGCGTTCGCGGATCGCGCGGCGTACCTCGCGGATCGCGATGCGATGCCGAAGGGCATCCTGGCCATGCTGGTGTCCAAGGACTACGCCACCCGGCGGCGTCCCGAGATCAACATGCAGAAGGCGGGCGCGTACGCGGCCGGCACGCCGGGCGGCCCCTCTTCACCGCTCGACTTCTCGGGACGCGACCTTGGGGACACCATCTATCTGACCGCCGCCGACGGGCAGGGTAACGTCGTGTCGTTCATCCAGTCGCTCTTCTCCTCGTTCGGCGCGGGCATCGTGGCCGGCGAGACGGGCATCACGCTGCACAACCGCGGTGCGGGCTTCACCCTCGCGCCCGGCCACCCGAACCGGATCGCGCCGCACAAGCGCCCCCTGCACACGCTGGTGCCCGCGATGATCCTGAAAGGGGGCCGCCCCTGGGTGTCGTTCGGCGTGATGGGCGGCGACAACCAGGCGCAGGCCCACGTGCAGGTGGTGGCAAACCTGGTGGACTTCGGGATGGGCATCCAGCAGGCGGGCGAGGCCGCGCGCGTGCGTCACACGGGCAACAGCCTGGCAGTGGAGACCGGCATCGGCGCCGAGGTGCGCAGGGCCCTGGAGGCGCGCGGGCACACCCTCACGGATGGCCGCGGCGCGATGGGGGGGTTCCAGGGCATCCTCATCGACCCCAAGACCGGCGTGCTGATGGGCGGCTCCGACCTCCGAAAGGATGGCCTCGCCATCGGCTGGTAACAGGTGGCGCCGTGGCCGGGGCGTCCATTGGCGATTGCCAATTGACGATCGGGCGATTCATTGGGCGATTGGCGATTGCCCGCATTGTCGGATTCGGATTGGGCGATTGGGCGATTGGGCGATTGGGCGATCGAACGATCGCCGCTTTCCGGTGGATAAGATCGCCCGGGCGGTCGCGGTGCGGGCCACCGGTGAGCAGCGACGAATCACCGATCACTGACTCACCCAATGCCTCAATCCCCAATCACCCAATGCCCCAATCCCGAATGCCCCAATGCCTCAATCCTCCGATCGCCCGCTGAATCGCCCGATTGGCAATAAGCAATCGCCAATGGGCGCGCGCGTGCTAGGGCACGCTCAGCTGCACCTCGTTGCTGAAGGCTCCCGAGCCGCAGGCGTTGCGCGGGCGCACGCGCACGTAGTAGGTGCCGGGCGGCGCGGCGACGGTGAGCGTGGTCCCGCCCACTGGTATGGAGGCGACGTTCCCGGCTCCGCTCGACGTGCCGGCCTCCACGACGTAATCGGTGGTGTTACCGGCCGCGTTCCAGGTGAGCGTCACCTGCCGGCCGTTCAGGGAATAGGCCAGCGGTGAAGCTGAGCCGGGCGGGCTGCACCCAACGGCGACGACCGTCTCCGGCGAGGCTCCGCTGGTGCCGCACGCGTTCCGCCCCCGCGTCCGCACGTAGTACACGCCAGACGGCGCCTGCGCGGCGAGCGTCGTCGAGTTCACCACGGTGCTCAGCAGGTTCGCCTGCCCCGGCACGGAGCCGGCCTCGAACACGTGACTGGACGCGCCGCTCCCCGGCGTCCACGACAGCGTGACCAACGAGCCGTCGACCGAGGCTTCGGGCGCGCCCGGCACGCCGGGCACAGTGCACGCCGGCGGCATCAGCGTCACGACGACTTCGTTCGACACCGCGCCGCCGCAGCCGTTCCGCGCGCGCACGCGCACGTAGTAGGTGCCCGCCGGTGCGGTGCCAACGGAGTAGCTCGTGGACGAAGCCGGCACGGGCACCGCGGCCAGATTCGACGCCCCGGGCGTGCTGCCCGCTTCGAGCAGGTAGTCGCTGACGGGACCGCCGGACGCGGGCGCCGACCACGTGAAGGATGCCGAAAGCCCTGACACCGACGCGGCGAGACCCGACGGCGTCCCCGGTGCCTCGCATGGGCCCGTGGTCCCCTGCCACCCGAGCTCGATGACCTCGAAGTCGCTGGCCTTGATCGCATGGAACGCGGGGTTCAACTGCCCGTTGTCCCACCGCGGATCGAACGCGCCGCTGACGTACATGTCCGATCCCGTGTCGGCCACGATGAGGCCGTAGGTCTTCATCGCCCGGAAGATCTTCTGGATGTACGCGGGGTAGCCGCTGATGTTCGTGCCGGGCTTGAGGCGCAGCCGCGCGCCGAGCGGCGGGCCCGACGGGTTCGTGTTGGCACGGTGCGACGCCGGCCACACGTAGCCGTTGACGCCGTGCACCGTGACGCGAAACGCATGGCGGATCTCGTCCGGGCCGAACACCTCGTCGTACCGCACGAGGCCGGGCAGGATGGCCAGTCCGGCCGCGTCGGCGGACGTCCACCCCTCGGGCCGGCGCGCGTTGGTGTTCAGGTCGAAGAACGCGCCCGAGCCCGCCTCCCACCCGGTGCCGGTCCACCGCAGGGCGAACAGCTCGTACAGGTGACGGTTGTCGCGGTCCACGACCAGCATGTGCCGGTCGCCGCCGACGCCCGAGTTCCCCGGCGGACCGCCTTCGATCCAGTACGGTTCTGTAATCGCCTGTGCCGGAATGGGATAGAAGGGATAGCTCTGTCCCGTCTGGTGGTTCACACCATCGCTCTGATCGTCATAGTCGAACTGCACGGCGACCTTCGGCTGGTCGGCGCCGACGACAACGTAGGGCATGCCGTAGATGTATTGGCTGCCCGGCGATTCGGTGCCGCCGAAGTCCGGGTGCATGCCGTCGCCGGGTCCGATGAACGAGATGATCTCGGCGGAGCGCGGATCCACCGGCGCCTGGGAGATGTCCTGGTTCCACCAGTTATCGGGTGGAAACAGGGGCAGCGGCCCGGGCAGGGGCCCGTTGCGCTCGGCCAGGGACTGTGCACCAGAGTGCATCCCGGCCGCCAGCACGATGGCGACGAGCGCCACCGCCCGCCA
Source organism: Acidobacteriota bacterium (assembly GCA_020851565.1). Lineage (GTDB taxonomy): Bacteria > Acidobacteriota > Vicinamibacteria > Vicinamibacterales > UBA2999 > VFZN01. The sequence continues at coordinate 25,926 of JADZCN010000140.1, read as the reverse complement.
CGGATTCGTCAGCGTATGATGGTGGGTCATTCCCCTCTGGAGGCGTTTCGAAATGCAAAAGTTGTTCACAGTCGGCGTGGCCCTGGCCCTGGTGGCGTCGGTCGCGTGTGGGAAGTCGGAGGCCGAGAAGCAGGCCGAGCAGGCCGCGGCCGAGATGGAGAAGGCCGCGAAAGCCGCCGAGGCCGCCGGCCAGGACGTGGCGAAGGGCATGGAGGAGTTCGGCAAGGCGATGTCCGGCCTCGCCGGCGCGATGGGCGGCGACGGCAAGACCGTGGATCCCGTCAGCTTCCAGGCACTCGAGACCACACTGCCGCAGGTATCGGGCTGGGAGCGCGGCAAGCCGGAGAGCGAGCGCATGACCTCGCCGTTCGCCTACTCGCAGACAGAGGCCACCTACACGAAGGGCGACGCCCGCATCGACGTCAAGGTCGTGGATTCGGGCTTCGCGCAGATGCTCATCGCGCCGTGGTCGATGATGCTCGCGAGCGGCTACAGCCGGGAGAGCAGCGACGGCTACGAGAAGGCCGTGACCGTGAACGGCCAGCCCGGCTTCGAGAAGTGGGACAGCAGCTCGAAGAACGGCGAACTCAACGTCCTCGTGGACAAGCGCTTCCTGGTTTCGTTCGAGGGCAGCGACCTCGCCGACACCAGGGTGCTGCACGAGATGGCCGGGAAGATGGACTTCGGGACGTTTGTATCGCTGAAGTGAGGTCTTGGGGTCTTGGGGTCTTGGGGGCTTGGGGGCTTGAGGTCTTGGGGGCTTGAGGTCTTGGGGTCTTGGGGTCTTGGGGGCTTGGGGGCTTGGGGCTTGGGGCTTGAGAACCTCAGAACCCCAGAACCTCAGAACCCCAGAACCTCAGAACCCCAGAACCCCAGAACCCCAGAACCCGAGAACCCCAGAACCCGAGAGACCTAGATCCGAAACCCCGCCTTGAGCGGGTCGTCGCCGTCGATCAGGAAGGCGTGCTCGCCGGTCACCCAGGCGCTGCCTTCGATCGACGGGACGATGGCTTCGCGCTCGCCGACGCGCCTCCGCCCGACAACCCGTCCCGCGAACGTCGTCCCCACGATGGACTCGTGGACGAACGCCTCTTCGCCGAGCAGGCCAATCTCCGACAGCACGGCCATCACGGCCGCTGTGCCCGTCCCGCAGGGGGAGCGATCCACCTCGGCGTCGGCGAACACCGTGACATTGCGCAGGTGAGCCTCGCCCGCCTGCGGCGGGCCGGTGAAGATCGTGCCGTAGATTCCCGAGAGTCCGGGATCTTCCGGGTGCACGACCTGCCGCAGGCGCTCCACCTCGCGCGCGATCCGCATGCCCAGTACGCGCAACTCGGGCAGGCGTGCGGGGAGGACGGGAATTCCCGCGGCCTCGGCGTCCGCGATGGCGTAGAAGGCGCCGCCGAAGGCGACGTCCACCGGAATCGCGCGGCCTCCCACTTCGATCGGCAGTCCTGCCTCGAACACGAACGACGGCACGTTGACGAAGCTCACCGACTCCACGCGCCGCCCGTGGCGGCCTTCAGTGACGCGCGCGCGAGCCACGACGCGGCCCGCGGGCGTGTCGTAGCGAATCTCGTCGCCGCCGGGATCGATGAGCCCGCGCTCGAGCGCGATGGTCGTCACCGCGATGATGCCGTGGCCGCACATCGTGCTCCAGCCCTCGTTGTGCATGAACAGCACGCCCGCGTGCCCGTCGTTCGTCGGAGCCTCGGTCAGCAGCGCTCCGTACATGTCGGCGTGCCCGCGCGGCTCGAGCATCAGCGATCGCCGCCAGTGATCCAGGCGCTTGATGGCCCAGGCGCGCTTCTCGAGCATCGTCCCGCCTTCGGGCGAGGGGATGCCGTCCACGATGAGGCGCAGGGGCTCCCCCGCGGCGTGCGCGTCGATGGTGCGGATAGTGTGGACCATTGACACCGATTATGTGGGATTGCGCGGAGGCAGGGATCCGCAGATTACGCGGATGACGCGGATGGCTTGGAGGGGGTCAGCTTTCCGTCCCCCGTTCCCGGTTCCCCGTTCCCCGTTCCCGGCTCCCGACTCCCGACTCCCGACTCCCCGACTCCCGACTCCCGACTCCCGACAACGATTGTTGTACGCTGTCCCCGGTGCTCGCGTTCTACTCGGACCACTTCGTGCTTCCGCTGCCTGCGGACCACAAGTTCCCGATGGCGAAGTACGCCCGCCTCCGGGAGCGGATCCTCGACCGCGGCATCGTGGCACCCGACCGGCTGTTCGAGGCGCCGGCCGTGGAGTGGGACGACCTGCGCCTGGTGCACACGCCCGCGTACGTGGACGCCGTGGCTTCCGGAACGCTGCCGCGCGAGGCCCAGCGCCGCATCGGGTTCCCGTGGTCGCCGGAGATGGTCGAGCGCTCGCGCCGATCCGTCGGGGCCACCATTGCGGCCGCGCGAGCCGCCCTCGTGCACGGGCTGGCCGCTAATCTCGCGGGCGGCACGCACCACGCGTACGCGGATCGTGGCGAAGGGTTCTGCGTGTTCAACGACGTCGCCGTGGCCGCGCGCGTGCTGCAGCGCGAGGGCGGCGCCGCGCGCATCGCCGTCGTGGATTGCGATGTCCACCAGGGCAACGGCACCGCGGTGATCTTCCAGGGCGATCCTTCGGTCTTCACCTTCTCGATGCACGGCGCCCGCAACTTCCCGTTCCGCAAGGAGGCCAGCGACCTCGACGTCGCACTCGAGGACGGCGCCACCGATGCGGACTACCTGCCGCTGCTCGCCCGTCATCTCGAGGACGTGCTCGAGCGGCACCGCCCGGATTTCGTCTTCTACCTCGCGGGCGCGGACCCGTACGAGGGCGACCGCCTTGGCCGCCTCGGGATGACCATCGACGGCCTGCGCGAGCGCGACGAGCTCGTGCTCGGACGATGCCGCGCGCTCGGCCTGCCCGTCGCCGTGACGATGAGCGGCGGCTACGCCACCGACATCGACGCCATCGTCACGATTCATGCGAACACGATTGCGGCCGCCGCGGCGCTGTGTACCCGCGACCTGGTGGCCCGCGACACGGAGCCCACATGCCACAACGCTTCAGGCTGCTGAACGAGGCGCAGATCAAGGCGCTCGTCCCCATGGACGATCTGATCCAGGCGATGGAGGACGCGTTGGCCCGCTTCTCGGCGGGTGACGTCCTGCAGCCGGTCCGCACGGTCCTCAGCGTGGGCCCGACGAAGGCCTTCTTCGGCGTGATGCCGGCCTACACCCCTCAGCCGGCACGCCTCGGCGCGAAGCTGGTGACGGTGTTCAACCAGAACGAGTCGCGCGGGCTGCCCTCGCACCTCGCCACCATCCTGCTGCTGGATCCCGACACCGGAGCCCTGGTCGCGCTGCTGGACGGCCGCTATATCACCGAGGCGCGCACGGCGGCAGTGTCCGCGGTCTCGGCGCGGCACCTGGCGCGCGCGGGGGCGAGCACGCTGGCCATCATCGGCTCCGGCGTTCAGGCGCGGAGCCACCTCGAAGCGCTGAAGGCGGTCCGCGCGCTGGAAGAGGCCCGCGTCTGGTCGCCACGGCGGGCCAGCCGGGAGCGATTCGTGGGCGAGATGGCGGCGCACCTGCCCGGCAGGCTCCACGCAGTGGACCGCGCGGAGGATGCCGTCCGGGGCGCCGACATCGTCGTGCTCGTCACCTCGTCGCCGACCCCGGTCATCGAGGACGCGTGGGTCTCCCCTGGAACGCACGTCATCTCGGTGGGGGCGTGCCGGCCCGACCAGCGGGAGATGGATCCGGCGCTCGTCGCACGGGCGCGCCTCTACGTGGACTCCCGCGCGGCCGCGCTCGTGGAATCGGGCGATGTCGTGATGGGCATGCGAGAGGGCCGGTTCAACGAGGCCCACATCGTTGGTGAGCTCGGCCAGGTGGTGCTGGGGCGGGCGCCGGGCCGATCGAGCGACGGGGACGTCACCGTCTTCAAGTCGCTGGGCATGGCGGTGGAGGACGTAGTCGCGGCCGACCTGGCCCTGCGCAAGGCCATCGAGACCGGCGGCGGGGTGGAACTCTCGCTCTGACCGGCTCGTCAGACTCAGGGAGCAGGTGGTGGCAAGTGCCGCCCGGAGGTCCTATGAAGGCTCGTCGGTGGGCGCCCATCCTCTTCGGCGTGGCGGTGTTCGTCGTCTTCGTCATCCTGGGCGCGGCCATCTTCGGCATCTCGTGGGTACGGAATCACCTGGACATCGCGCCGTCCAGTGCCGCGGACGCCGAATCCGCGTTCGACGAGGTGCGGCAGCGCTACCGCGACAAGGCGCCCTTGCTGGAGCTCTCAGAGACAGGCGCGCGGACCAACCGCCCCTCGGAGGACGCCCCGCGCACGACGCTGAACACGCTGCACGTGCTCGCCTTCGACGCGGACGAGGGCCGGCTGGCACGCTTCGATCTCCCGTTCTGGTTCCTGCGCCTCAAGGAAGGCCCCATCCGGTTCGGCACCTACGCCAGCGGCCTGGACGGGCTGCGTATCTCCCTCACGGCAGCGGATCTGGAGCGCTACGGGCCGGGAATTGTCGTTGACGTGGGCCGCGGTGACGAGCGCGCGCTGCTCTGGGTGAACTGAGCGCAGAACGCAGAACGCAGATGGCGCAGATTACGCAGATGGCGCAGATAACTCTCGCAAGGCGGATCCGGTCACGCGGACATCCGGATCAAAGGGCGTAATCTGCGTCCTCTGCGCATCTGCGGCCCCCAGGATTATCTGCGCCATCTGCGTAATCTGCGCCATCTGTGTCAGAGGCGGAGGTACGCCTTGATGCGTGCCAGCAGCGACTGCGGCACGTGCGGCTGAGCGCTGGCGGCCGCGGCCGCCGTGGCTTCGGCCTGCGCCAGGCCGACGCGTCGCGCGGCCACCACCTGGCTGATGTGCTCGATCAGCCCCGGTGTCGCCTGGGCGAGCGCCCGGATGTCCGGGGCGGCGATCTCCAGTGCCCTGACCTCGTCGATCGCGCGCACCGTGGCCGTGCGCGGCTCCCCTGTCAGCATCGACATCTCGCCGAAGATCCCGCCGGCGGTAATCGTCGCGACTTCCTGTCCTGACGGCTCGAGCGCCACCCTCACGGTGCCCTGCACGACCACGAACATCGAGCTGCCCTGCTCGCCCTGCCGCACGATCGCCTCTCCGGCGGCGAAGAGATGATCCGAGGCGGCACGGCTGAGCGACAGGCGCGCGTCGGGCGACAGGGTGGAGAAGAGGTCCACGCCGGCCAGCTGCTCGGCCGCGGCCACCACGTGCGCCTCGGTCCGGAGCGGCTGCTCCTCTCGCGAGTACTCGATCTGGATGGGCCAGGGGATCTCGATGTTCTGCCGGCGGAACTCGTACCAGATTCTCGTCCGCACCTGGTCCCGCGCCTCGAGCTCGCACCCGTAGTCGTCGATCCAGAAGCGCACCTTGAACTCGAGCGCCGAGCCGCCGAAGTTGTGCAGGTGGATCTGGGGCTCGAGGCTCTGCATCACCAGCGGCGCATCCGCCAGCGCGCGCCGGATGGCGGCGCGCACCTCGTTGGGCGGCCTCTCGTAGCCGGTGCCCACGTCGATGTCGATGCGCGTCGGCACCGTGGGCTCGGAGTAGTTGAGGATGGATTCTCCGGAAATGGCGCTGTTCGGGACGATCAGGAACTGGCCATCCTTGGTCAGGAGCTTCGTGGCCCGCCACGTCACTTCCTGCACCTTCCCCTCGTTGTCGCCGATCCGGATCCAGTGACCCACCCGGAAGGGCTTCTCGACCTGGATGGCGAGCCCCGCGAAGAAGTTGCCGAGGGTGTCCTGCAGGGCGAAGCCGACCACCACGGCGCCCACGGCCGACGTGGCCAGGAGCTGTTCGCGCATGAGGACCGTGGCGATCACCAGGAACAGCCCGATGACCGCGACGTCCTGGACGATGGCGGGGAAACGGTCCGAGGGCCGGCTGTCGCGCCACGGGTTCACCAGCAGCGCGATCACCAGGTTGACCAGCGCCAGCACGAACGCGAGCCGTGCCAGCGCCGGCATGACGGCCGCGTCGCCCAGGCCCTGGGCCACGGCCAGCTCGAGGCCGATGAAGCCCAGGAACAGCCAGGCGCTGAAGGCCAGCCGCCCGCGGACGAACCGGCTGCGGATGGCAGCCAGCAGCGCGAGCGTGACGACGAGCGCGACGGCGCCGGCGAGAATCAGGTTCGAGACGTCCACCGGGAGGCCGACCCTACTTCAGCCCGCCTTCCTTCTTGAACGCGGCGATGTCGGCTGCCGCGATCTTCACCGGCACCAGCCTCGGGTTCCCGCCGCCGCGCGCGTCCTTCTCGGGGTCCACCCCGCGGGCCGAGCCCGAGCCGGTGACCTGGGCCTGCTGCTTCTCGCCGCCGCCCGTCGGCAGCATCCGGCTGATGCCGAAGCCCCGCTTCTTCGGCTCCTCCTTCTTCGGCTCGGCCTTGCTCTCGCCGCCGGTCAGCCCCGCAGAGCCCGCCGCCACCGTCGCAATCTCGGTCACCGACTTCGGCGTATAGGTGATGAACTTCTTGTATCGATCGGGCAGGGTCGCCGTGGACGCCATCTTCTTCGAGGCGATCTCCTTCTTGATGTTGTCGAGGCGCGACTGCATCTCGGGGTGCGACGCGAAGAGGCCGCGTTTCTCCTGCGAGCCCTTGTTGCGGTCCTTCAGCCGCGTGAGGAACCCGCTGAGGCCCGCAGGCGCGTACCCGATCCGGTTGGCGAGCTCGATCCCCTTTTCGTCCGACTCGTTCTCCTCCCCGCGCCCGAAGCCCTTCTCGACGATGTTGTCGTAGGTGGCGGTGACGGCACGCTCGAGGAGCGCGGAGCTGCCGGAGAGCGTCTCGGAGGCCCCCATCTGCACCGACTTGCTCTTCTGGATGGACCTGATGGTGTGCTTCTCGGTGATGTGGACGATCTCGTGGCCCAGCACGCCGGCCAGCTCCGCCTCGTCCTGGATGAGGGCGAGCGCGCCGCGGGTGACGTGGACGTAGCCGCCCGGCGCCGCGAAGGCGTTCACGCCGTCGGTGTCGAGCACGATGAACGTCCAGGGAAGCGCGGGCCGCGTGCTCGCCTGCGCCAGCGCCCCGCCGACGAGCGCCACGTAGCGGTGGACGGCCGCGTCCTGCACGACGCCGTAGCGCGCCCGGATGCGCTCACTGACCGCGGCGCCGAGCTGCTGCTCCTCCTGGTCGGTGACCTGCAGGTCGCGCACGTCGTTGACCTTCTTGACGGCCCCGCCGATCTTCCCGATCTGGCCGAGCTGATCACCGCCACGGGCCGTGGTGGCCGTCCCGAGCAGGAGCCCGGCCGCGACGAAGCATGCAGTTGTGCGAATCATGTTGGTCTGACCTCGAAAATCGCCACCGGTTGGCTCTTGCCCTTCACGGTCACGGAGCCCAGTGGATGGATATCATACTGCCCCTTCAGGCGAGCCCGCGTCGCCTCGCTGATGATGATCCGGGTCCCGTATTCCTTGTTCAGCGACTCGAGCCGCGCTCCCAGGTTCACCGCATCGCCGATCACCGTGTAACTCATGATGGCGGACGAGCCGATGTTGCCGGCCACCATGTCGCCGGTGTTGATGCCGATGCCGATGTCCAGCCGCGGCAACCCGAACGACTGCCACTCGGCGTTCAGCACCTCCAGGGCCCGGACCATCGCCAGGGCCGCCTGCACCGCATGCTCGGCGTGGTCCTCGTCGTCCAGGGGCGCGCCGAAGAGCGCCATCACCATGTCGCCCACGAACTTGTCCAGGGTGCCGTGGTGCTCGAAGAGCACCTTCACCATGCGGCTGAAGTACTCGTTCAGCTGCGCGACGATGTCCTCGGGCGCGCCCTTCTCGGTCAGCGTCGTGAAGCCGCGCATGTCCGAGAAGAGCACCGTCATGTGGCGCCGCGCGCCGCCGAGCCGGGCGCGCGACGGGTCCGCGATCAGCTGCTCGTACACGTCCTTCGCGACATAGCGCGAGAACAGCTGCTTCACCTTCCGCTTCTCCCGCCCCTCGACGAAGTATTCCCACGCCAGGTTTCCGACGAAGGCCGTTCCCATCGCCACGAGCGGCGCCGCCAGCGGCCACCAGAGGCCGGCGCCGAACTGCGCGACGTTGGCCCAGACCCACGCCCCCGCGAGCGCGACGGCCATGGCGCCGGTGAGCCAGGCGGAGAGGACCGCTCCGGTCGCACCGACGGCGAGCGCCAGCGCCAGCGTGGCCAGCCCGCCCCTCAGGCCCGACACGGGCACGAGCGTCCGCCCGGCGCTCCACGCGTCGATGGTGTTGGCGTGGATCTCCGCGCCCGGCATGCGCCCTTCCGCAAACGGGGTCACGAACACGTCACGCAGTCCCTCACCGGCAACGCCGACGACGACAATGCGGTCCCGGAAAGTGGCGGGCGGCACCTGCGGCGCGATGCCCTCGAGCACCTGCTGCTGGGAATAGAAGAGGTCGTAGAAGCTGTAGGACCGGAAGGTGGGCGTCCCATCCTGCTGCCGTGTCGGCCCGCGCCACGACAGCAGCGCGCGACAGGCCGGCGTGGGCGGGCCGTAGTAGTCGGGCACCATCTCGGTCACCAGCGGCACGCGCGTCTCGCCAATCTGCAGCACGCCGTCCCGCACGCCGACGGCCTCCGCCCCCAGCCCCCGAGCCATCATCATCGCCGCAAGAGGTAGTGACGGAATGACCCGATCCGTTTCGGCAGGACTCCCGACACGCACGAAGGGCACTACGCGCCTGAGCGGCCCATCCGGGTCGTAGACCACGAACGAGTGCCCGATCGCATGCGCGGCTCCCGCCAGCGCGGGAAAGGGCGGCGTCACGTGCGGCCGGCGCTCCACGCAGGCGTCCACGGCAAACCGCCGGTTGAACGCGGGCAACCCCTCGAGGTTCGCGGCGATGGCCTTCGACTCGTCGACGAGCCCGGCGCTGGCGGCCTCGGCCACGTGGATCACGTTCCCCGCCCGCGCGGTCGCGTCCACGAGCGCCTGATCCGATTCCTCGCCCGTCCACTCGGTCTCGCCCACCATGAACTTCGAGCGGTCCGACTCGGCGAACAGCACGTCGTACACGACCGCCTTTGCGCCCCCATCCGCGAGGTAGTCGATGAGCGACGCGTGCACCAGCCGCGGCCACGGCCATCGCCCGACCAGCGGCTCCATCCGCTTCAGGCTGTCATCGTCGATCTGGACGAGGACGATGGGGTCGTCCGCCGGGACCGAGGTCCCGGCCCTCCGTCCCGCGTCGGCGTCACGGGACCGTCCGGGCGCCGTCGCCCGCACACGCCAGTCGTACAGCTTCAGCTCCGCGGTGCGGAGCAGCGGTGTGAATCCCAGGAGAAGCGCCAGAACGGCCGCCGCGAGGCCGAAGGCGGTGCCAATCAGCAGGCGGCGCATGTGGTGTGCAGCGTTTCAAGTTTTCGCCGTCCCGTCAACATGGTCTGCCTGGCGCGGCCCTGGCAGGGCTCTGCTATATTCAACGGCATGTCGCCGGGCGGGCCGGCAGAACCCGCGGACGTCACCTCGCTCCTGGCCCGCTGGCAGGCGGGTGAAGACGGGGCGCACGACCGTGTCGCAGAGGTCGTCTACCCGGAGCTTCGCCGCATCGCCAGTTCCTACCTGCGGCGCGAGCGTGCGAATCACACCCTGCAACCGACCGCGCTGGTTCACGAGGCGTTCCTTCGCCTGGTCCACGCCGGGAGCCTGCGATTCGAGTGCCGGCAGCAGTTCTATGCGCTGGCGGCGCAGCTCATGCGGCACATCCTCGTCGACCACGCACGGGCGGCACTGGCGCAGAAACGGGGCGGCGAGGCGGCCAGGGTCTCGCTGGACGGCCTGGACCTGCCGGACCACCAGCTGGCGGCGGGCCGCTTCCTCGAACTGCACGACGCGCTCGATCGGCTGGCCAGCCACGATGCCCGGAAGGCCCGCGTCATCGAGCTGCGCTACTTCGGGGGGCTCACCCTCGAGGAAACGGCCGTGCTCCTCGGCATCTCGCCGGCTACGGCCCATCGTGAACAACGCTTCGCAGAGGCCTGGCTGAGCGACGCGTTGACCGGATGAACGATTCGGGAGCGCTTTCGCGCTCGAGAAGCTGACGCCTCACACCCGGCGCGCCCCATGACCGACGCACGGTGGACCCGCATCGAGGACCTGTTCGGCCGGGCGGCCGACCTGACCGCCGAGGAGCAACGGCTGTTGCTCGCACACGAGTGCGGGGAGGACACGGGTCTGCGCGACACGGTCCTCCGCCTCCTGGACCACGACCGCACCCGCCGCGGTCGCATTGCCGGGGTCGTGGAGGGGGCGGCACGCCTGCCCGCTCCCGAGGAGCCGGCCTTCGCGGACCGCCACTTCGGTCCCTATCGCATCGTCCGCGAGCTCGGCCGCGGCGGCATGGGCATCGTCTTCGAGGCCGTGCGTGACGACGGCGCGTTCACCAAGCGGGTCGCGCTCAAGGTGGCCACCCGCGCGGCGTACTCACAGGACTTCATGTATCGCTTCCGCGACGAGCGGCAGATTCTCGCGCGCCTGGAGCATCCGCACATCGCGCGCCTCCTCGACGGCGGGACCGGTGAGGACGGCGTGCCGTACTTCGCGATGGAGTTCGTGGAAGGTCTGCCCATCGACCAGTACGTGGCCGGGCACAGCCTGGGGATCCCCGCACGGCTGCGGCTGTTCCTCCAGGTGTGCGACGCCGTGGATTACGCGCACCAGAACCTGGTCGTGCACCGGGACCTCAAGCCGCGCAACATCCTGGTCTCCGGCGACACGGTGAAGCTGCTCGACTTCGGCATCTCGAAGCTGCTGGACGCCACCGACACGGGCGCCACGGCTGCTGGCCTGGTCCCGTTCACCCCCGACTACGGCAGCCCCGAGCAGGTGCGCGGCGAGGCCGTCACCACGCGCACCGACGTGTACGCCCTGGGCCTCGTGCTCTTCGAGATCCTGGCCGGCGCGCGTGCGCAGCAGGTGGACACCTCATCGGCGGCCGCGCTCGAGCGTGCCATCTGCCAGACGCCTCTCCCCGCTCCCAGCACGGCGCCCCTCGCGCGCGGTGACACGGCACTCGCCCGCCGCCTGCGGGGCGATCTCGACACCATCGTGCTGGCCGCGACCGAGAAAGACCCGTCGCGACGGTACCTGTCCGTCGCCGCGCTTGCGGACGACCTCCGGCGCCACCTGGAGTCCAGGCCCATCGTCGCGCGGCAGGCGAGCCGCTGGTACCGCGCCTCGAGGTTCGCTCGCCGGCACTGGCGTCCCATCGCGGCGGCGTCACTGCTGGTCGCTGCCCTCGTCGGCGGGATCGTCGCCACACGCGCCGAGGCGCGGAGGGCCGAACGCCGCTTCCAGGAAGTCCGTCGCATCGCCAACACCCTGATGACCGACGTCCACGCGGCCGTCCGCGACCTGCCCGCCTCGGCAAGGGCCCAGAGTGTCGTGGTCGCCACCGCGGTGGACTACCTCGAGGGACTCGCGAGGGAATCCGGCAGCGACCCCGCGCTGCTCCTCGAGGTCGGGCGGGGGTACACGAAGGTCGCCGAGCTGGCCTATTCGCTCTCGCGCCCCAGCCTCGGCCAACCCGACCAGGCGCGCGAGTACCTCGAAAGGGCACGGTCCGTGCTCGACCCGCTCGAGGCGTCCTTCCCGAACGATGCGGACGTGTCGGTCGCCGTGACGAGGCTGCGGACAGCCTCGGGGGTGTTCCTGCACGAAACCGGGCACGCCGGCGAGGCGCTGGCCGAAATGGAGCGGGCCATCCAGACCGGGGAGCGTGCGATGGCCCACCATCCGTCGAGCGTGCCGCTGCTGGAGGCTCTGACCACGGCCTACGAAGACCTGCTTGCGCGGTTCGACACCAACCCGGCGGCGCCGGGCCATATCGAGGCGTACCTGGACCGGGCCCGGCAGCTCGCGCAGCAACGCCCGGCGGCCCTGGACGCGAGCGCCGCACTGGGCGTGGCGTACTCGCAGGCCGGCAAGGTGGCCGCGGCAGCGGGCCGCGTCGACGAGGCGCTCGGCTACTTCCGGCGCAACGCCGAGATCCAGGCAGAGGTCGTGAAGGCCGAGCCCTTCAACGCCACTGCCCGCCGGAACCTCATGCTCGCGTGGAACACGCTGGCGGACATGGCGCTCGGGCCGCTCGGCCAGGATTCCTACACCGGTCCCGGGGGCCCGCCAGTCCCGCTGGCACCGGATCGCCGGCGCGAGGCGCTGGCAGCCGCCACACAGGTCGTCGAGCAGGCCGAGTGGCTGCGCCGGCAGGATCCCGACAACGCAGGTGCCACGCTCGACTACGCGATTGCGCTCGGGCGGTCAGCGCCTGCGTACGCGCCTGGAGACGATGCGGCTATCGAGGTGCTCGAGCGAAGCCTCGGGCTCCTGGGCGGGCTCGAGGCCGCGCATCCCGCGCGCGTAGGTCCGTATCTGATCGAGCTTCTGGGGAGCCTTGCGGAACGCCATCGCCAGGCCGGCCGCGTGGACCGCGCGCTGCGGGCGTGGCGCGACGCCGATGCGGCCTTTCGACGTGCGCTGGCGGCGTCGCCGGACCACTACTACCCGCGGCGCCTGCTGATCCCGGTGCTGCAGAACCAGGCCCTGGCGCTGGCCGCGCAGGGGGACCTGGCGGGTGCGCGACGCACAGCCGCACGCGCGGTCACGCTGGCCGACGAGGTCGGCGCCCGCGCCTCGCAGTACTCCCGCGCGCCCGGCTGGCCGCCGCGCGTGCGGGCGTGGCTGGCCGACCTGCTCACGACGATGGGCGATCACGAGGCCGCGCGGGCCGCGCGACAGCAGAGCCTCGGAATGTGGAAGGCCGTCGCGGCGCGCGATGACCTGCCGGCAGACCTGGCGGACGAGGCGAACGCGGCGCTCGACGGGCAGCCGAGGTAGAGCGCGGTTGAGGAAGATCCAATGAAGGATGGTACCGGTACGGGGATTCGAACCCCGGTTTGATGGCTGAGAACCACCCGTCCTGACCCCTAGACGATACCGGCACTCGGGGGCTACGAACCTCCAATGTTACCGGGGCACAGCGGGCCGGTCAAGGCCGGCCGGATGCCATAATGGCATGATGCGCCCGGTTCGACTGCTCTTTCTGGCCACCGCAACCGTACTGGCGATGGCCTGCGGCGGCTCGCCCACGCCGGAGCCGCCGCGATCCACCGGGCCAGATCCCGCCACCGCGGCGACCATCTCCGGACGCGTCCGCTTCGAGGGCCCCGCCCCGGCCGCCGAGATCGTGCGCCTCGACGCCGACAAGGACTGCGTCGCGCTCGCCGGCGCCGGCGAGCAGCCGACCGAGTTCATCGTCCTGGGGAACGGCGACGCGCTGACCAACGTGTTCGTCTACGTGAAGAGCGGCCTCGAGAAGCACACCTTTCCGGTGCCCTCCGCGCCGGTAGTGCTGGACCAGCAGAAGTGCCGCTACGTCCCGCGCGTCCTCGGCGTGCGCGTCGGACAGCCGCTCGAGATCCTGAACGGCGACCCGCTGCTGCACAACGTGCGATCCGAGAGCGAGATCAACCAGCCCTTCAACCAGGGGCAGCCCGTGCAGGGCATGAGGTTCTCGCACACGTTCACCACGCGCGAGGTGATGGTGCCGGTGAAGTGCGACGTCCACGCCTGGATGAACGCCTACATCGGCGTGCTCGAGCATCCGTACTTCGCCGTCACCGGTGATGCCGGCACCTTCAGCCTGCCCAACCTGCCGCCCGGAACGTATACGATCGAGGCGTGGCACGAGCGGCTGGGTGTGCAGGCCAGCCAGGTGACCGTCGGGCCGAAGGAATCGAAAGATGTCGTCTTCACCTTCACACGCTGAGGCGCCGGCGGGTGCGGCGGTCGTTGCGCGCGAGGCGACGCGCTCGCGCGGATCCGACTTCCTCGCCCTCACGAAACCGCGCCTGAACTTCCTCGTGCTGCTGACCACGGCCGCCGCCTACCGCCTGGGCGTCCAGGAGGGCGCGTCGGCCCTGGCGATGATGCACACGCTGGTGGGGACCGCACTGGTCGCCGGCGGCGCCTCGGCGCTCAACCAGGTCTGGGAGCGCGATTCGGACAAGCTCATGCGTCGCACGCGGATGCGCCCCCTGCCGGACGCCCGGCTCGAGCCCTCGCAGGCGCGCTTCTTCGGCTGGACGCTCAGCATCCTGGGCCTGGTCGAGCTCGCGGTGTTCGTCAACGTGCTGTCGAGCATCGTGGCGCTCGTCACCCTCGCCAGCTACGTCTGGTTCTACACGCCCCTCAAGTTCCGCACGTCGCTTTCGACCATCGTCGGCGCGCTGCCCGGCGCGCTGCCGGCGGTCATCGGCTGGAGCGCGGCCACCAACACGCTGTCCATGGGAGGCTGGGTGCTCTTCGGCATCGTCTTCATGTGGCAGATGCCGCACTTCCTGGCCATCGCCTGGATGTATCGCGACGAGTACGCGCGGGCCGGCATCCAGCTGCTGCCCGTCATCCAGCCCGACGGTCGTTCCACCGGCCGGCAGGCCGTGCTCTATACCGCCGGCCTCATCCCCATCACCTTGATGCCCACGCTGATGGGTCTGGCATCGCCGTATTACCTGGCGGGGGCGATCGTGCTCGGCGCGATTCTCATGGTCTTCAGCCTCGAGTTCGCGTTCACTCGTACCAACGACGCGGCGCGCCGGCTGTTTCTCGCGTCGATTCTCTACCTGCCGATCCTGTGGGGGCTGCTGGTGTGGGATCACGTACGGTAGGGTGCAAGGGTGCAGGGTGCAAGGGTGCAGGGTGCCCGGTGCATATGCGCCTGCGTGCAGCGTGGTGGCTGCACCTAGGGTGTGAGTTCGAGCGCTGACGGCAAGCGACGCCCGGTACCTCAAGACCCCCAGACCTCGAAACCTCGAGCCCCCACGACCCAAGCCCCAAGCCACAAGCCCCAGGCCCCCGATGTCCGTCACCGACCTCCCCGCCCTCAACGCGTCGCTGAACGCACTGGCCACGGTTTTTCTGGTCACGGGCTGGGTGTTCATCCGCCGGAAGCAGCGCGACGCGCACCGCGCCTGCATGCTCGCGGCGTGCACCACGTCGGCGGCGTTCCTGGCCTCGTATCTCGTCTACCACTACAACGTGGGATCGGTCCCCTTCCAGAAGCAGGGGCTTATCCGCACGGTCTACCTCTCCATCCTGTTCACGCACATCGTGCTGGCGGCGGCCATCGTGCCGCTGGTGCTCATCACGCTCTCGCGCGCGCTCGGCCAGCGCTTCGATCGCCACCGCCGCATCGCGCGGTGGACGCTGCCGCTGTGGCTCTACGTCTCGGTGACGGGGGTGGTGATCTATCTGATGCTGTACAAGCTGTAGGCGCGCCTTCGGCGCGTAGGCGGCGCGAAGCGCCGCCCACCGAGCCGCATCGCGGCGAAGCCCACGCGCCGCCGAAGGCCGCGCGCCATCACCTGTACAGCAGATACTTCGCCCGCGTCTGGCGCCAGCGTGCCTCGTCTGCGGACCAGCCCGCGGCGACCACGGCCGGATCATCGCCGCGCACAACGCGTTCGAGGCTGCTCTGCGATCCGAGGAGGAGGGCCGTGTTCTCCAGCCGGTACGCAGCCCCGAAGAGCCGGCCCAGCGCCCCCGCGATCTCGAGGCCCACGCGCACGGGCGAGAGCGCCGCGCGATCCGTCACCACGAGGAACACGCCCTGGCAGCGCTCGTTCGCGTACTTGCTGCTGGCAGGCGTGAACACGACGGGATAGAAGCGGATGCCCGGCAGGCGCCTGGCGTTGAGCGCGTCGGCCAACCGATGCCCGTCGATCCACGGCGCGCCCAGCTGCTCGAACGGCTGATCCGTGCCACGCCCCACCGAGATGTTCGAGTATTCAATCGCGCCAATACCAGGATAGAGCGTCGCCTGGTTCAGGTTGCGCATGTTGGGCGACGGGTTCAGCCAGGTAAGTCCGGTCTGATCGAACCAGGCGTCACGCACCCAGTTCTCGACCGGGACCACCGTCAGGTCCGCTTCCATCTTCCGTTCGCCGTTGAAGAGCCGCGCCAGCTCGCCCATCGTCAGGCCGTGCCGTATGGGCATGGGGTGATAATCCACCAGGGCCGTGCCCGTGCGCTCCGGCAGGGGGCCCTCGATCTGCCATCCGTTGATCGGGTTCGGGCGATCCAGCACCACCACGCCAATCTTCCGCTTTGCCGCCTCCTCCATCACGTAGCCCATCGTCGCGTGGTAGGTGTAGAAGCGCGTGCCCACGTCCGCCAGGTCCACGACGATGGTGTCCAGGCCTTTCAGCATGTCGTCGGTCGGGCGCCGCGCGGCGCCGTACAGCGAGTGCACCGTCAGCCCGGTCTTCGTATCCTTCTCCGAGGCGACGTCCTCCCGGTCTTCGGTCCCGCGGATGCCGTGCTCCGGGCTGAAGAGCGCGACGAGGTTCTCCCCGATGCCGGCGTGCAGGACGTCGATGCTGCTGCGGCCGTTGCGATCGATGCCGGTGTGATTGGTGAGCAGGCCGACCTTCTTCCCCTGCAGCAGCTTGAAGCCGTCTCGCGCCAGCACGTCGATGCCGGCCAGGACCGGGGCCGCGGGTTGCGGCGCCGGCACCGATGCAGCGGCCAGCGAGGGCGCCGCGGCGCGCGGCGCGTGCGGCACGTCGAGCATCGCCGCCGCGGCCAGCGTGGCCACGCGCGCGCGCAGGGGCGTCACGTCGCCGGCGCCATCAGGGTGGAGGCGGCTCGACAGGAACACGACGTAGCCTCCCGAGGCCGGGTCCATCCAGAGGCTCGTCCCGGTGAAGCCCGTGTGCCCGTAGGAGCCGATCGGGAACAGCTCGCCTCGGTTCGACGAGAACGTCGTGTCGATGTCCCAGCCGAGGCCGCGCACGGCAGCCATCCCCGGCGGGGTCGCCCGCGACGTCATGCGCGCGACCGTGGCGGGCGACAGCACGCGGCGCCCGTCGAGCACGCCGCCGCCCAGCAGCATCCGCGCGTAGCGCGCCAGGTCTGTCGCCGTCCCGAACAGCCCCGCGTGGCCGGCCACACCGCCCATCCGCCGCGCCGTGGGGTCGTGCACCACTCCCCGCAAGACCGGGGCCGAGGGCCGCTTGCAGGGCCACTGGTCCATCTCCTCGCACCGCTCGGTGGGGGCAATGCGTGGCCGCAGGCGCTCGGGCGGCTTGAAGCCGGTGTCGCGCATGCCCAGCGGCTCGAAGATCGTGGTGCGGGCGTACACGTCGAGGGGCTGGCCGCTCACCACGCGGACGATCTCGCCGAGCAGGAAGAAATTGATGTCGCTGTAGACGAAGCGCTCGCCGGGCGACGAGGTGGGCACCTCGTTGCGCGCCAGCTCGATGGCGGCGTCGTATCCGGTCCACGGGTCGGCCAGGTCCACGTCGGGCCTCAGGCCGGACACGTGCGCCAGCAGGTGTCCGACGGTGATGCCGCCCTTGCCGTAGCGCTCGAAGCCCTTCACGTAGGTCGAGACGGGATCGTTGAGACGGATGCGGCCCTGCTCCACCAGCGACATCACGGCGGGGGTGGTGGCCACCACCTTGGTAAGCGACGCCAGGTCGAACACCGTATCGAGGGTCATGGGCTCCCGCGCGGGGACCCGCGCTCGGTCGCCGTAGGCCTGGAGGTGCAGCACCTGGTCACCGCGCCCCACGAGGACCACGGCCCCAGGGGCCTGGCCGGCGGCAATCGCAGCCTCCACGACCGAGTCGATCCCGGCGATCCTTGAAGAGGCGGCGGGTAGGCGGCCCTGGGCGGTGCCGGTCGAGCTGGCGAAGGCCGCGCACAGCGCCACCAGCGCCACGAGGCGGAGGGGAAGTGACGGGGACGGGCGAGCGTCGGACATCGCGGTAACATATACTTGATTGCTTATAGGCGTCGTGGGACGCCGCATGGGAGACCCAAGCAATGCGTGACCTCAAGACCCTGCTCAGCGCGACCGCCATGGCGCTGGTGATCGCCCTGCCCGCCGCGGCGCAGACCGGCCGAATCGGCGGCACCGTCAAGGACGCGAACGGCCAGCCCATCAAGGGTGCCACCATCGTCGCCGAGAACCCGGCCTCCGCTCCGTCGTCCTTCACCGCCACCACGGACGACCGCGGCCGCTACTCGATGATTGGCCTCAAGGCCGGCTCGTGGAAGGTCACCGCATCCGCCCCGGGTTTCGAGGCCGTGTCCGGCAACGTGCCGATCAAGACCATCGGTGCCCCGATGCCGCCCGTGGACTTCACCCTCAACCCCGGCGCCTCCGGCCCGGCGGGGGCCCTGGCCGGCGTCAACACCAAGGAACTGCAGGGTGAGCTCGCCAAGGCCGACGCGATGGTGGCGGCCAAGGACTACCCGGGCGCGATTGGCATCTACGAGGCCATGCTGGCCAAGGTGCCTGCCCTGACGGCCCTGCACCTGCAGATTGGCGGCCTGTACCGGAACCAGAAGCAGTACGACAAGGCGATCGAGGCCTACAAGAAGGTGCCCGCCGGCGACGCGAACGCCGACAAGGCCACCATCGAGATCGGCATGACCCAGCTCGAGATGAACGACCTCGCGGGTGCCGAGACCACCCTGCTGAGCGTGGCGCAGTCCACCAGCGCCAACAAGGAAGTGTTCTACAACCTTGGCGAGGTGAAGTTTGCCAAGGGCGAGACCGAGGAGGCCGTGAAGTACTACCAGCGCGCTTCGGACATCGATCCCAACTGGGGCAAGCCACTCTTCAAGTTGGGCCTGGCCCGGCTGCAGAAGGCCGACACGGCGGGCACGCTCGAGATCATGAACAAGGTGATCGCGGTGGACCCGAACTCGGCGGAGGCCGCACAAGCCAAGGGGCTGATCGAACAGCTGAAGAAGCAGTAGGCTCTGGTCGGGAGTCGGGAACCGGGGAGTCTCACGCCCCCAAGACCTCAAGACCCCAAGACGCAAGTCCCAAGTCCCAAGTCCCAAGGCCCAAGTCCCAAGGCCCAAGGCCCAAAAGGCCGGGGCGCTAACGCGCTCCGGCCTTTTGCCGTTTCTGGGCCTCGGCAATGAGGTCGGCCAGGCGCGGGTCGTCTGGCGTGATGTCCTGCGCCCTCTTCCACAGGTCGATGGCCTCCCGGTACCGGCTCTCCCGCGCCGCGAGGATGCCCTTCACCACGTACGCCCGTGCGAAGCGCGGGTCCACCTGCAGGGCCGCGTCCAGCGCCTGCTGGGCCTCCATGGTGCGGCCCCTGGAGGCCTCGAGCCAGCCGAGTGCCGCGTGGTTCGACGCCATGTCCGGGAAGGTCCTCAGGCTCTGCGCGTACTCGTCCTGGGCCCTGGCCAGGGCCTGTCCGGCCGGGCCCGGAAGCTCCGCCACGCCCAGCGACAGCAGCGCCTCGGCCGCCCGCACGCGCACGACCCGGGCCGTGTCCACCAGCCGGGCCGTGAGCGCCGGCGCCACGCGCTCCAGCTGGCCCGACGCGGCCAGGGCCTTCACGGCCGACGCTCGCACCGCGGGCTCGGGGTCCGAAGCCGCGCCCATCAGCGCGTTGAGAACCGCCTGCGGTGCCTCGACAGGGGCGCTGGCCGGGCGACGGTCGCCGGAGGCCGAGCCCGAGGCAAAGGACGTCTGGCTCTGGGCGGTTGAGGTCGAGGCCGCGCCGCCGAGCAGCATCTGCGCGACGAAGTCCGCGGCGCTCGCCCGCAGGAGCCAGCCCTGCGAGCGGTCCACGGCCATGCGCGCCAGGTCCGGCATCACCGAGACGTCACCGGAGCCGGCGCGATACATGACGTCAGCCGTCATCAGGTCCTGGCGCCGCCGATCGCCGTCGCCCCACCACGCGTCCATCCGGGCGGCAGCCCACTCCGGGGTCTTGTCGTCGTGGCACGTCGTGCACGCGTTCGGCACGCCGTGACGCGCCGTCATCTCCGGAACCGGCGCCTTGAAGGTGTGGTCGCGGCGGCGGGTGAGCAGCCGCCAGTTCACGTCGCTCATATGGCAGTTGATGCACCGGCTGCCCGCGCTCTCCGGCTCGTGGAACGTGTGCGCCTGCAATCCCGCCCCGGTGAACGACGGCTTCACGCCCGACTCCGCCTTTGGCGCCGTGTGACACTGCGTGCACAGCTCGTCACCCTTGCGCCCCTGGTAGATGTCCACCTTCAGCGAGTGCTCGTTGCTCGAGCTGTGCGCCACGTGGCAGTTCGTACAGGTGATGGCACCCGCCTGGAAGCAGCCGCTGAGCGTGAGCGCCTGCGGGCGGTTGAAGCGGTTGGGCCGCCCGTCGGGCCAGAACTCGCCCTGCGGATCGTTGGCAGGAATCTCCCCGCTCAGGAGGAACGGCAGCGCGAAATCCTCGTAGCGATCCCCGGCGCGGAAGTCGACGAAGAGGTTCGTCTTGTTGCCATGACAGTAGGCGCAGGTATCGAACGTGCGTCGCGGCTCCGCAGACCGGGTCGACAGCGTCTTCAGGATGTCGGTCAGCTGGCGGTTCTTCGCGCTGTTGTCGTAGGCGGGCTTGAGTGACGGGTCGTTCTCCCACTGATCCATCTGCGCCACGTGCTCGCGCCCGGGCCCGTGGCACGCCTCGCACCCGATGCCCATCTCCGTCCACGTGGAGTCGTAGCGCTTCGCCCTGACGTCGTAGTCCTGCGCGATGTTGGTGCCGTGGCAGTTGAAGCAGTTCGCGTTCCAGATCTGCCGCAGGTCGTGGGCGCCGTCGGGGATGGGCGTGATCTCCTTCCAGTCCAGCCAGCGCCGGCTCTCGACGTGCCAGAACACGGGCAGCACGTAGATCCGCCCGTCCGGGAGCGTCGAGAGGTAGCCCTGGTAGCGCTTGGCCCCCAGCGTGTAGTCCACCGTGAAGGTCTCGGGGAGCCGGTCGCCGAACGCGATGGACACGTAGGGCGTGCCGTCCTTGCGGCCGAACTCGTACGAGCGACCGTGAGCGGACAACCGGGTTCCCTCAGAGAAGTTGCCGACGACCGTCGCCCGGGCCACCGGCGCGGTCATCTTCAGGTGCAGGGACCGCTCCCACTGCTCGGTCTCCTTTTCGTGGCAGCGGCGGCATGACTCGGAGCCGAGGTAATCGGATGGCGAGCGAGGCGCCTCGGCGTGGGCGCCAGGAGATGCAGCCTGCAGGGACGCCGTCGGCGAAGCGGGCGCGTCCGGCGGCACGGACTGGGACGTGCTGCCGGTCGTGGCGACGAGAACGCTCCAGAGCAGGACGCTCGTTACCATCAGGCCGGTGCCGAACCTCATAACGCCCTGAAGATAACAAAAAAGGGGCCCATCAACATGGGCCCCTCGAGCCAGTGGCCTAGTCAGCCTGGCTCAAACCTGGCTTGCTCCTGTGGGGGTGCACAAGCCGTTTCAATCGCCGCTCTCGGAACTGCAAGCGATGTGCCGAAAACGACGGGCCGTGCCATCGCGAGAATCCGGAGGGAAAACTGCGATCACCTTGCGCGCCCGTGGCGGGGTCCGGGGCCAAATCCAATCAGTTGAAATCGTCGATTTCGACGGGCTGGATCGTGCTCACGCCTCGCGGAGGACGTCGCCGAGGATCTCGACCGACCGTAACAACTGTTCGTTTGTCACGTAGGGCGCGGGGCCGAGACGCAGGCGCTCGCCGCGCGCGTCGCACCACACACCGCGCGCCGCCAGGGTGCGCGCGAGCTTCGGCGCGTCCGCGGCCCGCAACGCCACGAAGCCCGCGCGGCGCTCCGCTGCAATCGGCTCCACGCGTACCCGGGCCGGGGCGATGTCCAACGCCTCCACCGCATCCGCCAGCATCGTCGTCTGTGCCCTGCTGAGCGCGCGGAGCGCATCCGCGGTCAAGCCCTGCTTCTGCGCGAACGCGAAGACGGACGCCGCGCGGTAGTGCGACGACGGATCGTAGGTGGCGCCGGCGAAGCGCGCCGCGCCACGGCCGTACGCGACCGCGCCATCGCGCGCAGTTTCCTCGAGCGCGGCAAACTCGGCAAACCAGCCCGTGAACACGGGACGCATCTGGCAATCAGGCGGCACCCGCAGGAAGCAGTTGCCCTCCCCCAACTGGCAGTACTTGTAGCCGCCGCCGACGACAAAGGCGTGCTGGAGCCCCAACGCCTCCACCTGGAACGGGACGACGTTCAGATGGTGATAGGCATCGACCAGGAGCTCCGCTCCGCGAGAGACGCAGGCTGCTGCGAGCTCGCCCAGGCCTGGGACGATTTCCGCGGTCTCGAACAGCACGGACGAGACGAGCACGGCGGCGGTGCGGTCGTTCACATCCGCCGCCATGCGTTCGACGAGCGTCTCGACGGGACGGCTGGGCACCTTGCGGACGTCCAGCCCCGCCTCGCTCAGCCGGTCCAGCTGCCGGCGGATGGTGTGGAACTCGCCGTCGGTGGTCACCAGCCGCGGGCGGCGATCCAGCGGGAGGGCGGAGAGGAACCGGCAGACGAGCTCGTGCGTGTTCTGGCCGAGGGGGATCTCGGCGCGCGGCTCGCCGAGCAGGCGCCGCCATCCGTCCCGCACGCGCTCGGCCTGCTCCTCGGCGAGGCCCCATTTGTGGTCGAGGTGCTCGGCCGCATCGAGCCAGGCCTGCTGCTGCGCCTCGAATCCCGCGTCGGGCCCCGCCTGGTGCGAGTGGCCCGTGAGCAGCAGGCGCTCTGAAACGCGGAAGCGGGAGTAATGACGCGCGAGGTCAGATGCATTGATCATGGCACCAACGAAACCACGAAGGCACGAGGGGTCCTGAGGTCTTGGGGTCTTGGGGTCTTGAAGTGATCCCTCACAGCCTGGCGCGAATCGCCCACAAGTCCGGGAACAGCGGCTGCATCAGCGTGGTCGCCAGGTACGCGGCGCCGCTCGAGCCGCCGGTGCCGGGCCGGGTGCCGATGGTCCGCTCCACCATCTTCACGTGGCGATAGCGCCACTCCTGCAGGCCCTCGTCCAGGTCCACGAGGCGCTCGCACAGCTCGGCGTTCTTCGGGTCGGTACGGTACACCTCGATGAGCGCATCCTGCAGTGCCTCGGACGGCTCCGGTGGCCTCGTGACATCGCGCGCGAGCAGGGCCGCGGGCACCCCGTAGCCCTCTCGGGAGAGGAAGTGCAGGAAGGCATCCCACAACGTCCGGGCACCAAACCTCTCCTCGAGCGCCCGCCTGGCCCGGGAGTTCTCGGGGAACCGGGCCAGCGCGCCACGGGTCTTGTGGCCAAGGACGAACTCCAGCTGCCGGAACTGATCCGACTGGAACCCGCTGGCCGCCTCGAGCCGCGTGCGGAACGACTGGAACTCGAGCGGGGTCATCGTCTCGAGGATGTCGAGTTGCGCCACCAGCACCTTGAGGATGGTAAGGATGCGCTTCATGGTGTGGTGGGCCCGGTGCGCCTCGCCCTTGTCGAGCCATCGCATCACCTGGTCCAGCTCGTGGAGGATCTCCTTGAACCACAGCTCGTAGACCTGGTGAATGACGATGAAGAGCAGCTCGTCGTGCTCGGGCCCGTCGGATCGCGGCCGCTGGAGGGAGAGCAGCTCGTCGATGGCCAGGTAGCTGCCGTAGGTGACGGCACGGTCGGTCATGGAGGTAGCTTACCGGAGCGCGCCATCTCCCGCCGAGGACCAGCCGTGGGCGCATGCTCCGCCTCCACGACGACACGGCGAGCCGACGCCGAAAAAAAACGGCGAGAGGGGCCGGCGCAGCCCGCTCTCGCCACAGACTCCCCCACAGGAGCCGAATCTCAGGTTCTGAGGTTCTGAGGTTCTGAAGTTCCGGGGTTCGGTCCAGAGGTTCGAACCTCAGAACCCCCGAACCCCCGAACCCCAGAACCCCAGAACCCCAGAACCCCAGAACCCGTATCAGCCGTGTCCTACCACAGGAACCGGACGCCGATGCGCGCGGTTCGCGGGGCCAGGATGGCGGCCGGCCGCTGGTAGTTCGTGCCCGTCGTCCGCGTGATGGTCTCCGCAGCGCTGCTGTTGGTGATGTTGAAGAAGTCGAGGAAGCCGCGGACGCGCGCGCGCGCCGCAATCTCCACCGTCTTCTCCAGGCGCACGTCGAACACCCAGATGTTGTCCTGGCGGTTGTCCGACGGGTTGTCGGCGTAGTAGGTCGAGGCCGGCAGCACGAGGCCGAACGCCGTGGCGGCGCTCGCCGGCACGCTGATCTCGCGGGCGTAGTTCTCACCCGACTGGTGGCGCAGCACCGGCGAGATGCGGACGCCGTACGGCAGGTCGTAGCTGCCCGTCGCCTTGAACTGCCACGTCGTCCTCTTCAGGCGCCCGGGCTGGTTCGGGTTGGTCGGGAAGTTGCCCGCCGGGTAGTCGTTCAGCCACGTGTGGCTGAAGGCCAGCTGGCCCGACCACTTGTTGCTGTAGCGGCGGTTCGCCGAGATCTCGAACGTCTTGAAATC
Source organism: Acidobacteriota bacterium (assembly GCA_020851565.1). GTDB lineage: Bacteria > Acidobacteriota > Vicinamibacteria > Vicinamibacterales > UBA2999 > VFZN01. The sequence continues at coordinate 1,650 of JADZCN010000140.1, read as the reverse complement.
CTCGGCGCGCGGCACGTTCATCACCACCGAGTCCAGCGGGAAGTTCGCGGCCTGGCTGGCCGGCATGCCGTAGAGCGTGACGGTGCTCTCGTCTCCGGTGTTAGCCCGGCCGTCCACGCCGATATCGGTGAAGTTGAACGGCACGCTGTAGGCGCCGTTCAGCACGCTGCGGCCCGGCACGTAGGTCTGGATCAGGTTGTCCTGCGTCTTGTAGACGAAGCCCGCCCGCATCCCCATCGTGTCCGAGAGCTGCCGCTCGAGCCAGCCGCTCACCTCGTGCGTGATCGGCGACTCGATGTTCGGGTCGAGGCCGATGGTCCCCTCGAGCTGCGAGGCCGTCCGGTTCCCCTGCTCGCCCGGCTGCCACCGCCGGTCACCGTTGATGTCGTTCCAGGCGTAAGTCTCGGACTTCGCCGTCGTGTTCGGGTTGGCGTTGCCGCCCACGCCGACGCCCGGGTTGTGCCAGAACAGCCCGTAGTTCGCCTTGATCACCGTCCGGCCATCCCCCGACAGGTCGTACGTCGCGCCGATGCGCGGCGCGACCTGGTTCCACGTGTACAGGTCGTTCTTCGGGAACGTCTTCGCCTCCACCGACGTCGGGCCCACCGTGGCCGCCAGCTGCTGCTGCTCCGGCAGGAACCCGTGATACCGGTCGTAGCGGACGCCCGCGTTGATCGTCAGCCGGCCCACGGCCCACGTGTCGTTGATGAACGCCGCGAACACGTCCAGCGCCGACATCGACGTCAGCACGCCGTTGTTGTTCGCGCTCATCGTCCCGAAGTCGGGGCTGTCGGTCGCCGTCGGCAGCGTGAACACCACCGTGCTCGACCGACCGTTGGCGTACTGGTGATCGATGTTGCCGCCGAACTGCTGCTGGTAGCCTTCCCAGCCCTGTTCCTTCAGCAGCTCGCCGCCGAACTTCACCGTGTGGCTGCCCTTCGCCGTGTCGATGAAGTACGTCGCCGCCGCCGTGTACTGCTTGCGGTCCCGGTCCAGCTGCCAGCGCTGCTGCGCGCCCGTCAGCTCGCCCAGGCCGGTGTCGCGCCAGAAGTAGTTCGGGTCGCACGTCGACACCTCGCCGCAGTTCGACAGCATCGGGAAGTAGTAGCCGAAGTCCCCGAAACGCGCCTCGAGATACAGCTTGTCGGTCAGCGTCCCGTTCCACTCGGCCTTGTACACCCAGCTGCCGGAATCCTGCCTGGTGGTCGAGCCGATGTCGTCGTAGAAGTACGATGCATACGGCAGGCGCGTCGCCTGGATCTTCTGGCCGTACTGGTAGTAGCCGATGATCTTGTTCTTCTGGTTCACCTGGTAGGTGCCTTTCACCACCGGGTTCCACAGCTTCGTGTCGAACGTCTGGTCGAAGCGGAACTGCGGCTGCGCCACCGCGTTGAACTGCTCGCGGTAGGTGCCGAAGTACCAGATCTTGTCCCGCACGATCGGGCCGCCGACGTTGATGGCGCGATCCCAGTAGGTGTCGATCTCGTTGCTGTGCTCGCGGATGCCGCGCGCCAGCACGTCGTCCGGGATGTTCGCGCCCTGCAGGCTGTTGTTGTACCAGTCGTAGTAGCCCTCGCCGCTGAACTGGTTGCCGCCCGACTTGGCGATGAACTGGCTCTGCACGCCCGGGTTCGGCATCTCGGCGCCCTG
>JADZCN010000139.1 GCA_020851565.1 Acidobacteriota bacterium | reverse complement strand
ATAAACCGATCGCGTTCTTCCACAGGGACCGTCTCCCGCCAGGGCATCGCCACCTCCGATGCCCCAGCCTAAACGTGTCACCCATGTACCCGGTGTCCTGTGTTACCTATGTACCCGGTTTGTACCCCACGAGGCCTAACCCGGCATTGGAGCCGACGCCCGCGCTCGGTGGTATCCTGCCTCGCGCGGCGCGGCTGAACGCCCAGCCGTTCGGCGGACGTGGGTGCATGACGGCGAAAGAGAATGACCCACCCTTCTTCTGTGCTCGTCTTTCTCCTCGGGTCGATGCTATCGGCTTGGTTGCGCTTCGACAGAGGCGCACTTCTGGTCGGTCTGTTTGTCATGTTGGTCAGCGTCGCCGGGGTTGTTGCGACCTGGCTACTTGAGGCCAAGCGCGCGCCCTTGCTGGTCCTGCCGGGCGCCGTGAACGACCTCGCTGGTCGCGAACATCTCACTCCTGAGGAAGAGCGGCGCTTCGCGGTTGAATTGCGAAAGGATCACTCCAAGCGCCAGCGAGAGGCCTGGCGTGAGATTCAGCGGCAAGGACCAGCTAGCCTGATCGGCCCACGCGCGGCGTTCTGCTATTTCTGGTCGTGTGTCGTCGTCTTGGCGGTGGTCCCACCACGCGTGGTGCCTGTGGACGTGCTGCCATGGGTACCGCGCTTTGCTTTGGTTTTGACAACCGTTGCCTTGGCGGCGCTAGCCGTGGCAGTGCCCCTTGGACTCCGCGACTGGAAGCGTGTGTTGCGATCGCTTGAGACAGACGATGCTGCGAAGGCATGAGTTGAAGGAGACTCCTGCGCCGCCGAACAAGCCGCTGCAGCCGACGAGCGGCGCGGGCAGGTTCGGCGGAATCGAGTCGTGGTGATTGCCGCTCGCGGCTGAGCGGCATTACGTTAGGCGTTAGACAGCGAATCGAACTAACCAACCAGCTCCATCAGGCCGTCGAGCACTCGCGCCAACTCTTCCTCCGATGCGTCAACGGGTGGCCAGCGCGAGGCTCCTGGCCCCTCATCGGCGAGGCGACGTTCTTCGACCGGATCCAGCTTGGCGCATTCTTCGGCCAGCCGCGTCCGGGCCAACCGGGCCAGCTTCTCGGCCAGAGCCGATTCCACGGCCTGGCTTCGATTCTTGAAGTGATGCCGGGAGACGAGTTCGTCCACACGATCAAGCAGCTCGGCATCGACCGTGAGAGCGACCTTGGCTTTAGGCATCGGGTATGACTATGCATCCTACTCTCAGGCGCGGCCTGAAGAGCGGGACGGCAAAGCCGCAGGGCCGTAATGGTGGCCCGTCGTCACGTTCGGTGAACCGGGGACCAGCACACCAATCAGCGCGCTGCGCGACACGCCGCCCAACCAGTTCGATGGCCACGAGCGAAGACTCGGGAATATCCCGGGCGCGGCCCGGCGCAGCGCCTACTGGCCAATCCCCCCGCTGCAGCAGAGGATCGCGTACGCCACCGCCTCGCTCCGCACGTCGCCATGGTCCTTGATGGTGGCGTCCGCCAGCAGGTTGTTCACCGTGCCTGGCGCTAGCGTGTATGCAGTCCCCTTCGGCCCGAGCGTCGCGCTGTGCCCGTTGGCCTCGGCCGTGTGCTGCGCGCCGTTCCGGCCCAGCCCGCCGTACGGATCGTTCTCGTCACCGAGCGCCGCCGCCACCTGGTTGGCAATGCGCGACGCCAGGGGATAGGCAACACCCACGGCCTTGTCGTTCTTCGTGTGCGTGACGATGATGGGGCCCGACACGCGCGCGTCGCCCAGCACGGTGCGGTAGAAGCCGGCCCTCCCCTTGCCGTAATCCGCCGAGAGCGCGTTGTGGGAGAAGGCGGCCTGCAGCAGGGACACCGTGACATTCGCCGTGTTCTTCGGCAGCCCTGCCGCCGCCGCCGTCACGAGCCGCCCGCCGAAGCTGTGGCCGACCAGGTGCAGCCGCACAGAAGGGTTCGCCTGCCGGCACTTCTTGAGCAGCGGCGCCACTCCCTTCGCTCCCACCTCCCCTGCCCGTTCCTTCATCTGGTAGTAGGTCACGAAGTTCGCGATGCGACGTGCGCCGGCCGTGATGCCGTCCACGAGATCGCCGAGCCCCGCCGCGCCGCCCGCCCCGGTCGTGCCCCCGCCGATCCCAATCGTGGCCGCGCCGCCGCGGCTCGTCTTCGGCCCCGGCGCCACGACCGCCACGGACATCGCCTTGAACAGCTTCTCGGGGTCCGCCTTCAGGAAGCCCGCGGACCCATCGTCCACTTCCTTCGCGCCCTTGCTCTTCGGCATGGTCGAGCGAAGCGCGTCCACGAAGGTCTTGCGTGCCGCCGCGGACGTGGAGAGCCTCGGCACCGCCTTGATCGCCCGGTCGATGGCCCTCGCGCGCGCAGCCGGCGCTTCCTTTCCGCCGAGGCGCAGGGGATCCCGCTTCAACGCCTCGAGCGCCTTGATGAGCGCCTTGTCGCTGGCCTTCATGGCCGTCACGGCGCCGCCGCCCGGGATGAGCTCCTCGTCCGTGAACTTCTTGCTGGGCCAGAACACCTGGCAGACGGCGTAGGTGCGGCCGGCCAGTGCCTTCACCGCGGATGGCGCGCCAGGGTCCGACCGCGTGTCCAGGATCTGTTCGATGTTGCCGACCAGCTCGTTGTACAGCTTGCGCGCATCGGCCATGTCGTTGTTCCAGCCGTGCGACAGGACGATGAGATCGGTGACGCCGGGGAGGGCGGCGACGAGCGCGTCCACCTGTGCCTGCTTGTAGACGTCCGCGTCTTTCGTGAACTCGACATCGTAGCGCGCGAGTGCCATGGGATGCTCCTTGTCACACCGACTGAATGGCCCGGATGAGGTCCACGAGGCCGTGGCCCTCGAAGTACCGCTCGCGCCCCAGCGGCGTGGCCGTACTCGTGAAGACGCGCTTCACCTCTCGAGGCTTGCCGATGAACTCGCGCCGGATCGACAGGAAGGCCGCGATGGCGCCGGAGACGTGCGGGGCCGCCATCGAGGTGCCGCTGTCCTCCATGTAATAGGCCGTCCCCTTGCGCCGCTTCCCGCCGGTCGAGGCCAGCGCCTGCTCGAGCCGCTGGCCCGCGCCGCAGGACGAGATGCGTTCCCCCGGCGCCACCAGGTCCGGCTTGATGCGGCCGTCCCCCGTGGGCCCCTTGGAGGAGAAGTACGACACGCCGTAGGTGTGCGGGGCGTCGCGATGCGTGGCGCCGACCGTGATGGCCTCGTCCGCGTTGCCCGGATCGTTGATGGTGTTCGACAGGCCGACCTTCGTGGCGCGCACCATCGCGCCCACCGTGCCGTAGCCGGTATTGCCGGCCGCGGCCACGACGACGACGCCCGACTGCACCAGGCGGTTCACCTCGGCGCAGAGCGGGCTCTGCCCGCACGCGAACATCTCGGCGTCGAACTCGTAGCCGACGCTCAGGTTCACCCCGTGCACGCGCAGCAGCTTCGGGTTGTCGTTCAGCTGCTCGCGGATGTAGGCCAGCGCGCGGATGACGTCGCTCGAGCGGCCGTCGCCGCTGTGATCCAGGACGCGCAGGCTGATCAGCTTGCAGTGGGGCGCGACGCCACGAAAGCGCACGGCGTCGGTGCGGGGCACGGCCTCGTACCGGCTCCGGTCCACCTCGGCCTGGTCCGTATCCGCCTGGTCGATGCGCAGCATGCGCTCGAGCGAGCACACCGCGCCGTCCTTCTGCGGCGCCTGGCCTGCGATGATGCCCGCGACGTGCGTGCCGTGGCCGAAATCGTCCTTCAGGGCGAGCTCGCGATGGCGCGCGACGAGCGCGCGGCGCTTCTCGATGTCCTTCTCGCTGGTCGGATCGCGCGGCGGCAGCTGGTGGTCGTGGGCCTCGGGGTCGGTGACGAAGTAGCGATGCAGGTCCCGGACCTCGGGGTCGCCCAGCGTCCCGCCCTCGGCGGGGCCGAAATGCGGGTGCGTGGCATCGATGCCGGAGTCCACCACGGCCCAGACAATCCCGCGGCCTCCTGCCTCGTACGACTTGAGCGCGGCGTCGGCCTTGATGGTCGGCATCGAGCGGTAGATGTGGCTCTTCACGGGGAAGTCGGGCCACAGCTTGTAGATCGCGCGGAACATCATGGGGTCGTAGCGGCCCGCCCCCTTCGACTTCGCGGCGCGGCGCATCTCCCTTGCCGCCATCTCGGTGGCGCGGGTGTCGTCTTCCTTGAGGAGCAGGCGCCACTCGTCCACGCGCAGCCGCCACGTGAAGTAGGTCCGGGCCAGCGGCATCGGCTCGGGTGCATCCTTCAGCACCTCCGCGTGCAGGGCGCGGAGCGCCGCCGAGGCGCCCTCGAGGCCGCCCATGTGCTGCAGGTTGAGCTCGATGACGTACGGCCCGCGCTGGTCGATCTCGCTCACGAGCCGCCAGTCCTTGCGCTTCTTCGGATCGTAGAGCTCCGGCGGCGCGAACATCTTCGAGAAGCGATCCGTGAGCGTCGTGCTGTCGGCCCTCGCCTGGTCGGGCGGCGGCGGCGGGCCCTGCACCGGCGGGCGCCCTGCCGCTGTGCGCGAACGGGGGCCTGGTCGCGGCTTCGGAGGTCGCGGGGCGGCTTTGCGTGTTTTAGCCATGGGGTCAGGCGTTCGGGGGGAAACGCATTCTGCTCCTCCGACACCATAGTGTCAACGACCCTTGACAACGTTTCAGGAGAGCGCGAGACTCGGCCCCTCTCCCCCGAGCCGTGCAGAATCGTGGAGGTATCGCGATGTCGAGCCGGATTCTCGGATTGTGGAGTTTCTATGTCCTGAGCGTGACGGCCGCGGCGTGTGGAGGAGGGGGAGGTGGCGGGGGCAATGGCCCCTCGCGCACGCTGGCCGCGGTTGCCATCACCGGCAACACGGCGTTCACCGGCGCGGGCCAGACCTCACAACTGACCGCGCGCGCGCAGTACTCCGACAGTTCTTCGGACGAGGTGACCTCCCAGGCCACGTGGGCCTCGTCCAACCAGGCCGTGGCCACCGTCGGCCCGACGGGCATCGTCACGTCACAGGCGGGCGGCAGCGCGACCATCACCGCACCTTCCAGGGCGTGACCGGCTCGGCCGGCGTCACCGTGGCTCAGCCGCAAGTGCAGCAGCTCGCCATCACCGGCAACACCAACTTCACCACGCGCAACCAGACGAGCCAGTTGACCGCCACCGCCACGCTGGCGGGCGGCGCCACCCAGAACGTCACCGCCACCGCGACGTGGGCCGTGACGAACACGGCGGTCGCGTCCATCTCGACGAGCGGCATTCTCACCGCGGGCGTGAACGGCCTGAGCGAGGTGTCGGCGACTTTCATGGGCGCGCGCGCAACGCAGGCCGTCCAGACGCGATGGGCCGATTGCCAGGCGAGCGGCATCCGGTTCAATGCGGGTGTCGGGTCGGGCGCCTACGAGGCGTTGGCCACGCAGGGCTGCCAGAGCTGCCACCGCGCCGGCAGCACGGCCGCGCGCTGGGACTTCAACCGAGCCGCCGCGGACGTCTACAACACCGCGCTGCTGCTCGTGCGTCCCAGGGACACCGGCGGCAGCAGCCTCGCGCAGTTCGGGCAGAGCGTCGGGGGACACCCCGGCGCCGCTTCCGTGAACCCGTGTTATCCGGGGTCCTGGTGCGGCGATGCCATCCGCAACTGGATCAACGGGGGCGCGTGCCCGCCGCGATGAGCGCGCGGCCGACGCCCCATCGAGCCATCACGGGGGCAGCTGCCGCTGCCCTCGTGCTCCTGGCCTGCCCGTCCTCCGCCCAGCCCGCCGACGTGTCCGGCCAGGCGGAAGAGCTGCTCTATCGGGTGTTCGTCCCCGCGACGCCCGAAACGGCGTCGTTCGTCACGCAGTTGATTGGCCAGCAGCTCGCCACCTTCCCGGTCGGGTCCTCGTCGGGGAGCTTCAGCGAAGTGGTGGACGAGTCCGATCCGCTCGCAGCGCCGCTGCGTGCAGGAGTGACGCACGGGCCGCTTTTCGCGGAGCGCACGCTGACGCTGGGGCGCCAGTGGAAGGCCTCTGCGGGCATCTCGGTGCAGTACGCCGGGTTCTCGCGCGTGGCGGACTGGAACCTCGACGAGATGCCGCTCCGAACCGTCACGGCCCCCGGCTACGAGGCCGCCGCGCTCCTGGACATGAAGATCTCGTCCACCACCGTGGCGGCCTTTGCGAACCTCGCGCTCCGCCGCAACCTCGACGTGGGGATCACGGTGCCAACCGTGCGCCTGCGCGTGACGGCCGCGGTCTCGGAGCGCGAGAACGGCACGACGCGCGTCGTGGCACGAGGCGAGTCGGAGGCTTACGGATTGGGCGACATCGCGCTGCGGGTCAAGTACCGCCCCGGAAGACCCGGCGAGGCCGGCGAACGCGGGCTCGCCCTGGCCGGCGAAGCGCGTTTGCCCACCGGCGAATCACGCGACCTGCTCGGCGCGGGCCGGGCGCGCGTGACGGGCACCGTCATTTACACCACCGAAATGAGACAGGCGGCCCCGCACGTGAACTTCTCCTACACGCGCTGGCTGGGCGAGGGCACACCCGCGGCCATCCAGACGATGGATCCGGTGGACAACGTCTTCGGGTACGCGGCCGGCGTGGCCATCCGCGTCTCGGGACGCGTGACGGCGGCGGCCGACTTCGTCGGGCGTCACCTCGTGGACGGCGGCTCCCTGGCGTGGGACGCGCGGCCTCTGCTCGGCGAGGGCACGCGCGTGCTCGCGCCGCGCACCAGCACCTCGTACATGCAGCTCGGCACCGCGGGCGTCAAGGTGGCACTCGGCAACAACTGGCTGGGCGTGGGGCACCTCACCTTCCCCGTCCGCACGAACGGCTTGCGGCCCTCAACGGGTTTCGCGGTGGGCGTGGAGAGGGAGTTCCACTGACGGGCGACCGAACACGGTCCCGGCGGCGACGTTCTCTCGCGTCACTTCACCGCGGCCGCGCTTGCGATCGTCCACTCGCCGCCGCGCTGTACCAGCCGGAACTCCATGCGCGCGGAGCGCTGCTGCTCGGTCCCGCCCACGAGCTGGTACTGCTGCCGGGCATTGGCGACCACCGTGGCCGCCTGCCCGCCGTCTGCGTAGCGGATCGGCCCGGCAGGCTCGATGGTCATGCGGTAGGACGAGTAGTCCCGGCGCGCGCGCGCCCACTGCTGCGCGTCGTAACTCGGGAAGACCGCGACCATCTCCTGGACCGCTGCGGCGATGGTCGAGTTGTTGTGCGCGGCCATGTATCGAGCCAGGGCCTCGTGCACTCGTGCGTCCTCGGCCGCCGTGCCGCCGCCTCCGCCTCCATCGCCCACTGACTTGAGGCGCTCCACCTCCGCGCGCAGGTTCCGGTTGTCGCTCTCCAGTCGCCGTACCTCGTCGCGCGCGGCCGTGAGATCGGCCTGCACCGTGCGGAGCCGATCCTGTGCCTCCGTGCGGAGCCGATCCTGTGCCTGCCTGAGTGCGGCCAGGTCGCCCTCGAGTTCCTTTATCCGCTTGTTCGCCATGTCCAGATCCCGCTGAAGCGCCTCGACCTGCCCGTCCTGCACGGGCCGCTTGATCTGGTTCGCCTGCGTGTTCAACCGCGCCAGCTGGTCCTTGTAGGCGGCCGCCTCCCGGCGAAGGCGCTCGGTCTCGGCGGTGTCCGCCGTCGTGGTGACCGTCGCGCTGCCCGACAGCTTCTTCTCCAGCTCGTTCAGGACCTTCTGCTGCGCGTCGTTGGCCTGCTGGTAGCTGGCTATGAGATCCGCCTGCCCTGCGGCCACCGTGCGCGCCTCCTCCTGGATGCGGTTGGCCCTCTCCTCCGCCGCCAGCGCCTGCTCGCGCGCGCGCAAGGCCTGCCCCCGCGCCGACCAGGCGTACCCGCCCGCGGCCAGGGCCAGCGCGGCCAGGCCCAGCGCCGCCGCGGCCGCCAACTTGAATCGCCGCGCCGCCGCGCGCTGCTCCGCCACGCGCTGCGATTCCGCCTCGGCGCGGGCCCGCTCCGCATCGGCCACGCGCTGCGCCTGCTCGCGCGCCTCGCGCTGGCGGGCCACTTCCTCCTGCAGCTCGCGCTCCTGCTCCTGGCGCTGCCGCTCGATCTCGGCCTTCTCGCGTTCCGCCACGTAGCGTCGACGCCAGTCGAGAATCGCCTGCGCGAGCGAGTCGTGGTAGATCTCGTAGCGCACCGGTCCGGGTCGATCCGTCGGGGGCGCCACCGGCGAGAGGATGCGCATGCCGGACCCCGACAGCCTCGAGAGCACCAGCTCGATCTCGGCAGCCGGGCGCTCCACCAGCCCCGCCAGGTCCTCCGCGGTGTACGCGATCTTCGTCCCCGAGGGCGTCACCAGGTACTGGAACATGCGCGCGCAGATGTCCCGCTCCTCCGGCGTCAGGGCGGCCACGGTCGAGTCCAGGTGGTTCTGGACAATAGCCTCCGCGCCGCCCAGTTCATCGAGCGTCGCGGCTCTGAGCATCGTCGATCCGCGCGCGCGCTCGAACCGCCACAGCTCGCTCATCACCAGCTGCAGGTAGGGCGTCTCGACACCGGCCCCGGCGCTGGCCACCTGCCCGCGCCCGAGATCGCCCACCGCAACACGCCCCGTCAGCACGCCATCGATGACCTTCGTGACCAACGCGGGCTCCACGCTGACCGTGGCGTCCCACGCCTTTTCCTCCGCCGGAAGGGCGTTGTAGGCCCTGACCGGCTCGACGATCGCCCGACGCGCATCGTCGGGCGTGAGATGCGTCACGCGCACGTAGTTCGCAAAGAGGTTGGGAATGAGCCCCTTGAAGTGATCCAGCCGCGAGAGCGCGTCGTCTCGGAGCGAGACGATGAGGCTGGCAGGGAGCCCGGGCTTCGTGGCCAGATCAGCGAAGTCGCGCTCGAAGGGCCCGGGCGTGCCGCCATGCGCGTGATAGAGGAAGAACTCCTCGAACTGGTCGAAGATGAGGAAGAGATCGCGGTCGAGCGCGTTGATGAGCGCGGTGACGAGCCCGGTCAGCGTCGGCTCGGACAGTGCGGCGGCGACCTGCGCGTCTCCGGAGAGGTCGCCCAGGCTGCCGGCGACCGCCTCGCGGAAGCCCGCCAGGGGATCGCCCTGCCAGGCGTTGAAGTAGACGACGTGGACATCCGGCCGCTCGCCCTGCTCGACCGCCTCCCGGGCGCGTTGCCGGAGCTCGGTGACGACGCCCGCGCGCAGCAGCGAGCTCTTGCCGACGCCCGACGCGCCGTAGAGCAGGGTCAAGCGCGCGGCGAAGAGCTGCGCGATGAGGCGGCGGAGGTCGCGCTCGCGCCCGAAGAAGAAGCGTGCGTCGGTCTCGCTGTACGGGACGAGGCCGACGTACGGGGACTGGACCTTATCCGCCATGGCCCTTGGGCACGCCGAGCTGGTCCAGGAACTCGTCGATGCCCGACTCGTAGATGGTGAGCCCGCGCTTGCTCCAGAACTCGGACTCGAGCGGCTCGGCGCGGTGCTGGATGGCCCACGACGCGAAGCGCCGCGGCAGGTCGCGCCAGATGCGGTGCAGGATGACGCGCAGGTTCCAGTCGCGCAGGCCGTAGCCGAGGAACAGGAAGTGGCTGCGGCGGAAGGGCTCCGCGAACACGGTGGGGATGGCCGTGGACGTCACCATCCGCGACAGGAACTCCACGTAGTCGTCCTCGGTGATGACGTAGCTGTCGCGCTCGGCCATCGCCGGGTCGGCGGTGCCGTGCATCTTGTAGATGATGGGCGTGGTGCCGAAATCGATGGTGAGGTCGCTCGCCTGCACCTCACGGGGCTCGGGCGTGCCGTGCTCGTAGAAGAGGAACGTCGGCGCGCCGGTGCGATAGACGACGAGGTGGTACGGGCGCTGGCGCTGCTGGAACGCCCGCTCGAGCAGCCGGTCGTAGTTGGTCGTGACGATGATGATGTTGTCGAGGCCGGCGAGCCAGTGATGGAGGCGGCTGGGCGTGTACTCGCGCGCGAACACGTCGTGCAGCTCGTCGTCCAGGCCGCCGCGGCCCATGACCCCGTCGAAGTACTGGGCGACGCGCGTGAGCTCGGTCGGCACGCCCGAGGGATAGCTGCTCCGCTCGTCGAGGTACTCGGCCAGCTCGGCGGATCGTGGAAGGAACCCGCTGGCGGGCCCCTTCCACACGGCGCTCGAGGGGCGCCCGACCAGGCTGGCGCCGGCGCCGAGGAACGGGATGACGCGCCCCTTCTGCAGGCGCTCGAGGATGTAGGCGTGCGGCGGCTCGAGGCGCACCCGCGCCGACGCCGGATCCTGGGACGGTGGCGGCAAGGCATCGGCAGACATGCGGCCGGCAGTCCTTTCCGTTCCGGGGGGAGGGTGGCGCCACTCTACCACGGACGTTCCCCCGTGCTTCGAACCTACCGTGCTTCGAACCTCCGTGCCGAGACGTACCGGAACACCTTCCCCAGCCGGTAACCCTCGACCGTCACGCGCTGGCCCACGAGCTTCTCGCCCTCGGGATCCTTGAACGGGTTGGCGCCGATGCGCTGCAGGATGAGCTCCTCGCCCTCGTCCGTGCGCAGCACGATGGCCTCGTGCTCGCTCCCCGTGCCGTGTCGGACGCGGGCGTGCGCGACATCGCCGCACAGGACCACCGGGGCTTTCGGCGCCTTCGAGGCCTTCTTGATCACGCGGGCCTTCCCGCCGCGCTCAACTGGAGACCACCACGCGGCTCCCCAGCACGCGGCCGCGGCTGTCGGCCTGGACGGTGACCATGCTGATGCGCTTCACCCGGTCGGTCTTCTGCCGCGATACCCAATAGTACTGGTACGTCTGCCGCGCGGCGACCGAGCGCGTGGCCCTGAGCCCCGGCTGCCCGGCGATGGAGGCAGCCGCCCGCGGCGCCAGTTCGGGCGCCACGGCCGTCGTCACGACGCGATCCGCGCGGCCGAGCGTCCAGCGCATCTGCGCGGTGGTGACCGCCGCGGCCGCCCGCCTGGCTTCGTCGGCCACGGTCTTCGGCGCCTTCTTCGGCGAGGTGACGTGCCGCTCGGGAAGGCTCTCGCGCAGCAGCCCGCCGATCTCGAAGCGCGCGGCCCGGCGACGCTGGCGCTGCAGCGCGGCGGGCACCGCGGCCGAAAGGCCGGCCGCCGCGGGCTCCCGGCCCGCACGGCGTGCGCGGCCGGTCGCGGAGGCCGCCGATGGGACGGGGTGAATGGACGGATCTCCCAGCAGCAGGAACTGGATGAGCGTCTTCTCGTCCGCGGCGTCCGGCTCCTGGCCCTGCTGCTGCAGCCAGCGCAGGTAGTCCTGCTTGGCCTCGAGCGCCGCGCGCCCCAGCGAGGCGCCGGTGCTGGCGCTCTTGAGGAACGCGGTCACGATCCAGTCGGCGCACATCATCCGCACGGGCCCCACCCACGCGATGGTGGACGAGCCGAGGAAGCCGTGCGCGCCCTGCTTCAGGTACACGCTGGGAATCGGGAACTCCGGCGGATGCTGCGCGGTTGGCGACGCAGGATCGAAGAGGTCCGCCCCGTAGCAGCACATCGCGCCGGCAACCGTGTCCGGTACCGTCCGCCCGAGGAGCGTGGGGCTGCTGAGGGCGTCGGGAAAGGCGCCGCCGCCCTCACCGTAGAAACGCGAGTCCTCGTCCACGCCGTGGCACTTGATCATGTGGAGCCGCGCATTGCGCCGCGCCACGATGGCCGGCGCCTTGTCCTTCGTGGGCGGAGAGATGAGCACGTCGGCGGGCTTGCGTCCCAGCGTCTTCGCGCATTCCTCGCCCGCCTTCCGCCAGGAGGCCGTGCAGACCATGAGGTCCCGGTCGTAGTCCGCCATGGGCCGCGGGCGCGCCTGCGCGACATGGGCCAGGTAGTCCACGAGCCACGAGGGGTCCGTCGAACCCGGCAGGTCGGGGATGCGGCCAACGACGCGGTCCGGCACGAGATAGCTCGAACGCCTCGACGCGACGAACTGCCGCGAGCAGGCGTACGGGTTGTCCGTCGGCACCTCCTCGTCGTCGTCCCCTGCTTCGGAGGCCGATGGATTCGCCACGAGGAACGTGGGCACGACGTCCGCAGCGCCGAGGAGGACGATGTAGTCCGGTGTGAGCCGCGCGACCAGCGCATCCAGCGCGCGCTTCACCTTGTTGGGAGTGATGGCGCCGGTGACGGCCTTCACCCCCAGCTTCTTCATCGCCGCCGTATCGTCCACGGCGACGTGCACGGTCTGGATGTCACGTTCCTTGTCGGCCTTCGTCCAGGCCGACACGGCCTTGTCGATCTGCTTGAGGGCGGCGGCGGGGTACTTCTTCTCCAGGTTTCGACGGCAGGTGACGCTCAGCTTGACGCTCTGCATGGTGGGCCTCTTGACTTGGTGTCGTGGCCGGCGGGGGCGTTGCAGATTCTGACGGACTTGCGGTCGCGATTTCCACCACTTCCGCGGTGGCATACTGGCGCCATGCTGGTCGACGATTTCCTGCCGATCTTCGATGTCTCCGACTCGCTGGCCATCGTCGTCCACGCGGAGGTCGGGGCCACCTGGGACGCGCTGATGGAGGTGGACCTGCTCGACGTGGGACGCCAGCGCCCGCTGGTGGGCGCGCTCGGCGCGCTGCGCATGCTGCCCGAGGTGGTGAGCCACCTGCTGCACGGCGAGGCCATGCCCGCTGCGCCCGCGCGAATGACGCTGAAGGACACGACGACGCAGCCGGCTGGCAACGGGGGCTGGGTGCTGCTCGGGGAGCGGGTCCACGATGAGATCGCGCTCGGCCTGGTCGGGAAGTTCTGGCGTCCCGTCATCGAGTACGCGCACGTGACGCCCGAAGGCTTCCGCGATTTCGCCGATCCGGGCTACGCGAAGACGGTGTACTCGCTCTCGGTCCGCCCACTCGACACGCATCGCACGCTGCTCACGGGGACGATGAGGACGGCGACGACGGACGAGCACGCGCGGCGCTGGTTCCGGCGGTACTGGACCTTCGGCGTCGGCTCCGGCGCACACGTCCTGGTGCAGGGGCTTCTGGACACCGTGCGCGAGGCGGCAGAGCGCCGAGCTCGGGCGTGAAGAGAAACCACCACGGCACGAGGAGCACGACGACGAACACGAAGCAGCCCCCAAGACCCCAAGACCCCAAGACCCCAAGACCCCAAGCCCCCAAGACCCCAAGACCACAAGACCTCAAGACCACAAGACCTCAAGACCCCAGGACCTCCCCAAGTCCCAAGCCCCAAGTCCCAAGCCCGAAGCCCCAAGCCCGAAGCCCCCAGTTTGCCTCCCGCCCCCGATCCGCGCTATCCTTGCGGACAGTCGTGTTCACCTTCGTCCACCACTCGCATCCGGTCCATCATCACCACCGTTCTCCGAACGGCCCGGCCGGACTGCGCGTGTAGACCGAAGACGACCACACAGAGGTTCGTTTCACGCAAAGGCCCGCTGGGAAACCGGCGGGCTTTTTGTTTTTGTCGGGAGTCGGGAGTCGGGAAGCGGGGATAGATCGGGAGTCGGGAGTCGGCCCAAGACCCAAGTCCCAAGCCCCAAGCCCCAAGCCCCAAGACCTTGAGGAGCAGTATGGACTTCAGCAAGCTGGATGGGCTCGTCCCTGCCGTCGTGCAGGACAACACGAGCGGCGAGGTATTGATGGTGGGCTTCATGAACGACGAGGCCTGGAAGATCACGCGGGAGACCGGCTACGTGACCTTCTTCAGCCGCACGCGCAACAAGCTGTGGACGAAGGGTGAGACCTCCGGCAACCGCCTCGCCGTCCGGCAGATCTTCACGGACTGTGACGATGACACGGTGCTGGTGAAGGTGGACAGGGAGGGCGACGGCAACGTGTGCCACACCGGCCAGCGATCGTGCTTCTATACCGAGGTGACGGGAGGCGGGCGATGAGCGCAACCGGAGCGCCGGGACTTCAGTCCCGGCGGACCCTGAAACTCGGCATCCCGAAGGGCTCCCTCGAGCAGGCCACCGTGCAGCTGTTCCAGCGCGCGGGGTTCCAGCTCATCACCTCGTCGCGGTCGTACTTCCCCGCCATCGACGACCCCGAGATCGAGTGCATGCTCATCCGCGCGCAGGAGATGGCGCGCTACGTGTCCGACGGCGTCCTCGACGCGGGGCTCACCGGGCTGGACTGGATTCGCGAACACGAGATCGGCCACCCCGAGCAGCCACCGCTCACCCCGATTGCCGACCTCGTCTACGCGAAGCAGAGCTTTGGCAAGGTGCGCTGGGTGCTGGCCGCGCCCGAAGGCTCGCCCTTCCAGACGGCGAAGGACTTCGAAGGAAAGAAGATCGCCACCGAGCTGGTGCGCGTGACGCGCGACTACTTCGAGAAGCAGGGCGTGAACGTGGACGTGGAGTTCTCGTGGGGCGCCACCGAGGTGAAGCCGCCGGTGCTGGCCGACGCCATCGTGGAGGCCACCGAGACGGGCTCCACGCTCCGGGCCAACCGGCTCCGCATCCTCGACACCATCCTCGAGTCGAACACGCAGCTGGTGGCCAACCAGGCGGCCATGGCCGACGAGTGGAAGCGGACGAAGGTCGCCAACATCGCGCTGCTGCTGAAGGCCGCCATCGAGGCGCAGGGCCGCGTGGGCCTGATGCTGAACGTCCGCAAGGCGGATCTCGAACGCGTGCTGGGCCTGCTGCCCGCGTTGCAGCGGCCGACCGTGAGCTCGCTGAGCGATCCGGAGTGGGTGGCCGTGAACACCATCCTCGAGGAGAAGACCGTGCGGGACCTCATCCCGAAGCTGAAGGCCGCCGGCGGCCAGGGCATCGTCGAGTACCCGCTGAACAAGATCGTGCTGTAAGGCGAAGACAGGGGCTTGGGGTCTTGGGGTCTTGAGGTCTTGGGGTCTTGGGGTCTTGGGGTCTTGGGGTCTTGAGGTCTTGGGGTCTTGGGGTCTTGGGGTCTTGGGGTCTTGGGGTCTTGAGTTTCTTTCTTCGTGAGTCCTTCGTGATTCTTCGTGCCTTCGTGGTTTCTTTTCGGACTGTAGGCCGCTGATGATTCGTATCGTTGCTTCAACCAATCGCAAGGCCGTCGCTGCGCTGCTGTCGGCCACGCGGATACGCGACCGCGTGACCGAGACGAAGGCCGCCGCCATCGTCGACGGCGTGCGGAAGGGCGGTGACCGGGCGCTGCGCCGCTACGCGGAGGAGCTCGACGACCTGACAGGCCCCATGGAAGTGCCGCGCAGCGAGTGGGAGACCGCCGCGCGGGCGGTGCCCGCACCGGTGCGCCGTGCCATCCGGGACGCTGCGCGCAACATCCGCCGCGTGTCGAAGGCGCAGGTACCGAAGGGTTGGCGCGTGACGGTCAGGCCCGGCGTCACCGTCGAGCAGCGTGTCATTCCCCTGGCGCGCGTGGGCTGCTATGTGCCGGCCGGGCGCTATCCGCTGCCCTCGTCACTGCTGATGACCGCCATCCCTGCACGGTCCGCGGGCGTGCCCGAAGTGATCGTGGCGTGCCCGCGTCCGGACGCCACCGTGTTTGCCGCGGCGCTCGAAGCCGGCGTGGACCGCCTCTTCCGCGTGGGCGGCGCGCATGCCGTGGCCGCCATGGCCTACGGTACGCGGACGGTGCCGCGCGTGGACAAGGTCGTCGGCCCCGGCAACCGCTGGGTCTCGGCCGCGAAGTCACTGGTGTCGGCGGACTGTTCCATCGACTTCTACGCGGGCCCGACCGAGATCCTCATCGTCGCCGGGAAGACGCCGGCGTCGTGGGTGGCGGCGGACCTCATCGCCCAGGCCGAGCACGACCCCGACGCACGCGCGGTGTGCATCACCACCAGCTCGCGTGCGGCCGAAGCCATTGCGCGAGAGGTCGCGCTGCAGACGCCGGCGGAAGGCCCCGCGGCCGCGTCGCTCTGGAAGCACGGTGGCATCATCGTGGCCGGCTCGATGACCGAGGCGGTGGCCCTCGCCAACGAGGCCGCCTCGGAACACCTGGTCGTCGAGACGGACGAAGTGGCGGCGCGCATGGTGAACGCGGGCGCCATCTTCGTCGGACCGTGGGCCGCGCAGGTGGCCGGCGACTACGCCATCGGGTCGAACCACGTCCTGCCCACCGCCGGCGCCGCGCGATTCCGTGGCGGCCTGAACGCGGCGGACTTCGTGAAGCTCGTCTCGGTGCAGCGCGTGTCCGAGCGCGGGCTGCGGGCCATCGCCGGCACCATCACCACGCTCGCGCGCGCCGAGGGCCTCGACGGACACGCGCGGTCGATTGAAGAGCGTGTCGGGAGTCGGGAACCGGGAACCGGGAACCGGAAGACCTCAAGACCCCAAGACCCCAAGACCCCAGGACCTCAAGACCTCAAGACCCCAAGACCGTCGAGGACCCAGCGATGACCACCATTCAAGGCGCCCCTGACCTCGGGCCGGGGCTGCGGCTCCACCAGAACGAGAACACCGGCGGATGCTCGCCGAAGGTCGTTGAAGCCGTGCGCGGCTTCACCGCCGAGCGGCTGGCGCTCTACCCCGATTTCACGCGCGCCGTGCTCGAGACGGCGGCGTACCTCGGGGTGGATCCCGAGCGACTGGTCCTCACCAACGGCCTGGACGAGGGCATCCTGCTCGCGTCCATCGCCTACCTGTTGCCGCGCGCGCCTGAAGGGCTGGTCGAGCTCGGTGCGCCGCTGGTAGCGCCCTCCGGCGTGGCAGAGATCGTCGTGGCCCTCCCGACGTTCGAGCCGTATCTCCACGGGGCGAAGGCCATGGGCGCGCGGATCGTCACCGTCGCGCCCACCCCCGACTTCTCCTTCCCGGCCGATGCCGTCCTCCGCGCCGTCACGCCGAACACCCGTATCGTCTACGTGAACAACCCGAACAACCCGACGGGCCAGCCCATTCCGCTGGAGGCCATTCGACGCGTCGCGCGCGAGGCCGCGCACGCCGTGGTGTTCGTGGACGAGGCGTATCACGATTTCATGGACGAGAACTTCCTCGACGAGGCGGCGGACTACCCGAACGTGATGGTGGGCCGAACCTTCTCGAAGGCCTACGGCCTGGCGGGCATGCGCGTGGGCGTGCTCATCGCCTCACCTGAACTGCTCGCGCCCGTCAGGCGCGCGATGCCGCTCTTCAACCTCAACGTGGTGGCCGTGGAGGCCCTGCGCGCGGCGATGGCGGACACCGAGTTTCGCCCGTGGTACCTGGATCAGGCGCGCCAGTCGAAGGAGCTCGTCTACGCCGCCTGCGAAAGGCTGGGCCTGCGTTACTGGAGGAGCGCCGCGAACTTCGTCCTGGTGGACGGCGCGGCGCGGGCGAAGGAGATCGTGAAGGGACTGCAGTCGCGTGGTGTCTTCGTGCGGGATCGCACCGCGGATCCCTCGTGCCCGAACTGCATCCGCATCACGGCAGGCGTGCTCGAGCACACGCGGAAGGCCGTGGAGGCGCTGGAGGCCGTGTGCGCCGCGCGGTAATCGACCGGCTTACGGCGGAGACGCAGATTCGCTTCGCGCTGAACGTGGACGGCACCGGCACGTTCGACAACCGCACCGGCATCCGCTTCCTGGACCACATGCTGGACCTGGTGGCCCGCCACGGCGGATTCGACCTGGACGTGAAGGCCACGGGCGACCTCGACGTGGACCAGCACCACACCGTGGAGGACGTCGGCATCGCGTTTGGGGAGGCGGTGGCGAAAGCCCTCGGCGACAAGCGCGGCATCAACCGTGCGGGCTACTTCGTGATGCCGATGGACGAGACGCTGGCGGTGGCCGCCATCGACCTGAGCGGCCGCCCGCACACCGTGGTCGACACGAAGGTGAAGGTGCGCCTCGTCGGCGACCTGCAGGCAGAGCTCGTGCACGACTTCTTCGAGGGCTTCGCCATGGGCGCGCGCGCCAACGTGCACGTGAAGGTGCTCTACGGCCGGTCGAACCACCACAAGATCGAGGCGTGCTTCAAGGCGTTCGGCCGGGCGCTGCGCGTGGCGTGCGCGAAGGACAAGCGCCTGGCGAAGATGCTGCCGAGCACGAAAGGGCTGCTGTGATCGCGCTCGTGGACTACGGCGCTGGCAACCTGACGTCGGTGCGCAAGGCCCTGGCCCACATCGGCGCGGAGTTCTGGACGCCGGCCGACCCGGCGGAGCTCGTCCGCGCGCGCGCGGTCATCGTCCCCGGCGTCGGCCACTTCGATGCCACTGCCCGGCTCGACGCGACCTGGCGCGACGCCATTCGTGCCGCGCTCGCCCGCTCGGCTCCGCTCTTCGGGATCTGCGTGGGCCTGCAGTGGCTGTTCGAGGGATCGACGGAGGCACCGGGGGTCGCGGGACTCGGCGTGATCGCGGGCACGTGCACGCGGCTCGCCGAGTCGATCGCGTCGGGAACCGGGGACCGGGAACCGGGAACCGAGGACGGTCTGCAGAGTCCCGATGGTCGGGATCCGGAGAACCGGATCCCGGTTCCCGGTTCCCGGCTCTCGACAGCGCTCAAGGTCCCCCATGTCGGCTGGAACTCCCTCTCGTTTCCCCGACCATCGCGGTTGTTCGAGGGCATCCCCGAGGGCACGCAGGTGTACTTCACACACTCCTACGCCGCGCCGGTCGTGCCGGCCACGGCGGCCATCACCACCTACGGCGTGGCCTTCTCGGCCGCGGTCGAAGACGGCCTCGTCTCGGGCGTGCAGTTCCACCCCGAGAAGTCCGGCGACGCCGGCTTGAGAATCCTGAAGAACTGGCTCAGCCATGTTGAATCTGCGTAAACTGCGAAATCTGCGGATCTTTTCGTCCGCGTCATCCTCGGTCCAATCGGCGTAATGCTCTCCAAGCGCATCATCGCCTGCCTCGACGTCCGTGACGGACGCGTGGTCAAGGGCATCAACTTCGAGGGCTTGCGCGAGGCCGGGGACCCCGCGGAGCTCGCGCGTCGGTACAACGTCGAGGGCATCGACGAGATCGTCATCCTCGACGTCACGGCGACGATCGAGTCTCGCCAGGCTCGCGCGCATACCATCTCCGCCGTGGCCCACGAGATCTTCCTGCCGCTCTGCGTCGGTGGCGGCATCCGAACCGAGGAGGATGCGGCCGCGGCCATCGAGGCCGGCGCCGACAAAGTGAGCCTGAATACGGCGGCGCTGCAGAACCCGGCGATCATCACCACTCTGGCCAACCGCTATGGCAGCCAGGCCGTGGTCGTGGCCATCGACGCGAAGCGCCAGGGCGGGCGCTTCGCTGTGTACGTGCGGAGCGGCCAGGCCGAGACGCCTCGTGGCGCCGTGGACTGGGCGCGCGAGGCCGCGGACCGCGGCGCGGGCGAGATCCTCCTCACGTCCATCGATCGCGACGGGACCAGGAGCGGCTTCGACTGCGAGCTCACCGCCGCCGTCTCATCCGCCGTGAACATCCCCGTCATCGCCTCCGGCGGCGCGGGCAGCTTCGAGCACTTCGCCGAGGTCTTCACCGCAGGCCTGGCCGACGCCGCCCTGGCGGCCTCCATCTTCCACTTCAACGAGCACAGCGTCGAGGAGCTGAAGCAGTACCTTGCCGCGCGCCAGATTCCCGTCCGCCTGCCAGCGAGCACGAGAACCTGAGAACCCGAGAACCCGAGAACCCCAGAACCCCAGAACCCCAGAACCTCAGAACCTCAGAACCATGCTGATCCCCTCCATCGACCTCCAGAACAGCCGCATCGTGCAGCTCGTCCAGGGCGAGAAGCTCGCCATCGCCAGCGACGATGTGGACGCGTGGATTGAGAAGTTCGCGAAGTTCCCGAAGGTCCAGCTGATCGACCTCGATGCCGCAATGTCTCGCGGGAACAACGACGAGCTGGTCCGCCGCATTGCCGCCCGGCTTCCCTGCCGCGTCGGCGGCGGCGTGCGCACGGTTGGACGCGCCGAAGAGCTGCTGGCAGCCGGTGCACAGGCCGTGATCGCGGGCTCCGCGCTCTTCCGCGGACCGGGCCAGTGGTCGGCGGCCGATGCCGCCGGTGATCCGTCCATCGTCGTCAACCACGACTTCGCCCGGGCGCTCGCCCAGACGATCGGCCCGCAGCGCGTGATTGCCGCCGTGGACTCGAAGGGTGGACGCGTGGTCATCCATGGCTGGAAGACGCCGCTGCCCATCGGCCCGGTGGCGGCAGTGCTGGCGCTGGAGGGCTACTGCGACGAGTTCCTCTACACCCACGTGGACAAGGAGGGGCTGATGCAGGGGACCGACATGGACGCCATCCGCGCGGTCCGTGAGGCCACCGCACGACGCGTGACCGCCGCCGGCGGCATCACGACGCGAGCCGAGATCGACGCGCTACACGCGATGAACGTGGACGCCGTGGTCGGGATGGCCATCTACACGGGGAGCCTCGCGATCGAGTGAGACGGGAAAGAGAAGTCAGAAGTGAGAACCCCAGAACCCCAGAACCTCTGAACCCCAGAACCTCTGAACCCCAGAACCTCTGAACCCCAGAACCTCTGAAGCCCCCTGCACCCTTGCACCCTTGCACCCAAGGTAAGCACTTACCGCGCTCGTAAGCCTTGCCTCCGTGCGCGCGAGATGTGTGGGCGTAATCTGGCGCGCGAACCATTCGGGGGCGCTGGTTCGAATCTTGCCCTCCTCCGACGGCAGAGGAGACTGGGCATGTCTGCACGCCGGATGTACGGAAGGGCTGCGCTGGTGATGGCGCTTCTCTCGGCAGGATGTGGCGGAGGGGGCGGTGGGACTCCGACCAGCCCGACGCCCTCGGGTGGCGGAGGCGCCGCGGCCGCGGTCACTGTCAACATCGTCGCAACGAGCGGGTCGCAGGCGTTCACGCCAAACCCCGCCGCGCTGGCAGGAGCCGGGACCGTGGCCTGGCGCAACAACGATGGTCTCGTCCATCGCATCGTCGCCAACGACGGCACGTTCGACACCGGCGACATCGCACCCGGCGCGACGAGCCGCGCCATCCAGTCGCCGGCAGCCGGCACGAATTATCACTGCTCGCTCCACCCGGCGATGATTGGCGCCATCAGCCCCTCGCAGGGCGAGCCGCCACCGCCGTGCACGGGGCCGTACTGCGACTAGGCCCGCGCGTCGCGCGGGATAACCGGTTACACCGGTAGGCCGCCCTTCGGGCGGTGGGGCAGACGGGTGAGTACTGCTATTTGATGGTCTTGACGGCTTCGGCGAGGGCGTCGAGCAGCACCCCGTCGCGCTGCTCCGCGCGGTCGCGCGGCGACTGGCCCCACGTGTCGTCCAGCTGTGTCATCGTCTCGACGACGCAGCCGGTGTCACAGGCACCGGGGCTCGTCTGCAGCTTCAGTCCCGTGGCCTTGAGCGACAACTGGTTGAGCCACTCATCGAACAGTCGCGCCTGGGCCTCGTCCGCGCGATCGCCGGGCGTCCACTTCAGCAGGCGATCCATCGCCTGCACGACGCGCGGGTCCACGGGCGGGCGCTTGCTGAGCGTGAATGCCAGGAGGGTGGACTGCTGGCCGGTGAACGGCGACGGGGGCGCGCCACCTGGCTGGACGTTCATGGTCGAGGTCGCGCGCTTCTTCACGTCCTCGAGCAGCGGCACGAGGCTGCGCGCCGCCTGGGTGCGCGCCGCGAGCGTGGTGGCGTCGAGCTCGATGGGCTTCGGCTGCTGCGCCGCGACGCCGATGGAGATGGAGATGGAGATGGAGAAGATGGCGGCTGGGATGCGCAGATAGCGTCGGCGGCTCATTGGGTGCCCTCTGGGTGATGGCGCTGATCCCATTATGGAACGCGGAGAGGCCGCAGAGGGCCGCAGATGACACAGAAGCCGCAGATGACACAAAAGCCGCAGATGGCACAGAAGCCGCAGATGCAGCAGATGCCGAGTTGGCCGCAGATTGCGCAGATTTCCGAACGGGCTGCGGTTCACGCGAGCTCGAGCACGGCGGGCGGTGCGCCGACGGTCCGGCCGCGCTTCCCTTGAGGCCGGCCGACGCGGGTGACCGACAAACGACCCGCAGGCCACGAACGCGCGGCTCTTTTGCGCTCGTCGTTCCTGACGTTGCCGGAGGGGCGTTTGACCGGCCGGCCGAGCGGGAAGCGCGGCCGGACCGTCGGCGCACCGCCCGCTCACCTCGAGCTCACCTGGGCACGGTCGCCGCGCTTCCCTTGAGGCCGGCCGACGCGGGTGACCGACAAACGACCCGCAGGCCACGAACGCGCGGCTCTTTTGCGCTCGCGTGGAATCTCACGACCGCGAAGGGTCGCCCACCGGCCGAAGGCCGGCCTGCGGCGCGAACGCGCTGCTGGCCGGCAGGCCTCCGGCGCGAGAGCGCCGCCTACCGCAGGCCTGACGCGCAGTAGAATCCCCCCGCAGCGATCCTCCAAACCGGCCACCCGGCTCGACCGTCCAACACCCCATGCGCGCCGATCTCACTGCCGCCATCCGTGCCCTTCGCGCCTCGAAGACCTTCACCCTCGTGGCGCTGGCTGTCCTGGCACTGGGCATTGGGGCCAGCACGGCCATCTTCTCGGTCGTGGATGCCGTGGTCCTCCGCGGCCTTCCGTTCGACGAGCACGACCGACTGGTGGCGGTGGGCGAGCGGCGGCCGCCGCCAGCCGAGCCCGACCCGGCGCGCGACCCGTCGGCCCTCACCTCCATCGCGCCGCAGAACTACCTGGAC
Organism: Acidobacteriota bacterium; assembly: GCA_020851565.1. GTDB lineage: Bacteria > Acidobacteriota > Vicinamibacteria > Vicinamibacterales > UBA2999 > VFZN01. The sequence goes on along the minus strand of JADZCN010000139.1, from coordinate 72,238 downwards.
TGGGCCGCCCAGCAGGACGTGTTCGAGACCTTCGCGGCGTACACTACCGCCGGCTACACCCTTTACGAGCCCGGCACGGACCCCGAGGACCTCCGGGCCGTCCGCGCGACCGCGGGCCTCTTCGACGTTCTGCGCATCGCGCCCGCGCTCGGACGGCCATTCACGGCGGAGAACGAGGTAGAGGGCCGCAACCACGTCGTCGTCCTGAGCGACTCACTGTGGCAACGTCGCTTCGGCGGCGATCCCGCCGTCATCGGCCAGGCCATTCCCCTGCAGGGCGAGCGATACGAGGTGATCGGCGTGCTGCCCCCGAACGTCACCTACCCTGTCGGCGCGGCGCGCGCGCCGGACCTGTACGTGCCATACGTCGTGCCTCCGGACGAGCGCATCCGCAAGCCAGACTGGATCAGCCTGTACCTGCAGGCCGTCGGCCGGCTGAAGCCGGGCGTCACAGTCGAGCAGGCCCAGGCACGCATGGACCAGATCGCGGCAGCGCTGCAGGCCGCGCATCCCGAGTGGAACAAGGACGCCCTCACCGGTGTGCGCCCCCTCCGCGACCACATCGTCGGCGCGCGCACGAAGTCGTGGATGCTGATGCTGCTGAGCGCGGTCGGCATCGTGCTCGTGATCGCGTGCGTGAACGTGGCGACGCTGCAGCTGGCGCGCGCCACCGCGCGTGAGCGTGAAGTCGGCGTTCGCGCCGCGCTCGGTGCCGGGCGGGGGCGCCTGCTTCGCCAGCTCCTGGTCGAGAACGTCGTCCTGTCCCTGGCGGGGACGGCACTGGCCGTGCTGCTCGCCGCGTGGTTCGTGCAGGTGCTGAAGGCGTCGATGCCCGACGGCGTGGCGCGCGTCAGCGCCATCGCCCTCGACTTGCGCGTGCTGGCCGTCGCCGCGGTGTCGGCCCTCGTGACCGGCGTGCTCTTCGGCATCGCGCCGGCACTCCACCTGTCGAGGCCAGACCTCGTCCACACGCTCAAGGACGGCGCGCGCGGCACGATAGGCTCCGCCCGCCACCGCGTCCGCAGCGCCCTGGTCGTGGTGGAGGTGGCGCTGGCGGTCGTCCTGCTCGTCGGCGCCGCGCTCTTCATCGGCAGTTTCGTCACGCTGATGCGCATCGAGCCCGGCTTCGACCCGTCGAACGTGCTGACGACGCAGGTGTTCCCGCGCTTCGACCCGAACCAGCCGCCGGCCGACCACACGTTGAAGTTCCAGGAGATCGTGGATCGCATCACCGGCGCGCCCGGTGTCGTGCACGCGTCGTACGTGATGGGCGGCATGCCGCTCGGCACGTCCATGAGCACCACGACGTTCACGCTCCCCGGGCGCGAGCCCGACCGCCAGAGGGACACGGTCAGCGTGCGCCGCGTCTCGCCCGAGTATCACCTGGCCCTTCGCATTCCGCTGCGCGTGGGCCGCCTGTTCGAGTCGTCCGACCGCGCCGACGCCCAGCTCGTCATCATCGTCAACGAGTCGGTGGCGCGCCGCTATTTTCCGGGGCAGGATCCGATTGGGCGCGTCGCGAAGGTGAACGACGCGGATCGCACCATCGTCGGCGTCGTGGGCGACATCCACCAGACCAGCCTCGAAACCGATCCCCTGCCCGAGATCTATCTCCCGCTGCTGCAGGGCGGGCGCGGCGCCGGCGAGCTCGTGATCCGCACCAGCGGCAATCCCTACGACGTGCTGCCTGCGGTGAAGGCCGCGGTCGGCCAGGTGTTGCCGGACGTGCCGCTGCGCAATGTCCGGACGATGGAGGAGGTGCTGGAGCGCCGCGTGGCGCAGCGGAGGTTCAACATGCTGCTCATCAGCCTGTTCGGCGCGCTGGGCCTTGTCATCTCCGCCGTGGGCATCTACGGCACGCTCGCGTACACGGTCTCACAGCGCACGCGCGAGATCGGCGTGCGCATGGCGCTCGGCGCCTCGCGCCCTGCGGTCGTCGGCATGGTGTTGAGAAACGCGGGCGTGCTGGTCGCGCTCGGGCTCGTGCTCGGCAGCGCGGGCGCCTGGGCGCTGACCGCCACGGCAAGGGCCTTCCTGTTCGGCCTCGAAGCGACGGACCCGCGCGCGTTCGTCGCCGCATTCGCGGCCCTCGCGGGTGCGGCCCTCGTCGCCAGCGTGGTTCCCGCGCGACGGGCGTCGACGGTGGATCCAGTCGAAGCCCTTCGGGCGGAGTAACGATCCGGTCGGGAGTCGGGAGTCGGCGCAGCAGGGGCGCGCGGCGCGACCGCAGGCATCGACCCCTTCGGCGCGATCAGTCTCGAGCTGTGGCGGCTGTGGGGCCGTGCCGAGCCGCATCGCCGAGCGCCGCCGGCGCGGCGCCTTCACCGTAGTACGCCGTGAAACCCAGCGGCGTCGCCCATTCGCCGTTGTTCCGGTGCACGGCGTCTTGCACGATGTCCGCACGCCAGCGCAGGTTCTCCGGCGCCCTCGCCTCCAGCACGGCGCGCACGCGCGAGAACCCTTCGGTCATCTCCGCGGTCTCCTTCGAACCCAGGCTCATGTAGAAGAACGAATCGAGCGCGGGTGTCGCGGCCAGAAAGTGCTCCAGTATCCCCGCCATCGCCACGTCGTCACGCCACAGCGCGGGGCTGTGCGCGAAGCGTGCCTGGAAGAGCGCCGGATCGGCCGTCAGCGACCACGCCACGAAGAGGCCGCCCCGCGAGTGGCCTGCCAGCATGCGTTCGGAGGTCGTGCGGTAGCGACGCTCGATGTCGGGGATGAGCTCGGTCTTCAGGAACGCCAGGAACCGGTCCGCGCTGCCGCGGGGACTGTCTTCGATGTCCACGTCCATGGCCATGGTGGGCGGCGTGTAGTCGCGCTGCCGCCCTTCGCCGCTCACGTTCGGCAACCCGACGACGATGAGCGGCGGCATGACGCCGATCCGCGCCATGAGCGCCGCCGTCGATGCGGTGTGGATGTCCTGCGAGGACCCGTCGAGCACGTAGATGACCGGGTAGCGGCGCCCGGGCTCGGACTCGTAGCCCTCCGGCAGGTGCACCAGGATCTCGCGATCCTCGTCCAGGACACCCGACCGTAGGGTGCTGACGATCGTCCCTTCCGGGTACTCGCCCTGTCCGAAGTACCAGCCCGCCAGGTAGCCGGTCCCCGCGAGCGAGGCCAGCCAGAAGACACCCAGCACCCCGATGGCTCTCCAGGTCATGGAGTCATCTGACCGGCGCCGGCGGCGGATTGTTTCAGCTCAGGCGTGCGCGGCCGGCTTCAGGACGTTGCCGCCGTAACGCTTCGAGAACAGGCTGCCGGCCAGCGCCAGCACGGCCGCACCCATCATCAGGTACGCCGGTGACACCGGCGATCCCGTGTCGCGGATGAGCGACGTGGCCGCCAGTGGCGCCATGCCGGAGAACAGCGTGAAGCTCACGTTGAACACCAGTGCCACGCCGGTGAAGCGGATGCGCGTGGGGAAGAGATCGGTCAGCAGCACCGCGAACGAGCCGTTCGTCAAGCCGGCGCAGAGGCCGGCGACGACGAGCACCGGTGTCAGGGGCATCCCGCGGGACTCCAGCGCCGAGTAGAACGGGATGGCGAAGACCAGCAGCAACCCGACGCCCGTGCGGAGCAGGTAGCGCGGCGGGATGCGGTCACCCAGCCAGCCCGCGACCAGGATGCCGAGCGCCGAGGCCAGCACGCCCATCGTCTGCGACACGACCGCCTCGCGAGGGTCGTACTTCAGCACCGTGGAGAGGTAGGCCGGCAGGTGCGAGAAGAACAGCCCGTTGAAGCAGGCCGTGCCTGCGAGTATGGCACTCCCGACGAAGATGGGGACGGGGTGCGTGCGCAGCATCTCGGTGAAGGGCTGGCGCGACACCAGGCTCTTCATCCGTTCGAATTCCGGCGACTCCTCGAGTGATCGGCGCAGCCAGAAGCTGAGCACGCCGCCGAGACCGCCCAGGACGAACGCGATGCGCCAGCCGTAGAGCGGCACCATCTCGGGCGCGAGGAAGGTCCGCACCGAGATGCTCACGCCGGTCGCCGCCACCACGCCCATCGTCACGCACGCGAACACGATGCCGCAGACGAGCGGCGCGATGCGCGGCGCCGCTTCCACGACGTAGGTGAGGGCGCCCGGCAGTTCCCCGCCCAGGCAGAACCCCTGGACCAGGCGGAGGATCACCATCAGCGCGCTGGCCGCCACGCCCCACTGCGCGTAGGAGGGCACGAGCCCCATCCCCAGCGTCGCGCCGGACATCACGAACACGGACCAGATGAAGACCTTTCGCCGCCCGTAACGGTCGCCGTAGTGCGCGAGCACGATCCCGCCGAGCGGGCGGGCGAGGTAGCCTGCCGCGAATGCCGCGAACGACGCCATCAGCGACGCGATGGGCGACGCGGAGGGAAACACCGCGTCGGCGATGTCGCGCGCGAAGATGCCGAAGATGACGAAGTCGTAGAACTCGAGGGTGCCGCCGAGGCTGGCGAGCAGGACGAGGCGCCATCCGGCGGCGCCGATGCGATCGGTTGGGGACATCAACGCGCGATTGTATCAGCGCATCTTCGCGAGCGCGGCCAGCAGGACCTTCCGCGCGCTCTCGCCGGCGGGCGTCGGGCTCGCCTCCATCGAGAGCGCCGCGTGCAGGCTGCGCATCACCTGCTTCGCGTTCTCGACGACCGCGAAGCGGCGTGCATCGACGTGCGGGCCGGCCGCCCACAGGACGCGGTGAGCCTCCGCCCACTGCGCGGACCAGGCCTCGAGCGCAGCCCCATCCGCGTCCGCGCGTCGCACGGCGGAGTGGAGCGCGAGGGCCATGCGGTCGTTCTCGCCCCACTGGAACACGTGGTCCGTGGCCTCCAGCTTCGCCCCCACGGCCCCCAGCAGCCGCGTGTCCGTGCCGGCACCAAGCTTCGGGTTGCGCGCCAGGAACTTGAGCACGTCCGAGGTGTGCGCCACGGAGTGCATCCAGCCGCGCGTGGAGTCGAAGCCGCGGGTGTCGCGCTCGCGCGCGAAGTAGTCGAGCATCCGATCGAGGAACGCGCGTGTCTCGTCCGCGTCCAGGAACGGCGCCGAGAGGTCCGCGGCCGCGACCACCGAGAGGCAGAGCGCGGAGAACGATCGACGGAACACGCCGTCGGTCCCGCTCTCGCCCAGCCCCCCGGCCAGGCTGGCCGTCCACATCGCCATGACCGCGCGCAACTCGTCCGGCGAGAGCGCCCTGTCGCGCAGGATCCATCGCTCGGCGGCGCTGTACGCCACCTCGTCTCTCAGAGCCGGGTCGGGTGAAGCGAGCAAGGCGTTCATCTCGCGAATCACGTCGATGGCACGCTGGCCCGCCGGGAGGACGAACCCACCGTTCGCGAGGGCCATCCACTCCGCGCGCTCGCGCGCGGGTGGGCCCTGGGCCCAGGCGAGCACGGGCACTGCCACGACAAGGGTCAGGGCGCAGACCAGGCGGAGGGGTACGCGGCGGCTCTTCGCGGGCATCACTCGTCAGCTCCTCACGCGCGAACGGGGATCTCGAACATCGCCTCGTGAGCGTGGCCCTCGGTGGGAACGAGGACGTTCAGTTGCCACTGGATGCCCGAGCCGGTGCGCTGGTCGTCGAACGTGGGTTGGCCATCGGCGGGGAACGGCAGGGTCAGCTCGAGCCCCATGCGAGGGTGAATGGTGCCGCTCCGCCGCGCCCACGATTCCTCCCACAAGGTGTCGTGATTGGCGCCGGCGGTCCTGCCCTGCGTGCCGTGCACCCGTGTCCTGCTGCTCCGGACACACCGCAGGCGGCATTGGATCTCGCCGCTCGGCGTCACCTCGCGCTGCGGCAGCAGCGTGGCGCGGAGCGGCGCGCCGAGCCGCCCCCCCTCGTCGGGCACATCGAGGTGCCAGCTGCCATGTCGCGCGAGGCGAACCAGGCCCCGCACACCGAAGAACGCCAGCAGCGTGCCCATCATCAGGAATGGGGCGATGACCAGCGTGAACCCCACCGTGGCCCTGTCCTGGCGCCACATCAGGAAGAGGAACGTCCCCGAGAGGCCAAGCGTGACGATGGAGGCGGCGACGAAGCTGACGTACAGGATGGGCGTGCCGGACCGAAGACGCATGAGGCCCGTACGTTACAGCAATCCGAGCGACAATCGGCGTGCATGACCTCTGCCCGCCTGCGTCTCGTCACGTCGCTCGTCACCGCCTTCGGGTTCTCCGCCCAGGCGCAGCAGCCGCGCTTCGAGCTGGTGCAGCCCGAGCTCTTCGCCGCCTCCGGAGGCCAGCCGAACGCCTGGGCCGACTTCGACGGCGATGGCGACCTCGATCTCTTCGTCGGCTTCCGACAGGACTCGCCGAACCGGCTCTACCAGAACGACCACGGCCGGTTCACCGAGGTGGCCCTCGCGATGGGCGTGGCGGACGGGGCCGACACGCGCGCGGCGGCCTGGGGCGACTTCGACGCCGACGGGGACCCCGACCTTCTCGTCGGCTTCACCCGCAAGTCGAACCTGCCCGCGAAGCTCTATCGCAACGACGGCGCCGGCCGGCCGTTCACCGACGTGGCGGCGACGATGGGTGTGGAGTCGATCGGCGAGACGCGGCAGCCCTCGTTCATCGACTACGACAACGACGGCGACCTCGACCTGTTCGTCGCCCTGCGTGACGCGCCCAACCGGCTGTTCCGGAACGACGGCGCGCGCTTCACCAGCGTGGGCAGGGCGCTCGGCGTAGACGATCCGCGGCGGACCGTCGGCGCCGTCTGGTTCGATTTCGACGTGGACGGAGATCTGGATGTGTTCGTGGCCAACCAGAACGGCGACCTGAACGGCCTGTTCAGGAACGACGGCGCACGCTTCGTGGACATCGCCGGATCGCTTGGCGTGGACGCGGCCGGCCGGGCGACGACCTCGGGGAGCAACGGCCCGAGCGTGGCGGACTTCGACAACGACGGAGACCTGGATCTCTTCGTCGCCAGCTACGGGCCCAACTACTTCTATCGCAATGACGGCCCCGGGAAGTTCACCGAGGTCGCCGCCGCGGTTGGCCTGGCCGGCGGATCGCTGGCCACGCCGTCACGGTGGGGCGACTTCGACAACGACGGAAGGATCGACCTCTACGTGTCGTCCTACATCGACAAGCCCGTGAACGAGCGCGACTTCCTCTTCCGGAACGAGGGCGGGCGCTTCACCGACGTGATTCCCGAGCTGATCCTGAAGCGGGGCGCCACGCACGGCACCCAGTGGGTGGATGTCGATCGGGACGGCGACCTCGACTTCTCGCTCGCGAACAACAACCCGAACGGCACGCATTCGCTCTATCGCAACCTGCTTCCCGCGCCGGAGGCGTCCCGGTCCGTGCAGGTGGAGGTCCTGGACGCCAGCGGGCGCGCGACCCGAGCTGGGGCCGAGGTGCGCGTCTACGCCTCCGGCACGCGCAAGCTGTTCGGCATGGGCATCGTGGACACCGGCGGCGGATACTGCTCGCAGAACGTCATGCCGGTCCACGTGGGCCTGGGCACGACGGCACGCGTCGATATCGAAGTGACGCTGATGGGAAAGGGTGGACGGCACGCGACGCGCCTGGAGGGTGTGGAGCCCGCAGCGAGGCGCGGGGCCGCCATCACCATCCGCGCGCGGTGAGCGCTACAGGTACGCGACCAGGCTGACCAGCGCCCGGCCCAGCGTCTCGGCAATCGCTTCGACCAGGGGGAGGACACTGCTATCGGCGGCCACTTCGGCCGCCACTTCCGGATCGGTCACCAGGAGCCACGTGCCCACCGCCGCCACCGGCGCCAGCGTGGCCGCGACGATGCCCGCCGTCGTGGTGGCGGTGAAGAGCCAGGAGCGGTGAGGGCGCTGGACGGGGCGGTCCATGAAGACCTGTTCATCTCCTTTAGAGCGAGACCCGTGCCAGATAGTTTCGCCAGCCGTAACCTGTTGCACGAAATGGAGTTAGGTCACGGCATCGGCGCGACCAGCTCCGCCCGCGGTGTCCGCTCGCGGGACGGGGGCGTGGCGGGTGCGGGCGGGTGCGGACGGGTGCGGACGGGTGCGAACAGGTGCGGGCAGGTGCGAACAGGTGCGGGCGGGTTGCGGGCGCGTGCGAACAGGTGCGAACAGGTGCGGGCAGGTGCGAACAGGTGCGGGCGGGTGCGAACGGGTGCGGGCGCGTGCGAACAGGTGCGAACAGGTGCGGGCAGGTGCGAACAGGTGCCGGCAGGTGCGAACGGGTGCGGGCGCGTGCGAACAGGTGCGGAGCACCCGTGCACCCCTGCACCCCTGCACCCCTGCACCCCTGCACCCTGCCCCCCGTCAGGCGTAGCTGTATCCCAGCGCCCCGATATCCCGCGTGTCCACCTCGGTCTCCGACCACGGGTCCATCACCGCGACCGCCCCGGCCAGCGGCGGGTTCTGCCCGGCGTGCGACGCCTGCCAGACCGACCAGATCCGATCGATCTCGGCGTGGTGCATCCAGAACACCGGGTCGCACGGCGCCGTCAGGATGCTCTGCATGGTGCCGCCCACCCAGACGTGCCCGGAGTTGTGCACCCCTTCCAGGGCTGAGCCGAACGGGTTGAACGTGGCGTTGGCCATCACGGCCGTCACGTCGGTGGCGTCAGGCAGGGTGGCGAACGCGCCGATGTTCCGCGTCACCGTGTGCGGGCCGCTCGCCAGGTTCACCGTGGGCGTGAACCCCAGCAGCCACGACGGGAACGCCTGCTCCTCGCTCGACTTCCAGTACGGGATGCACACCGACGGGTCCACCATCATCAGCAGCTCCTCGAGGCGGAGCAGGTAGATGCGATGCCACGGCAGGAATCGGGGATTGCCGTGCGGCTGGTGTGCGGCGTTCGAGTGAATGTCGACGAGCGGTCCCAGCGCTCCCATCGCGTTCGCCTGGGTGTACGCGTTCAGGAACCGGTTCTGCTCGTCGGTGGTGAGCGCACGGTGATCCTTGCGGACGCACAGGTCCGGCTTCGGCTCCTCGCACGTCTTCGGCGGCTTGTAGTCCTCCTTCCGCGGCTTGAAGCAGCTGTGATCGAACGGATGCGGCACGTACACCGGCGGGCGCTTGCTCGCATAGGACCCGTAGATGCGCTCGTCCGGGTACCGCGGATTGGGCGGCGGCTCGTGGGGGTGCTCCGGCGGGCGTGAGTAGTCCGGATCGTGATAGGGCGGCGGATGGTGTCCGTGCGGACGCTTTCCACCGTGCCCGCCTCCCTCCTTCGGATGTCCGGCATGGCCGGACCCATGGCTCGGCTGTCTCTTCGCCATCGGCCTTGCTGCTCCTGCCACGCGTCGTGCGCGGCATCAGGCTGGTGATGGCAGGGAACGGAGCGTTTCAGGGCAGGAGGGCCAGGCGGCGGACTACGAGGTGCCCCGCCGCGGCGCACCGGCAAGGCATTCCTCGTACACCCCGACGTAGTCGAGGGCCATCTGCCGCGCCGAGAACCTGGCCGCGGCGCGATCGTGGACCACCCGGCGGTCCAGCGCGAGGCATCGCGTCACCGCGTCCTCGAACGCCGCGTCGTCCGCCGCGCAGGCGCCGGTCAGCCCCTCCTCGACAATCTCGGGCGAGGCGCCAATTGCCATGGCCGCGACCGGCGTGCCGCAGCGCATCGCCTCCACCTGCACCAGGCCGAAGGGCTCTGGCGCCGCAAGCGGGTACAGCAGTACGCGCGCGCCACCAAGAAGCGCGTCCCGCTCGGCGCCGGCCACCTCGCCCTCGTAGATCACGGTGCGGCCATCCACGTGCGGCTCGATCGCCTCACGGTAGTAGCGGCTCATCGGCGCCGCCATGCGCAGCGGCAACGCCAGCGCCCTCGCGGCGGCGATCGCGCGCAGTGCGCCCTTCTGCGGAATGAAGCGGCCGAGGAAGAGCGCGTAGTCTCCGGGTGAAGGCTGGAACGTGAACGCCGACTCGTCCACGGCGGACGGCACGACGATGCGCGGCGCCACATCCGGGAAGAGCGCCCACTGCGCGTGGCTGAGCGCCGTCACCCAGGCGTTCGGGTGCGTGCGGAGCAGCATGGCCTGGTCCGGGCCGGGCATCACGTGCAGGGTGTGCACCATCGGCACGCGCGACAGCGGCTCGAGGGGGATACCCCACAAGTAGGCGTGCGCGTGCAGGACATCGAAGCGGCCGGACTCCTGCAGGGCGCGCGACAGGTTGATCCACTCCGAGAGGTTCCAGTCCTCAGGGGCGCCCGCGCGGCCGTACGGGCCCGGCACGGTGGCCACGAGCTCGCCGTGAACCTCCGAGCCCGCCGTACCGAAGACCGTGACGGCGTGCCCGAGCGCAGTCAGTTCCCTCGCGAGCAGCCACACCACCGACTCGACGCTTGCGCTTCCGACCCGGCGCACCGGCGTCGCCACCGTGGGAACCAGCGCAATGCGGAGGCCTCGTGGCATCGGCTCGCTAGAGACCGGCGCGCGCCATCAGGCTGCCGACCACCTTCTCGGCCGCGAAGCAGTCACGTGCCACCTCGCGTGCGCCTTCGGCATGAGCCGCGTAGTCGCTCTCGATCGCATCGACCGCCGCCAGCACGTCGTCCATGGTCCGGAAGCCGAAGAGCCCCCGGCCCGTCGGGAGGAACTTGCTGAAGCCCGTTTCCTGCGTGATGACAGGGCGCCCGGCCGCGAGATAGCAGGCCGTGCGATCGCTGAACCAGCCCGTGTTGGGGCGGACGTACTGATCGCGGGCCACCGTGAACTCACCCCGCGACCCCTCGATGTAGGCGCGATAGGCGTCGATGTTGCGGGAGACGGCCACCGAGTCCGCGCGACGCCACCGCTTCGCCTTCAGCCGCGCCGCCGTCGCCTCGTCCACGCCGACGGCCAGCTCGAACCCGACGTCGCGACGAAGGGGTACGTCGAGGAACTTCTCGAACTCGCGGTCCTTCGTCCAGTAGTAGGTCTCGCCGCCGTACTGCACGTTCTTGCCTTCGTTGTGCCAGGTCGTGATCGTCGTGTACGGCGCGCCAGCTGGCGGCGGTCCCATCGTCCAGAGATCCATCTCGACGGGCTGCCGCGTCGGCATCCAGTTGAAGCGGCTCTTCGGGATGCCGCAGTCGGGGGCGCCGATGTTCTCGCCGAACGTGAAGTGGGTGTCGTGCGCTTCGAGCAGCGCAATCGAGCCCGCGTCGCCGTTGGCTTCGCGTGCCTGCATGACGAAGGGGTCGGATTCCACGTAGATACGGCGCGGGCACGCGCGGTGCTCGTCGTAGATCTCCTGCGCGCCGGTCACGTTGAGGAAGGCATCGGCCTCGCGATAGAGCCGCAGCAGCTGGGCCTCGGTCATGCCGTAGCACTGGCCGTCCGGATACCGTCCACGAAAGGCCCACCGATCGCCGAAGCCGTGCGCCTCGAGCACAGGCGCCACCTTCGCGATATTCCGTGATGCGTCGGGCGACATGTCGTTGATCGTGGGATCGTAGACCCAGCGGCCCGAGTCCTCCACGTACCACGGGTCGTACCCGAGCTTGCGCAGCCCGATCAGGTAGTGGAGGAACTGGTAGGTCACACCAGCCAGCGGGTAGAAAAACAGGATGCCGAACACGATGATCCGTCCTCGCGTGGGCGGAGGCGTCGTCATGGTGTCGTCTCCCCTGGCTCGATGCGCCGGACCATGCGGGCCGGATTGCCCACGACGATGGTGAACGGCTCGACGTCCTCGGTCACCACCGATCGCGCCCCGACAATGGCGCCCTCGCCGATGGTCACGCCGGGCAGGACGCACGCGTCGAAGCCGATCCAGGCGGCACGCTTGATGTGAATGGGACGCGCCTCGACGTGTCCGTCGACGCGCCGGGGCTCCCCGGACGCGGCGGCGATGACCGCCCGGCGGCGCAGCGCGGGATCGGCCGGCACGCGGTAGGTGTCCATCAGGACCACGTTCCACGAGATGAGCACGTAGTCCTCGATCAGGATCTCCGCGTCGCAGACGATGCGCGCGCCGTTGACGAGGGTGAACGCCCCGCACGAGACGCGTCCCTGGCGGCCCACGTCGAACATCGTGCCAAGGTACACGGATGCACCCCGGCCGATGCGAACGCCCGCCGCGAGCTGGCTTCGATACAACAGGAAGCTGAACGCCGTCTCCACGTAGGCCTCGTCGTGGATCTCCACGTTGCCGGGCACGGGCTGGTCGAACCAGTCGCCCGGGATTCGGCGGTCCGGCGTCATCACCGCACCGTGCCCACCACGCGGGCGGGGTTCCCGGCGACGCGCGCGAGAGGCGGCACATCGGCGGTCAGGATGGCGCCGGGCTCGATGAACGCCCCCGCCCCGACACGCACGCCCTTCATGATGGCCGCGTTGGGACCGATCCACACGTCGTCCTCGATAATCACGGCGCGCCTGGCGATGGGGGGCCTCGGGTGGCCCTTGCCGAGCGGCGAGCACGCCACGGCGTCGCGCACGCGCTCGGCCGGCGCAATGGGATGAAAATCCGTGTCCGTGATCGTGGTGTTCCAGCCGATCACCACGTAGCTGCCGATCCGCAGCTCGAGCTCGCTCAGCAGCACAACGTTCGTGAAGTAGCAGTAGTCACCGATCGACACCCGGGCCTCGGCGCCGAGAGCGAACTGGACACCGTCCATCGTGCAGTCGGAACCGATACTCAGCGCGCGGTCGCCCGTGCTCATGAACCGCCGGAAGGCTCCCGCGCCGGTCACGAGGGTGCGCGCGCCCAGGACGACGTTGGCCGGCAGCGTGCCGTCGCTCCATGTTCCGGCAGCGGGCGTCCGGCCCTCCATCAGCGGCCTGCCTCGGCGGCAACCGGCAGTTCCTGGAGGCGGTGCAGCCGTGTGTAGACACCGTCCTCCGCGATCAGCTCGCGATGCGTGCCGGTTTCGACGATCGTGCCGGCCTGCACGACGAACACGCGGTCGGCACGCCGGATCGTGGAGAGGCGATGCGCGATGATGAAAGTGGTCCGCCCGTGCACGAGGCGCTCGAGGGCCTCGAGCAGCAGCGACTCGGTCTCGGCGTCCACCGCGCTCGTGGGCTCGTCGAGAATCAGGATCGGCGCATCCTTCAGCAGCGCCCGGGCAATGGACAGCCGCTGGCGTTCGCCGCCCGACAAGGTGGCGCCTCGCTCGCCCACCATCGTCTGGTACCCGTCGGGCAGGCGCGAGATGAAATCGTGGGCGTTCGCCGCCCGCGCGGCCGCCTCGATCTGCAACTGGTCCGCCCCTGGCCGCCCGTAGGCGATGTTCTCCGCAATCGTCATCGGGAAGAGGAACGGCTCCTGCAAGACGATGGCGATCTGCCCGCGCAGGCTCTCGAGGGTGACGTCGCGCACGTCGTGGCCGTCGACGAGCACGCGGCCCTCCCACGGATCGATGAACCTGGGCAGCAGCCCGACGAGCGTGCTCGTCCCGGCGCCGGTGGGCCCCACGAGCGCGATGGTCTCGCCTGCCCGTGCCTCGATCGAGATGCCGTGCAACACCGGGCGGCTGGACACGTAGCCGACCGAGACCTGTTCCAGCCGCACGTCGCCGCGGACAGGAGGCAGGGCCGTCGCGCCTGGCTTGTCGGAGACTTCGCGTTCCGCCTGCAAGACCTCGAGCACCCGTCGCGCACTGCCCGCCGCGGCCTGCGTCGTCGAAGGGGCGTGCATCAGCGACTCGAGCGGCCCGTAGAGCGACGCGAGGTAGCTGAGGAAGACGAGGACGCTGCCGACCGAGAGGCTCCCGTCGATCACGTGGCCCGCGCCCACCCAGAGAATGGCGGCGGTGCCGAGCGCGGTGGCCGAGGCGATGGCGATCTTGAACTCGAGCTGCACCGTCACGGCCGCGAGGCTGGCGTCGACGATGTCCGCCGTCGTCGCGCGAAACCGCGCGTCCGCGCGAGGCTCGGCGCCGTACGCCTGCACGGCGGGCATCGCCGTGAGCGTCTCGTCCACGACCGAGTAGATGCGGCCCTCCACCTCCTGCTGCTGGTAGCTGACATCGAGCATGGGACGCCAGTAGCGGGCCAGCCCGGCCAGCATCATCGGCACGACCGCGAGCGACAGCAGCGTGAGGGTCGGGTCGAGCCGCCACATCACGAAGAACATGGCCGCCAGCGACAGGAGCGCGCTCAGGAGCGGGACCACGGCGTCGCTGACGATGGTCGCCACGCACCCGGAGTCCACGGTCACGCGGCGAATGGTATCGCCGATGGACTTCCGGCTGTGGAAGCGCAGCGACAGACGCTGCAGGTGGATGAACAGGTCGCCCGCCAGGTCGTACACCATGCGCCGCCCGAAGCCGATGTTGACATACGCACGGGTGAGGCCAAGGCCCCAGCGCAGGACGAACAACACGATGGTTGCCGCGACGCTCCACCCCAGCAGGCCCTTCGCCGTGCCCGCCCCGGGCACGGCCGCCGCCAGGCTTCGCAGGGCCGGTGCCATCTCGTGTCCCATCAGCACGTGGTCCACGATCACCTTCATGGGCCACGGCGCCAGGAGGTCGAGGCCGATGCCCGCCACCATGGTGCCGATGGCCGCGACGAGCCCCTGCCATCGCCGCACCGCGTAACCGAGCAGCCACAAGACTATGGCGCCTGCGCTGGTGCCGGACGGAAGGGAGTGGCGCGCGTTCATCGTCTCACCCCGCCACCGCCACGTGGGCGGTGCTCGTTCCGAACTGGTGCCGGCAGAGACCGGCATAGACGCCCTCGGCCTCCACCAGTTCCTCGTGGCGACCCTGCTCCACGATGCGGCCGTTGCGCATCACGGCAATGCGGTCGGCCGTGCGAATCGTCGAGAGGCGGTGCGCGACGATGAAGGTCGTGCGCCCGACCATCAGGCGCTCGAGCGCCCGCAGCACCGACGCCTCGGTCTCGGCGTCCAGTGCGCTCGTCGGCTCGTCCAGGATCAGGATCGGCGCGTCCTTCAGCACCGCCCGCGCGATGGACAGGCGCTGCCGCTCGCCGCCGGACAACGTGCCGCCGCGCTCGCCCAGGACCGTGTCGTAGCCCTCGGGCAGCCTCGAGATGAACTGGTGAGCCCCCGCCACGCGCGCGGCCTCCTCGATCTCGTCGCGAGTGGCGGAGGGCCGGCCGTAGGCAATGTTGTCGGCGATGCTCATCGGGAACAGGTACGCATCCTGGAACACGACGGCAATCTGCTCGCGCAGCCACTCGAGCGGCAGTTCCCTGACATCGCTGCCGTCCAGGTAGACGTGCCCGTCCCAGGGATCGTAGAAACGCGGCAGCAGCCCCATCAGCGTGCTCTTTCCGCTGCCGGTGGTCCCAACCACCGCGACACGCTCGCCAGGCCGCGCCTCGAGCGAGACGCCTTCGAGGACGGGTCGCGACGGGTCGTAGCCGTAGGAGACGTTCACGAACCGCACGTGCCCTTCGACGCGGCGGGTGGGCCGCGGCCGCGGCGCGGCCTCAGTGCCCGCGCCCCCGTCGAGGACCTCGTTCACGCGATCCACGCTCGCGCCCGCCGTCTGCATGGTCTTGTAGGTGTCGACGAGCGTCGTCAGCTGTGCCTGGAGCGAGGTGAGATACGCGAGAAAGACGAGCGTGCTCCCCAGGCTCAGGTAGCCATCGAGCACCCGCGCGGCGGCGAACCAGAGCACCGCGCCCGTGCCGATCGTCGTCAGCAGGCCGGCGCTCAGTCCGAAGACACCGCCCACGAACGCCGTGCGGCGCTCGGCACGGATGGCCTCGTCGGCGTACTCCTGGAAGCGCCGGTGCTCGGTCTCCTCACGCGTGAAGGCCTGGACGACGGGGATGCCCGTCAGCGTCTGCTGCACGTGCGACTGGATGCGGCTCTCCACCTCGCGCCGCGCGCGCGCGGCGAGCCGGATCGGCGAGCCGAAGATCCAGGCCGATGCGGCCATGAAGGGCGCCACGGCCAGCGACAGGAGCGTGAGCCAGGGATCCAGGTTCGCCATCAGGACCACCATGGCGACCATCGTGAAGAGCGCGTGCCCGGGTGAGAACAGCAGCGCCGAGAACACCGTGTACGCGCTCCAGCTGTCGCCCGTGATTCGGCTCAGCGAGTCGCCAACCGGCGTGCGCGAGTGGAACAGCAGTGAGCGACGCTGGATGCGGCCGAACACGTCGGACGCCAGGTCGTAGACCATCTTCCGCCCGACCTTCGTCCAGGTGCGCGTGAGGACGACGTCCACGACGCTGTTGAGGACGAAGATGAGCACGCCCGACACGACGACCCAGACGAGCAGGCCCTCGCGCGTCCGCATGGACGGGAAGGCCTCGGGCAGGCTCGCGAAGGCGCCGGTCATCGGCGCCGCGCCGAGCACGTGATCGACGAACACCTTCATCGGCCACGGCTGCAGCAGCGCCCCGGCCGTGCTCATCAGGGTCGCGAAGACGATGAGCGCCCACCCGCGCCAGTGGGGCCAGGCGTACTGGAAGAGGCGGGCATAGCGCGTATGCATCAGGCGTTGTCGTGCGCCTGCGGTACCCCGACAGGCAGTTGGCCCGCCCGTGTGCGCGTGCGCCGGGCGAGCTCCACCAGGCGGTCGGCGGTGGGGAATGCGCTGAGCGGTTGCATGCCCACGTCCGCGGCCGCCCGGACCGCCGCGGACCGGACCGCGGCGAGCATTCGCGTCACCTGCCAGAGCAGCAGGCCCGCGACGCCCGCCAGGCAGAGCAGCCCCAGCAACTCAGTGCGGGAATCCACGCCGCCCGCCAGCAGCAGGCCCGCCAGCACGACCCAGAGCAGCGCCAGGACCGAGCCGTACGAAGTGGCGCGGAGCCGCTGGCCAATCCGGAGCAGGCGCCGGTTGCCGCCATGGTCCTCGACCAGCCCGCGCAGATCCAGCCAGCCCCACGGGAAGACAGGCAGACTGATGTCGCGGTCGAGCTGCCAGCCGTCGTCGAGGTACA
Organism: Acidobacteriota bacterium; assembly: GCA_020851565.1. Lineage (GTDB taxonomy): Bacteria > Acidobacteriota > Vicinamibacteria > Vicinamibacterales > UBA2999 > VFZN01. Next base: position 55,453 of record JADZCN010000139.1, on the reverse strand, counting down.
GCCGGCTGGTGATGCGAAGCGTGCGCAGGTGGTGCACGAGGCGCGTGAGGGCCGCGTCGCCGCTGGTCCACTCCTCACCCCAGAAGCACTGTTCCGACGACCGACCCGTGAGTGTCTGCACGGCTCGCACGATGTCGCCCAACCCCGCGCTCGGCGTGGGCAGGCCCGTGGGCAGCGGATGGAGGGCGGCTTCCTCGCCCGTCGAGAACCGGCCGCGCATCCATCCCACCTCGCGCGCTATCGGCTGGAGCAGGTGCAGCGCCGTCATCGTAAGGCGTACCAAGAGGCGCCCGGCGCCCGGCGAGCGCCCGGGAACGGACGGCAGCGACCGCACGTCGGTGGCCCACGCGCACGCGGCGCACTTCGCGATGGATGTGGCGAGGCCGGCGACGCCGAGCAGCACCGCGACTAGCGCCATCCAGCTGTGGCCGCCGAGCCCGGCCAGCGCCCCTCCGAGGGCCAGCAGCGTGGAAAGGCCCATCCACATCGCCGAGTGGGGCGCCACACGGATCGGATGCGCGCCGGGATGATAAACGGACGGGAACGCCGCCGAGCCCCAGACGCCCGCGTCGATCCGCGTCCCGGTGAGGGCGCGCAGGAACGGCAGGGGACTGTAGATGTGGCCGCGCCACGCGACGCGTCCGCCGACGAACTTGTCGGGATGATGCGGCCGCAGCCACGCCTCGCCCTCCCCGTAGCCCACCTGCTGCCGCCAGAACGCCTTGATCGACGGGCGGTGATGGTGCCAGACGAGCGCCGCCGGCGAGAAGCCGACCTTGCCGCCCCTCGCCTGCAGTCGCCAGCACACGTCCACATCGTCGCCCGCGCGCAGGTACAAGGGGTTGAAGCCGTTGATGGCGAGGAGGGCATCCCTCCGAACGGCCAGGTTGCACCCGGGCACGTGCTCGGCCACGCGGTCGTCGAGCAGCACATGCGTGGGCCCGCCCGGCGAGAGCGACACCGCGCGTGCCTGCCAGGGGTCGTCGGCGGGCGCCACGTTGGGGCCGCCGCACGCCACCACGTCGGAGGTGAGGAACGGCTGCACGAGATAGGTGAGCCAGTCGGGCTCGACGCGCACGTCTGCGTCGGTATACGCCACGATCTCGCCGCTCGCCTTCGCAAGGCCGATGTTGCGCGCGGCACTGAGGCCGCCGTTCGGCACCTCGATGAGCGTCATCGACGGATGCCGGCGGGCAATCTCGCCGGTCGCATCCTTCGACCCGTCGTTGACGACGATCACCTCGAAGTCCGGGTACGTCATCTGCTCGAGCGACGACAGGCAGTCTTCGAGCGTCGAGGCGGCGTTGTACGCGCAGATGACGACCGAGACCTTCGGCCAGTGCCGCTGCGCCTCGGGGCTGAACGGCGCCTCGGCGAACACCCTGGACACCGCGTGGAGGGCGGGTTTCGGCCGCCGTTCCGCATCGACCAGGCCGAAGGCCCAGTCTTCGATGGGGTGCCCGCCCCGCCACCATTCGTCGGTCCACGCGAAGGCCACCGCGCCGCATGCGCCCTCGGCAAACGACGCGCGCAGCTGCGTCGCCGTCAGGCGCGCCTGCTCGTCGAGCCCGTGCCGCAGGCTGTCGGCGCCGGCCTCCGCCAGCAGCAGCGGCCTGTTGCCGGCCATGTGGTGCAACCTCGCGATGTAGCTCCGAAGCTTCGCCTCGTCGTGAAGGTACACGTTGAACGCGCAGACATCGAGGAACGGCAGGTCCAGGTACTCGGTCGGCGGGAAGTTCACGTACGTGAACGTGCTGTCGGGCGCGACGGACTTGCCGTCGTCGTACAGCTGGCGAATGAAGGCCTCGACGCGCTCGCGGCCGTGCCAGCGCACGATCTCGGCAGGTATCTCGTTGCCGAGCGCGAACATCAGGACCGCCGGATGGCGCGCAAGGCTCCTCACCGTCTCGCGCACGTCGCGGCGAATCGTCCGGCACAGCCGGGCGTCGTCCAGGAACGCGATGTGCTGAGCCCAGGGAATCCCGACCATGACGCGGAGGCCCTGGCGGGCGGCTTCGTCGAGCATCGCGGTCGAGGGCACCGTGTAGACGCGCACCGTGTTGATGCCGTGCGCGCGCATCTGGCTGAAGTCGTGGGCGACCCGGCCGAGCGGTGGGAACTGGAAGCCCTCGGCGTCCGGGCCGAAGGTGCCGTAGGTGACACCCTTGATGAGAAACCGCTCACCCCGAATGTGAAAGAACTTCCCCTGTGGGATCGCCGGCAAGTGTGGCTGCGTTCGGTTCATGGTGCTCTGCGTCCTGAGGGGGCTTCACAGATGACCTCGACCTCCGACAGAGCAAGACATCTGCCAGCCGGGCGGCGACGCCCCGGCGGCACGACACACGAATTCATTGCGAAAAACGGGGGAGGACGGCAGGATCCACGGCCGAGGACCTGGCCGCCATCGTGGCGGCGCGTAATTTTTACGCGATCTCGACGCAACCAGACGGTTGCGCAATCGGGCACGGCTGATCTACCTTTGCAACCTGGAGGTTGCACATGATCGCGTCCAGTACCGACCGCATTGAGAAGCGCGCCGTCCTGAAGGCGCCCCGCTCGCGCGTGTGGCGCGCGATTGCCGACGCGCAGGAGTTCGGCACGTGGTTCCGCATGGTCTTCGACGGGCCGTTCGTGGAGGGCAAGAGCGTCCGCGGCCGCGTCACCTACCCGGGCTACGAGCACGTGGCCGGGGATCTCCAGATCGTGCGAATCCAGCCCGAGACCTACTTCGCGTATCGCTGGCACCCCTATGCCGTGGACCCCAAGGTGGACTACTCCGGCGAGCCCACGACTCTCGTCGAGTTCACGCTCGAGGACGCCGGGACCCACACGGCCCTCACCATCGTCGAGTCGGGCTTCGACCAGATCCCGGTGCACCGCCGCGCCGAGGCGTATCGCATGAACGAGGGCGGCTGGACCGGCCAGGTGACGAACATCACCGAGTATGTCGAGACGGCTTGAGCGCACCCGGCGCGCGGTGGCAGAAGCCTCGCTGATCTTCGCGGCGCTGGGCGACCCGACGCGCCTCGGCGTGGTGGCGCGCCTCAGCGCCGAGGGGCCGCTCTCCATCACGCGGCTGAGCGAGGGCGCAGGCGTCACGCGCCAGGCCATCAGCAAGCACCTGCAGACGCTGGCCGGGGCCGGCCTGGTGCACGACGTCCGGGTGGGACGCGAGCGGATCTGGGAACTGGAGACAGCGCGGCTCCAGCTCGCGCGGCGCGAGCTGGACCGGATCTCCGCGGAGTGGGACGCGGCCATCGGCCGCCTGAAGGCGTTTGTCGAGGAGGAGCGATGAGTGCAACCGTGCGACCGTTCCTGATGTTCGAGGGCCGGGCTGAAGAGGCGATGAACATGTGGGTGTCCCTCGTGCCGGGGAGTGAGATCCTCGACATCAAACGCTGGGGCGCGGGCGGGCCCGGCAAGGCGGGGACCGTAATGCGGGCCAGGTTCACCGTGGGCGGCCAGCAGGTGGAGTGCAGCGACAGCCCGATCTCGCACGGCTTCACCTTCACGCCGTCGTTTTCATTCTTCGTGGACTGCGAGTCGAAGGAACAGCTGGAGAAGCTCTGGGCGGCGCTTTCGGAGGGCGGCCAGGCCATGATGCCGCTCGACAACTACGGCTTCAGCCAGCGCTTCGGGTGGTGCAGCGATCGCTTCGGGGTGTCGTGGCAGTTGAACCTGCCATAGGGGCTTGGGGCTTGGGGCTTGGGACTTGGGAGGGCTCGATAACGACGCCCGGGTCTTTTTTTCCGCCGCCATGTCGAGAAGGCGCCGTCGGCTCCGACTGACCCATGAACGCGCCAATCGGGGTGCGCACACCAAACGGGGGACGAAGCGATGAAGTTCATGCTGATGATGCACGCACCGAAAGCCGGGTGGACCGATGCGGGGATCGGGTCCTGGCCCATGGAGGACATCAAGGCGCACATCGGGTTCATGAAGCGTTTTCACCAGGAACTGACGACGGCTGGCGTGCTGGTGGGAGCCGAGGGCCTGGCCGGACCCGAAGAGGCCCGCATCGTCCGCGCACAGGGAAACGGCTCGCCGGCGGTCACGGACGGCCCGTTTGCCGAGGCCAAGGAGTTCCTGGCCGGCTACTGGATCGTGGATGTCGAGAGCCCGGAGCAGGCGTACGAGATTGCCGGGCGGGCCTCGGCCGCGCCCGGCAAGGGCGGGGTGCCGCTGAACATGCCGATCGAGGTGCGCCAGGTGATGAGCGCGCCACCGGTGGAAGCCTGATCGCGTGAACCAGTCGGCCGCCTTTCCCTTGGAGGACCTGCTGCGCGAGCTCGCGCCGCAGGTCCTCGGTCCCGTCGTCCGGCGCTACGGAGATTTCGCCGCCGCGGAAGACGCCGTGCAGGAGGCCCTGATTGCCGCGACCCGGCAGTGGCCGCGGGACGGGCTGCCAGACAACCCGCGCGGGTGGCTCATCCACGTGGCGCTGCGGAGGATGGCGGATCACCGCCGCGCGGAGCTGGCGCGGATGCGGCGGGAGTTCATCGTGGTGTCGCAGGCACCGGATCACACCGTCGGCCCGCCTTCGCTCGGCACGTTCGGGCCGAGCTCCGGCGAGGCTGGCTCCGTGGATTCCGGGAGCCACGACGACACGCTGGTGCTGCTCTTCATGTGCTGCCACCCGGCGCTGACGTCGTCTTCGGCCATCGCGCTCACGCTGCGGGCCGTGGGCGGCCTCACCACGGCCGAGATCGCCAGCGCCTATCTCGTCCCCGAGGCCACGATGGCGCAGCGCATCAGCCGGGCGAAGCAGAAGATCAAGACGTCGGGGGTGCCGTTCGAGATGCCCGGCGCCGCGGAGCGCGACGAGCGGCTGGGCTCGGTGCTGCACGTGCTCTACCTGATCTTCAACGAGGGCTACGCGAGTAGCGCGGGGCCGGCCCTGCAGCGCCGCGATCTGGCGGCGGAGGCCATCCGCCTCGCCCGCGCCCTCCACGCGATGCTTCCCGACGAACCCGAAGTGAAGGGGTTGCTCGCCTTGATGCTGCTCACCGACGCCCGGCGCCTTGCGCGCACGGGGCCACAAGGCGAGCTCATCCCGTTGGATGAGCAGGACCGATCTCTCTGGGATTGCGCGGAGATTGCCGAGGGTACCGCACTCGTCGCGGCAGCGCTCGCCAAGGGCGCGGCCGGGCCCTACCAGCTGCAGGCGGCCATCGCGGCGCTGCACGACGAAGCGGCCAGCGCCGCCGAAACCGACTGGCCGCAGGTTCTTGCCTTGTACGGCCTGTTGAAGCGCATGGCCGACAACCCGATGGTGGCGCTCAGCCACGCAATTGCCGCCGCCATGGTTCACGGGCCGTCGGCCGGGATCGCGCTGATCGAGGCGCTCGACGCCGACGCGCGCATCGCCGGGCACTATCGCCTGGACGCGGTCCGAGGGCACCTGTTCGAGCGGGCGGGCGATCGTGACGCCGCGGTGCGCCACTACCTGGCGGCCGCGGGCAAGACGGCCAGCAGGCCCGAGCGCGACTACCTCACCATGAAGGCAGCGAGGCTGGCCGGCGCGCGCTGAAGACCTCGAGCGTGACGTCGTCTCCGAGGTCCACCGTCACCGTGCGCGCCTCGAAGCCGACCTCGTCGAGGACCTGCAGCCACTCGTTCCGGCTGAACAGCCCCTCGACGTGGCGATCGTGCTCCACGCGGACGCTGCCGTCGGCTTCACGCAACAGGTAGGCGCAGTCGGCGACGTACGTGTGGTCCGACGGATCCGGGTCCCACGTCCACTCCAGGTAGCGAAGACCGCGCGGTCCGTCGTCGTAGCCGCCATGGTCGGTGCCGGGCCGGAACGTCTCGCGCACGAAGTCGGGCGCGACCACCATGCCCCCGCCCGGGCGCAGGTGAACGAAGGCGGTCTCGAGTGCCAGGCGGAGATCGTGGGGCGTGGTCATGTAGCAGACCGCGTCGTGGATGAAGACGCGGTCGAACGTCCGCCCCAGGCGGAACAGGCGCATATCGCCCTCGTGATGTGCGCACTCGGGATTGAGGCGCCGGCTGTGGGCCATCATGCCCGGCGAGAGGTCCACCAGCGTCATCACGAAGTGGCGCTTCAGATACAACGCGTTGTTGCCGCCGCCGCTGCCCAGCTCGAGCAGTGTCGTCGCAGGTGCGTCGCCGGCTTCTTCCAGGCACCGGCGCCACACGGCCGCCTCCTCCTCGTATTCGAAGGGCGCGGACAACAGGGGCCACCACTCGGCCAGGGCGTCGTAGAGCTTGGGCATACAGGGATTGGCGCGGATGGGTATCGGATGACGCCGAAGAACGGATCCGCAGATTACGCAGATTACGCAGATTTAGCAGACGGTGTTCAAGACCTCAAGACCTCAAGACCTCAAGACCCCAAGACCTCAAGACCCCAAGACCCCAAGACCTCAAGACCTCAAGACCCCAAGACCCCAAGACCCCAAGACCCAAGACCCCAAGCCCCAAGCCCCAAGTCCCCCCTGTCCCCCCACGATGACAAATCGGCTGGCCCGCTTCTTGCCCCGTCCTTGCGCAGGGGGGACAGGAAGATGCGCAGGATCGCCATCGCAGTCGTCATGATGGGCGCGTTGATCGTGCCGCTCGGCGCGCAGGGCCGCGGCGGGCGTGGCCAGGGGATTCCGCCGGGGCAGCTGCCGCCGGCCGGCCTGTGCCGTGTGTGGTACGACGGGCGCCCGCCGGGGCAACAGCCCGCTCCGATGAGCTGCCGCGAAGCGGAGCGCGTCGCATCGCGGAATCGCAACGCGCGCGTCATCTACGGCTCACGGACGTACCCGGATCGCTATCCCTACCCGGACCGCTATCCCGATCGCTACCCGGACAACTCGCGCCGCGGCCCGAACGACAACCGCTATCCGGGCGGCGGATACGGCGTGAACGGCGTGGCCTGGCAGAACGGCCACCGCGACGGATACGAGAAGGGCGTCGAGGACGCGCGCGATCGCGACTCGTATGATCCGGTTCGCCACAGCCGCTACCGCAACGCGGATCGCGGTTACGACCGCCGCTACGGCTCGAAGGACCAGTACAAGCTGGTCTACCGTGACGGCTTCGAAGCCGGCTACGCCGAGGGCTACCGCCAGTACCGCGGCGATCGGCGCGGGGGCACGGGGCGGCTCCCGTGGCCGTTCTAGGCCGGCAACGGAGATAGCCCTGCCGGAAGTCGGCAGGCAGCAGGCGGAAGGCAAACGTCAGAATGACCGGGATGGCGGGGAATCGCCGCGTCCCGGTCCGCTTTCGCGTGCGCGGATCGGACCGGCTCCGCGGCTATAATCCGCTCCGCCCTTCATGCCACTCTCCCCGGGCGCCACGCTCGGACCTTACGCCATCGTCGCCCCCATCGGCGCGGGAGGCATGGGCGAGGTGTATCGGGCGCGCGATCCGCGGCTCCATCGGGACGTGGCCGTCAAGGTCCTCAGGTCCGACGGCCCCACCGACGAGGAGGCGCACGCCAGGTTCGAGCGCGAGGCGCGCTCGATCGCGGCGCTGAATCATCCGCACATCGGCGCCGTGTACGACGTCGGCACCGACAACGGCACCGCCTACATCGTCATGGAGCTGGTGGAGGGCCAGACGCTGGCGGCGCGCCTCGCCTCCGGCCGTCTGCCGCTCGCTGACACGCTGCGGTACGCCAGCCAGCTTGCCGCCGCGCTCGACGCCGCCCACCGCGCGGGCATCGTGCACCGGGATCTGAAACCGGGCAACATCATGCTCACGGGGACCGGTGCGAAGCTTCTGGATTTCGGCCTGGCCACGCGCGCCGCGCGGCGAGCCGCGGGTGCCGTCACCGTCACGACGGCGGCCGACCTCTCGATGGCCGGCGCCGTGGTGGGCACGTGGCCGTACATGGCGCCGGAGCAGATTCTCGGGCAACGCGTCGACGCGCGCACCGATGTCTTCGCCTTCGGCATCGTTCTCTACGAGATGCTGACGGGCCGGCGGCCGTTTGCGGGCGACAGCGCGCCGCAGATCATCGCCGCGATCCTGGAGCGGAACGCCGAGCCGATCTCGACCGCGGCTCCCGATGTTCCCCGCGCCCTCCGCCGTCTCGTTGAGAAGTGCCTGGCCAAGCCTGCGGAGGCGCGATGGCAGTCCATGACGGACGTAGCCGACGCGCTCCACTGGATCGAGGAGGATCTCGCCCGGCCGGAGGAAACGAGAGCCGCAGCGGCCCCGGCGTCCGTGTCGAGACGACCTCTCCTCTGGCTGCTGATGCCCGTCGCCGCGGCCCTCGGCGTTGTCGCGGGTGTGTGGCTCGCGCCCACGAGAAGCCCGTCCCCCGCCCCTGTCGTCCGATTCGCGCTCGCGCCGTCCGACCTCGACACCAGCGGCCAGGCCTCACCGGAGATCTCACCGGACGGCCGACAGCTGCTCTTCGTCGCGCGCCCGCGGGCAGGAGGGCCCACGGGGCTGTATCTCCATGATCTCGCGACGGCATCCACGCGCCGGCTCGAGGGCACCGACGGCGCCAGCTTCTGCTTCTGGTCTCCGGATGGCCGATCCGTCGGCTTCGTCGCCGGTGGACGCATGCTGCGCACCGACATCGCGGGTGGCAGCCCACGATCGATCATGGACGTGCAGGGCGTCTTCCTTGGCGCGGCCTGGGGCCGGGGCGACGTGATCGTGGTGTCGCAGCGGTTCGGCTTCTACAAGGTGCCGGCGAGTGGCGGCACGCCCACGCAGATCACGAGCCTCGACCGCTCGCGGCAGGAAAACTCACACCGCTGGCCGAAGTTCTTCCCGGATGGTCAACGCTTCGTCTTCGTCGCACGCAGCGGACGTCCGGATCGAAGCTCCGCCTACGTCGGCTTTCTCGACGGCCGGCCTGCCGTGCGCCTGATGGAGACCACCGCGCAGGTGCGTTACTCCGGGTCGGGGCACCTTCTGTACGTGCAGGACACCACGCTGATGGCTCGAGCGCTGAACGCCTCGACGCTGGCGCTCGAAGGGGATCCGATCCCGATTGCGGACGGGATTCAGGCGCAAGGCACCGGACTGCGAGCGCGGTTCTCGCTCTCGGAGACGGGCGTCCTCGTGCACCAGGCGATGGCAGAGCCCCGATTCCAGATCCGCTGGTACGACCGGTCGGGGCAGTCGGCGGGAGTGCTCATCGCCGATGCGCTCAACAACTTCCGGATTTCTCCGGATGCCAGCCGGGTCGTGCTCGATCTGGTGGACACCACCCGCGGCGGCCGGAGCGTGTGGCTCGTAGACGCGTCCACCGGCAACCGGACACGCGTCACGTTCGGGGAGTCGGACGACTGGCAGCCCATCTGGTCGCGCGACGGAAGGCGGATCCTGTTCGGGTCCTATCGGGACGGGCCACTCGACCTGCACCAGAGGCCGGCCGATGGCTCGGCGCCCGCGTCGGTGGTCCTTGCTTCGGAGGTCCAGAAGGACCCGGCAGACTGGGCCGGGGATGGCCGGACGGTCCTCGTGAACGAGAACACCGCCGACCGCGCGAGTGACGTTGTGGCGTACGACACCGGGACCGGCACAAGGACCGTCGTGGCCAGCACGACGGCCGGGGAGCTGCGCGGGCGGTTCTCGCCCGACGACCGGTTCGTCGCCTACGTGTCGGACGAGTCCGGCCGGCCCCAGGTCTACGTCCAGCCGTTTCCACCAACCGGAGCCAAGTGGCAAATCACGACGGATGGCGGCAACGAGCCGCGGTGGAGAGGCGACGGGCGCGAGCTCTACTACCTCGATCCGACGATGGGCCTGATGGTGGTGCAGGTCGAAACATCACCAACCTTCCGCTACTCGAAGGCGGCGCTGTTGTTCAAACCACCAGGCATCGCGCCGGGCGGCGGGGCGACCGCGTACGAGGTCGCCCCGGATGGCAGGCGGTTTCTGATCCGCGAGCCCGCCGGGGCGCCAGACCCCGGAGTGCCGATGCAGGTGATCCTCAACTGGCCGGCGCTGCTCGCACCCGGCCAGTCGCGCTGATTGTCCGCCAACCCAGCCTCAAGCCCCCAAGACCCCAAGACCCCAAGACCTCAAGACCCCAAGACCCCAAGACCCAAGTCCCAAGTCCCCGAGCGAACCATCCCCCGGCTACCTCCGTCTATGGCATGTATGGCTATGCCAGATATCGACGACCGCATGCTGGACCGCGAGCTCAAGAAGGGCTCCGCCGAGCTCATCATCCTCTCCATCGTCGAGGAGCGCGCCCGACATGGCTACGAGATCAGCAAGCTCATCGAGGCGCGGTCCGAGGGCCAGCTCAAGTTTCACGTCGCGTCGCTCTATCCCCTCCTCTATCGCCTCGAGGAGCGCGGGTGGCTGCACGGCCGCTGGGTCGAGAAGGCCGGCGAGCGGCGCCGGCGGTTCTACTGGCTCACCTCCGAGGGCCGGCGGGTGCTGGCACGGCAGCGGGAAACCTGGAAAACCTTCGTTCGCGCGATGGGTCTCGTGACGGGGGTGGAACATGCCTGACATCTCTCGCGGCGCCGAGCCCCGGCCCGTGGAGCCGAAGCGCGATTGGGCCCATGAGATCCGCGCACGCCTCTCTCCCCTGAACCTGGACGCCGCGCGCGAGATGGAGATCGTCGAGGAGCTCTCACAGCACCTGGACGAGGAATACGAGGAGCTGCGCCAGACCGGCGCCACGGATGCAGATGCGCGGCGCCTCGCGCTGGAGGAGCTGCTCGGCCCCGAAGCGCTCGCGGCATACATGCGGCCGTTACGCCAGGCGCGCGTGTCGCCGCCCGTGCAGCCCGGAGGCCCGCGGCGTTCGTTGCTGCGCGACCTCGCGCAGGACCTGCGCTACGCCCTCGCGGCCCTCCGTCGCCAGCCGGGCTTTGCGGCCGGCGCCATCCTCACCCTTGCGCTCGGCATCGGCGCCAACAGCGCCATCTTCGCCCTCGTGGACGCCACGCTGCTCCGCCCCCTGCCGCTCCCCGAGCCCGAGCGCGCGGTGATGATTGCCGAGCGAACCGCCGCGTCGAGCGACGAGCGCGTCGCGCCGAACAACCTCACCGACTGGGCCGAACGGAGCCGCAGCGTCGAGACCATCGGTGGGTTCATGGGCGGCGTGGGCGGGATGGTGATGGCTGGTGCCGACGGCGTGGCGGAGACCGTGTCGCGTCAGTGGGTGACCGCCGCTGTGTTCGACGCGCTTGGCGTGCGGCCCGTAGCGGGCCGCATGTTCCTGCCAGACGATGACAGGACGCGCGCGAACGTGGTGGTGCTGAGCGAGTCGTTCTGGAGGGCGCGCTACAACGGGGACACCTCGATCGTGGGCCGAGACATCCGGCTGGATGGCGAGAACTACACCGTCGTGGGCGTCGCGCCGGACTCGGCGCAGCTGATCGGCAAGACCGACCTGTGGGCGCTCGTCGCCATCACCGGCGCACCGCCGAGGGCGCGGGCCTCGCACGTCTTCCGGGCGGTGGGACGGTTGAAGCCCGGCATCACGCTGGCGGCCGCGGACGCGGACCTGGGCGCCGTGGCCAGCGCGCTGGCACAGGAGTATCCGAAGACGAACGAGGGACGGGGCGTAACGCTCGTGCCATTCGACGTCGCCGTCATCGGCGCGGACCTCCGCCACACCTCGACGCTCTTCCTCGGCGTCGTCGCATTCGTCCTGCTCATCTGCTGCGCCAACGTGGCCAACCTCCTGCTCGCGCGCGCCACGGCTCGGTCGCGCGAACTCGCGATTCGCTCCGCGATGGGTGCGGACCGGTCGCGGCTGATTCGGCAGCTGCTCACGGAGAGTCTCGTCCTGTCCGTCGCCGGCGGTGCGCTGGGCCTGGCGCTGGGCGCGGCCATCCTCCGAGTCGCGCCGTCGGTGATTCCCGACGGCCTCCTGCCCCCGGCCATCGCGCTCGCCTTCGACATGCGCCTCGTCGCCTTCTGCGCGGGCGCGGCGCTTTTCGTCGGGCTGCTGTTCGGGCTTGCTCCGGCCTGGCAGGCCACGGCACTCCAGTCCGCGCAGGCGCTGGGCCAGGACAATCGCACTACGGTCGGCGGAGGCGGCCGGCTGCGAAACATCCTCGTCGCGGGCGAGGTGGCCACGGCGGTGCTGCTGCTCGTCGGCGCCGGCCTGCTGCTGCGTACGCTGCTGGCCGTGCAGAACATCGACCGCGGCTATCGCGCGGAGAGCGCCCTGACGATGATGGTGGATCCGTTGGGGTCGGAGTATCCGACACCGGAAGCACTGCTGCAGTTCTACGACGCGGTGGAGCACGAGGTGCGGGCACTGCCGGGCGTACGGGACATGGCCTGGGCCACCACGGTGCCGATGGGGATGTCCTACGAGGGCCAGCGGTTCGTGGACATGGGGGGCGACCCGCCGGTGGACGACAACGAGCGGCCGACGGCGGACTACCAGGTGGTCAGCCCCTCGTACTTCCAGGCGCTCGATCTCCCCATCGTCACCGGCCGCGCGTTCGACCAGCGCGACACGAGCGGCGGCGTGCCCGTCTGCATCGTCAACGAGGCCTTCGTGCGCACGCATCTTCGAGGGCGCGACCCCATCGGGATGCGGGTGGCCATCCGGTCCGACGTAGAGGCGCCGGCGCGCGAGCGCGAGATTGTGGGCGTGGCACGGCAGGTGCGGGGACGCCCGGACGAGACCGACGAGTTCGAGCAGGTTTACGTGCCGATGATGCAGGACCCGACGGGCGACATGTTCCTGATCGTGCGCCCCGCCACGGGGAGCGCGAGCGCGCTGGCGCCGTCGGTGCGTGGAGCCGTCGCGCGGGTGGACAAGCAGCAGCTGGTGAGCGTGCGGGACGTGATGACGCTGGAGGACGTGGCGTGGGAGGCTACGGGCCGGCACCGGTTCCGCGCCGTACTCGTGACCGCGTTTGCGGCCCTCGCACTGGTGCTGGCGATGGTGGGGCTGTTCGGGATCCTTGCCTACTCGGTCCAGCGGCGCGTGCGCGACCTCGGCGTACGGCGGGCCCTGGGCGCGACGACGGGAGACGTGGTGCGCTCGGTGGTCGGTGGCGCCGCCCGGGTGCTGGGGGTGGGCCTCGCGATTGGCGTGGCGCTCTCGCTGGCCCTCGGGCGCGTGCTGGAGAGCATGCTCTTCGGCGTGCAGCCGGTGGATCCTGTGACGTTCGTCCTGGTGGTCGCCGTGCTGGCGCTCACCGCGCTGGTGGCGGTGGCGGGCCCCGCGTGGAAGGCGACGCGGGTGGATCCGGTCGTGGCGCTGCGGAGTGAGTGACCTCACCCGCTTCGTGGCGGAGCATCGCCGGGACGGCCGTCCACGGCGACGCTTTCCGGTCGCGAATTCGCGCCATTCCGGAGTAGCGTTATGTCCTGCACGGAGGGGCCATGAACAGACGAACGATGATGACGACGCTCGCCGGAGGCGCGGTGGCGGTCGGATACGCCGGCCGCACGAACGCGGCGCCGGCGGCTGACGAGAAGCTGCCGGTCGCCAGCGCGGCGGCCGCGAAGGACTTTCCCGGCGTCACCGAGCGGCCGGATCCGAAGACGGACTACAAGGTCGTCTTCTCCGTCTCCGCGAAGGTGAAGGACGACGAAGTGCACCCGACGTTGAAGATGATCGGGCTGTACCTCAACACGCTCGCGAACAGTGGGGTGCCGGCGAGGAATCGGCATATCGCTGCCATGTTCCATCAGGGCGGCGGCGACGCGGTGTTCTCCAACGAGGTCTACAAGGCGCGGCACAACGGGGTCGACAACCCCAATATCGCCGTGCTGAAGGAGCTGCACGAGGCGGGCGTCGAGCTGCGCGTGTGTGGCCAGGGGCTCCTGGGAAAGAAGGTCGATCCGTCGCAGCTGTTGCCCGGCGTCCAGGCCGATCTCTGGGCGCTCGTGACGATGGTCAATCTGCAGGCGCGCGGGTACGTCCGGGTGGGTTGACGGCGGAGCGTGCGCGCGCGGCGCGTCAGTCGCCAGCCTTCACACGGCGCTGCATGTCTGCGTACGCGGCCTCGATCAGGGCCGTCAGCGCGTGAGCATCGACGTCGCGGCCAGGCCCCAGCTTCACGTGCCGCATGAACCTGCCGCTGCCCTCCAGGAGCCCGGCCGGATCGTCGAGCTCGGCGCCACGGAAGAACCCCACGTTCACGTGCGCGGTGAAGGCGTTCACGTAGCCGAACGCCGCGTCGCCGATGCACGCGGTGGGGTGGCCGTCGTGCAGCAGCTCCCGCACGTCGTCGCCGCAACCGCGCATCACCTCGAACCACCGGCGGGCGATGGCTGCCAGCTCGCCGGGACGTTCGCGCAGCCACCGCTCGATGGCGGGGTCGCGCCTGGTCCCGCCCGGGAATCGCAGCACCTGGCCCATGCAAGCTCCAGCTACGGGTGGCAGTATGGCACGGAGACGAGGGTGCCGGCCCGCAGGCGGCTGCGGGCTACCCCTCGGATTGAGGCGTGCACTCGGGATACGATCACCGCCATGGACAGACGACACGCACTGAAGACCGGCTTGCTCGGCGCCCTTGGCGCCACCTTTGGCGGTTGCGCCGCGCGCACCACGCCTGCCGTGCGGGCGGCCGCGCCGGCGGCACGCCGTGCCCCCGTCAGGCTGACGCCGCTGCGCGTGGCTCCGGACCTCGTGATCCGTTCCACGGTCGGCCTCCGGCCGCATCGCCCGCACGGCTTCGTGCTGCGCGCCGAGAAGCTCGACGATCGGCTGCTCGTCCACAACTATGGCCACGGCGGCGCCGGCTGGTCGCTGTCGTGGGGCACCGGCACGCTGGCGGCCGACATGGTGAGCGAAGCGGGACACCAGCGCGCCGCCGTTATCGGGTGCGGCATCGTCGGCATCGCCTGCGCGCGCCTGCTGCAGCGACGCGGCATCCAGACCACGATCTACGCGGCCGCCGTCCCGCCCGGCACGACCTCGAACATGGCCGAGGCCGCGTTCACGCCGACGTCGGGCCTGGTGGACTTCTCGCAGCGCACGCCCGAGTGGGAGGCGCAGTTCCGGCGGGCGGTCGAGATCAGCTACCGGCAGTGGCAACTCCTGGCCAACCCGGCGATGGGCGTGTCGTGGGTGTACAACTACTCACCGACCGAGAACGCGGAGGTGCGCGGCGGCATCTCGCTGTTGCCCGAGTCGGTGCAGGGCGAGCGGGAGGTGCTGGGCCCGGGCGAGCACCCGTTCGCCTCGACCTACGTGGTGCGCCGGCGCGACATGCGCTTCGAGCCCTCGATCGCGCTCGACGCCCTGCTGCGCGACTTCATGATCTTCGGCGGCCGCCTCGAGGTGCGTCGCTTCCAGTCGAAGGCCGAGCTCGGCCGCCTCGACGAGCCGGCCATCGTCAACTGCACGGGCCTCGGGTCGCGCGACCTGATGGGCGACATGGAACTGGTGCCGCTGAAGGGCCAGCTGCACGTGCTGGCTCCGCAGCCCGGCGTGGACTATTCCACGACAGGCGGCCTCAAGCTCGACATCGAGAGCCCCGGCGGCTTCCTCTACATGATGCCGAGGCGCGACGGCATCGTCCTGGGCGGCACGTCGGAGCGCGACGTCTGGACGCTCGAGCCGAACGAGGCCGAGCGCGAGCGAATCCTGCGGCGGCACACCGAGCTGTTCTCGTCGATGCGGACCACGTGACCCCGGCGCCGCCGGCGGCCCGCGCGCCAGCGGCGCATCACATGCCTCCCCGGCCGATGAGCACCGGTGGCACAATGCGGAGGACAGGGCATTTGTGAGTGTGGCGCTCCCTGAAACCACCGGCGCCTTCCCATCCTCGCCGTCCGCCACCTGGCCGGGCCGCTCCCGAGCACTCGGCGGGTTGGCGGCCGCCATCCTCGTTGCGTGCTGCCTGCCGCTGTTCCTCGGCCTCGATCGGCAGGACATCGAGAACGACGAGTCCATCTACACCTACGCCGCCCTGCGCATGGCCGAGACCGGCGACTGGTTGACGCCGCGCTACGTTGACACCGATGGCCTGTTCCTCGAGAAGCCGCCCCTCAAGTTCTGGCTCGCGGCCGTTCCGGTGCGGCTCGGCCTGATCCCGGGCACCGTTGCCGGCCTCCGCCTGATCGATGCGGCGCTCAGCGCCGCGGCCTTCGGCTACCTCATGCTGTTCGGCTGGCGGCTGGCCGGGATCGTGTGCGGCGCCGTCACGCTGATCCTCCTCCTGTCGTACCACTCCCTGCTCTTCCACCACGGGCTCAGGGAGAACAACATGGAGAGCGCGCTCGTCCTGAGCTACGCGGCGGGGCTCTTCCACGTGGTGGCCTGGGCGTCCAGCGGGACGGCCGTCGCGAGACGACGACACGCGATGGCCGCGGCGCTGTGGTTCGTGCTCGGCTTCATGACGAAGTTCGTCGCCGCCCTGTTCCTGCCGATGGTCGCGGGGGCGGCCCTCATCGTGACGCCGGCTGGACGGGACGTCGTGCGGCGGCAGTGGCGTGACTGGATCGTTCCGGCCCTGACCGCACTCGGGCTCATCACACCGTGGTTCGTCTATCAGCTGCTCACCCATCCCGACGAGTTCTGGTCGACGATCTTCGGTGCCCACGTCTACATGCGGTTCACGACGTTCGTCGATCCCGCGCACGTGCAGCCGTGGCACTTCTACCTGACCGACACGTGGGCGCGCCTGCGGAGCGACGTGCCCGGCGTTCGCGTCCTGCAGTCAGTGGACGCGGCGCGGGTGCTCGTCGTCGGCGGCATCCTGTACGGGCTCTGGCGCCTGCGCGGCTCGGGCCAAGGTATGGCGGCGCTGCTCCTCCTCTGGTGGGCGCTGCCCGTCGGCCTCATCTCCCTCGGCACGTCCAAGGTTACCCACTATGCCTACCCATTTCTGCCGGGCCTGGCGCTCGCGGCCGGATGGCTGTGTGCCGATGCTCTCGGCGCAGTCGAACGCCGAGCAGGCGGGCGCGTTCAGGCCTGGAGAGCCCGTGTCCAGGTGTGGCAGCCTGCACTCGGGTCCTGGCCGCGCCGGCTGCTGATGGTGCTGGCCGTCGCGGGAATCGTCCTCGCGGCTGTCACGTTCGTGAACGGCCCACTTACTCTGGCCGCAGGCGACATCCGCCTCTTCAGGAACTCCTCCATCGTCCGTCCCGTGCTGGTGGCCGTCTTGCTGCTGGCCTGGCTCGGGCACGGTCGGGCCGCGGTACGCGTAGCGGCCGCGACGTTCCTCGTCCTGCTGTTGCCCCTCGAGACCGCCGCGCGCACGGTGGAGCGCGCGCTCACTGTGCATCACCCGCTCCGCTCGGCACGCGAGTGCCTGTTGAACCTGGCGCAGACAGACCCTGGGCTGCGCCGGGGCATCTATCGGAGCGATCCCTACTACCCGTACCTCGGGGTCCATCAGCTCTATTACTCGCTGCGTGACACGGGCGCGTGGGTGGAGGGCATGGAGCGGTACGACGCCGAGCTCCGCACGCGGCTGACCGACCCGGCGCGCCAGACACCGCTGCTGCTCTCGGCGGCGCAGTGGGAGGCGGCTCGTGGTCTTCCGATGGTCCAGGACGAGGGCACGGCGACGGCGGTGCGCGTGTTGCCGGGCGTTGTCCTGGTACTCCCCGGCCCCTATCGCGCGTGTGCCGCGGAGATTCAGGCGGCAGGCGGGCGGCTCGCCGAAGCGGCGCCAACGCCATGACCGCGTCGCTGGCCGTCATCATCCCGACGTTCAACGAGGCGTCGCGCGTCGGCCAGACGATTGCGGCCCTCCGATCTCACCTGGCGATGCTCGCCCTCGACTGGCAAATCCGCGTCGTCGACGATGGATCGGGGGATGCCACGGCGGAGATGGTCGCGCGCCTGGCCGAGGAGGACGCGCGGATCGTCCTGCAGCGCGAGGCACACCGCGGCAAGGGTGGAGCGGTGCGGGCCGGCATGCTGGCGGCCCGGCACGACCTCCGCTTCATGTGCGACGCGGACCTGTCGATGCCGGTCGAGGAACTGTCACGGTTCCTCGCGCTGGTCCCGTCGGCGTTCGACATCGTCATCGGCAGCCGCGAAGGCGCCGGCGCCCGGCGGGTCGGCGAACCCGGCCATCGCCATCTCATGGGCCGGGCGTTCAATGCGCTCGTGCGCGGCCTGGTCGTGCCGGGCATCGAGGACACGCAGTGTGGCTTCAAGCTCTTCACGGGTGCGGCAGCCGACGCGGTCTTCTCGCGCACGACGATCGATGGCTGGGCCTTCGACATCGAAGCGCTCGCGATCGCGCGGCGCCTTGGCCTCCGCGTGCACGCGTTGCCCATTGAATGGCACTACCGCGCGCTGTCGCGGGTCTCGCCGCTCCGGGACTCGTGGCTCATGGCGCGCGACGTGTTGAAGATCCGCGCCAACGCGGCGCGCGGGAAGTATGATCCGGCGTCATGACCACGCGCCTGGTTCTCGCTCTTGCCCTGTCCCTCGCGGCCCTGCCCGCTGCGGCCCAGACCATCACCTACGAGCCCACCGCAGGGGTGCCGACCTTCGCCGTCCGCGAGCCCGTGCTGCGCGTCAAGCCCGGGGCCACGGTGGAGACGCGGACATTCTCGAAGCCGGGTGACTACTACGACCCGAAGATCGCCGGCCCCTGGCCGGGCGAAGTGGGGCCCTTCTTCATCGAGGGTGCCGCCCAGGGCGACACGCTGGTCGTGCGCGTGCTGCGCCTGCGCCCGAATCGTGATATCGCCATCTCGAATGTCACACCCGGCGGGATCAGCGGCGTGGCCGCCGACAGCCGCACGCGGCTGCTGAACGAGCCGCTGCCCGCACGCCGCTTCGTCTGGAAGCTGGATCGCGCGAAGAACGTCGGCATCATCGATCTGCCGAACTCCGCCGTGAAGCAGATGGAGATCCCGCTCCGGCCCATGCTCGGCCGCGTGGCGACGGCGCCGGCGGGCGAGGAGGAATTCGGGGGGCTCTGGCCCGGGGATTTCGGCGGCAACATGGACGCCTCGGACGTCACCGAGGGCGCCACGGTGTACCTGCCGGTCTTCCACCCGGGCGGGCTGTTCTACTTCGGCGACTTCCACGCGGCGCAGGGGGACGGCGAGATCGCCGGGTCCGGGCTCGAGTCCACGGCCGACGTCACCTTCCAGTTCGATCTCGTCAAGGGACAGCGCATCCGCTGGCCGCGCCTCGAGAACGACGAGTTCATCATGGTGGCGGGCAGCGTGCGCCCGCTGGTCGACGCGATGCGGATCGCGTACGTCGAGCTCATCGAGTGGATGGTGGCCGACTACGGCTTCGACAAGATGGAGGCCTACCAGGTGGCCTCGCAGGCCGGTGTCGTCCGGGTGGCCAACATCGTGGACCCGCACTACACGGTGGTCGCAAAGTTCCCGAAGCGGCTGCTGCCGCCGAGGCGGCCGAGATAACCTGCAGCCCTCCTGGCCATGGTCAGCCCATGAGGTATCTGATCGCCTTGTCGCTGCTGATGCTCGTGTCGGCTTCGTCGATCGCGCGGGACGTGCGCCAGGCGCCGCCGGGCGAGCGCACGCCGCTCGACATCGCCCGTGTGCTCGCCGCGAAGTACCCCACAGAGCCGTCCATGAGCTACATCTCGGGCCTCGCCTGGTCCGGGTCGCTGCGCCTCGCCGAGCTCACCGGAGAAGCGCGGTGGCGTGAGAAGCCGCGCCGCGAGATGCAGCCCTTCCTCGACGGCCGCACGCCGGCCATTGCCGAGCCGTTCCGCCTGACGAGCCTGGCGGGGCACCTGGCCTTCGCCGACGCCGCGCGGCTGGACGGCAACGCCGACGCCGGCGCCCTCGCGCAGAAGGCCGCCGAGTTCATCCTGCCGCCCACGCCGGGCGGTGTGAAGTTCGCGACCGAGTGGACCGACGACATGTTCATGGCGAGCGCGCTCCTGTCGCGCGTGAACGGCGGCGCCCATGCGGGATTCGTCCGGCCGATCCTCACGGTCTGGACCCAACGCCTGCGGCGGCCCGATGGCCTGTTCAACCACGCCGAGAAGGCCCCGCACGCCTGGGGCCGGGGCAACGGCTTCGCGCTCCTCGGCCTCACCGAGGCCCTCACCTACCTGCCGGACTCCTGGAGCGAGCGGCACCTGGTGCTCGACATCTATCGCCGGCACGTCGCCGCCATGGTGCGGCACCAGGCCGACGATGGCAGCTGGCGGCAGGTGGTGGACGAGCCGACGAGCTACCGCGAGCTGACGGTGACGGCGATGACGACGGCGGCGATGGCGCGCGGCATCTCCCGCGGCTGGATTGATGCCGCGACGTATCGCGCGGCCGTGGACCGCGGCTGGCAGGCAGTCGTCGCTCGGGTGAACGAGGACGGGACGCTGCACGACGTCTGCTCCGGAACCGGCGCCAACGCGTCGCGCGAGTACTACATGACCCGGCCCGCCATCAACGGCGCCGACGATCGAGGCGGCGCCATGGCCCTGCTGGCCGCCATCGAGGTGGAGACACTGCGGCGGGGTAGCCGCTGATCGGTGGATGATGCCCGTTCCGTGCACCCTCGCATGGGCGGCGCGCACAGCTGGAGTGTGCTGGCGCCTCTACTCGCGGGTTCCGAATCCGGCTCCGAGCTCCTGAAGCGGGCCGACGCGCGCGATCACCCACCGGTCGAAGGCCGCGAGCATCTCCTCGCGGTTCGAGTAGGGGCCCGGGCGATAGCCCAGCGAGGCGATCCCTGCCTGGGCCTGGTCCGACAGCGCCCAGTCCTGCCGGTTCGTCACGTCCCAGAACTCCACGGCATCGCCCGGGTCGAAGCCGGGCCGCGCGATCTCGTCCGGATGCATCAGCCAGTGGCACGTGATGTCCGTCCGGTCCGGGGCGATCGGGTTGAGCGCGAACGTGACCACGTAATCGGGATGCGGGTTGAGCAGCATCGTCGGCAGCATCGCGTAGTAGTAGACGCGGCGGCGCTGCTCGGCGTCGAGCCCCGGCAGCGACGCACGCGTCGGCTCGGCCAGCGTCGAGAGGGTGACGCACCCGGGCATCAGGTCCATCGACGCGCCGAGCCACGTCGGGTGAGGCGGCTCGTTGTCTCCCGAGAGCGGATGTGACAGCTTCACGAGCTGCGGGTGCGCGTTGGCGCAGTGCAGGCACTCGTGGTAGTTCGCGATGACCAGCTTCCAGTTGGCGCGCAGGTGGTAGGTGCGGATGGCCACCGTGCGGAGCTCGCCCATCCGCCAGTTGTGGAAGGTCGTGTCCACGCCATCGAGGTAGTCCCGGAACGAGGGCGTCGGCTCGGACGGGTCGCCGAGATGGATGAACACGTTGCCTGCCCACACCTCGAGCGGGATCGACACGAGCGGCCAGTCCTCCACGCGGAAGCCGGTGACCTTGTCCATGTGAGGCGCCCTGTGCAGGGCACCATCGAGCCGGTAGGTCCACGAGTGGTACGCGCACTGGACGAACCCGCGCACCTGCCCCGCGGCCTCCGTGCAGAGGAGCGTGCCGCGGTGGCGGCACACGTTGTGGAACGCGCGGAGCGTCCCCGCCTCGTCGCGGATGACGAGCACCTCGGCGCCGGCGATCCGCTTCGTCACGAAATGGCCGGGCGACGGCACATCGTCGTCGCGGCCGACGAAGAGCCACAGGCGCCGGAACAGCCGATCGGTCTCGCGCGCGAAGTAGTCCGCCGACGTGTAGTAGCCGGCCGGGAGTGTCGAGATGCTGACGTCGGTCTCGGCACGCTCGTTCGTGTACCGGGGCATCGAGCGCCAGTCTACATCGTGGAGGCCCACTGGCTCAGCCGCATGCCATGCCCGTCAACGCTGTCACCGATGTCACGCGGCAGCCAGATCCCCGTCACGCGCCCGTCCGTCTCACCGATCAGACGGCCCGCGAGGTCGTCTGGAGGGTACGTCGATGAAACGATGGGTGATCGGGCTGGCGGTGCTGATGGCCGCCGGCATTGCGGCCACCGCCCCGCTGCAGGCGCGACCGGTGGTCACGGATCCCACGCCGGAGATCCGGCAGGCGCTCCTGTGGCTGCCCTACTACGGCCCCTTCGACGCGATCAGCTTCCGCTATGACAAGGGGACGGTCACGCTCGAGGGCAGCGCCTATGCGCCCGGGCTCAAGGCGGGCGCCGAGCGCGCGGTCAAACGCGTCCCTGGTGTCGATACGGTCATCAACAGCATCGAGCCGCTTCCCGCCTCGGACCATGACGACGACCTGAGGTGGAAGACGTTCTATGCGATCTATGGCAATGCGTTCCTGTCCAGGTACGCGCCGGCAGGAGGACTGGCCCGCTGGAACGCCGCCTTCTTGAGGCGTGAGCGCGAGCTCGGCCTCGAGCCCTTCGGCCAGTACCCGATCCACATCATCGTCCGCAATGGGCGCATCGATCTGATGGGCGTCGTGGACAACCAGGCCGACCGGACGGCCGCCGAACTGGCCGCCCGGGGTGTTTCCGGCTCCTTTGGCGTCGAAGACCACCTGCAGGTCTACTCGTTCACGTAGGTTGCGAGGCGCGTGGCCATGACCTGAGTCAACAGCGGGCAACTCGTCGCAACGCGTGTGGCGGCAGCCGGGGGACCGCAGTGGCCCCCCGAAAGCCTGGCGCCCTGGTCCTCTCAGAAGCGGGTGCCCGTCGCCGTCGAGCAGCCGGTGCGATAGGGCGTGAGCTCGCCCGTGCGATAGAAGGCGTTCGTCCCCGAGGAGACGAGGCTCCGGCCGCTCAGCAGTTCGACGGTATGCGTGATCGTCAATCCACCCGCGTCGAACCCGGGAGAGAAGGGCGGGTTCGGTGCCGTGGTGAAGTGGACCAGGGCGGCCACGCGCTGAACGTAGGTCCGCGCGCCGGTCCGCACCCACGTGCCGGTCCCCGCGCTGCGCTGGCCCGCCGCAAAGGCCGGGCTGCCAGCCAGCTCCGTCAGCGTGCCACCTTCATGAAACGTCACCAGGGACATGAAGGGCGGTCCCAGGGGCGCCTGCGTCGTGCAGTCGCGGACCTGCACGTTGACGAGCCACGTGCCCGCAAGGTCCGCCAGGCGCTCGGCGACACGGCCGAGAACCCGACGTTCGTGGAGACGGTGCCGGGTCGCGGCTACCGGTTCATTGCGGGCGTGGAGCTGGTGAGGCCGGCAGCGGACGCGCTGCCACCCATCGCAGCCCCGGACGCGGAATCCCCCGCACACGTGCCTCGAGCCGCCCCATCCTCGAGCCGACCAGCCTGCTCGGCGTGCAGCGCGAGCTGAGCGAGGACATCGTCCGGCAGATTCACGGGCGCCTCTCGCCGGAGCGGGCCAGCACCCTGGCCCGCCGGCAGACGTCGAGCCCGGATGCCTACGACCTGTACCTCCGTGGCCTCAACTTCGAGCGGCAGCGGACCCCGCCCACGACGAGGCGGGCAGTCGAGTACTACGAGAAGGCCACGGCGCTGGATCCCGGCTACTCACTGGCCTGGGCCGCGCTCGCCGGCACGTTGACGGGGAGTGCCCTGAACAGCGACGTGGATCCCGGGACGGTGCGGGACCGCGCCCGCGAGGCGGCTCGCCGCGCCATCGAAACCGGACCAGACACCGCCGAAGCCCACCGCGTGATGGCCATGGGACAGTGGTACTTCGAGTGGGACCGCTGGCCGGAAGCGGAGGCAGGATATCGCCGCGCCCTGAGCATCGATCCGCGGTCGGCGACCACGCACCTGATGCTGGGCCACCTGCTGTCGCAGATGGGCCGGCATCCCGAGGCACGCCAGGCCACCCTCCGGGCGCGGGAGCTGGAGCCGCTCAACCCGCTGGTGTTCGCGCTCTCCTCCCAGGTCGCCTTCCAGGGCCGGGACTACACGGAGGCGATGCGATTCGCCGAGCGGGCCATCGCCCTGGACGGCGAGTTCTGGATCGGCTACGTGATGCGCGGACAGGCGCTGGAGCAGCTGGGGCGGAACGACGCGGCCATCGAGGCCCTGACGATGGCCGAGCGGTTCTCGGGGCAGAACAGCAAGCCGATGTCGCTGCGGGCCTACATCCTCGCGCGGACCGGCCGTGCGAACCAGGCCGAGACCATGCTGGACGCGCTCGACACCGCCTCCAGGGATCGCTATGTCCCTCCCTACGCGATGGCCCTGATCAGTCTCGGCCTCGGTCGCCGCGACCGGGCGCTGGACTGGCTGGAGCGCGCGCTCGACGTCCGCGATGTGCACCTCATCTACCTGCCGGTCGATCCGAAGTGGGACGCGTTGCGGTCGGACCCGCGCTTCGGCAGCCTCCTCGAGCGCTGCGGATGGGCTGGAACAGGCGTAGCCCCGGGCTGATGGCGTGTGGGGCTGAACGGTCACTCGACCATGAATCCAAGCGCTATCGCGTTCTGGCGGACTCTCTCATCCCGAGTCACGACCGTCACCAGCTGTGGTGCGTCGGCCAGCATTTCTACCGTGGCCAGGTGTACGGCGTCGAGCGTGCGAATGGGTTCCATCGGAAACGGACGGCGGACCCGTGCGAGGACCTCTGGGCCCACGTCGACAACGAAGCAGCGCCGTTCGAAAGTGCGCAGCGCGAGAACAGCCCTCCGTTCATCGGCTGCCGTCAGTCGGCCGGTGGCTCGCGCCCTCACGATCGCCCGTCCCGTCTTCGCCAGCGTCAGGGCCGACGTCACGAGCAGGGTTCCCGGTGTCGGCGGCGCCATCGCCGCTGTGTCGTGCTCGAGGAGAGCGGCCACAAGGGCGCTCGACTCCAGGTAGCGCACGCCGACGATCCCGGCTGTGGTCTTCCGGGCCGGACGCGCAGGCGCGGAGCCTGCCGCGCGACGAGGGGGCGCCCTACGCTTCGCCACGATCGCTGTCGATGAGCTCGGCGGCAGTGCCCTTCGGGAGGCGAATGTCCGGCCAGTCCTCGAACGGGTCTCCTGGCTCCGACGGTGGATGGAGCACACCGGATGCGATCAACGCCTCCCACCGGCTCGGGCGAGTGGCGGCCCCTCGCTGACCGGCGGGGACCAACTCGGCGACCACCCGTCCGTGGGCCGTCACCAAGACGCGCTCGCCGGCCTCGATGCGCCGTATGTATCGGCTCAGGTTGTTCTTCAGCTCGCGAATCCCGGTCCCCATGCCACCTCAAATATAGCTACATGTGGCCCCTTCTGCCACCATGAGACGGGCGAGGTAGCGCTCGAGGGGTCGTCACAGACCTGCCGATCCCAGCTCGCTCGTCAGGTCCGCCGCTGGGATCGCGCGGCACCCGCTTGTGTTCTGCCCCGCCCACATCGGTGAGAAGTCTTCGCGGCCGAGACTCTCCGCCTTCGCCCGCAGGGCATAGACCGTCGGCACGGCCAGCGGGAACGCGGGGGCCGCATGGCTGATGGGTCCCAGCTCCCGGACGATGCGGTTGACGATGGCGCGGGCGGGGCGACCGGTGAAGACGTTGGTGATGGCGGTGACGCGGGCCCGGTCGCTTGCGAGGGCCGCCCGATGCATCGGGCTCGTCGTGGCTTCGGGACAGAGCAGATAGGCCGTGCCGACCTGCACGCCGGCGGCGCCGAGCGCCATGGCTGCCGCGACGCCTGTTCGGTCCGCGATGCCACCGGCGGCTATCACGGGGACCTTCACAGCCGCGACGACCTGCGGCACCAGCGCGAGCGTCCCCGTTTGTGTGGAGAGATCGTCGGAGAGGAACACGCCCCGATGGCCGCCTGCCTCGAGCCCCTGTGCGATGACGGCATCCACGCCGTGGGCCTCCAGCCAGCGTGCCTCGTCCACGGTCGTGGCCGACGACAGGATCTTCGCGCCCGATGCGCGCACGCGGGCCACAAGGTCACTCGATGGCAGGCCGAAGTGAAAGCTCACGACGGCGGGCCGGGACTCCTCGATCACGTCGGCGATGTCGGAGTTGAAAGGCGCGCGCCCGGGGCCCGCCTGAATGGTGTCGGCGTCGATGCCCAGCTCCGTGAAGTAGGGGGACAGCGCGGCCCGCCACACCCGATCGCGCGCGGCGTCGAGCTCGGGCTCGGTGTGGCAGAAGAAGTTGACGTTGAACGGCCGGGAGGTCTGTGCGCGAATCGCGGCGATCTCTCGACGGATGCCATCCACGTCGAGCAAGGCGCAAGGGAGCGAGCCGAGCCCGCCGGCGTTGGAGACGGCAATGGCGAGGGCACTCCCCTGGACGCCGGCCATCGGGGCCTGGATGATGGGGAGCTCGATGCCGAGGAGGTCCTGCAGAGTCATGTGGCGTCCCCCGGGTGCCGGCGCGGGCGAGAGGCTCCGGGCATGGTACAACGCTGGCGTCCGCGAGGAACCTCATGACGCATGCCCGCCTGCTCGACGCCCTGCTGGACTCCTGGGACCGGAACAACACCATCCTGGTGAACCTGCTCCGCGCGCTGCCCGAAGGCGGGCTGGAGGCCAGGGCCATGGACGGCGGTCCCTCCGTCGCGGAGCTGTTCACGCACATCCACTACGTCCGGCTGGTGTTCGTCCTCGAGGACGCGCCCGAGTTCGCTGAGGAGGTGCCGAGGGACGAGTGGGTGGCCGAGCGCGATCCCGCGCGCATCGCGGCGATGCTGAACGAGAGCGCGAAGGTCGTGCGCGAGGCGGTGAAGGGGCGGCTGGAGTCGGGCAGGGAGATGGACCTGCACTACGACCATTCCATCCTGCTGCTGCAGCACATGATCTGGCACGAGGGGTATCACCACGGGCAGATCAAGCTGGCGCTCAAGCTGGCGGGAACGCCGGTGGATGAAGAGGTGGTCGGGCCGCTCACGTGGGGTGTGTGGATGAAGAAGACGGGCTCAACGCGACCAGCTACATCGTCGCCTGCGCGACGTTCGGGCGAACCGCCAGCGGACTGACGACGATCCGGTGTGGCAACTTCGGCGGACTGCTGTTCGGGCCGGGCGACCACCCGTTCGCGGTGAGCCTCGCGTTGAGCAGCGGCGAGGTCGTGAGCGCGTCGGTGAACTGGAACGTGCTCGCCTCGAGCGAGCCCTGACCGGGGCTTCGCCGGTCCGCACAACATCGTCAAGTCATGCCCGGCTCATGAACGAGGACGGCCAGTCTGCCCTATGATGGCATCGTGCACGCCATCCTGATGAGACCAACCGCCCTGCTCGCGGCAGCGTTCGCCGCGCTGCTGCTCGTCAACACGCCCGGCCTGGACGCAGTGGCCGACGGGCAGGCGGGCGGGGCGCTGGCCGACCGCGCCGCGGCCATCATGAAGCGGACGCCGCTCATCGACGGGCACAACGACCTGCCCTGGGAGATGCGCGTCCGGGTGGCCTACGACGCCGCCAAGCTGGACATCCGGCAGCCGCAGCCGCAGCTGCAAACCGACATCCCCCGCCTGCGCACCGGACATCTCGGCGGGCAGTTCTGGTCGGTCTACGTCCCGGCCTCCATGGCCGGCCAGACCGCCGTCGTCGCCACGCTCGAGCAGATGGCGTTCGTCCACGAGATGGCGCGGCGCTACCCGGACACCTTCGAGATCGCGAGCACGGCGGCGGACGTGGAGCGCATCTTCAAGAGCGGGCGGATTGCCTCGATGATGGGCGTCGAGGGCGGCCACTCGATCGACTCCTCGCTCGGAACGCTCCGCATGCTCTACGCGCTCGGCGCGCGGTACATGACGCTCACCCACAACAGCAACACGCCGTGGGCCGACGCCGCCAACGACAAGCCCGAGCACAACGGCCTCACCCCCTTCGGCGAAACCGTCGTCCGCGAGATGAACTGGCTGGGGATGCTGGTCGATCTCTCGCACGTCACACCGCAGACGATGGCGAGGGCGCTGGAGGTGACGGAGGCGCCGGTGATGTTCTCGCACTCGTCGGCGAAGGCCATCTGCGGCGTGCCGCGCAACGTGCCCGACGACATCCTGGCGCGGATGCCGAAGAACGGCGGCGTGGTGATGGTGAACTTCTACAACGGCTTCGTGCCGCCCGACTGCGTGAAGCACAACGAGGAAGCGGCCGCGGCGGCCGCGAAGTTCCGGCTGCAGTTTCCCGGCGACGCGAAGGCGGCGCAGGCGGCCATCGACAGGTGGGACCAGGAGCACCCGCCGCGCTCGACGCTGGCGCAGGTGGCGGATCACATCGACCACATCCGCAAGGTGGCCGGCATCGACCACATCGGGATCGGCAGCGACTTCGACGGCATCGACGGCCAGGCGCCGACCGGGCTGGAGGACGTCTCGAAGTACCCGGCGCTCGTCGTCGAGCTTCTGCGGCGCGGCTACGCCGATGCCGACGCGGAGAAGGTCATTGGCGGCAACATCCTGCGCGCGATGAAGCAGGCCGAGCAGGTAGCGGCGCGGCTGCAGAAGCAGCGGGGGCCGTCCACGGAGGCGCTGAAGCCGTTGCCGCGGGAGTAGGCAGGCGGGAGGGCGCCTCCGTTCGACATCGCGAGGGGCGTGCCCAGTCTGTTCGGCCGGCCGGGTCCACCAGGCGTCCGGGCTCGACGCCCAATCCCGCGAGGTCAGCCGGTCACGCTCCTCGCCGGGTCGTTCAGAACCGCGCGCACAAAAGGGCCGTGCGTCGTCTGACCGGCGACTCGCGTGTCGGCGGCTCGTGTCGGCTGGCCTCGAGGGCCTGGGCCTCGAGCCCGCACGCCTGGTGGGCTGTTGGTCCCGAGCCTGCTGACGATGGTTTCACTTCGACCAGTTCTCGATCTTCAGCCCCTTGAAGCGGACCTAGTCCTTGACGTTCGTGGTCACCTGCTTGCCGGAACGTCAGCCCACCACGTGTTCCGCAACCAGCCAGGACACCTGCCACTCGCCATCGGGACTGTGCTCGTCTTCGACGATCAATCCCTCAGCGTGGGCTCTCTGTCTTTCGTGAGCTTCTTGCTGCCGGGCCACGTGTTCGTCGCCGAACACTCCGTCGATCGAGGTGTCGACGAACCCGTGTTCATTCTGATCTTCGCGGATCAAGATGTAGACGGTCATGACGCCTCCTCGGTACGAAACAGGCTAGACGAATCCTCAACGCCTATCCAGCCCCAACGCTGGTTCTGCGGTAGTGTCCGAATATCCCGGCGCCGTCGATGCCGCCGCGTGACCGTCTGTCACTCGCTCCCGGCCTCTGGAGTGGAATGTGCGGCCACCGGGCGTCGGCTCGCTGGACGTGCCGGGGGCCGTCATTCCAGCAACTGCCGTTTGAATACGTGAGCCCTGTGATAATCCAGGTATGCGCTCTGCTCGCGCGAGAACCCACCGACTCCGACTGCGAGGTCGATGCCCCAAGCATCCACCAGCTTGTTCTCCACCTCGGGTACGACGACAAGGCGGTGGTCCGCAGAGAACGTCAGGTAGCCTTCATCGAACAAGTGATCGATGTGCGGGGATAGGAGAAGCCCGTTGGACCCATCCAGCCGCTGCGCATCAGTTGAGTCTCTCCATGGCTTGATGTGACTGGCCTTGAGATGTCTTGGCTCGTCGACGCCAGTGACTCGGCAGCGCTCTTCTCGGAGCAGTACGTTCGACCGAAAGACACCCTGTCCTCGGCGTGCCCGAACTAGCTGGTCGCGGAAGGTTGGACCAGTGATAGACGTCTCGAGAAGCACAGGATCGAGGTCCGATTCCTGCGGAGTCTGAACGGCAACGATGTCTGCGATCGCGTCCCAGTAGGCCTGGCCGATCAAGCCGATCAAGGCATCCGCCATCGCGAGCGGCAGTTCGGCCAGGTAGACCGACTGCAGGCCATCACCGGTCGACCGAAGCGGCGAGTACCTCGTTGGCAGGAACGGTCGGAGAATATCGATGTGGTCCCTAGGCCGAATCTG
Organism: Acidobacteriota bacterium; assembly: GCA_020851565.1. GTDB lineage: Bacteria > Acidobacteriota > Vicinamibacteria > Vicinamibacterales > UBA2999 > VFZN01. The sequence goes on along the minus strand of JADZCN010000139.1, from coordinate 25,896 downwards.
ATTCGAGAGGGTGAAGTAGTCGACTGGAACAAACCATCCCTCGCGCGACCAGTTCGCCCCGGCAGCTCCGAAGTCCGGCTTCGGTCCTGTCTGCGCCCTCCCTGTGACGAGGCCAACCGCCTTGATTCTTGTGTCGCAATAGGAGAAGACAACGTCTCCAGGAGCGACCTCCTGCATGTTGTCGTAGAACTGATTTCGGCTGCCGTCCGCTCGCCGCTTCGGCGACCACATGAAGCTGCCGCGGACCTCGGCGAGGTACGTTTGGCTCTGGTTTACCCACCAGTACTTCATGGCAGCGCCGTGGGGGCACTATACAGCCATCCTGGCCGACGTAACAGCGGAAGGCGTGCCGTCCTGGACAATTTCGGGCGAGCCCACGGACAGCTCCCCTTCGACCGGCGCGACCCCGCAGTGACCTGCGCGACGCGACGGAGAGTGAGAAGCAGATCGAGCAGGGGTCCTCGCTCCTGTCGCTCGGACGAGGTCGCGGGCGGAATCACGGCGAGGCTGTCGCTTCGTCCGCTCGAGGCACCCTCAGGTCAACAACTGCAGGCGGTTGAATCGTACCGGGGTTTCTCGGAGGGCCCATTCCGAGAGAGGATGGAGCCCATGGCCCGACCCCGCAACTATGCCCCGGAGCAGCGTGAACGCGCGGTCCGGATGGTGTTCGACCACGCCCATGAGCACCCCTCCCGGCGGCCACGATTCGTTCCGTGGCGCAGAAGCTCGGCCTGATCACCAATACGAGGAATTGACGAAGTAAGGCATCAGCTCAAGACGTCACCTTCAGCTGACGCCTTGCTGGACACAGCGCCGCGGAGCAGGCCGCGAAACCGGTCGACGGCTTCGGCGTCCAGCCCGTACCACTCACGGAGATTGTCGGCGTCGGCCACCTGCTGGTCTGTCGGATCGATGACGAGCGCTTCGTCGCCGAGCCAGACGACGAACTGCCCTGCCTCGTCAGCCAGGGTGATATCCGTGCTCATCTCCACGACGTTGCAGAGACGGTTGTGGTATAGCGCTTTCATGACGAGGTTCCTTGACAGCAGGGCGGATGCCGCTGAATCTACTTGGGCCAATGGATTGAGTCAATTCTTCGCCACCGCAACCGGCCGCACCTTCCCCTCCAGCGCCGCCAGGAACTCCCCCGCGTGGGTCATGAACGCAAAGTGTCCCGCGCCGTCGATGAGCACGAGCGCCTTCTGCGGCGCCCGCACCCGCTCGAAGTACTCTACCGCCGCCGCCGTCGGCGTCGTGATGTCGTCCCTCCCCTGGATGACGAAGAACGGGACACGGATGTCCGTCGCCGTCGCGGGCAGGTCCGTGGCCATCTGGTCGGGAAGCACGCTCCGACCGCTGAGCTCCATGCCGGCCGCCAGGTCCTGGAACTCCTTCGGGTCCACGCCGAGCGACTCGGGCGTCATGGACCTGAGGCCCTTCAGCCAATCCTGATCCGGGGCGGGCATCGCCGCGAACAGGCGGCCGCGTGTGAACGCGAAGTACTGCGTCGCATCCGACGGGTCTGGGCGCCCGATGGACTCGAGGTCGCGCAGGGTTTCCGCATCGCCGTCGCGGCGCGCGTTCTCCAGCAGCCGGTCGAACTGCATGTTCACGCTTGCCTTCCAGCTCGCCACCTGGCCGGTTCCGACATACGCGGCGAAAAGCTCGGGCCGGCGCTGTACCATGCGGATGGCCACAATCGACCCCCAGGAGTGGCCGAGGACGATCACCTTCTCCTTGCCGAGCGTCCGACACAGGTGCTCCACCACCTCGATGCCGTCGCGCGTGATGCGGTCCAGGTTCACCTCCGGCGTCGCGGCGCCGTTCCGGCCGAACGTACGGCCCGCGCCCCGCTGGTCCCATTGGACGACCGTGAACATCCGCTCCCAGGGCGCGTACTTCGATGCGACCGGCCACTGCGTCTCGCCAGGCCCGCCGTGCACCACCAGGATCACGGGGTTCGAGCGGTCGGCGCCCCTCACGCCAACCCACTGCTCGATGCCGCCGATGGGCACGAAACCGGCTTCCTCGATCGGCCCCGATGGGCGCGGCGCCCCGCCTCCTGCCGGCGCCGGCGAACACGCCGAGAGCCCAGCCAGCGCCGCGGCAACGCACGAAAGGAGTAAGGCCCCCGTCGCTCCGGTCACGCCCTTATGACGGCCGGCGCGCCCGTTTGGATGGAAGCACGCTGGGAGAGCCGTGGGCCAATGGGGTTTCGCGTTAGTTCAAAAAATAGACTAAAATTGGTGACATGAACGTCAGCGTCCATGGCGCGAAGACCCAGCTCTCGAAGCTGCTCGACCTGGTCGAAGATGGCGAGTCCGTCGTGATCGAGCGGCACGGTCGCCCGGTGGCGCAGTTGGTGCCCGTTCGCAAACGGCGGGCGTCGCCGCTTGGAGCGATGCGCGGCCAATTCACGATGACAGAAGGCTGGGAACGGGCCCTGACCGATGAAGAAGCCGAAGCGTTCTGGGGCGGCCGCTAGGGTTGCCCACCTCCTCGACACGAGCACGCTTCTCTGGAGCCTTGCCGAGCCCGAGCGGCTGTCGGCAAAGGCTCGGCGTCTCGTCGAATCCGGCGAGAACGTCGTGAGCGTGGCGTCCTACTGGGAGGTCGTCATCAAGGCGCAAAAGGGCCTCTTGTCCATCTCGGACCTGGGGACGTGGTGGCGGCAGGCGACCGAGCTCACCTCCGCCCGCGTCCTCCACATCCGCCCGACGCACATCACGGCACTCGCCGCCCTGCCGATGCTGCACAAGGATCCATTCGACCGAATCCTCATTGCGCAGGCCAAGGCCGAAGGTCTCGTCCTCGTCACGAGCGATGGCCCAATGGGCGAGTACCCGATTCAGACGATCTGGTAGTCGCTCGTTTCAGCAGGACGGGGCGCGCCTCAATGCGCCCGCCAGTTGGACACGACCGTCAGCACCGTCTGCGACGCGGCCGCGTCCGCCGGGCCCTTGATCATCAGGAACCGCTGCCCGTCGAGCGAGACGTCGTATCCACGCAGGTTGACGCCGCGAGACGAGAATCCCGGGTAATACGCTGACTCGAGCAGCCGTCGCGGCGCGCCGGGCGCCAGCGTGTTCCCGCTGACGGCGATCGACGCGACCGACAAACGGTCCGTTCCGTCGAGAAAGAACAGCTCGCGGCCATTCCGGCTCCAGGCCGGCCGACTGCCACGCTCGGTCGAAATCTGCCAGCGGCCGTCGTCGACGTTCGGATACGGGCGCACGTAGATCTCGGGCTGGCCGGATTCGTTGGATTCATACGCGAGCCATCGGCCATCCGAGGACACCTCCGGCGTGAGGACGCCCTGCATCGGGCCGAGCACGCGGTCCAGGCTCCGCTCGCCGAAGAGCGCGGTCCGAAAGATGCCCGCGGCGGCCCCCGACGAGTTGACCGCGGCGGCCCCCCACGAGAGGACCGCCTTTCCGTCGGGTGTCACGGATCCGGGGAAGGCAATGCCGGGGCCGTTCAAACGCTCCGCCGCGCCCGTGCCGTCCGCGGCCTGCCAATACAGGGTCGGATTGGCGGCGTCCCGCGTCGATGTCCAGATGATCCGGCGTCCATCTGGCGTCCAGACCGGCGCCATGTCGAGCGTGGGACCGCTGGTCAGCCGTGTCATCACGCCCCGATCGAGCGACCGAATCCAGATGTCGCTGTCCTCGTCCCGGATGTCGAGCGCCACGGGCGTGCCGTCCGGAGACAGGCGCGGCACCGCGTAGGCGCGCGGCGGCGCGGCAAGGGGTTCTTCTCGGCCCTGCCGATCCACCCAGACCAGCGAACGGCCACGCTCCGCGCCCGGGCCGTCGAGTGCCGGCAGAAAGGCGAGCGCGCCGGAGAACGCCGCCGAGAACATCGCCTGGCCGACCGGGGGGACATGGACCCGCTCGGCGAGCGCCGTCGCGGGCCCCAGCGCTGTCAGGGTGGATGGGTCGAACGGCAGGCCGTACAACTGGCCCTGCGGATCCGCATAGACGATGCGCCCGGCGACGAAGTCGGCCCCGCTGACCGCGGCGGCGATCTCTCGCCGCTCTCCGGTCGCGCGATCCAGCAGCATGAGCCGCGTCTCGGACGATGCAGGGCGGATCGCGATGTACATCCTGAACAGCACGCCGCGGCTCTGCGGCAACCAGACCGGGAAGGTATCTGCGTTCTCGCTGCCGGGATCGACCGTGGTGAGGGCAATCGGCTCGCCGCCCGACGCGGGGACGAGCATGAGCGGGATACCGGTCTCCCGCCCGGGGATGCGGCTGCCAAACACGATCGACCCGTCGTCGCCCCAGCTTGCGCCGAAGGCACCGCCGCCGGTGATTCGCGCGATTTCCACGGGCGGACCGCCCGAGACCGGGACCTTCTTCAGCGTTGCGCCCTCGAAGAACGCGACCCACTGGCTGTCCGGCGAGAAGAAGGGCGTGCGGACCAGCGCGCCAGCGACGAGCGGACGCGGTTCGAGCTGGTCCAGCGTACGGATGTACAGGCGCGGCAGTCCGCGGGTCGTGGCGCGATAGACGACGGCGCGGCCGTCGGGAGAGATGACGAACGGCCGGTCGGTCAGATCGCGCCAGGCATCGCCGCCGGTGTCGAAACCGATGGTGAACCTGACTGGCGGCGCGACGGCGGGCTCAACTCGACCAGCGACGAACCACGCGACACCGCTGGCGATGGCGACACTGGCGAGAAACGTGCTCACGCCGAGCGCGGCGAGGCGCCGCCGCCCAGGCGAGCGCGGGGCTGTCGTCGCCGCGCGGCTCGGTCGTTCCCGTCTCCGCGCCGCCCGACAGGACGAACGTCGCGACCGAGAGATGCGCCGGTCGGCGCTGCGGATCCTTGTCCAGGCAACGCCGGATCAGCATCCGAACCGGCTCCGGCAGATCGCCCGGTAGCAACTGCCAGTCTGGCTCCGAGCGCAGCACCGCTGCAATGGTGTCGGTGGCGTCGCTGCCGTCGAAGGGGCGCTTGCCGGTCAGCATTTCGAAGAGCACGGCGCCGTAGGCCCAGACGTCGGCGCGGCGATCGACGGGCTTCCCACGCGCCTGCTCGGGGCTCATGTAGGCGGCCGTGCCGATGATCACGCCCTGCATCGTCATGGCGGGCGATGTCACCGCGCTCATCGCGCTGTCCGGCCCGGTCGCGTCTGCCCTGGCGAGTCCGAAGTCCAGGACCTTGACGGTGCCGTCGGGCCGCACCTTGATGTTGGCGGGCTTCAGGTCGCGGTGGATGATGCCGCGCTCGTGGGCCGCTTCGAGCGCGTCGGCAATCTGCCGCGCGATCGGGAGGGCCTCGTCGACCGCGACCGGGCCGCGGGCGATGCGCGCCGCGAGGTCTTCGCCCTCGACGAGCTCCATCACGAGCGCGGTCACGGGCCCCGGCCCTGAGCCTGTCGAAGGGTCCGCGTCCACGACGCCGTGAATCTGGGCGATGTTCGGGTGATTCAACGCCGCAAGCATTTCGGCTTCGCGCTCGAACCGGGCGACGCGGTCGTGGTCGATGGCAACCGTCGGCGGCAGGATCTTGAGCGCCACCTCGCGTTTCAGGCGGGTATCGCGGGCGCGAAATACCTCGCCCATGCCGCCGGCGCCGAGGGCCGACACGATCTCGTACGGGCCGATCCGCGTACCGGGCACCAGCGCCATTCGGTGGTCGGATTATAGGGCAGCAGGCGCGTGCCTCAGCCCTTCAGCCAGTCGTCAAGCGGCCGCGCGAGGAAAGCTGCCCGTCCAGCGCGATGCGGAGTTCATCGACATGAGTGGGCATCAGGCGCGCGGCCAGTGGTCGACCGCCTCGCTCATCAGCCGAAGGGCGTCGAGGTCCACATCACTCGTCACCAGCGCATCCGCGTCCACTTCCAGGCGCGCCGTCGCGGCGTCGCACGTCAGGTAGATGAGCGACTCCACAGGGACGAGCTCGCGCCTGGCCCCGTCGCCAGCGTCGCGCTTGACGACGAGGTGGGACAAGCGCCGCGTCGCCGGCTCGACCAGGATGCCGTCGAGCGTGCCGAGCGCCGCGCCGTCCCGCCCGCACACCGCCAGCCGGGCGAGCTGGCCGATGGGGGTGCCCACCAGCGCCGCACTGAGGTAACAGAGGTTCCATCCCTGGGCAGTCGGTTGCATACGGCCACCTCCGCTGCTGGTCGATGCAACGGCGATGCCACGGAAGGGGCGCCGAAGGCTGTCACAAACGTCGCCCCTCGCCCGTCTTTCCGTTGACAATGGTCCATCGAACCCAACACCTCATGAGTGAGCCCGCCACGCCAACCGAGCGGTTCCAGGCGCTGCGCGGCCGGCTGTTCGGCCTGGCCTACCGCATGGTCGGCTCCCGCGCCGATGCCGAGGACCTGGTCCAGGAAGCCTATGTCCGCTGGCACCAGGCGGACCATGACCGCATCGAGAGCGCGCAGGCGTGGCTGGTGACCACCACCACGAGGCTCGCGCTCGATCGCCTGCGCCGCCTGAAGACCGAGCGCGACGCGTACGTCGGGCCCTGGCTGCCTCAGCCCATCGTCGGCTCCGCGTCGGCGCCGGTGCCGGCGCCGGATCAGCACCTGGACCTCGCCGACGACCTGTCGATGGCCTTCCTCACGCTGCTCGAGCGCCTCGCCCCCGAGGAGCGCGCCGCCTTCCTGCTCCACGACGTGTTCGAGGTGGACTATCGCGCGATCGCGTCGGTGATCGGACGGAGCGAAGCGGCGTGCCGCCAGGTCGTCCACCGCGCCCGCGAGCGGGTGCACGGCGAGCGGAAGCGCTTCGAGACCACCGAGGCCGCGAAGGCGGCTCTGCTGCAACGGTTCCTCGCCGCGGTCGAAGCGCGCGACGAGCAGGCCCTGCTCGCGCTGTTCGCGCCCGACGCCTCGTGGACCGCCGACAGCGGAGGCAAGACGCCGGCCGCGCCTCGCCCGATTCTCGGTGCCGAGCGGATTGCCCGGCTGGTGGTCGGCCTGCGCGAGAAGTTCTGGCAGCCGGGCCGCCACTTCGAGATCGCCATCGTCAACGGCGAGACGGCGCTGTGCCTGCTCGACGACGAGCACCTCGTGGCGACGTTGAGTATTGCGACGGACGGCGAGCGGATCCAGGCCGTCTACACGGTGCTCAACCCCGACAAGCTGTCCTGACTGTCACAAGGTCACGCCTGGCCCGTCTTCGTCACAGGTGCTGCTATCGCGGCAACCGGTCAGGAGGACTCATGCATCCACGAATCGACACGACGAAGTATCTCGGCCTGGGCGTCGGGCGGGCCATGCTCGCGCTCTCGTACGAATCCGCGAAGCTGATGGACCCGAAGCTGCTGGAGCTGGTCAGGCTCCGCGCGTCGCAGCTGAACGGCTGCGCCTACTGCATCGACATGCACACGAAGGACGCGCGGCTCGCCGGCGAGACCGAGCAGCGTCTCTACGCGCTCAGCGTCTGGGAGGAGACGCCGTTCTTCACGGCTCGCGAGCGCGCGGCGCTGGAGTACACCGAGGCGGTGACGCGCGTGGGCGACACGCACGTGCCGGATGATCTGTACGCCCGCGTCTCGAAGCTGTTCGACGAGGACGAGATGGTGGCGCTGACCTTCGCCATCGTCGTGATCAACGCGTGGAATCGCCTCGCGATTTCGTTCCGCGTGCCGCCTGGGTCGTATCAGCCGGCGCAGGCCGTCACGGCGTGAGCTTCCGCGTCGCGCCCGTTCCGCCCCACTCGAGCGGGTGATGGGCGCCGCGGCGCTGGCGTTCTCCACTCGGGGCCCTGGGCCGGCGGGGTGTAGAATCCGTCCGCCGCCCAACCCCAACCTTGCCGCAGAAAGGTCCCCCCAATGCCCGCTCCCCCGACCCCCGAGAAGATCCTGCAGACGGGCCTCGCCTTCTGGCCCTCGAAGACCCTGCTGAAGTGGGGACAGTCCCTGTAAAGACCGTGTAAAGTCGTGTTTTCGGGCATCTCGCCTACGCAATGTCGCTGGCACTGCTGCCGCCGGGTCGTCCTCTCGGCTGATGAAGCGCCCGCCATCTGTGTTCCTCGAACCGCGCCGTTCCCGCCGTCAGATCTCGAAGATGCCCAGGCTGCGCACCAGCGCGAGCACCTCGCCGCGGCGCGGCGACAGCGCCAGCGACTCGTCGCCCAGCACCGTGAGCGGCGGGTCCGACAGCCGCTGCTTGAAGAGCATCAGGCACCGGCCCATGTCGTTGCGCCTGGAGCCGTAGGTCAGACACCGTGCCGTCGGCTGCTGGCGGTAGGCGGCCTGCGCCCACGCGCGCGTTTCGGGATAGCAGGCCGGCAGACTGTCGATGAAGCGGGCGCGGTCGAGACCCTGAAGCCGAGGGAGATCCAGGGAGTGGAAGCTCACACCCTCGAGCGCCGGCAACTGCACCGTGGCCAGGTGATAGTGCCGCAGCGTATCGACCTCGAAGAGACCCGGCGGCTCGAGCACCACGTCGTGGAGCACCGATTCCATGTAGGCCACCTCCGGTGTACTCGCCGCGTAATAGGTATGCACCGCCGCACCGTCGTCGCCGGTAATGGGCGCAAAGCGCGTATCGCCCCAGCCTTCGGCGAAGGTGAGGGCCGTTGTGGGGAACTCACGCGTGCAGTAGACGTGATACCACCGGTCCGCCGGAATCGACCGGAGGGTGAAGGGCTCGGCGGGACTCGGCACCGGCAGCCCGCAGCTCATGCCACGTAGCTCGATGGCCTCCGGGCCGCCGCGGCCAACACGGCGTCACGACGATCGAGCGCGTCCCTGGGCGCCACCGCCACGGTGCCGGTGGCGTCGCGTCGGACAATCCAGCCATTCGGGAAGTGAAACCAGGCAGCCAGCAGCCAGGGATCGGCAACCTCACCGAACGCCGCGAGGATCTCCTTGATGATGGGCAGCGGCTGGTACATGGCATCGAACTGATACCGCGGGAAGTAGTCGCGGCCCCCGTAGTTCACGCTGAAGATGCGCTTGCGACGCTTCCAGTCGCTGGCCGGGTGCGAGGTGTTGGCCGGCGGGTCGGGCTGCAGTGCATTGAGCTGCTCGGCGGTGAGCCACTCACCCTCGTCCATCACTCGCCGCATCGTCCGAAGCCGCTGCATGCGGTCTTCAATGAGGTCCGTCGTTGGCTCGAGGACGCCCGCGGCCAGCTCGGCCAGGCGGTCGGCGCGCCGGAGCAACTCGGGTTCATTGCGGTGAAGGACCTCGGCGGCCTTTTCGAGAGCCTCTACCAGCGCGGGGATCACCTCTGGCGCCACCCCTCGTGGCAGCGTGACCACCACTTTCTCGATTTCAGCCTCAGGAAGATTGTCTGCCATGTCGGACTTGCTATCACATTACGGCAGATTGGCATTATTGGCAAGACGTGCCACCGCGACCCGGCTTGCCGTCGCTTCGAGGGGGCAGATTCACCGGCCGCGGAACGTCTCGGCAGCGCCAGGCGCCACGAAGTCGAGCGCCTGGCCGCCGGCGGTGCCAGACACCCGGTATCGGCCGCGCATCTGCAGGAAGTCGAGGCCACCGGCAAGCGGGGCGTCCCGCATGGGCGTGCGGATGGCGCTGTCGATGTCGACCTCCAGCCGCAGATCGAGCGACGGGCTGTTTCCACGAACGACAATCCGCGCCGGGCGGTCGCGTGCCGGATCGACCGTCTCGTCGATGCGCACCTCCGTCGCCTGGCCCAGCGGGCCGTCGGGCCCCAGGACCATCATGAAGCCCGGGATGCGGCTCGGGTCCGCGGCGTCGGCGGGAGGGAACACACGCCCGTAGAGGATCGACAGGCCCTCGTGCTGCACCTGTCCCCATTGCCACGACACACCTTCCCAGAAGCCCCAGTTGTGATCGTGATAGCCGGTCCCGCCGGCAAGCGCCAGCATCTCGTCGCCCACGCGGATCGTCCCGTCGAGCGCACCAGACATCACCGGGACGACGTAGCCCGACACCCAGCCACGCGCGCCGGTGATGGAGAGCGGCGGGAGCGTCTGGCCGCGCCGGGCGGTCAGAACCACCTCGCCCACGGCCCGCGCCGGTTGCAGATTCTGACGCGTTTCGGGCTCATTCGTGCCTGGCCCCAAGTCGAATGAGACGACGTATCGATCGCCATCGAGACGGATGTGGCTCCGACCAATCGTCAGCTCCGGCGCCCTGGCGAGTACCTCGGCTGGATCGACCTCGGCCGCGTCGCCGTAGTTGGTGACGCGCCCGGCCCGATCGAGCTGCAGGCGCACGCCGGCAGCCCTTCGGCCGTTCTCGCGCATCGGCCCGACGAGAAAGGTGAGGTAGAAGCGCGTGCTGCCCGCCTGCCCGTTGAAGTAGAGCCACTCGACCCAGGATCCCGCGCGCGCGGGCACGTCGGGAATCGCGTGGAACCGGTCCAGCGAGCGGAGCACGTCCTCGGGGTCCGGCGAGGTCCACGCCGCATCGCCGGGCGCATCCACCCACGCGGACACATCCGCCGTCTCCGGGTCGCCGAGCGCACGCTCGAGGCTCGGGATGCCGCCACGTGCCCGCAGCCGCGTGACCACGCCGTCGTGCACGAGGAAGACGCTGCCCCGCCTGGTGGGCGACGCCACCGCAATCCGATCGGCGAACGCCGGCGCACCCAGCCCGCCCCAGAGCAGGTAACGGCCACTCGTCAACCGTCCCGCCGTGCCGGTGACGACGACGTCGCCCCCGCCCACGAGGGCGGGCGATTCGGACTGCTCGAGCACGACTTCGGCCACGCCGAGCAGGTTCGCCATCACGGCCACGCCGAGGCCGAAACCGCAGGCCAGCACCATCGTCCGGATCGGGTGCATCAGCAGTGATCGGAGCGCGAGCCGGCCGATCACGTGCGGCCTCCGTCCGCCCTGCCCTTGTTTCCTGTCTGCGTCACCTGCGCCATCTGCGGCGCGTTCTGCGGCGGCGGCAGCAGCATCCCATCCCGCATGCGCAGGACCCGCTGCGCCCTGGCGGCAATCGACGGGTCGTGGGTCACGACGACCACCGCGGTGCCGTCCTTGTGCAGCAGATCGAAGAGGCCGGCGATGGCCTCGCCCGTGGCCTCGTCCAGCTCGCCCGTCGGCTCGTCGGCCAGGATCAGGCGCGGCCGGTTGGCCATGGCGCGCGCAATCGCGACGCGTTGCATCTCGCCGCCCGACAGCTGGCTCGGCCGGTGATCGGCGCGGTGCCCGAGGCCCACGTAGTCCAGCAGCATGCGTGCCCGGTTGAGCCGCACGGCTCGCGGTACGCCGGCCTCGGCCTGTGGCAGCTCGACGTTCTCGATCGCGCTCAGCATCGGCAGCAGGAAGAAGCGCTGGAACACGAAGCCGATCTTCGCGAGGCGGATGCGGCTGCGCTCGCTGTCCGAGAGCGATCCGACATCGCGCCCCTCGAGCCGCACTTCGCCGCTCGTGGCCGTGTCCACGCAGCCGAGGACGTGCAGGAGGGTGGACTTCCCACACCCGGACGGCCCCGCAATCGCCACGTACTCTCCCTCCCCCACCTCCATCGTCACGTCGCGGAGGGCCACGACGGGGCCGGCTGGCATCGGGAACACGCGCGAGACGCCACGCGCTTCGACGATGGGCCTCGCAGGCGCGGTCATGAGACGAACTCCCGCCTGAGCGTGGCGGCAATGGGCAGGCGCGCGACGAGCCACATCGGATAGAGGGCCGCGCCCACCGCGACGGCCGCCAGGAGCGCCGCGTGAAGCCACAGCGCGCGCGGCTCGAACACGAAGAAGTGCAGCGTGGCCGGCACGCCGGGCAGCGACCGCAGGATGGCGTCCAGCCACATCGACAGGGCCAGGCCGAGCGGGAGGGCAACGGCGCCGCCGATCCCGACGAGCAGGATGGACTCCCACAGCACGTCCACCGCCACGCGGCGGCGAGAGAAGCCGATGGCGCGCAGCGCCGCGATCTCGCCGAGTCGCTGGTTCACCCCCACGGTCAGGAGCACCGTGATCAGGACGACCCCGAACGACACCGTGACGATGGAGAGGGCGGCGGAGATCTGGCGGAAGTACGAGAACCCCACCGCTTCGAAGCGTTCGATGACCTCGTCGTTCGAGAAGGCGTACAGGTCGGGCCGGGCCTTGCGGATGGCGTCGACCGCGGCATCGGGACCCGATTCCGGACGGGACGCCACCATGATCAGGTCGGCCTCGCCAGGCGGGCGCTCGCACAGCCGGTCCAGCACCGCGAATCGCGTCGCCATGGTGAGCTGCGCGCCAGATTCAAAGGGGAACGACGCGACGCCGGCAATCCGGACGGTGACGGGCGGCAGGATGGAAGGGCCGGCCGTGCATCGGCCCCGGACCTGGATGCCGTCGCCAGGCGACGCGTGCAGGCGCTTGGCGAGACGGTCGTTCACGACCACCGACGGTTCGTCCCCTTCCGGCAGGTCGTGGCCGTCCACGATCGTCCAGATGCGGTTGGTCGTCGAGCCGATCGCGAAGACGGCAATCGACGGGGGCCGGTCACCTCCAACGGCGGCTTCGGCCTCGCCGATGCGGAAGGGCACGGCCGCGGCCACTTCAGGCAGCGACGCCAACGCCCGGGCGGCGTCGAGGGCATGCTCGAGCGGCACCCGCGACTGTGGCAGGCCCTCGGAGGCGAGCACGCGCACGTCGAAGCCGATCGAGTCCAGCATCTCGCGCACCGACACGAGCAGGCCGCGCGACAGCAGCAGCATGTCGAACATCAGCGCGCCGGCCGCCGCAATGCCCAAGATGCCGAGCATCGTCCTGCCGCGGCGGCGGGCGAGCGAGCGCCAGGCGAAGGCGAGCGCCCTCATCGGCGCACCAGCGCCAGCGTCTCGCTGCGGACGAGCGCCCACGATGCCAGCACGCTGGCGGCCATCCCCAGTGGCAGGGCCATGGCGACCGCGCGCCAGGCAATGGACGGCGTGATGCGCACGAAGACGAGGGCGGTGTCGTAGCGCCACTGGAAGTAGCGGTTGAACGCGCCCTCGGTGAGCGCCGCGAACGCCACGCCGAAGAGGGCGCCCGCGCCGGCGATGAGCGCCCCCTCGAGGAGCACCTGGAGGAGCACGCGGCCGCGGGTGAGCCCGAGGAGGCGAAGCGTGCCCACGGCCTCGCGCCGCTCGTCGGCAAGGAGGACCATCAGTGCCAGCAGGAAGACCGCGCTGGTCGTCAGGGTGAGGATGGCGATGGCGAGGTGGAAGCGGCCGAGCACGACGAACGGGTTGCGGTCGCCCTCGCCGCCGCGGCTGGCGCGGACGCCGACGGTGGGTACGCGGGCCGCCAGGTCGCGCGCGAACACGCCAGCGTCGTCGGGGTTCTCGAGCGTGATGTTGATGGCCGACAGCGAATCGGCGGCGAGCGGGTCGTCGGGATCTGCGCCCAGGTCCAGCAAGTCGGGCAGGTGGAGCCGGACCTCCAGCCGCTCGCTGGTGACGCGGATGGGATCCGGCATCGGCTCGTACGTGCCGGCAACGCGGAACCGCCTGGGATTGGCGCCGGACGGATCGCCCGACAGCTCGACCACGTCGCCCGCGCTCAGGTTCCGCGCGGCCGCCAGCTGACGGGACAAGAGCACGGCGGGCAGGTCCGCCTGCGCGTCCGAGGCCGCGGCGGGCAGCCACGCGTGCCCGAGGCCGACGGTGAGGCCGACGAGCAGCAGAACCCCGCGCGTCGAGCCGGCTATCGAGCGGCGGACGTGGGTCATTGCGGGGCCCACTCTATCAGGGCAAAAGGGGCTCGCGCGCGCCCCGACCCGATGTAGCATCACCGCCGGTGCATCTCATGGCAGCTCCACCCGACGACACGCTGGCCGACCTCGTGGCCCGTGCAGAGATGGGCGATTCGCCGGCGAAGGAAACGCTGTTCACCGCGCTGTACGACGACCTGCACCGGCTGGCCCAGGCGCAGCTCCGACGATCCGGCGGCATGCTGACCTTGAGCGCCACGACACTGCTGCACGAGGCCTATCTGGACATCAGCCGGCGCGAGGCCGCGGCGTTCCCGGATCGCAACCGCTTTCTCGGCTACGCCGCGCGGGCCATGCGCGGCCTGGTCATCAACTAGGCGCGCAACCGGCACGTGCAGAAGCGCGGAGGGGAACTGACGTTCGTGTCCCTGGACGAATCGCGCGCGCCCGCGGCCCGGTCCGCAGGCGAGTTGGAGTCGCTGGGCGCGGCGCTGGACGACCTGGCCACGCTCCAGCCGGACCTCGCGGAGCTCGTCGACCTGAAGTTCTTCTGCGGCTTCTCGTTCGCCGAGATTGCCGCCATCCGCTCGGTCTCCGAGCGCACGGTCCAGCGCGACTGGGCCAAGGCGCGGCTGCTGCTCCTGCGCTGGCTGACCGACGCCTGAGCCACCCCCGCACTGACGGGGCGATGTCGGGTTTCGCCGGCGGAAGGCGATCACGTGGAAGAGCCATGCGCGGTATCGACACCCGGACCTGGACGCTCGTGAGCCCTCTGTTGGACCAGGCGCTCGATCTGCCCGCGGACGGGCGCGCCGGGTTCCTGGCCGAACTGCGCCTCAGCCAACCGCACGCGGCGACGCTGCTCGAGGGCCTCCTGGCCTCGCATGACGCGGCCGTGGCGTCCGAGTTCCTCGAGACCGATGCGGCCGGCCCTCGCCATTCCATCGCCGGGACCCGCGTCGGGGCCTACGTGCTCGAGCGGCCGCTCGGCAGTGGCGGCATGGGCACGGTCTGGCTGGGACGACGAGACGATGGGCGGTTCGAGGGAGTGGCGGCCGTCAAGCTCGTGAACCTGGCGGTGCTTGACCGCGCCGGCCAGGCCCGCTTCCGCCGCGAGGGCACGGCGCTGGCGCGCCTGTCACATCCGAACATCGCCCGCCTGCTCGACGCCGGGGTTACCGAGGCCGGGCAGCCCTATCTGGTACTGGAGTACGTGGACGGCGTCCCGATCGATAGCTACGCCGACGACCACCGCCTCACCATCGACGAACGCCTCGTCCTCTTCCTGCAGGTGGCGGATGCGGTCGTTCACGCGCACGCCAATCTGGTCGTGCACCGCGATATCAAGCCGTCCAACGTGCTCGTCGACGCCCAGGGACAGGTGAAGCTCCTCGACTTCGGCGTCGCAAGGCTCGTGTCTGAGGACGTCACCGCCCTTCCCGCGTCCAGCGAGGTGACCGGTGCCGCCCTGACGCCGGCGTTCGCCGCGCCCGAGCAGCTCCTGGGTGGGCCCGTGAGCGTCGCGGTGGACGTGTTCGGCCTCGGCACGCTGCTCTACCTTCTGCTTGCGGGCCGGCACCCGGCCGACCCGTTCCTCGAGAATCCGGCGGCGCTGATCCGCGCGATCACGGAGGCGGAGCCGGCGCCGATGTCCGTGATTGCTCCGGCACGGCTGCGTGCGACGCTCCGCGGCGAGCTCGACACCATTGCCGCGCGGGCGCTCGCAAAGCTCCCCGCGGAGCGCTACACGAGCGTGGAGGCGCTGGCGACCGACGTGCGCCGCTACCTGCGGCACGAGCCGATCGCCGCGCGAGCGGCCTCGCCCGCGTACCGCTTGCTGAAGTTCGTCCGCCGCAACCGCGTCGCCGCCGGCGCGAGCATGTTCGCCGTCACCGCACTCGCAACCGCGGCCGTCGCACTGTGGCTGCAGGCCCGGCAGAGCGCCGCCGATCGCGATTTCGCGCTGCAGCAACTGGCGCGCGCCGAGGCCATCAACGACATGAGCACGTTCCTGCTCTCGGATGCGGCGCCGCTCGGCCGGCCGTTCACGGCAGGCGACCTGCTCGGCCGCGCCGAAGACCTGCTCAACCGCCATCCGCTGGACCCGCCCGATGCGCCGACGGTGGAGTCGCTGGTGTCGATTGGCGCGCAGTTCCAGTCGCAGGACGAGGACGCCAACGCGCGTCGCGTGCTCACCCGGGCGTTCGAGCTGGCGGGACGGCTCCCGGCGGCGGCGCACGCCACCCGCGCGCGGGCGGGGTGTGCGCTGGCCGGCACGCTGGCACGCGGCAATCTCGAGGACATCACTCGCGCCCGGACGCTGGTGGCAGACTCGCTCGCGCTGGTCCCGCACGGCGAGCCGTTCGTGCTCGATCGCGTGCACTGCGAGCGCATGGCGGCGACGGTGGCGAGGCTGGCGGGGGACGGCGACGCGGACGTGGCGCACGCACGGGAAGCACACCGCCTGCTGATCGCCTCCGGCCTCGGCTCGGCCCTGGCACTGCTGAACGCCGAGATGGAGCTGGCCGAGGCCTACCGGTCGTCGGGACGCGCCGTGGAAGCCGATGGCGCGTTCCGCGTGGCGTTCGATCGGATGCGCGCGCTCGGCCGCGATCGAACCGAGCGCGCCGGCACGCTGCTGAACGACTGGGGCCTGCTGCTGATGTTCCTCGGACGGCCGCTCGACGCCGAGCGCGCGTTCACCGAGGCCGTCGAGAGCTCGCGGACCGACGCGTCGGGGGCGAGCGTCTCGCCGATGCTGCTGCTGAACGCGGCGCGGCCGGTGCTCGAGCTTGGCCGCGAAGACGAAGCCATCGCGATGATCGACCGCGCCATCGCCGAGGCGCGGCGCGACGGCGACGAGGTCGTGCAGACCCAGGCGCTGCTGCTGCTGGCTGGCGCCTACCGGCAGCGCGGCGACCTGGATCGGTCGGCGGAACTGTTCGACGAGGCGGAGGGCCGGCTGCGCGAGCGGCTGCCGCCCGGGCACGGCGCGTTCGCCTCCCTCGCGCTGCAGCGGGGCAACATCGCCCTGGCACGCGGGCGGCACGCCGAAGCGCTCCGGCTCATCAGCGAAGCCCTGGCGCAGGCCGAGGCCTCCTCGCAGGGCGGCGATCTCGTCGGTGCGGCGCTCTTGCGGCGCGCCCAGGCCGAGCTGGCAATGGGCGAGGCGAACGCGGCACTGGCCGACGCGCGCCGCGCGGTGGACGCGGAGCGCCAGCGATCGCCAGCCGATCAGCTGTCCAGCCGCCTGGGCCGGATGTACCTGACGCTTGGCGAGGCCGGGCAGGCCGCTGGCCAGCCGACGGACGCGCGTTCCGCCCTCCAGACCGCCGTGCGGCACCTGGAAGGGACGCTCGGAGCCGGCCATCGCGACACCCGACGAGCGCGCGAGCAGCTGGCAGCGATGCGCTGATCGCGCGACGCTCCGGTGTCGGGTTTTCCGCACCGCTGGTGATCTTCCTCGTAGCAGGCGCTCAGGCGTCGTGCAGGAGGCGAGATGACCCGCGTGACCACCGTTTTCCTGATCGCCCTCGCCGGGCTGATTCCGGCCGTGCCAGCGCATGCGCAGCCCCTGGGCACCTTCCGCTGGCAACTCGAGCCGCACTGTAATGTCGTCGCGCTGGCCGTCACGCAGGTGGGAGACGTCTACCGGCTCGAAGGCACCGATGACCAGTGCGGCGCCGGCCGCGACCGCGCCGCCGTGGTCGGCCTCGCGTTTGGCAATCCGGACGGGTCCATCGGGTTCGGCCTGACGATTGTCACGTCGCCAGGCGCCGCGCCCATCCACGTCGACGCCCAGATCACGCTGGCCACCTTGAGTGGTACCTGGCGGAGCAACGGCGCATCCGGCGGGACGTTCCAGTTCACGACGGGCCAGGTCACGCCAGGCTACCCAATGCCGGCGCCGGCGCCGGTGGTGCCGCCGAGCATCTCGCTGCTCTCGGGTGGCGGCATCGTCGCGCGCGCGGACGGCGAGAGCGGGATCCCGGCGAGCGGTGCCGGCACGCGGATGATGTGGTACCCGGGGAAGTCCGCGTTTCGGGCCGGGCGCGTGAACGGACCGCACTGGGACGACCCGGGCACCGGCCTGTACAGCGCGGCATTCGGGCTCAACACCGTGGCCAGCGGCGCGAGCAGTGTCGCGTTCGGCGAGGCCACGACGGCCACCGCCGCTGCGAGTACCGCTCTGGGGCACAGCACCACCGCGGCGGGGAGCGCGGCGATGGCGGTGGGCCGGGAGACGATCGCCAGTGGAGTCGAGAGCATGGCGTTCGGGAACGGCACGCAGGCGGTTGGCGCGCAGAGCCTGGCCGGCGGGCTCGGCACGAGCTCGATTGGGGATCACTCCGTGGCGCTCGGCGAGGGCACCGTTGCCAACGGCAGGAGCAGTACGGCACTCGGCGAGCACTCCACCGCGTCCGGCAATCAAAGCCTGGCCGTCGGCTACCAGGCGACCACGACGGGCTTTGCCGCGTTGGCCGCCGGCTACGGCGCGGTGGCCAACGGTGACGTCAGCGTCGCGATCGGAACCCGCGCGGTCACCGTGCCGGCCGCGCGCGGCTCGTTCGTGTTCGCCGACACGTCGAGCGAGGCGCCGTTCACCTCATTTGCCCCAGACGAGTTCGTGGTGCGCGCCGCCGGCGGCGTCGGCTTCTACACCAACGCGGCGACGACGACCGGGGCGGAGATGGCTCCGGGCGGCGGCTCCTGGGCCGCGCTCTCCGACGCGAACATGAAAGAGAACTTTCGGGATGTCGCGGGCGAGGAGGTGCTGGCCAAGCTCGCCGCGATGCCGGTGCGCGAGTGGAACTACATCTCGCAGGACGCCAGCATCCGCCACATGGGCCCGACGGCGCAGGACTTCCGCGCCGCCTTCGGCCTTGGCGACTTCCCGCTGCGGATCAACACCACCGACACCGACGGCGTCGCGCTCGCGGCGATCAAGGCGCTCGAGGTGCGCACGCGATCGGTCGCGGAGCGGGACGCGGATCACGACAGCCTGCGCGCGCAGCTCGCCGCGGCGAACGATGCGATCGCAGCTCTTCGCGATCGCCTGAACGCCCTGGAACAGCTGCTCAACCGGAGGTAGTCATGCCGCACGCGCACACTCTCGTCCATGCCGGATTCGTTTTGGCCCTCGCGAGCGCAGCCGGCGCGCAACCGCTCGGCACCTTTCGCTGGCAGCTGCAGCCCTACTGCAACCTCATTGCGATGTCGGTCGTGCAGGAGGGCGGCGTGTACCGGCTCGAAGGCACGGACGATCAGTGCGGCAATGGCCGGGACCTCGCGTCGGTCACCGGGCTCGCGTTTCTCAACCCGGACGGCACGATCGGCTTCGGGCTGACGGTGGTCACGACACCCGGGGGGGCACCGGTGCACATCGATGCGGAGGTGACCCTGCCGGGGCTGAGCGGCTCGTGGCGCGACAGCACCGGCGCGACCGGCACCTTCGCGCTTTCGCCGAACCGCGCCAGCGGGGGAAGTCCGCGCCCGGCGGTGCCGCTGGTCCTGCCGGCCACCGTCGTGCTTCTCGAGAACGGAACGGCCCCGAGCACCACCGGGTCCCGCTTGCTCTGGCATGGCGAGCGGCGTGCGTTCCGCGCCGGCCAGGCCGAAAACGGCAACTGGAGCGAGACCAACCTCGGATACTTCAGCGCGGCCTTCGGGCGTAGCACTCGCGCCTCCGGCGAGTTTGCGTTCTCGACCGGCTGCGATCCGCCACATGGGCCCGACGGCGCAGGACTTCCGCGCCGCCTTCGGGCTGGGTGACTTCCCCTTACGCATCAACACGATCGACGCCGACGGCGTGGCGCTTGCCGGCGTCAAGGCGCTCGAAGCGCGCACGCGCGCGCTTTCCGACGAGAACGCGGCGCTGCGCGCGGCCCTCGAGGCGCAGCGGCGGGAGTTCCTGGCCGCGATCGAGGCACTGCGGGAAGGTCTGGCGAGGAAATAGGCGGCAGGCCGTGTTTCAGCGGCGGGAGCGCTGCGACGACGCAGGAAGTTGAATCAAGCCGATTCAGTGTAATTTGACCATCGTTTTAGGGCAGGCTACAGTTCTCCTCTCGGGGAGGCTGGATGGTCGAACGGTGGCGTGCGCGCTGGCTCTGCGCCTGCGCGCTGGTGTGGTGGGGCACGAGCGTGCCGGCAGGCGCGCAGGTAGGGAGCGGCGCGCTGTCCGGCACGGTGCTGGACCAGGCCGGCGCCGCCGTGCCCGGCGCCATGGTCACCGTCGTCCAGGCCGCGACGAACCTCACGCGCACCGTGGTCAGCGCCGCCGACGGCGGCTACCTGGTGCCAGCGCTGCCGCCAGGTACGTACGTGGTGCGCGTGGAGCTGACCGGCTTTCGGCCGCTCGCGCACGAGGGCGTCCTCCTTTCCACCGGCGAGACGGTCCGCGTGGACATTAAGCTCGAGCTGGGCGGCGTGTCCGAGGCCATCACGGTTCGGGCCGACGCGCCGCTCCTCCGCGGCGACTCCTCCGGGCTCGGCCACGTCGTCGACAACCGCAAGGTTGTGGATCTCCCGCTCAACGGCCGCAGCTTCATGACGCTGGCGACGCTCGTGCCCGGCGTCGCGATGCCGCCCAGGCCCGCGGCGCCGCTGCCGCGGATCAACGGCGGGCGCCCCCGCACGAACGAGTACCTCTTCGACGGCATCTCGGTGCTGCAGCCCGAGCCGGGGCAGGTGGCCTTCTTCCCGAACGTCGACGCCATCCAGGAGTTCCGGATCGAGAGCAACAGCCCGCCGGCGGAGTTCGGGCGCTTCAACGGCGGCGTCGTGAACCTGACGACGAAGGCGGGGAGCAATGCGGTGAGGGGGAGCGTGTTCGAGTTCTTCCGGCACGAGGCGCTCAACGCGCGGAACTTCTTCGCGTCGGCGGAGGCCGTCAAGCCGCGGTTCCGCCGCGACCAGTTCGGCGGCGTGGTCGGCGGGCCGCTGCGGCGCGACCGGACGTTCTTCTTCGCGGACTACCAGGGCCAGCGGCAGACCATCGGGCGCACGGTCATCTCCACGGTGCCGACGCTGCTGCAGCGGCAGGGCGTCTTCACCGAGGCCATCGCGGGGCGGGTGCCGGCCATCTACGACCCGGCGACCACGGCTCCGGGCGCGGGCGGCGGCGTCGCGCGGAGCCCGTTTCCGGGCAACGCCATTCCCGCGGGGCGGATGGACCCGGTGGCGCGCGCGCTCCTGGAGCGGTATCCGCTGCCCACCAGCGCCGGGACCGCGAACAACTATCGGCGCACGGGCAACGAGCGTGTCGATCAGGATCAGGTGAGCGTCCGCATCGATCACCGCTTCCCGGGAAGCCGCGACCAGTTGTTCGGGCGGCTGACGCGCTTCGGCGAGACGTTCATCCCCGTGACGCCGCTCCCCGACGGGAGCGGGGTCACTACCGGCACGCTGGGGCCGCAGGACACCACATCGTGGTCGTTCGCGTCCAGCTACCAGCACACCTTTTCCAGCAGCCTGCTGAACGAGCTGCGCGTCGGTGACACGCGGCGATCGGTCCAGCGGAGCGCCACCAGCCTGGGCGCTCCCGCCTCGGCAAGCCTGGGCCTGCCCGGCATCCCCTCCACGGCCAGGTTTCCCGACACGCTGCCTGCGTTCGTCATCGCGGGCTACCAGCAGCTCGGATCGCCGAGGAACACGGCCAGCGACTTCGGCACGAGCGTCACCCAGATCGCCGATACGCTCACGTGGCTGAAGGGGCGCCACACCATCAAGGTGGGTGCGGACCTGCGCTGGGAACGACTCAACGTGGTGCAGCCGCCCTCGCCCACTGGATCGTTCACCTTCAGCAACCTGTTCACGGACCTGCCGGGCGTGTCCGGCACGGGCACGCCGCTTGCGAGCTTCCTGCTCGGGCAGGTGCAGCTGTTCTCCATCGACCTGCAGCAGGACGAGATCCGGAACCGCGCGCACTTCCAGGAGTACTTCGTCCAGGACGACTGGCGGATCTCCGACCGCGTGACCGTCAACGCCGGCCTGCGCTACACGCTGAACTTCCCGTCGACGGAGGAGACCGATCAGGTCGCGGTCTTCAACCTCGAGACGCGGCAGCTCGAGTACCTGGGCCGCGACGGCCTCCCGCGCCCGGCGCGGCAGCTCCACACCGACAACTTCGGCCCCCGCCTCGGCATCGTCGGGCGCGTGACGGACCGGACGGTAGTGCGCGTCGGCTACGGGCTCGTGTGGATCGAGATGGCGGGCATCACCACGCCCTTCACGACGCCGGCCTTTCCGTTCCTGCAGACGGTGTCGCAGCGGACGCTGGACAACATCACGCCGGCCTTCACGCTGGCGGCGGGCCCGAGCGTCGCGCCCGTCGGGCTGACGCCGGATGCGGGCCTCGGGCAGGGTGTCTTCTCCGTTGACCGCGACCTCGCCTCCGGCTACGTGCAGCAGTGGAACCTGTCCCTGCAGCGCGAGCTGGCGCGCAATATCTCGATGGAGGTGGCCTACACCGGCTCGAAGATCACGCGCGTGGGCCTGCCGGACACGAATCTGAACCAGCTGACGGCAGACCAGCTCGCGATCGGCCCCGCGCTGCAGCAGCGCGTGCCGAACCCCTACTTCGGCGTGATTCCCCGCTCATCGTCTCTCGGGGACCCGACGATCTCCGTGGCGCAGCTGCTGAAGCCGTATCCGGAGTACACGACGGTGAGCCTCTATCGCAACAACGTGGGCACGACTATTTACCACGGCGCCTACGTGAAGCTGGAGCAGCGCTTCTCGCGCGGCCTCTCCTACCTGGTCAGCTACACGCGCTCGAAGCTCGTGGACGATGCCTCGTCTGTGTTCGACGCGTCGATCCTGACGGGGCCGGTGGCGAACTTTCCGGTGGCGGACAGCTTCAACCGCCGCCTGGAGCGCGACTACTCGAACGGCGACATCCCGCACGTCTTCGTTGCCTCGGCGGTGTGGGACCTGCCGTGGGGCGAGGGCCGCCGCGCCCGTGTGGGCGGCGTGCTGGGCGCGCTCGTCAACGACTGGACGCTGACCGGCGTCGTGACGCTGCAGTCGGGCATGCCGCTGGCCATCACCCAGACGACGAACAACAACGCCTTCGCGGGGTTCGGGACGCAGCGCCCGAACCTGGTGGGCGATCCGACGCTTCCTGCTGGCGAGCGCACCACCAGCCGGTGGTTCAACACGGCTGCCTTTCAGGCGGCGCCGGCCTTCACGCTGGGCACCAGCTCGCGCAACCCGGTCCGCGGGCCGGCGTATCGCAACCTGGACCTCGCGCTCATCCGCCGCGTGCCTTTTGCGGGGACTCGCGCGCTGGAGCTGCGGGCGGAGGTGTTCAACGCGACGAACACACCGCCGCTGGGGGCGCCGAACACGACGGTGGGGTCGGCGGGGTTCGGGACGATTACGACGGCGGGGGATCCGCGGGTGGTGCAGGTGGGGGTGAAGGTGGTCTTCTAAGTGCCCGGCACTGCTACCCTGCCTTGGGCGCAGGGGGTCGCTGGTTCGAATCCAGTCGCCCCGACCACTTTCCGAATCCCGGGGTAACACCGGGGTAACAGCCCCGTACCTGCTTCGTTCTTGGGTCCCCCGCCGTCAGATAGCGGGTCGTGGCCCTTCGAATCCACATCATCTCCGCTGAACGTGCGTCAATCGTGCTCGAACAGTCTGGGACCTGCCGCTGTCTGTGTTCGGGCAGCGAGGTCGAGGGGCAGAATGATTGCTGCAACGCCGTTCTCACCCTCCGGGCCGAGTCCATCGTCAGGCGTCCAGACAGGCACAGCAAGCACTCGATAGCGGCCTGCGGCTGCCCCCAAGTCTAGATGGCAGTCACCGTCGACGGGCCGTCCCGTTGACGCGGCGTGGTACAGCACGCCGTCGAGCGCAACCGACTTGTCAGCGGGAACGAAGCGCCCCGTTGCAGCAAAGACTGTGTTGGGAATGGAATAGTCCACGCGCAGCTTCTTGGCGCGAGCTACTTCTTCATCGAAGTCGCCAAACAACCTTTGCTGGCTCCGCTGTCCGATCGTGTGTTGCTGCGCGGGTTTCAGCTTCCAGCTGAAAAAGACGGCAGCGCAACAATCTGGATGTCCTTCTGCATAGCGGCGAATCGCGGCTTCTCGAGAGACGCCGAACCTGGTAGCCAGCTCGATCAAATCCACGGCATCCTTGATGCGGGCGGCATCAGTGCCGAACCATGGATCCGGCATGAGCAGGTGGGCAGCCCCAACGTCGCAGAGCATCTCAATCAGATCCTCCGGGTTGTCGCGTCGACGGTGCCGGACATCCGGGCGACACCACGTCTTCATCTCGTAGTCTGGGAAGAAGGTATGACTGATCTCGTGTGCGATGCTGAACCGCCTTCTCGTTTCCGGTCTGTCGCTACTGACCCGGATCTCGACCCGCCCTCCGGCTCTGGGTACGAGTTCGGCGTCACGACTTTGAGTCGGTGGCTCCTGACTCAGGGAAATGCCAAGGAAGCTGGCGAGTGCCTCAACGTGGAGGGGGAAATCAGGCTCGCCAAGTTGGGCACGATATCGGTCAATCGCCTCGGCTGCTTTGAGCAGGATTGCCGATCTCGCGTCCGCCGCACCTGCAGCACGGACGAGGGCGTCGACGAACTCACGGGGGGACCGCGTCGTCTTCATGTCCGCCCGGCTTTGCCAGTGGTCTTTATCAGCGTCAAGTAGAGTTGGTGCCACTCGTCCGCGGTCTGAGGCTGCCCACCCCTGAACTTTGTCAACGCGAGATCTCTCAGATCGGTGTCCGAAAGTGGTGTCCCCAGCCGCTTCATGCGGTCACGGAACGCTCGCAACGACGCCGACAGTTCGATAACACCCTCCTGGATCTGGACTGTCGGTAGCGACAGAAGGTCGGCGATTGTGACGGAGAGAGCAGTCGCGATGCGGAGCAGAACGTCTGCAGAGGGCTTCTTGTCTCCGGCGGTATCCTTCTCCAGCTCCCACAAATACGTCTTCGAGATTCTGGCTCGGGATGCGACCTCGTCGAGCGAGAGGCCCTGGGATTCGCGAAGTTTCCGTAGACGAGCAGCGAGCGACATCGGAGTCTGATCGGACCTCTGATTTCATCCCGAATCGAGCAGCCGGATCAGCCCCATCCTATCGGACGGTGTTCACGATAGCAATATTGGCTGTTCGTTATAGTTGACATTCGCCTGCAGCTGATCGTATGTTCGTTATAGCGAACGGCAGGATCGGCGATCTGGCGTCGTCGAGGGCTGCCGTCCTTCAGGAGAGCGAACATGGATCAGTACTACGTGAACAACAATGCTCAGGCCAACGGCGACCACGAGGTTCATAAGGGCACCTGTACCTACCTCCCCACCGACCGCCGCTATCTGGGCCTCTTCAGCACCTGTTACGAAGCGGTGAGGCAGGCTCGGACGATCTACCGGCAGTCGAATGGGTGCTATTGGTGTTCGAACGCGTGCCACACGAGCTGACCAGCATCGACGCAATTGCAGAGGATATCGACGACAGGCCTTAATCGTACGGCCAGGTGCGTCACAGCTGGCCGCTCGATTCCGGATGCGACCAATTTCCGGATGTAGTGACCTCGGCTGTCACTCGCCGGACTTACAGTGCCTACGGTAGTGCATTTTCCTGGAGCGGCGGCGACGCGCTCGTTAGGAGGCTCAGGTCGGTGGCCAAGGACGTTTTTCTCTGTCATACGGGCGCAGACAAGGACTGGGTCGAAGCGCTCGCAAAGAGACTCGAGGAAGAGACAGTAGACAATCGGCAGATCGCTGTCTGGTTCGACAAATGGGATATCGATGGCGGCGAGAACATCCTCGACAAGATCGAGGAGGGCCTGAAGTCGTCTCGATTCGTGGGCGTAGTGCTGTCGCCGGCAATGACTCGGGCCGAATGGCCAAGGCTGGAGTGGCAGTCACAGGTCTACGAAGATCCGGCCGGGAGAAAGGCACGCATTCTGCCGATCCTCCGACATCAATTCGATCCCGTTACTGGCGAGCCGATTGAGATCCCCCTTCCGCTCCGAATTCTGAAGCGCTATGACTTCACGAACCCGAAGCGGTTCGAAGCCGAGTTCCGCGACCTGCTGCGCCGGATCCGCGGCGTTGCGAATCCTCGGGGCGGTACGCCGACACCGGCCGGTCCGGTTTTCGTCGAGCAGGAGGAGCCTACAGGTGGTGAAGAGTCGCTGCTGACGAACGAGATATTGTCAAATGTTGTGGATCGCCCGCGTGAGTTAGGCGGCGTTCTCCTTCACCTCTCCAGCAGCGGTCTTCGGTTTCTCCTGCACGCCGTCGACGAAGCGTACGCCGGCGCGCACGAGCGGT
>JADZCN010000138.1 GCA_020851565.1 Acidobacteriota bacterium | reverse complement strand
GATCTTTACCGCGGTCCGCTCGCGCCATCGCTTCGTCTATCCCGCCTTCGAGGAGACCACCGCGCGGGCCATTGAGGCGTGCGAGGCCGCGTGGGCCTTCTTCGGCGGCGTCTTCGCCGTCATCATTTCGGATTATGTGACCAGACACATAATCGGGGTTTTGTGCCCACTCGCGTTATGTGGCACTTCCGCCGTACGTGGCGAAGAGATCGAGGCGGAGCACGCGTCGATGGCCACATAACGTCTCACAGCGACGCCAGCCAGGACAGCAGCCTGGCGTCATCGTGCCAAACGGCGTGTGGGGGGCAGGTTTGGTCGCCGCCCACGGGTGGCTTACAGAGCTGGACGGCCGCCTCCTTCATGCGCGTGTTGATTTCGGCATAGCGGTTCGTCGTGTCCAGGCTGACGTGGCCGAGCCAGCCGCGAATCACATTCACGTCGACCCCGGCCTCAAGCAGATGGACCGCCGCCGTATGCCGGAAGACGTGCGGACTCGCCCATCTGTACACGGCGGCGGTCGTCGGTGTGCCGGGCGTGCTCGTCAAACGGCGCACGATCTTGTAGATCCCGAACCGCGTCAGGGGGCGCCGGTGGTGTGATACGAAGACGGGGGCATCCGGCGCCGTCGAGATGTGTCTCGCCGCGAGATGCCGCTGCAGCTCTGCGACCGTCTGCGGCCAGAGCGGACACGTCCGCCACTTGTCGCCTTTTCCGTGCAGCCGGACGCGGAGCGCGATGAGGTCGAGATCGCCGACGCGGAGATCGGCGACTTCTTGGACACGTGCTCCGGTGTTGTAGAGAAACAGGAGCAGGAGGCGATTGCGCGCCACGTGACGACCGCGCATGGGCAGTCGCCGAAACAACGCTTCGACATCGGTGCGTTCGAGAAACCGTGTCTCCGGTGGGGCCACGCGCTTGACGGGAATCCCCGCCACCTGCTGACTGACGGCCAGACGCTCGGGTGCGCGCCGAGCGAGATACTCGAAGAAGCTGACGAGCACGGCGCGCCGATGATTTCGCGTCCGAATGTGATTGTGCCGCTCGTGCTCCAGGAAGTGCAGAAAGCGCTGCGCCCGCTCCACGGTGAGGTCATCCAGCCGTACGCGCGAGACGGCGCAGCGGCGGTCACCGGCGACGAAGGTGAGGAACAGCCGAAATCCATCACGGTAGGCGCGGATCGAACTCGGCCGAAGGCCTTTCTGCGTGCCGAGATAATCGAGGAAGTAGCCGTGGACGTACGGCCCCAGATCGCCGGGGGTCATGGCGTACCTCCCTCGGTGCTCGACGCGGCGTATCGAGCGAAGCGCTCGCTCGCCGCGGCCAGCAACGCGGGCGTGATGGTCAAGTAGACGGCGGTCGACACCGGATCGACGTGACCCAGGACGGTCGACAGGTGCAGTAACCGGGCTTGCGGATCGACGCCGGTGCGGTACCAGCGGAGGAGGGTGCCCACGGCGAAGGAGTGCCGCAGATCATGCAGCCGCGGGGAGGCCACGCCATCAGGGATCACCAACTGGAGGCGGGGCATGAGATGGTGAAACGTCTGGGTGATCGTGCAGGGATGGATCGCGCCGCGGCGGGTGAACGAGAAGAACGGCCTGTCTGCCGCGAGCGGCCCTCGCCGCGCTTCTGTGGCCGCACGGTAGACCGTGAGCAAGCTGGCGATACGGGGGCCGAAGGGCACCAGCCGGGTCTTCCCGAACTTCGTTTCTCGAATGACCAGCAGCCGACGATCCAGGTCCACGTCAGCGATGGTGAGTCGCGACACCTCACCGACTCGGAGGCCGAGGCCGTACAACACGGCGAAGATCGTGTAGTACGTCTGCCCGCGACACGGAGCCGACGCATTGTCGGGCAGGGCCCTGGCGATCTCGAGCAGCCGTCGGGCCGTCGGCGGATCGAAGATGAACGGCACACGCTGCCCCGTGACGCGGCGCGGGGGTGCTTGGACGGGCGAGCTCGACACGTGTCCCTGCGCGACCGACCACTCAAAGAACCGCACGAGGGCCCCACGGAGATGGTTGTAACTCCTCGGCCGCACGCGCGGTCGCGAGGCGAGAAAGCCGTCCACCACCTGCGGGGTGATCAGATCCAGCTGCGGGATGGCCTGCCCGACGAGAAACCGATCGAAGAGCCGGAGCACCGACTCTTCGACGCGATATCGGCGTCCGAGCGCGCGTTTGTGTCCGAGGAACTGCTCGAATGCGGAGGCGAGCGGACTCGAAAAGCCCAACCATTGCCGTCTCATACGATCTCCTCGCCGTCGCCACACGCCACGGCTCGCAGGGTCTCGACGTCGACCTTGCTGTAAATCTGGGTGGATGAGGGATGCCGGTGCCCGACGTAGTCCCCAATCACCTTGAGCGACAGGCCGGCGTCGACGAGCCGCTGGACACACGTGTGGCGCAAGGTGTGGGAGCCCAGGCGCGGCACGCGGACACCCGCCGCGCGCAGATGCTGCGCGGCCACACAGCCGATGACATTCATGGTCGCCGGCGTGAGCGGGGCGACGACGCGAAAGAACAGATGGCGATCGGGCGTGGTCGGTCGCCCGTGCTGGACGTAGTCCAGGATCGCATTGCCCACGATGGGGGACAGCGGATAGGTCGTCGAGTGGCCGCCCTTCCGCTGCGGGATGTGGAGCCGATCATTCCGCCAATCCACATCGTCGAGCATCAGCGCGGCGACTTCGCGTCCGCGGAGGCCATACGTAACCAGCAGCAGGAGGATCGCGTAATCACGACGGCCGACGACCGTGCGACGATCGACCTGCGCGAGCATCCGTCGGACCTCCTCCCAGGTCACCGCACGCGGAATCCCGGACAGCCGATGGGTCTGGGGCGCGCCGACCGCTTGACTGAGATCCTGCGGGACGTGCCGCTCCCGACGGAGATAACGCAGGAAGACGCGCAGAACTCCGCAGCGATCCCGAATGCTCGTCTTGGCGAGCCCTGAACTCGTGTCGGTGATGAACCCGCTCAGCACGACGGGTGACAGGGCGGCTGGTTGCAGCAGCTCGAGCCGAATGAGGTAGGTCCCCAGCGCTTCGAGATGAAACCGATAATGCTCAATCGTGGCGTCGCGTAGCCCGCGCTCCTCGCGCAGGTACGTCAAGAACGCCGGCATGATCGTCGGAAACGGCAGCGGTCGACGCCGACGCGACCGCCCGCGTCCTTTGAAATCCGGGAGGACGACCCGGAGGAACTGCTCAATCGGACCGCGGATCTCTTTGCGGAGCGCCTCGCGGGTGGGTCTCACCTGACGCCGTCGATCGCGCCGATCGATCCAGTACTCGACGAAACTATCCACGTGGGCCGGCAGGTCGGCAAGCGTCTGTGCTGCCCGTGCCTGGGCGAATGTGCCGAACTGCATGACGAGCGGGACGCGGTGGAACACATTCCGAGCGGCGTACCCGTGCTCACTGAGCCAGCTCACGTATCGCTCGAGCGGATCTCCGAGCCATGAACCCCGAAGGCGATCGAGCGTGGCGGGACGAAGGAAATAGCGCTCCAGCATGCGGACAACCTCCTTGCGCTCTTCGGCGCCAGGCGATCATCCGCTTCAGTCGCGCGACGTTATGTGGCCATTCTCAGAAGAACAGGCAGGGAGCACAGTCACGTGTCTGCACGCGGGCACATAACGCGAGTGGGCACAAAATCCCGATAACACGAAAGCGATCATCGTCGGGGCCGACCCGCTCACGCCGCGGATCACGCCGGCGTTTCTCGAGTACGCGCAGGCGCGCCACTTCCACATCGATCCCGCGCGGGTGCGCGCGCCGCGG
>JADZCN010000137.1 GCA_020851565.1 Acidobacteriota bacterium | reverse complement strand
CCGATGTCGATGCGGTACAGCGGCGGCTGGGCGAGGTACACCTTCCCCGCCGTGATCAGGTGGGGCAGATGGCGGTACAGGAACGTGAGCAGCAGCGTCGAGATGTGGTGGCCGTCGGAGTCGGCGTCGGCCAGCAGGATCACCTTGCCGTAGCGCATCCGGTTGATGTCGAAGTTCTTCCCGACGCCGCATCCGAGCGCGGTGACCAGGTCCGACAGCTCCTTGTTCTCGAGCACCTTCGCCGTGGACACGCCCTCGGTGTTGAGGACCTTGCCGCGCAGCGGGAGAATGGCCTGTCGCGCGCGATCGCGGCCCTGCTTGGCCGACCCACCCGCCGAGTCGCCTTCGACGATGAAGAGCTCGCTGGTGATGGAGCCGGGATGCGTGCAGTCGGAGAGCTTGCCGGGCAGGTTCACGCGGCCTGCCGTCGGCCCCTTCCGCACCACCTCCTGCTGGGCCGCGCGGCTGGCCTCGCGCGCTCGAGCCGCCAGAATGATGCGCGCGACAATGGCCTCGGCCACCGACTGGTTGTTGTTCAGCCAGTGCTCCAGGGCCGGGCGCACGAGGCCATCCACCGCCGAGAGCACCTCGGGGTTGTTCAAGCGATCCTTCGTCTGGCCCTGGAACTGCGGCTCCTGCACGAAGACGGAGAGGATGCCGGTGGTGCCCTCACGGATGTCGTCGGCGGTGAGCGTGACGCCTTTCGGCGAGAGGTTGTGCGTCTCGATGTAGTTGCGCACGGCCTTCCCTACGCCCGCCCGGAAGCCGTTCTCGTGCGTGCCGCCGGACGCGGTCGGGATGCCGTTGACGTAACTGCGCAGGTGCTCGTCGGTGGACTCGGTCCACTGCAGCACGAGCTCCAGCTTCACGCCGTTGTCCTTCTCCAGGACGAACGGCGCCTCGTGCACCGGCTTCGCCTGTCGCTCGCCGACGATCTTCTTCAGGTAATCGACCAGGCCCTCGGCATGCTGGAAGACGTCCTTGCGGCCGGCTGGCTCGTCTTCGAAGGTGACCTTGACGCCGCGATGCAGGTAGCTGGCCACCTCGAGGCGGTCGCGGATGATCTGCCCCTCGAACTCCACCTTCGGGAAGATGGTCGGGTCGGGTCGGAAGAACACGGAGGTGCCGCTGCCGCGCGCCGGGCCGGTCTTCTTGAGGGAGCCGGTGGGCTTGCCCTGCTTGAAGCTCATCTCCCACTGCCCGCCGTCGCGGCGCACCGTGGCCACCAGCTCGCGCGACAGCGCGTTCACCACACTCGCACCGACGCCGTGCAGGCCGCCGGCCGTCTTGTAGTTGCCGGCCTCGAACTTCCCGCCCGCGTGGAGCACCGTGAAGATCACCTCCAGGGCGCTCTTCTTCGTCTTCGGGTGCACGTCCACCGGGATGCCGCGCCCGTCATCCTCGATGGTGATGGACGAGCCGTCCTTGTGAAGGGTCACCCGGATGTTCGAGGCGTGGCCGTTCATCGCCTCGTCGATGGAGTTGTCCAGCACCTCCCAGACCAGGTGGTGCAGTCCCGCGGAGCCGACGCCTCCGATGTACATGCCGGGGCGCTTGCGAACCGGCTCCAGGCCCTCGAGGACGGTGATGTCTTTGGCTGTGTAAGTCGTGGACAAGGCAGGAAAGATTGTAAAGGTTCTCGGGTTCTGGGGTTCTCGGGTTCTCGGGTTCTCGGGTTCTGGGGTTCTCGGGTTCTGGGTTCTCTAGGTTCTCTCGACGAGGCCGCGCGCCTCGTGCCAGCGCCAGATCGGCGTGCTCGTGCCTCCCGAGGCGGGTTCGGCGGCCAGGTGCACGCCGCCCAGCCAGCGGTCGATGCCGTTGAGCGCCACGTGATCCAGTTCGCCAGCAAGGACGCGCCGGCCGCTCTCCGTCAGCTCCAGCCGAGGGGCCGACGGTTCGTCGCGCCACCAATCCGGATCGTGCCAGCCCGAAGGTGGCTCGCCCACGACGCGGATGAGCGGATGTGCCGCGACGACGAGTCGGTGAATGTGCGACCACCAGCCCGCGTCCCCCATGAAGATCGCCGGCTCCACTGCGTGGTTCGCGGCGCGGAACGTGTCGCGGACGGTAAGCGGCGCCCCCGCGACCGCCGCGAGCGTCTGCCGCTCGGTGCGCGACAGGCCGTCATGGGCGGACGGGAACTGCTGCAGGTGCCGTCGGACGGAGGATCTCAGTGAAGGCCACGCGCCTGGATGGGCGAAGCCGGCCAGCCCGGTGGGCTCCGGCGCGCGAAACCGGGCCCAGGCGTCGGCGGCGGCCTCCCACTGCTCGGGGCCGAGCGGCCTCCGCGCCCCGAACCACGCCGCCAGCTGCTCGTCCGACTGCGCGGCCAGGTAGTCGTCCGCGAGAATCGCCGTCACGCGCGCGCCGCCGCGCGGGGGCCGGAGGGGCCCCAGCTGGGCGAGCACCTGAAGGACGTGCAGCTGATCGTAGAGGTCGTGCTCGAACCACAGCACGATCTCGTCGCCGGCCGTCGCCTCGGCCAGCGCCGCGTCGCGAGCGGCCAGCGAGCGCTCGATCTCCGCGGCATCGCCCCAGTCGATCGCCAGGAACTCCGCCCGCACCCGCCGCAGGGCCTGCTCGCTCAAACCGGCCGGCACGGGGCCCTCGTGCAGCACGTCGTCCCACGGCACGATTCGGCCCGGGACACCAAGATCGTGCAGGCGGGAGAGCGCGACAGAGCCGTTGGTGACGTGGAGCATTCTGGGGTTCTGAGGTTCTCGGGTTCTCGGGTTCTCAGGTTCTCGGGTTCTGAGGTTCTCGGGTTCTCAGGTTCTCGGGTTCTCAGGTTCTGAGGTTCTCGGGTTCCTGAGGGTCTCGCGGGCTGGTATCGTACCCCCCGTGCTCGCGCCCGTGGTCTCACGGCTTCTGGCGGCCGCCATCGTCACGGGAGGGCTCGCCTGGGTGACGCTCTCGCTGGGTCCTCCCGCGCCGCCGCGCTGGACCATCACCCATCGCGTCTCCGCGCACCGCGCGCTGGTCGTCGAAGTCGAAACGCGCCATCTCGAAGACGCCCAGGCGATCGCCCGGGCCATCAGCGACCCGGAACAACCGCGCTTCGACGAGATCCTCGTCTTCTTCCATTCACCCGGCCGCCGCGACATGCTGCGGCGCGTCCAGTGGACGCGCGAGCACGGCTACGTCGAGACGATGTACTGACCGCGGTCGCCGGGGCGAAGCCCCGGCGCTCCAAACTCGACACCCCGAATCCCACCGCGCGAAGCGCGGCCCCCCCGAGGCCCACCCGCCGAAGTCGAAGACGGCGGCGGGCCTTACTCCTTTTTCCTCCGCGTCGTCGTGCGCTTCGCGGCGGTCTTCTTCGCAGCGGTCTTGCGGGTCCGCTTCGCCTTCGGCGCCGGCGGCTGGGGCTCGTCCTCCTCGGGCTGCGAATCGTCGTCCGACAAGGGCGGCGCCATGCGGCCACCACCCACGCCCCCGATCATCTCGCGCGTGACGTCCACGGCGCCGCCGACGATCCGGTTGCCGATGTCGTCATCCGGCAGCTCGTGGCTGACACTCGCGGCCGGTGGCGGCAGGTCCTCGGGGATCTCCGGGCCTTCGCCGGTTTCCTCGAGCGCCGACGCCCCGGGCTGGCCGCCGGCCAGGATGGACCACCCGTGCGGCACCGCCACGCGGGGCGTGCCGCCTCCGGCCGCGAACACCCGCAGGCCGCCCTGCCGGTCGCGCTCCAGCTTCAGGAGACCGTCCTTCTGGCACGCGCGCATCAACTCGGCAATGGAACCGTACTTGCGCTCGTCGAACGTCGGGTCCGCCGCGCGCAGGAACTGCTTGAACTGTCGCGGGTACATCGGCCACCGCGGCTGCGCACCGCCCTCGGTGAGCACCCGGCGCACCAGTGCCACGCCTTCGCCCAGCGAGGCGGCATCCACGCTATCGCGCCTGGATTGAGCTCCCGGCGCTCCGTGCTGATCGTCCTCGTGGCCGCGTCGCGTCTCATCGCCGTTCCGGCGCCGCGCGTGCGCCGCGGGCGCCTGCGCCTCTGCCGGCGCCAGCTCCGCGAGCTCTTCGGCGGAGGGTGGCGCCACGGGCGCGGCGGTCCCCTCGACCGGCGTCACGGGCACGGCTACCTCGGCGCCCTCCACGAGCTCCACGAGGGTGCTGCGGCCCTGGTGCTTGAGAGTGACGATGCCGTGCTCGGCAAGCTTGTCGGCGAAGTCGCGGAAGCTCCCGGAGCCGTAGTCGCGCTCCGAGAACGACGAGTCGAGTTGCAGCAGGGTGCTCTTGAGCAACCCGAGCTGCGGCGTGACCTCGCGGTCGGCCAGCACCTTCAGCGCCCGCTTCACCAGTGGCACCGCACCGTCGATGGCCTGCGAACCGGCAGCCACGCGGGGCCGCTCGCCGCGCTCCTGGCGGTGCGGGCGACGGTCGGGCACGATGTTCTCGTAGGCGATGAACTCGGTGCAGTTCTTCTGCATCACCTGGCTGGTGAACGACCGGCCGCCCACGACGAACACCTTGCGGTCGTACTGCTTCAGCTTCTCGACCAGCGTGATGAAGTCGCTGTCGCCGCCCACGATGACGAAGGCGTTGATGTGCGCATGGGTGAAGGCCATCTCCAGCGCGTCGAGCGCCAGGTTGATGTCAGCGCCGTTCTTGTCGCCCCCTGGCGTCATCACACGCTGCACGAGCCGCACCGCGTGGTTCGACATCGCGCGGCCATAGTCACCCGAGCGCTTCCAGTCGCCGAAGGCGACCTTGGTGACGATCTCACCGCGTTCCTTGATGGCCTCGAGCACCGCACCGATATCGAACTGGAGGCCGAGGGTGGTCTTCACGCCGATCTCGACGTTGTCGAAGTCGATGAAGACCGCAATCTTGAGTTTCTGTTCGGACATTGACATTCCTGGTCTTGAGGTCTTGAGGTCTTGAGGTCTTGGGGCCTGATCCCCGATCCCCTGATCCCTGATCCCTAGTTCCTGATCCCTGTTTCCTAGAATTGAAAGTAGATGAAGTCGAGGGAAACGCGGCTCCTCAGCACGAGGATGAGCGTCACCATCGCTCCGGCCGCCGCTGCCTGCAGCAGCGCGCGGGACACGCTGGCGGGGCCCAGGGCCTCCCAGCGCGACTCGG
>JADZCN010000136.1 GCA_020851565.1 Acidobacteriota bacterium | reverse complement strand
GGTGCGGAACGCGCGCACCTCGTCCTCGTTCAGCTTCGTCTGCTGGTGGGTGATGTTCTTGCCCTCACCCGACTCGCCGATGCCGTAGCCCTTGATGGTGCGCGCGAGGATGACCGTGGGCATCCCCTTCGTCTCCGCGGCGCGCTTGAAGGCGTTGTACACCTTGACCGGATCGTGCCCGCCCAGCTTGAGCCGCTTCAGCTGCTCGTCCGACAGGTGCTTGACCATGTCGAGCAGCCGCGGGTCGGCGCCCCAGAAGTGCTTGCGCATGTAGGCGCCCGATTCGACGGCGTACTTCTGGTACTCGCCGTCCACGACCTCGCCCATCCGCTTGACCAGCAGGCCCTCGGTGTCCTTGTCGAGCAGCGCGTCCCACTCCGAGCCCCAGATCACCTTGATGACGTTCCAGCCCGCGCCCCGGAAGATGGCCTCGAGCTCCTGCATGATCTGGCCGTTGCCCCGCACCGGACCGTCGAGCCGCTGCAGGTTGCAGTTGATCACGAAGACCAGGTTGTCCAGCTTCTCGCGCGACGCCAGCGTGATGGCGCCCAGCGACTCGGGCTCGTCGGTCTCGCCGTCACCCAGGAACGCCCAGACCTTCGCGTCGGTCACCGGCTTGAGCCCGCGGTCCTCGATGTAGCGGTTGAAGCGCGCCTGGTAGATGGCCATGATGGGCCCCAGGCCCATCGACACCGTGGGGAACTCCCAGAAATCGGGCATGAGCCACGGGTGCGGGTACGACGACAGGCCGCCGCCCGGCTTGAGCTCGCGCCGGAAGTTCTCCAGCTGCTGCAGGCTGATGCGCCCTTCCAGGAACGCACGTGCATAGATGCCCGGGGAGCCGTGGCCCTGGAAGTACACGATGTCGCCTTCGTTCCCGTTGTCCCGGCCGCGGAAGAAATGGTTGAAGCCCACTTCGTAGAGCGTGGCCGACGAGGCGAACGTGGAGATGTGACCGCCAATGCCGTCCTCGAGGCGGTTCGCCCGGACGACCATCGCCATGGCATTCCAGCGAACCAGGCTCTTGATTCGGCGCTCGACCTCGCGGCTGCCGGGATAGGGGACTTCTTCGCTGGGATGGATGGAGTTGATGTAGGGAGTGTTGGCAGTGAAGGGGAGCTTGGCGCCGGACTTCTGGGCGTGAATCCCGAGGTCCCGGAGGAGGCGGCCGACCCGGGCCGACCCGCCGTGCCGAATCACGTCGTCCAGCGAGTCGAGCCACTCGCGGGTTTCGAGGGCTTCGAGCTGCGCGGGATCCATTGGTGCAGTATTTCTCATGGCCGTGTATGACCTTCCTTCTCGTCGCGAGGCAATCGTACCATTGTAGTGTGAAGACGAGGAATCGCCCACGCTTTCGCCATCCTTCCTCCCTCTCGGCCGTAACGTCGCAGATCGTTAGCTGCGAGCGCTGTCCGCGCCTGCGGAGCTACTGTCGAGGCATCGCCGAGACGAAGCGGGCGGCCTACCGGGACTGGACCTACTGGGCGCGCCCTGTCCCGGGTTTCGGCGATCCCCAGGCGCGCATCCTCATCCTCGGCCTGGCGCCGGCCGCCCATGGCGCGAACCGCACCGGACGCGTTTTCACCGGCGACGGCCGAGGCGGCTCCGGCGACTTCCTGATGGCGGCGCTGCACCGGGCCGGGTTCGCCAACCGCGACACGTCCGACCACCCGGATGACGGATTGGCCCTGAGGGGCATGTACATCGCGGCCGCAGTCCGGTGCGCGCCGCCGCAGAACAAGCCCACGCCCGACGAGGTGGCCGCCTGCCTGGATCATCTCGAAGCGGAGCTGGCTCACCTGCCGCGCGTGGACACCGTCGTGGCGCTCGGGAAGATCGCCTGGGACGCGTGGCTGCAGCTGCTCGCGCGCCAGCACGTGCTGCCACGGCCGAAGCCCGCCTTCGGTCATGGAACCGTGTTCGACATGCGAGCGCTCGAGCGGAGGCGCGGCTCGCGAGGGCCCGCACACCTGCCCGGGCGGTTGATCGGCTGCTATCACCCCTCACGACAGAACACCAACACCGGCACGGTCACGCCCGCGATGTACGACGAGGTGTTCCAGGGGCTGGTCGGGGAACGCTGAGGCAGCCCGCTCAGCGCTCGATCGGCTCGATCGACAGCACGCGGGCAAGCGGTCCCGCGAGATGGTAGATGCGGTAGCGCACGCCTGTTCGAAGCGCTTCGACCTGCGCGTCGGTCGTGAGCGGGACGAGCACCGCCCCAACGCGCGAGGTCAGGATGGACCTGGTCGCAGCCGGCCCTTCCACGTCGTACGAGGGCTCCCCGGCCGGGCCTTCAGCCACGCTCATGCGGCCGTGAAGCTGGTCGCGCATCTGCCTGTACCCGTAGACGAGCGATCCGCCAATGAGGGCGTTGATGATGCCGACGCCGACCAGGTAGCCCGCCGCGTCCGCCGCCCGGGTTGTCGAGCCCGAGACCAGACCGGTGCCCATCGCCACGGGCATCAGCGCGAGACTCAGGTAGGTCACGCCCAGCATGACGGTCGCCATGATGGCCATCATCACGCGGCTCGCCCCGAGGTTGGCGTGCTGTCGCGGCGACAGCCGGCCGGCCCGATTCGCGCCGAGGTCGTCGGGATCGAAGCCGAACGCGACCATGAGGGCACGTTCCGCATCCGGCACGACCGTCGCGACGCGCGACAGGTCGGGGGGCACCAGGGCGCGATGGTGGCCGCGCATGAAGAGCGCGAGACAGCCCGCCGACAGCGCCAGCAGCAGGACGGCCACGGCGGCGAGCGTGACCAGGCCGAGCGCGCCTCCACGATTGATGGGCGCTCGGAAGAGCCACGCCACGCCGGGTGTCAGGAACACCAGCGCCCCGAAGGCGAGCGCGGCGACGAGGAAGGATCGCGTCGAGGGAGCCGCGGGGGCCGCGACCGGGGAAGGCGGGAGCCGGTCCCCGCTCAGCACCCGAGCACCCACTTCAGCTTCGCCTGGTCGAGGTTGCCGCCCGACATCACGCAGACGACCTTCCGGCCCCGCAGCGAGTCCCTGAGCTTGAGCGCGGCGGCGATCGACGCCGAGCCGGCGCCCTCGGCGAGGTTGTGCGTGGTGCGCAGCGCGACGCGCACGCCCTCGGCGAGCTCCTCCTCGGTGAGGAGAACGAAGTCGTCCAGGTGCTCCTTCAGGATGCCGAACGTGAGGTCGAAGGTCACGCGCGTGGCCACGCCCTCGGCGAACGTGTTGGCGGACTCCCCCACCACCCGCTCGGGCCCCCGCCACGAGCGGGCAATCGCATCCGCGTTCACGGCGCCGACGCCGACAATGCGCGCCGTCGAGCCGAGCGCGTTGCGCACGGTGATGAGCCCGCAGGCGCCGCTCCCGCCGCCGATGGGGACGAAGATGACGTCCACGTCGGGCTCGTGCTCGAAGATCTCGAGCGCGTAGGTCCCCACGCCCGCGATCAGCAGCGGCTCGTTGGCCGAGTGCACGTAGCGGGCCCCGGTCTCCTCGGCGCGCCTCTCGCAGCGGGCGCGGGCCTCGTCGAAGTCGCGACCCCCTTCTTCCACCGTGGCACCGAATGCGCGCATCGCCGCGTTCTTCTCGGGATTGTTGCCCTCGGGCACGAAGACCGTGCAGGCCGCGCCGAAGAGCCGCGAGGCCAGGGCAATGGACTGCCCGTGGTTGCCGGTGCTGGCCGTCACGAGCCCCCGCGCGCGCTGCTCGGGGGTGAGCGTGCTCACCAGGTTCACGCCGCCGCGCACCTTGAAGGCGCCGGTCGGGTTGTGGTTCTCGTGCTTCACGCGGATATCGAGCCCGCTCTCCTCGTCGAGCAGCGGATGCTTCATCAGGGGCGAAACCGGCACGTGCCCGGCGAGGCGCTCGCGGGCGGCGTAGACGTCCTGGAGGGTGGGTGGGTTCATGGTTCTCGGGTTCTCGGGTTCGCGGGTTCTCGGGGTTCTCAGGTTCTGGGGTTCTCGGGTTCTCAGGTTCTCGGGTTCTGGGGTTCGGCGGCCCAGCGATTGCGGAAGGGGACGAGCAGGTCGGGGCGATCCGAGATGAGGCCGTCCACGCCCATGTCGAGGAGGCGCTGCGCGTCCGCTTCCCTGTCCACGACCCAGACCTGGAGCACCTGGCCCTCACCGTGTACCTGGCGGACGAATGCCGGGGACACCACGCGCGTGCGCCCCGACCACTCCGGGACCTGGAACGCCACATACGGGCGCTGCGGCCGGAACGGCCACCTCACCCACGAGCGACGCAGCGTACGCTTCGCCTCCGGCTGTGAAGCGCTGGTGACGATTTCGGGCGCGAGGATGCGCACCGCGTCGAGCACCTCCTGCTGGAACGAGCCCAGGCACACCCGCGACTGGGCAGCCATGCGCCGCACGACGTCGACCACCGCCGCGCCCAGCGCCGGCGTGCCGTTCTTCATCTCGATGATGACGCGGGCGGCCGGCCACCGCGCGAGCACGGCCTCCAGCGTCGGCACGCCGTGCCCACGGCCGCGGAACGGAAAGCCGTCCCGCTCGAAGTGATGGCCCGCGTCCAGCTTTGCCAACTCGGCGGCGGTGAACGAGGCGACCGGGCCGGTGCCATTGGTCGTCCGGTCCACCGTGGCGTCGTGCATGACCACGGGCACACCATCCCGTGACATGTGGACGTCGAGCTCCATCCCGTCCGCACCGTGCGACAGCCCGCCTTCGAAGGCCACCAGCGTGTTCTCCGGGGCGAGCGCGGCGCCGCCCCGATGCGCGAACACCAGCGGGCGGCTCGACTGGAAGACAGGGGGACGGGGACCAGGCCGGAGCGCCACGGAGTCATAATAGGCGACATGTCCGCACCACCCCGCATCGAGACCCTGGGCGAGCTGAAGGCCGCCATCGCCGCCGGGGCCTACCGCCGCCGTCCCGTGAAGGACGAAGTCCGCGACAACCTCACCGGGCGGCTCCGCCGCCGCGAGACGCTCTTCCCGGGCATCATCGGCTATGACGACACCGTGGTGCCCCAGCTGGCCAACGCCATCCTCTCGCGTCACCACTTCATCCTGCTCGGCCTCCGCGGCCAGGCGAAGACCCGCATCCTGCGTGCCCTCACGACGCTGCTCGACGAGTGGCTGCCGGTCGTGCCGGGCAGCGAGATCAACGACGATCCGCTCGCGCCGCTGTCCGCCTACGCGCGCCACCTCGTGAGCGAGGAGGGCGATGCCATGCCCATCACGTGGCTCCCGCGCGAGGCGCGTTACGTCGAGAAGCTGGCCACGCCGGACGTGACCATCGCCGACATGATCGGCGACATCGATCCGATCAAGGCCGCGAAGACCGGCCTGCAACTCGGCAGCGAGCTGGCCATGCACTTCGGTTTGCTCCCCCGCGCCAACCGCGGCATCTTCGCCATCAACGAGCTGCCGGACCTCGCCGGCAAGATCCAGGTGGGCCTGTTCAACATCCTGCAGGAAGGGGACGTCCAGATTAAGGGCTACCCCGTCCGGCTGCCTCTGGATGTGATGGTGGTCTTCTCGGCCAACCCCGAGGACTACACCGCGCGCGGCAAGATCATCACGCCGCTCAAGGACCGCATCGGCGCCGAGATCCGCACGCACTACCTCGCGTCGCGGGCCGAGGCCATGGCCATCACCGAGCAGGAGGCATGGATTGAGCGCGGCACGCCCGTGCAGATCCCGCCGTTCGTCCGCGAAGCCGTCGAGGAGCTGGCCTTCCAGGCCCGCCAGGACCGCCGCGTGGACAAGCGCTCGGGGGTCAGCCAGCGCATGCCCATCAGCGTGCTCGAGAGCGTCGTCTCGAATGCCGAGCGACGCGCGCTCGCCGCCGGCGAGTCGATGGTCGTCCCGCGCATCATCGACATCTACGCGGCGCTGCCCTCCATGACCGGAAAGCTCGAGCTCGAATACGAAGGTGAGTTGAAGGGCGCCGACCAGATCGGGCGCGAGCTCATCCGGGCCGCCGTCGCCAACGTCTTCGACGGCCACTTCCCCGACGCGGATACGCGCTCGATCGTGGAGTGGTTCGACCTCGGAGGGTCGCTGAACCTGGGCGACCTCGAGCCGGCGTCGGCGGTCCTGAGCGAGGCGCACAAGGTGCAGGGGCTCGTCGAGATGGCGCGGCGCGCCGGGACTCCCGCCGATGCCGCGGCACCGCAGGTTGCCGCCGCCGTGGACTTCGTGCTGGAAGGGCTCTACGCGCAGAAGAAGATCAGCCGCAGCGACGGGCGCGGCTTCCACGGGACGGAGACCGCCAGGCGGCCCTCCACGGCCTCGGATCGCCGCACACCGGTCCTCACGCCGGACGATGACGACGAGCCCGGGCACGAAGGCGGTGGGCGGAAGAAGAAGCGGTACTACAACTAGTCGGGAGTCGGGAACCGGGAGGCGGGAGGACGCCCGACGGGAGTGGGATCGCGACGGGACTGGATCGCGACGGGAGTGGGCCTGGACGGGAGCGCGTCGCGGGGGAGTGCCAGCCAATTGGAGTGACGCGGGATCCGGGTGTTAAGACGAAGCGCCGGGGCTTCAGCCCCGGCGACGCGGCCTGAGACGATGAGATTCAAGTATTCCAAGTACGTCCCGAACCCGCTGGACGAGCTCGACATGGACGAGCTCATGTCGAAGCTGAGCGACCTGCTGCTCTCGAGCGGGTTCGACAACCCGTGGGATCCGTCGGGGGGCATGGACCGGACCATGCAGGCGCTGCACGATGCGATCCTCGAGGCCCTGTTCAGCGGCGGGGTGCTGCCGCCGGACGTCATCGAGCAGCTGTTCGGCGACCAGGCGGAAGGCAGCGAGGACGAGATCCGCGAGCAGCTCGAGCAGCTCATCCAGCAGATCATCCAGCGGATGCAGGAGTCGGGCTACATCAGCCCGGCGCCGGACCTGCAGGCCGAGCAGGCGCGACGCCGTCAAGGCGGCGGACCCGGCGAGGGCGACGCCGGCGAGGTGCACTTCGAGGTCACCGACAAGGCGCTGGACTTCCTGGGGTACAAGGCGCTCCGTGACCTGCTCGGCTCCCTCGGCCACAGCAGCGCCGGCCGCCACGACACGCGCGACCTCTCCACCGGCGTGGAGACGAGCGGCGCGCCGAAGCCCTACGAGTTCGGTGACACGCTCAACATCGACGCGACGGCCACCATCCTGAACGCCGTGTCGCGCCAGGCGGCGGAGCGGGCCGAGGGCGAGGCCGCCCGCCGCGCGGGCCAGGGCGGCTACCAGCCGGAGCCCGAACAGGCTCTTGCAGTCACCACGAGCGGCATCGACATCGACTACCAGGACCTGATGGTCGCGCAGGGCGAGTACCAGAGCTCGTGCGCCACCGTGCTGATGCTCGACTGCAGCCACAGCATGATCCTCTACGGCGAGGATCGCTTCACCCCCGCCAAGCGCGTGGCCATGGCGCTCGCGCACCTCATCCGCACGCAGTACCCGGGCGATACGCTGCAGGCGGTGCTGTTCCACGACAGCGCGGAGGAGATTCCCATCCGCGAGCTCGGGCGCGTGCGCGTCGGCCCGTACTACACCAACACGCGCGAGGGCCTGCGGCTGGCGCGGCGCCTGCTCGAGAAGCAGCGCAAGGACATGCGGCAGATCGTGATGATCACCGACGGCAAACCCTCGGCGCTCACGCAGCCCGACGGCCGCATCTACAAGAACGCCTTCGGGCTCGACCCGTTCGTCATCGCCGAGACCTTCGCCGAGGTGTCGGCGTGCGCGAAGGCGGGCATCATGATCAACACGTTCATGCTGGCACGCGACTACGACCTGGTGGCGTTCGTCCGGCGGGTCGCCGCCATGTGCCGGGGGAAGGCGTACTTCACCACGCCGTACACCCTGGGGCAGTACGTGCTGATGGATTACATGGACAAGAAGACGAAGACGGTGCACTGATGGCCACGAGCACCATCCCCATCTTTCCGCTGCCGACGGTCGTGCTGTTCCCGAACGTCTTCCTGCCGCTCCACATCTTCGAGGCGAGGTACCGACAGATGGTCGCCGACGCGCTGTCAGGCGACCGCATCATCGGCATGACGCTGCTCAAGGCCGGCTACGACGAGGCCGGCGAGCGCCCGCCGGTCTACGCCGTCGGCTGCTCCGGCGTCATCACCCACGTCGAGCGGCTGGCGGACGGCCGGTTCAACCTCGTCCTCAGGGGCGTCGAGAAGTTCCGGATCCTCGGTGAGGACGAGCCCGCTCCCGGCCAGCTGTATCGCACGGCCATCATCAGCCCGCTGGACGAGTCGGTGAACGATCTCGAGCGCGCGGCACTCTCGGGCGAGCGCCGTCGCCTGGAGGCGCGGCTGGCGCCGCTCTTCGAGCGCGCGCGGGCCGAGTCGTTCCTCCCGCAAACCATGCCCGACGCCGACCTGGTCAACGCGCTCGCGCAGTACCTGGAGTTCGACCCGGTCGAGCGGCAGGCGCTGCTCGAGCAGCCGGGCCCCGTGGCCCGCTGCCGCGCGATGCTGGAGCTGCTGGAAGTGAAGGCGCTCATCGAGCGCACCGCGTCGGCGGAGCCGGGCACGGTGCACTGAGGCCCTTCGGGAGGGGCCGCCTTCGGCGGTGGGCCCGACCAGGCCTTCGGCGGGCGTCGGTGGGCCCTCCGGGCAGGCCTTCGGCGGGATCGGCGGAACACGGAGGTCCCACCGGCGCACCCGGCCCACCAACGGCCCGCCGCCGAAGGCGGCCCACGGCGCGAAACGCCGCCCACCCGCGCAACGGGTCCCACCGGCGAGGCCGGCCCCTAATGCGTCATCGCGTAGATCACGGCGTTGATCGCCAGCGCATAGCCATTCGGCGAGAACTGGTAGAAGAACTCCGGCTCCTCGCCCTCGCGCTCCCAGGAATCCGAGATGTCGGTGTCGTGCGTCATCAGCACCATGATGCGCCCGTGCCGATCGTGGATGGCCCTGATGTGCGGCACGGCGGTCTCGGCGCCTCGCTCGCTGGTTTCGCCTCCCGACCGTCGCCAGTGGCTGATGGCGGGAATCTGCGGCAGCTCCTTCACCTCGAACAGCGTGCGCCATAGCGGGTGCGTCATCGGGACGTCCTCGATGGGGTATTCGGACGGAGGCAGGATGCGGCTGA
Organism: Acidobacteriota bacterium; assembly: GCA_020851565.1. Classification (GTDB taxonomy): domain Bacteria; phylum Acidobacteriota; class Vicinamibacteria; order Vicinamibacterales; family UBA2999; genus VFZN01. Next base: position 3,549 of record JADZCN010000136.1, on the reverse strand, counting down.
TCTGATCCACCCAGACATCCCACGCGCGGTGGCCCCAGAAGTCGTCCACCCAGAGGAACCCGCCCTTCTGGAAGTACGTCCGCAGCGCCAGCCCTTCCTCGGGCTCGAAGTGCGCGGTACCGATATCCGAGGCCAGCAGGAAGGGGCACTGGAAGAGGAAGGGATCGGTGGGCCGCACGACCAGGTGGTTGGCGTCACCCGAGGGCTGCCGGCTGATCTGCACCTTGCTCAGCTCACCCAGGCGGATGGGGAAGTTCAGGTCCGCTCCGGGGTAGTCGGTGTTCCAGCCCGAGCCGCTCGGTTCGCGCCACCGGCTCGTGAACATCAGGCGGCAGAAGTTGAACTTGCCGTCGAAGCTCTCCGCCGTCGGGAAACGCGGGGGCACGCGGCGCCCCCAGCCTCGCCACATGAAGGGCTCCTGCGCGGCGAGCGTCGCGGTCACCACCACCAGCACGAGCGCGACCAGCCGGGCGAGGCGAGCCATGTCAATGGGTCATCGCGTAGACGGCCACGTTCATGCCAAGGGCGTAGCCGTTGGGCGAGAAGGCGTAGAAGTACGCGGGCTCCTCGCCCTCGCGCTCCCACGAATCGGCGATGTCGGTGTTGTGCGTCATCAGCACCATGACGCGACCGTGCGCGTCGGTGATGGCCGCCATGTGCGCGCGCGCCGACAGCGGGCCCATCTCCGACGTGTCCCCTCCGGTCTGGCTCCAGTACTGCCACGCCGGTACCTGGTGGATGTCCTTCACCTCGAAGAGCGCGCGGTAGATGGGGTGGTCCGGCATCAGGTCCTTGATCGGGTACTGGCCGGGCGGCAGGACCTTGGCGATTTCGCGGGCGAAATCCTCCCACGCATAGGGTCCCCAGTAGTCGTCCACCCAGAGGAACCCGCCCTTCAGCAGGTACTGGCGCAGCGCCTGTGCGTCCTCGGGCGAGAAGCCCGCGCTCCCCGGGTCCGACGCCATGACGAAGGGACACATCGACAGCCACTCGTCCGTAGGCTTCACGACGATGTGATTGGGATTCTCGCCCTTCTTCGACACCACGGTCTTGGTCATCTCGGAGAGGCGGATCGAGAAGTTGATGTCGGCAAACGGGTAGTCGGTCCCCCACCCCATGCCGCGCTGCTGCGCGCGCACGGCGGTGTACATCAACCGGCAGAAGTGGAAGCCGCCGTCCTGATCGGCCTCGGTGGCAAACCGCGGCGGCACGCCGGCCTCACCGCCCCAGCGTCCGAAGCCACGCCCCCACCCACGCTGGGCCTCGGCCAGCGACGCGGCCAGCAGGACGGCCACGATCATCGCGCCGGCGGCCTTCCTCATTTCTGCGTGCGCCCCCTGGAGAGCGATCGGTAGTACTCCTCGACGAGCGCCTTGAACTCCGGCGGCACGTCCTCCGAGCCTGCGACGATGGCGCGATCGGCTTCCTCGCCGGCGCGCCGCCGAAGGTTGTACTCGAAGCGTTTCACGCCCTCGGATACGTAGGACTGCAGGCGCTCGAGCTCGTTCACGTCCTTGTAGGCGCGATCGGAGTCCAGCTCGCGCATGCGCCGCATGATCTCGTCCAGCTCCCGCGCATCCACGCCCTGCTCGCGGAGCATGTTGCGCAGTTCCTGGGCCTCGCCGAGCCAGCGGCGGGCTTCGCCGCGGAACTGCCGGATGTCGTCGGCGGTGTAGTAGTCGCCCGGACGGCGATCACCCCAGGGCCCGCCGCCCCAGGCGCCGCCGCGCGTGTCGCCGCCCCCCATCCGGCCGTCGGCCGTGCCCTGCTGGCCCGCCTGGCCCTGTTGACCGGCCTGGCCCTGCTGGCCTTGCTGACCCCGCTGCCCCTGCTGCCCCTGCTGGCCTTGCTGGCCTTGCTGACCGGCCTGGCCCTGCTGCCCCTGCTGGCCGCGCTCGCCTTGCTGCCCCTGCTGCCGGCCGGCCTCGTCGCCACGCTGGCCCGGCTCGCCCTCCTGCGACTGCTGATCGCCACGTCCCGCCTGGCCCTGTCGCGCACGCTCTTCCATGCGACGCCCGAGCGACTCCGCCCCACGCGCGAGGTTGCGCGCGCGCTCCAGTGCATCGGCGCCGCGGGCCTGCCCCTGGCGGGAGGCCGCGTCCGCGGCCTGGCCGAGCGTCTCGCGAAGCTGATCGATGTTGACGCCAATCTGCGCCTCGAGATTCCGGGCGAACTCCTCCGGCGCCCCACCCTGCGCGGCGCGCTTCGAGTACCGGATCTTCTCCTTCAGCTGGTTCTCGCGGATGCCGTTGGCGGCCTCGGCCAACTTGCGCGACGTGTCCTTCGCGTCCTTCGCGGTCTCGTTGGCCATCCGATCCAGCTGGCGCTCGAGGCTCGCGACCTTCTGCTCGAGCGCATCCTTGCGCTGGCCGACCATCTGCGCGCGGCCCAGCCGGTCTGCGCCCGCGTTCGGCAGGTCGTTCACATCGTCCGCGATGTCCTTCTGCTCCTGCGCGATCTCCTCGGCCTGGCGCACGGCATCCTGCACGTCGCGCTGAGCCCGGTCGCCCTGCGAGCGCTGGAGCTGCCGCTGGGCCTCACGCAGGCGCTCGGCGGCGGCCGCGGCCTGCCCCTGGGCGCTGGCGTCGCCGTTGGCGGCGGCGCGGCGCATGGCGTCCGCGGCGTCGCGCAGCTGGCGCGCCGTGCTGGCCAGGTCCTGCCGGTTCTGGTCGCGCGAGAGCCGCTCGAGCTGGCGTGCGGCCTCCTCGGCCTGCTCGGCGAGGGCACGCTGCAGCTCGCTGCTGTTCCCGCGCGGCGCCTGCCCTGCGGCCATCCGCCGCTGGCGCTCGAGCTCCTGCTCCTGCCGGCGGGCCAGCTCCTTCAGCTTCTCGGCGAGCTCGTCGATCCGCTGGTCGCCGGCCTGCTGGTCGGCACGCTGGCTCGTCTCGTACTGGTTCGCCATGCGATCCAGTTCCATCTTGAAGAGGTCGGCGAGGTCCTCGGCGATCGATCCGGCCCCGCCGCCCCCGCCGCCACCGCTGTTCTGCTGCGTCTGCACCTGCAGCTCGAACTCCTCCTCGGCCTGCTGGAGGAACTGCAGCGCCTGCTGCTCGGGCGGGAGCGCGCCGTCCGGGCTCTGGCCCTGGAGCTTGCCCTCGGCGGACTTCATCGACTCGGCGGCCTTCGGCAGCAGCTCCGCGATCTTCTGGAAGGCGGGATCCGGCGTCACCAGCCGGCTGTTCATCCGCTCCACGAGGCCTTCCACCTGCTCCCGCAGGCGGCTCTGCGACAACGTGAGGACGGTCATGCCCTCGCGGAACTTGTCGCCGGCCATCTGCCGGCGGTCGCGCTGCATGTTGAACGTGCCGGCGATGATCTGGCGCTGCTGCTGCGAGAGCGCGCCGACCTGGTCCATCCCTCCTCCGCCGCCGCCTCCGCCACCGCCCATCGAGGTCGCCGGCTTGAAGTCCTTGTTGAACGGGCGGATGCGCAGGAAGAACATGTCGCTCGTCGCGCGCTGGGGCCCGCCGACGGCGTTGTTGTCGGTGGCGCGCGCGTAGTACGACACGGCGTCGCCCGGCTTCACGCCCAGCTCCTCGAGGTAGAGCG